>CAYVFC010000069.1:17853-42209 GCA_964450715.1 uncultured Sandaracinaceae bacterium | reverse complement strand
CCGCCCACGCGGCCGCAACCGGATCGTTTATTTTGCGGTGCCTCCTTAGGAGGCCTAAGCCCTCTACTGCCGGCCCTCTTCTTTCACCAGGCGTAACAGCGCCGCTCCGATGACGAACAGGATGACTACGGAGGCGATGCTGATCCGCGCCGCTAGCCGCGAGACCTCCTCCGCCTCTGCGGGCGAGGCTGTTCCCTGTCGCAAGACGGAGCTCGCGAGCAGGGCGACGCCTCCCATCAGCGCAGGACCGATGATGACGGAGAACTTGCCGATCATGTTGTAGAAGCCGAAGAACTCGGCGGACTGTTCCCTGGGAATCAGACGGGCAAAATAGGAACGGCTGCTCGCCTGGATGCCTCCCTGCACCAGGGCGATCATGACGGCCAGCGCGTAGAACTCCTCCTTGCCGGTCATGAACGCACCGTATGCCGTGATGAAGATATAGGCTCCGATGGTGACGAATATGACACCGCGAGGATGCCAGCGCTGGGCCAGGTATCCGAAGCCTAGAGCGGCCGGGAATCCCACGTACTGCACGATTAACAGGGCGGCGATCAGATCGTTGTCCTTGAAGCCGATCGAGAGGCCGTAGTTGACCGCCATGCGAATGACCGTGTCCACGCCATCGATGTAGAACCAGTAGGCCAGTAGGAACAGGAATACCGGCCTCAGGCTCCGTATCCGGTTGAAGGTATCGCGAAGCTGCCGCATCCCGGCCGCGACGGATACGGCGAATCCCGGACGTTCATCGTCCGCATCGTCGTCCGGAACCCACAGCAGCGTGGCGAGGGTGAACACGGCCCACCAGACCGAAACGCTGAGAAACGAGAAACGCACCGCCTCGGCTCCGTTCTCCAGGCCGAAGCGCAGAGGCCAGAGGAACATGGCGACATTGATCGTGAAAAGGACGCCGCCTCCGAGATAACCCAATCCGTAACCGAGCCCCGAGACGAAATCGATCTTCTTTTCATCGGCAACGGCGGGAAGCAGAGCGTCGTAGAAGACGTTGGCCAGGGCGAACCCGATGTTGCCGGCCGCGTAGATCAGAGCGGCCCAGGCCCATTGTCCCTGCTCGACCAGGAACAGGGCTCCGGTCATGAGCGCGCCGAGATAGGCAAAGAAGATCAGCAGCTTCTTGCGGCAGGAGGCGTGGTCGGCGATGGCACCCAGCACCGGGGCCAGCATGGCGACCAGCAGCCCGGCGCCTGAATTGGCCAGCCCGAGCCGGGCGGTCGCCAGGCTGGGATCGACGCCGTGGTTCCAGTACCTGGCGAAGAAAATGGGGAAGAATCCCGCGATCACCGTGGTCGCGAAGGCCGAGTTGGCCCAGTCATAAACGACCCACCCCCAGACGGCTTTTCTCTTCTCGCTCACGGGAAGACCATCCGGTTTCGATACGCGCTCTCGTCCGGGTCGCGATCGCGTCCGGCCCCTGCCTCACCTCAACCCCGCTCGACCTCGAGGCCGTCCGCTTCCCAGCCGAGAAACCCGCCCTTCAGGTAGGCGACCTGGATGCCGCGGGAGATGAGCTTGCTTGCCAACTCCCGCGCCTGGTCCGTGCTGCGCGAGTACAGCACGCGGATTTTTCCATCCCCGGCGCGCAGCTCGGCAACCCGGTTCTGGATCTCGGGCACGGGGATGTTCTTCGCTCCCGGGATCCGGAAGCGTCCATAGGAGCCGGGCTCCCTGATATCGACCGGCAGGGCGCGACGCGCCTGTAGCAGCTCGGCGAGTTGCTTCGGCTCTATCTCGCCGGGATCGGAGGGCAGGACGGGCTGAACGAATTGCTGAAGCGCCTTTCTGTCGACCGCTCCCACGATCTGGTTCACGGGACGTCCGTCCGCGATCAGCACCAGCATGGGGACGGACCGGACCTGGAAGGCCTGCGCCAGTGCGCGGTTGCTCTCCACGTCGACCCGTACGACCTCGAGCTTGCCTTCGAGCTCCCTGGCCAGATCCTCCAGGATCGGCTCCATCTGTTTACACGGGGCGCACCAGTCCGCGTACAGATCCACCAGCACGGGAAGCTCTGAACCGAGCACTTCGCGTTCGAAATTCGCCTCGGATACCTGCCGGATTGCCATCGTTTCTCTCCGTTCGCCACGAAACATAGCCATGGTGGGCGCGTCCTTCAAGTCGAGCGCCGGATCGGGCGAAAGGCGATAGTCCCGGATCCGTAACGACCGTGTGGCGATCGTGTACAGTGCTACCGTCGTACAGGAATCGCCACGGGACTCGGTGGTTGTCACACCTACATAAACCCACCGGATTTTTTTCTACCGGCCGCTTTGCGAGGTGACCATGCGTTTCCTTGATGCTATCACTTCTGGATTCCTGGAATCAAAACGGGGCCGTTGATCCGAAAAGGGGGACAACCGGAGTCGGCTCCGAAGCGACGGAACGACAGAGCTACCCGGTCTAGCCATAAATGGACGTATCCTGCAGCCGATGCGGTGCCGAATACGAGTTCGAGGAAACGCTCGTTTCGGATCGAGGAACCACCGTCAAATGCACCAGCTGCGGACATCTGTTCAAGGTCTTTCGTCCCGGCCAGTCTCCGGAGACGGTAGATGAATCGAAACCCTGGCTGATCCGCAAGACGAACGGAACCGTCGAGCCGCTGGTCTCGCTGGGAGATTTGACCCGGCTCATCGCTCAGGGGGTCTGTACCGCGGAAGACGAGATCTCCCGTACCGGACAGGTGTGGAAACGCCTGGGCGACATCGCCGAGCTCAGGGGGTTCTTTTCCGCTTCGCGGCGTCAGCAAAACCAGCAGAGCGATACCCTGGTTCTCGGTGCCGTCCCCCCCCCGACCCAGGAGACCGAGGTCGAGCTGCCGTTCGGGGTAGCTGTTGCTCGTCCTCAGTCTCAGTCGGGTAGGGCCAATCCTCCCGCGCCGATCCCGCCCGGAGAGACGGAACATAAGGTCAAGGAACGCAGAAGAAGGGACACCCCCAACATGTGGGGGGGCAGGCCGGAAGCCGAAAGCACGCGCGAGCATCCCGAGATGCTCGTGCGGCAACTGGCTGCTCGAGACGGCGCGCGTCAACAGCAGCCTCCCGAGGCGAGTGAGCCCCGTTTGATGGACCCCGGAGGACAAAAGGGGAGCGAAGCGGAGACGGGGGTCGGGAAAGAAGCGGGGGAGCGGGATAGCGACCAGCAGTTGCCCACCGTCAAGGTCAAGCCAGTGGGGTCGGAGGCGAGCGACCCGGCGCCTCGTCGAGATCCGGAAGGCCACGGGGCGGACAAGCCCGACGCGCAGTCCGCTTCCGCGCTCCCCGTGGAACCGCCGCCGATGACAACAGCGGTGACGATTCCGATGCTGGACGACGAGGAAGAGCCGGCCAGCATACCGCGTTCGCGTATCGGATGGGTCATCTGGTCGGTGTTGGCGCTGCTGGCGCTCGGGGTCGGGGTGTGGCTCTGGACCCTGAATCCGTCCGGGGAGAGATCCGTCGAGCCCACGGTCGTGGATCGAGCCGACCAATTTATCGAAAGCGGGCGAAAAGCCCTCGATTCTCACCGCGTCGATCGCTTCTCGGAATCCATCACCGAGTTCACCAAGGCGCTGGCGTTTCGCGAACGGGATCCCCGCCTGCTCGCCCTGCTTTCGCAGGCGTACGCCGTCTGGGCGCAGTCGTTGAGGTTTCGCATCATGGACGCGGAAGCGTCAGGGGACGACGGAGTAACCCCGGAGATCGCGGCTTATCGCTACGAGGTGAAGAGCTATACCGACCGCGCGGTGCAGTATGCCGAGCGAGCCGCGCGCTACGGTCCCGAATCCGTGGAAGCGATGATCGCGTCTTCGGATGCCTCGCGCTTGAAAGGAGAGCTGGACGAAGCTCGCGTCTTGCTGGAAAAGGCGCGAATGAACGATCCGTCTCCTTCCGCGGAGCTACTGCGAGTCGAGGCGATGATCGCCGTCGACGCGGCCGACGGTGACCTGAAGGCCGGCCTCGAATCGGCGAGAGAAGCGGTGAAGAAAGCTCCCGGATCGATTCGCCTCCTGGTATTGCTGGCGCGCTGCCTGATCGCGGCCGAGCAGCGCGACGACGCCCTCGCGCGGCTGGAAGCGATTCTCTTGCGGGATCCGGCACACCCCGAGACGACGGCGCTGAAGAACGCGCTCGAAGCCGCGAGCGGCTCCGAGGGGGCGGCGGGGGCCGAACCGGAGGCAGAAGAGCAGGCGGAAGCGGCAGACCGGGACGAGCCCGATCGTGCGGCCCGAGAAGAGGAAAGCGAGGATGAAGCCTCGCCTTCCGATCTGGGCCGTCTGGTCCGGCGCGGCGAGAGACTACTAGAGAGCGGCGCCATCGTTCGAGCCGAGAAGCTCTTCCGGCGCGTGCTGGATAAAAAGCCCAACGAGCCGCGGGCGCTGACGGGCATGGGGTACGTCGAGATAGAGAAAAACCGGGCCTCCAGGGCCATCTATTATTTCCAGCCGGCCGCGAAACGGGGGTATCCCGAGGCCTATATCGGTCTGGGCGACGCATACCGCAGGCTAGGACGAAAGACGGACGCTTTACGCGCGTACGAGGCCTATGTTCGAAGTCGCCCTCGGGGGCGTTTAGCCTCGATCGCCAGGGCCCAGATCGAGCAGTACCGAATTGAAATGCGAAAGAAAGCAGAGCAGCATAAATTAGAGGGGAAACCGCCCTCCCCGCCCGGGTCGACCGGGCCATAACCCTAGAGCACCGACACATCACCTGGCCGTCAGGGAGCTTCAGCGAAGTAGGACGACGAAGACGTATTCGAGGTAGATCGCTCACCATCGCAGGCATGCAACCCATCGCTCTGGAAGCTAGCCCGATCGCGAAGTCGCTCATCTCTCTCGCGGAGCGAGCGGCGACCGGATATATAAATTTGGGCAGGCGGAGGGTGGTGATCTCCAGCGGAGACGTCGTCGGGGTCCACCCTGCGGACGGCGACGAATCGCTGGAACAGTTCCTGTTCGACTCGTCGCTGATCGACGAGGGGGCCCTTTCTCGAGCTCAAGTAGAGGCCGACGAACAAGGCATCCATATCGCCCAGGTGCTGGTGCGCGATGGTCTGCTGAGGGAACGCGACCTTCTTTCGGCCCGCCGCTCGCTATGGCTGGACCGTTTCGTTCGCTCGTTTCGCGAGCTGAGGTGTTCCGGGGAACACCCCCTTCGGCTTGAACCTGGAGATCCACTTCCGGTCGGCCTGCCCGGCGTCCGACTGGTGCCGTTACTGCTTGATGCTCTGGCGCGTTGTGCAACCGAGGAGGATGCCGAAGCGGTGGGCGTGCGGCTCAACCATAGGCTCGAGTGGCTGCAGAGAGCATCCACCGAGACCGGCAGAAAATGGGCTGCCTTGGGTTCCCTTCCGGAGCGTCCCACCGTCTCCTCGATATTGGTACGCGCTCCGGCGGCCGCGACCTCGATCGCGGCCCTGGAACGGGCGGGACTGATCTTTCTCGCCGCCCCGGGGAGCGCCCCGACCGCCTCGGACGCTGCGCGGCTCACCATGCCTTCTTTCCCTGCTCGGAAATCGACCCTACCCCCGCCGAGCATTCCCTGCTTTCCCGACCTGTCCGCTACCGACGCGGCGGAACAACCCGCCGGCCGTCCCTTGGATGGCGGCGGCGCCGGTCGCGTCGAAGGCGTGCCCAGCATCCCGACCACCGAGCTCAGGCGCTATTCTCTCCAAGCTTCACCTTTCGACGATCCAGTCTTCACGGCTGAAGAACGGGTCGCTTTTTTAGATGGCGAAGCGGCTCCGGCAAACGACCGCGCAAAAGCGCTCTGCGACCTGGGGCGAGCCTGGGAGAGCTCGGTGGGCGCGATCGAAGAAGCGGCACGCGCCTACGGAGACGCCACGGCCGCCGACCCCTACCTCGAGGAGGCGCCGCGACAGGCGTCAAGGCTCTGTATGGCGATCGGCGACGCCGATTCCGCTCTGGCCTATGCTCGCGTGTCCGCCGTTACCGCATCCGCCGGTAGCCAACGAGCTCGCGCCTTGCGGCGCGTCGCCGCCTTTGCCCGGTGTGCCGGGGATCTGGACGCCTGTCTGGACGCGCTATGCGAGGCCGCCGCCGAGGACGAAAGCGACGTCGCCCCGCACGAGCAAGTCGCGGGGATACTCGCCGAAAGGGGCGATTCCGAGGGAGCGGTCGCTCACCTGCGCGCCGCGGCGAGAGCGCTGGAAGCAACAGAACCGGAAAGGACGCGGTCGCTACGCGCGCGGGCATATGCGCTGCGTCCGGACGACACGGATCTCGTTCTCGAGTATTTCCGTGCTCTGCAGAGCACCGGACGCGGCGTCGCAGCGGTCGCGCTGCTGGGAGACGTGGCCGGGCGGGAGGCTTCCGGGGATAGAAGACGTGATCTCAGGTTGCGAGCCGCCCTGCTGGCGGAGGAATACGCGAGACCCGATCTGGCCGCCGACCTACTTCTCGAGGCATTTGACGAGGACCCCCAGGTCGAGCTTCTTCACGATCCTCTGTACGAAAACCTCAAGGCGAGCGGTACGCCGGAAGAAGTCGCTGTATTATCCGAACAGGTCGCGCGTCGGCGTACGCTGGAGCAGACAGCGCTCTGGTACCGGCGCGCCGGCGAAGCGGCGCTAGGTATCCGGGACGCCCACGAGCGTGCGTTGCTGCTGTTGGCCGAGGCGGTCGAGCACGCGCCCCCGTTTTCCGAGGCACTCGAACTGCTGGAGAGACACTCCGTCTCGTTCAACGACCAGGTCATCCTCGTCGACTGCCTGCAAAAGGCCTCTGAGGCCGTTGCCGCCTCGGATCCGCCCGCTTCGTTGGATTTGCTGGCGCGGAGTGCGATGGTGGCCGAGGAAAAGCTAGGGGCAATACTGTACGCGCTGGCAACCTGGCAGCGGATTGTTGAAATCGATCCGGAACACGTCGCCTCGAGGAAAAACATCGAACGGTTGGCGGGCAAGTCCCGAATGCGGCAAGCTCTAACGGAGAGCATCGAAGGCGAACTACAAGAGGCCGGACCGGGCGAACGTATCGGTGTTCTCGTCCGCCTGGCACCGCTGTTGCTGGACCTTCCCTCCGATCGCCCCCGGGCCATAGAGGTATACCGCGAGATCGCCTCGGCGAAACCTGACGACCCCTCGGTGTTTTCCACTCTGCTCTGCCTGATGACCGTTGCGCGGCGACGCGGGGAGCTCCCCTCCCTGCTACAAGCGCGTATCGCTGCGACCCCCGACCGCCAGGCGAAGAAGCGACTGCTGACGATACTGGCATCGATCCGGGCCGAGCTCGGCGACCCGCGTGGCGCCGCCGACACCTGTATCGCTTCGCTCTCAATCGCTCCCGGAAATCCAGAGGTACTGGCGCGCCTGGAGCGTTTAGCCGCCGAGCTCGGAGACCTCTCCCTGCTCTGCGACGCGCGTAAGCAGAAGGTGGATCTCTCGCGGACAGCCGTAGGGCGCGGTCTCGCTCTGGTCCGGTTGGCGCGGGTACTGGAAGCCTCCACGCGGTTCGACGAGGCGGTTGCCGCGGCAGACGCGGCGTTGGTCGCTGATCCGACCTCGGCCGAAGCCTCGTTATTGCTTCTGCGGCACGCCCATCGCTTGCCCCCGGATCGATCGGTCGTGATCCTCGGGGTGGTTCGATCGGCTCTGGGCGATTCGTCGCCTCTGTTGGAGCTGGAGGCAAAGGCGGCCAGGGCGGCGCGGGACGAGGATGCCTACCTTCGGGCGCTGGAATCCTGGAATCTGGTTAGCCCCCTGGACGGTGAGCCCGTCAGGGAGATCCTCCGATTGAAAACGGAGCAAGGACGAGATCCAGTTGCGATCGCTGAAGCTGCTGGACGCCTTCTCGACCCGGAGCTCCTCGACGGCACGGCGGGCGAGGAGATCGAAAAGGCGCTGGAGAAGCTCTCGGAACTAGGTACTCACGACCGGGCCTTCGAGCTAGCGGCCAGGGCCCTAGACGCTCTCGGAAAAGGCTGCTTCGCAACTCTGCTGCTTCGCGAGGCGAGGGCGGTAGGCGATCACGCCCATACCATCCTCGCACTAGAACGGACCCTTCCCTTTCTAGACAGCTCTGGAAGGCGAGAAACGCTGCACGACCTCAGGAAGCTCCATCTAGCTCGGAATGACAGGGCAGGCGAGCTAAACGCGCTGTTGCGCCTGATCGCGCTCGATCCCGAAGACATCGATATCCTGGACCGGCTCGCGGTGCTGTACGCCGAGAACGGTAAGATCGAGAGACTGCTCTCGGTACTATCGCTCGCGACGAGCGCCTCGAGCGAGCCGAACCAGAAAAGACAGAAGATGCTCGACCTGGCGGCGGCATATGCATACGCGGCCTCCGATCTGTTACACGCCGAGGAGTGTATTCGAGCGATCGTGATCGATTTTCCTTTCGATGAACGGTGGACGCTGGAAGCGCTCGGAGCGTTCTTTTCTCTCGGCGACAGACGGTGGGCCTTCGAGAAGATACTCGCGCTGGCGCGTGAAGCGCCCGCCGAGATCGGTGCCTCGATATTCCGCTGGGCGGCGGCAACCGTGGAATCGGAAATGTCCGACCCCTCGGGAGCCCTGCAAATCTGCCTCCATGGCTTGGACCTTTTTCCCCATCACGCGGGGCTTGTGCAGTCGATGGAACGCTATGCCGCCGAGACGCGGGATATAGACACGGCGATCGAAACCTATGAACGCCTCGCCGAGCGCGCGATGGGCAATCACGGTCGGCGTTCCCTGTACTACCGCGCGGCTCGCTGGCTAGAGGGTATTGAACGAGATGATTTGGCGCTCGCCTACTACGGAAAGGCGTTTCGGTTAGCCCCCAGCCGAGGCGTTCTCTTCAACGCCATCGAGCGGTTAAGCGCCCGGATCGACCCCCCTTTGGTTCTAATAGAGGCCTACGAAGCGCTGGCGCGCTCGACCGGATCCCCCATAAAAAGGGCGGCGTTGCTGCATTCGGCGGCCAGGCTCCACCTCGACCGCGCTGACGGTGCTCATGGTGCTTATAAAGCTGCCGAGCTTTTGGCCGAAGCATGGGAAGCCGCTGCTTCCGATCCGATAGCGGAAAGCCTGCGAGAGGCAGCAGCTCGCCTGAAAGGCGTAGACGACGCAGTGGCCGATTCACTGCTCGCCGGGCTGTCCGACCGTGCAGAACAGAACGATTCCGTTCTTGCCGGCAACGGAATAGGCCTGGACAACGGAGTCGACTCGGTTACTTCCGGGGCGACGAAGGAGCGCGAGCAAGCGGGAGGAGGATTACAGAACGATACCGACGAATGGAGGGACTTCGCCGATTCTGTAGAATCCCAATCCGAAGCGGGCACTTCTGCCTCTTCAGCGGTACCGGCAAGCTCTCCCCCCGGGTTTTCCGAGTCGGCGCCGTTCGAGGCGACGGCCGGAAACGATGCAGCGCCGGACGGAGACGCGCAGAACCAGGCAGAGGCTGCGCATCGATACCGAACGCTAGTGCGCGAGCAGCCCTCGAACACCGAAGCGGTCCGGAACCTGTACGGTTCACTATCTCTTTCGGGTGCCCGGGTGGAAGCCGGTTCGGCCAGCGAGGTGTTGTCGGTCTTCGACGCTTCGGTAGAAACGACGGAGCGCCCGGTATTCCTTCCCGGCATTTGCCCGGCTTCCGAGATCCAGGCGACCATCGAGCCGCCGGGCGAGCAGAAACGGCACAGGCTACTCGAGCTCGTCTGGGAGGCCGTTCGGACAATCCCTCGCTTCACCCGCACTCTTCAGCGCCACGGAATCGATAATGGAGACCGGTTGCCGGTCGGAGCGACCGACCCTCTGGCCTCTGCGTACGCCAGGGCATCGGCGTTGCTGCAAGCAGACGTACCGCTTTTTCTAAAAGACGAAGGCGAGCTGATGCCTTTGGTAGCGGCGACCAATCCGCCGGCGTTGATAGCCTCTTTGCGAATGCAGGGTGAGCAAGCCCTGGACATGAGCTTCGTATTCGGGCGTTGCCTCTGGCTCGCCCGTCCGCAGAACGTCTTGTCCGCTACGCTACCCGTAAACGAGATGCAGCTTCTGCTCGACGCGGTCTGGGCGGCGTTCGCCCCGGTTTCTAGCTATGGCGAGGTGTCCCAGGTGTCCAAGCAAGTGGCCTCCGATCTCTGGCAAGCCATGCCGGCGGTGGCGCAGCGCGAGGTTCGCACTTTGCTAGAGGAGGGCTCGATCTCGGCGGACGCTACGATATTATCTGAGAACGTACGCGCCGCCGCGGCGAGGTCCGGGCTACTCTGCTCTGGGAGCGTCCGCGCGGCCTTGCTCTCCCTCTCCGTCCTCGATAGCAGTCTGAAGGGGATAGAGGTGGAAACAGAGGCGGGGTTTCAGGCGGCTTGTCGGGCCTCCCTCGAATTCGCCGAGGTCGTCCGCTTCGCCTTTTCGTCGGGCTACTTAGCGATACGTGCGCTAGCTTGAGCCCGGCATACGACAGCGCTACGGGAGGAGTTGGATACAGGGTTTGCACTGTGCCCCGGACGCGCCCCGGTCGCAAACGCAAACACTTCCGTCATATCCGTGGCCGCCTTGGCATCCGGAAAGCGAATCGTAGTCGGTGGTCTCGTCCTGGGTCATGTTGGGGCATGTCCTCCAGAAGGTCTGACATCCTCTGCAGATTTGGATGGGGAAGGTGTATTCGCTCACCTCTACGTCCGTGCCTCCCGTGGTTTTTCCGTAGAGCCGAAACGAGGCGATGACCTTCCGGTCGATGAAATTCTCGTCGTTCAACCTAGAAGCGTAGAAGGAGGGTATCGCCTCCACCAAAACGAGCCCCTTGCCAGCGTTGGAGGCTGTCCCCGGCAGAACCGTGCCCTCTACCGGCGTGCTGAAGGGCGCGACGATCTGTTCGCCTTCAAGGTTCTTGAGATGGACCTCGGCGCTGTCGAATTGAACGATACTGGGTTCCGCACGCGACCGGATTGGATCGGCCAACGACCTGGTGAAGCTCTGGACCAGAAGCGCCACGAAATAGCTCTCGGCGCAGAAGACGTCGTACACGCCGGTGGCGATCTTGGTATCGGACGATTCTCTCCATGTGCAGTTATTGTCCCAATAAATCACGTGGCTGATGATGAGACCCGGGCTGTCGTCGGTGCAGGCAGTGAGCAGAAACGCTAGCCCCAAAGAAACCAATATGGTTTTTCCGCGCATGGATCGCCCTCTCGAAAAACGCAATTTATTTTAGTTTAACGGAAGAAAGGGGAAAGAACCAATTTTCCGGCCGGCCTCCTGTTCGTAAGCGTTCAGGCCTTGGGCAGCGCGGCGGCCAAGGCGCCCGAAAAACCGAGCGCGCCCGCAGGGCCGGTGAGGATTGTACCCCCCCCTGAACGGTTACTCCTGTTCTCTCGGGACCTTTTAGCGTCCGTCGGTACGGATTTCCTGGCGGCGAATCGGCAGCGACCGGACCGAAGAGGTCGCAGTGGATTCAGGGCCTTTTCGCCAACAATGCAGGGAGATCGGAAAGGGACAGGGGAACGATATCCACCCTTCCCGGAGCGGAAGGGACCACGAAATTGACCCTGTCGGAACGCCGTTTCTTATCCGACCCCACGAAAGAGAACACTCGGTCGGAGAGGTTATCATCGAGGTCCACGGGAAGCCCGAGGGTGCGTAAAAGACATATCATTCTTTCGGCCTGCTCTGGCGAGCTAAGCCCCAGAGCTACGGCCAGCCGAAACGCTGCCACCATCCCCAGAGCTACCGCCTCTCCGTGGCGTACGCCTCGATAACCCATCGAAGCCTCGATGGCGTGGCCGATGGTGTGTCCGAGGTTGAGAAGCATTCGCGCCCCCCCTTCCCGTTCATCGCGGGTTACCAGCCTGGCCTTCAACCCGGCGGCCATACGGATCGCCGCCACGGTTTCTTCGTCACGCCCCTCGACCAGCGCCGCTGCGTCACGCTCGAGTCTATTCGCAGCGGTTTCGCCCTCGAGCCACGCGGACTTCACCACCTCGGCCAGCCCCGCCCTTCTTTCCTCGACGGGCAAAGTCGCCAATACATCAACGTCCGAGAGGACAAACCTAGGCTGATGGAAGGCTCCGATAAGGTTTTTTCCCTGTCGGGTATCGAACCCGGTCTTGCCGCCGATAGAGCTGTCAACCATTGCCAGCAAGGTGGTCGGTACCTGGGCAAACGCGATACCTCTAAGGAGCGTGGCCGCGGCGAAACCGGCCAGATCGCCCACCACTCCCCCTCCTACCGCAATGAGCATCGAGCTACGATCCACGCCACCGCTCAGAGCGTCGTCCCAAATCTTCTCCACCGTTCTTAACTGCTTGGCGGCCTCGCCTTCGGGAATAGATATAAAGATGACGTCGTGACCGTCGTTCGCTACGATCTGACGGACCTCGCCGCCCCAATTCTTCTCGACCGTTGTATCAGTCACGATCACCACGGGGCTTCGCCCCTTGAGATAGTACCGAAGGTGCTTGTGCATCCTGCTGCGCACCCCGCTACCGATCTCGATACGGCAGCTCCGCTCTGCCAGCGGTATAAGGACCGGCTCCAGCCTCGCGACCTCCAGAACCTCCTCGGCGACCGAGTCGAGAGATGCTCTGGTGGTGTCGACTTCCGCGTGGCACTCCTCGTAGCTTGATGCGTGCCTGAGAATGTTGTCTCCAGAAATCCCGCCTAGGGACTCGCCGCCCCCCTCTAGAGGCGGAAGGCGAGCCTTCGCCCGTTCGAGCAGTTCGTCGACCGACCCCGATAGAGTTACCAATATTCCTGAATCCAGTATCAGACGCCGAGTTTCGACGTAGGCAACGGTCTCGCTACTTAGATCGAAGACGCCCTTGGCGTGTTTCTCTATCAACCTTAGAAGCTGTTCGTGGTCAGGAGAACGGTCCGCGGCTCTGAAAGCCGATTTCCCTACCTTTTCGCTTAGCTCGAATACGGGAAGATCGGTCTTTCGCCCTAGCCGTCGGGCCACCGAGGTTTTGCCGCTGGCTGCCGGGCCGGAGAGAAAGATCCTCATGGTTCCGCCCGGCCGATTTCTAGCGGCGGAGAGATTCGGCTCGGTTGACGATGCGCGGCGTGATAAAAATGAGCAGCTCGTTGCGGTTGTCGCTCCAGCTTCGTTGCTTGAAAATGAGGCCGATGATGGGGATGTCGCCGAAAAAAGGTACCTTCCTCACGCCGCTACCGGAGTTGCGAGTGTAGATACCTCCGATGACGGCGGTATGGTTGTCCTGTACGAGAAGCGTCGTTTTAGCCTGACGCGTGAGAATCGTCGGGTCGCCGCGGGCGCTGGTCTGGGTAAAATCAGGCTCGTTTCGGGAGATATTTACGTCCATCGAAATCGCGCCATCGTTGGTCACGTGCGGTGTAACCGAAAGTTTGAGCACGGCGCTCTGAAAGGCGGTATTCACTCCCATAGCGCTGACCTGAGAATAGGGAATGCTCGTACCTTGGGAGATGTTCGCCCCTTTATTGTCCAGGGTCAACACTCTAGGAGCGCTGATGATCCGGACGTATCCACTGGACTCGGCTGCGCTAAGACGGAGGTTGAGGTTGACGTGCCCCGAAACGCTTCCCATGGTTAGCCCGATCGCACCGCCCTCTCCCAGGCCGGCTGGAGCAGGCATGTTCACGGCGAAGTTCGGATTGGGCAGGCTTGCCGAAAACGGCGTCATACCTCCGGTGGGAGAACCGGGGTCGTCAGCACCGCCTCCGAAAGCGACGTCGTGGGGAAAGACCAATCCGGTCGGATTGCCAGTAGCCGAGCTCATCACCACGCTTCCGCCCCACTGGATTCCGAGGTCGCGAGCAAACTGGCTCGTCGCCTCGATGATCCGCGCCTCTATCAGAACCTGAGGCGTCTGGCTGTCCAAGCTGCGGACGAGTTCTTCGACGTCGTCGAGGTTTCCCGAAACATCCCGAACGATCATCATGTTTGTGCGTCCGTCGACCGATATCTTACCGCGTTCGGAGAGCAGGCCGCCGGCCTGCTTGGACATTTCCTGCGCACTGGCGTAGCTGACGGGGATCAGGCGCGTCTCCAACGGCGCCAACTCGATCTGTTGCTTCTGACGCTCGATGGCCATATCGCGCTCTTTTTCCAGAACTTCCAGGGGCGCTACCCTGATAAGATTGCCCTTGCGAACCTTTCCTAGCCCCTTGGCGCGCAGAATGACGTCCAGGGCTCTGTCCCAGGCGACGTTTCGCATACGAATGGTAACACTTCCTCTCACGTTGTCGGCGGTCACGATATTGACGTTACCGACCTCGGACATGAGCCGTAGGATATTGTGGATATCCGCATCCATAAGATCGAGATCGATGCGCCGTCCGGTATACCTCCGCTTATCGTCGTCAAATCCGAACTGCAGCGGCAGATCGCTCAGGAATGCCGCGACCTGTTGACCGTCGATCTCAACCGCTTCGTCTTGCGCGACGGTTAGAGCAGCAGACAGCTTCGCGTCCTTATCGAGTGGATCGGCAAAAAGCCATACTATGCGATTGCCCTCCCGTATAGCCGTAGCGCTCGCCCCAGGGGCTCTCTCGGCCTCGATGAGCACGCGGTCCGCTTTCTGGCGCACGGCGACAGAGCGTATGTTCGAGCGCTCATCCCCCTCGACCTTGGGGCCAAGCCCGGACGCCATCCGCGCGCCGTAGACGATCAAGTGGGCGGGGCCCTTGTTACCGGGCACGACGCGAAAACGAGCCAAGCCACTCGTTTCCACCACCACCCTTTCGCGCCCGGAGCGGCGTTCGATATTCACCCGTTGAACCGTAAGCGGCGACTTGGCTGCCGACGACTCGGCCTTGCGCCTTTTCTCATCATCCTGCCGGGCGGCGCTGATTTCGACCTTGATTTTTCCTGCGTCGTAACGCGCGCGATATACCGCCTCGCGACTGAGCGACACCTCGACTCGAATGCCTTTAGCAGAAGCGCCCGCCGAAGTATGCGTGACGAAGTCCGACGAACCGTTTACCTTGAACCCTTCGGAAGAAAGGACGGAATCGGCGACGTCGATGACCACCGTCCTCCCGTCGTTAGCGGCTCTCACCGAGTAGTCGGGAGCGGTGAACGCCCCCTCGATGAGAATCTCCGCCCGCTTTTCCCCGCCGTTGATGCTGAGGTTAGCGACGACCGACGCGGAGGCTTGTGCTGCCAACGAGATAAGAAATACAACGGCTAGCGTGGCAATGGTTAAAAGACAGGGAACCCGCATGTAGGCACTCCTGAAATAGAGAGTTGTTTTGATAATGATCGAATGCCGCACCCGATTAAGGCAAAAAACACGCAGGAAAGTAGTCTCGTGCCCCCGCCCGGGGGTGCCGGCCATCGTCCCCGAAACGGTTACCGTTTCGGGGAGATTTCTCGCTTCGCTTCGAAATGACAACACGACGCTAGCCGACGTCCGGGTAGCAGCCAGCCGCGTTTTGGACCGCTCGCAGTAGATGCGTTCGCTTGTTTTAGGTCTAGATGGACTGCAACTCGATCTCGTCCTTCTCTCGAAGAGGGATAACCTTTGTCAGCGCCGGACGCGTCGGGTCGGTAGGATCCTCGCGAATAAGCACGACCTCGTTATCCCGTATCCGGTGGACGCGCCAGTTTAGTGTCATTGCGACGTTTTCGGATGCTTGAACGATTTCGGGCGCCCCCAGGTACACCCCGCGTTCGACAACGTGACCTACCCGATCTCCGCCGTAAAGCATTGCCTTCGGTTGCGGAACCCCGGTTATGATAGCGATAAGCTTCATCGATTCGACGTTGGTTCTAGGCATAACCACCTTACGCTGTATCTCGGCGGGTTCTTCGGCCTGGAAAAGGTCAAAATAGGAGCGGAACGGATCGCGGTTCTTCTCGGACTCGAGAAAGTCGTCGTCGGTAAAAGCGATCACTCCCATCTCCGGCTCTTTCTCCTCCTCGGCCTGATCGGCGCCCGCCTTCTTCGCGTGGGGGCGGCGTCCTCCCCCACCCGGTCCGGCGCCGAAACCTCGAGAAGAGGCGATCGAATCGTCGCCGCAGGACCCGCAGAAAAGGAGGATCGAAAACGCGATTGACAACCGTACGAAGAAAAGACCCTTCTGATATCGCGGTGTAAACACGGCCCTTCCCTATTTATCCTTTCTTCGAAACGTCGTAGCTAGAGCACTGGCGGTCAATATAACGGTTTCGTTTCCACCTTTATCCCTCGATTCGGGGCGCAACGATACGTTTTCTATGCTAACCGCTCGCTCCAAGCGGCTGATATTATAAAAGAATTTTGCCAGCTGATGGTAGGTACCGGAAAACCCCATGGAAATCGGCACGCGAAAATAGAACTCCGCGGCTTCTTCTTGTACGGGCTTGACGGACTTGATCTCGATTCCGCTCAGCTCGGCGAGTCTATTGATGTCGCCGAGAAACGCCGGGATCTCTGCATCCACGGGAAGAATCCGGTAGTTCTGACGATCCAGAACCTCCCGGCTCGCGAGCTCCTCTCGCATCTCAAGGAACTTCTTCTGTCGCTCTTGCGCCTGTTGAAGGCTCCTCTGAAGTCTCATGTGATTCACCCGGGCGGTTTCGATCTCGTCGACCAAGGAAAGGTGTATCGTGGCGTAGTAGCCCGAGCTCATGATGACGAGTAGCGCTGCCAAGAAAAAGATTTTTACTCCGAACGGAGCGGAGGCGAATCCTCCCTGCAACCCTTTGATTTCAAGCGCAGGCATTCTAATACCTCACTGTGCTCTTTATGGTGAAGGTGATTGTACCGCCACCGGCAGAGGTCCCTTGCAGGTATACATCGGTAAAAACGTCGGAAAGCATCAAGCGACGAAGGAATTCCGCTACGTCTTCGTGGGTCTTGCCCGTGCCCTTTATATCGCAATTGCGGTTCTTTTCGGCGAAGTTCGAAATCCACAGACGCCTAAAATCCCATGCCGGGTTGTAACCCGCCAAAGGATGGTCGCGTCGGATCGCTTCTAGTTTCTGCTGATTGATGGTGGGACCGCCATCCTTACTGAGCAACTTCGAGAGCTCGTGCAACATGCGCGTGGGGCCCGAACGTGCCTTGTGCAATTCGTTGACGACCTCTTCGAGCCTCTTACTTCGATCGAGCTGCTTTTGGATATCGTCTAAATTGGCGTTCTGTTGCTCGGCGCGTGCAATTTCATTCTTCAGCTCTTTATTCGACGCCAACTTCTCCTCCAGAATGCCGCCGAAATACCAGTAGAACACCAACAGCAGCACACCCCATGCCGCGGCCGCGACGAGGTAGACGATCAACCATATCTGGGAGCTTCCCTTGGCTCCGACTTCCTTCTTTTTGGCCTCCGGAAGTAGATTGATACGAATCATTGATGCTTCTCCCGATCCTTCCTCAGCGCCAACCCGTACGCCACGACCGCCTGAGCGGTCCGCCCTTGAAACGCCACCTGGTCTACCGTCTTCGGGTCCGGCGGGGCCACCAGCAGCGGATCGAGTGGAACGACTTCTACCTGGTACCGACGAGAAATCGCTTCATGGAGGGCTTGCACGTTCGCGGTACCGCCGGACATGTATATCTTGTGGATATCTCTGTCCCCGCTGGTCGCCAGGTAGAAGTCCAGCGACCGCTGAATCTCCCCGGCCAGGATGTCCACGCTGTCCTCGATGATCTGCGGGACCTCCTTGGGCACGGCTCCCTGGGCGCTTCCGCACTTGTAAGCCTCGGCCTCATCCTGGCCTATTCCGAGCCGGCGTTGGATCTCCTCGGTGATGGCGTTACCGGCGCTGAGCACGTCGCGCGTAAACGCGGTCGTCCCTCCCGCCAGGACGTTCAGCGTGGTCAGTGACGCCCCCACGTGGATCAGGACGATGGTCTGATCGTGAGGAGGCGCCTCATACGCCATCTCGTAACAGTTCTGAACGGCGAACGTATCCAGATCGACGACCCTGGGCCTGAGCTTGGCCTCGATGGCGAGATTGATCAGATCCCCGATCTCCTCTTTCTTCGCCGCCACCAGCAGGACGTCCATCTGTCCCTGTTCTTCGTGCTTGGCCAGGATCTGATAGTCGATCTGAACGTCTGCCAGATCGAAGGGGATGTGTTGCTCCGCTTCCCAGTTGATCTGCTCCGCCAGCTCGGCGGTGGTCATCATCGGCATGGCGATCTTCTTGATGATCACGCTATGACCGCTGATGCGAAGCGCCACGTCGCGCTTCCGCGACTTGCGAAAAAGTCGATCGAGACCGTCCACGATGGCCCCCGCGTTCATGATGTGACCATCGACGATGGTCTGCGAAGGCAGTGGATGGAAACCGAAACGCTCCAGCTCACGAGATCCCTTGCGCTTCTCCCTAATCTCGCAAACTTTTATCGAGCTGGCTCCGATATCGACTCCGACCAGGTTTTTTCCTTCCGCCATAGGCGAGTATCACTCCTCCTCGCCAAACACGCGCACGCGGTCCGCGAGGCTTAGGCCGAGCGCCTCGAGAATCTTGCGTTTCGTGTTCATTCGACACCCGAATCCTTTCTCGATGCGATCGACCGTCAACACCGAAAGGTTCGCACGACGAGCGAGCTCCGCTTTGGACAGCATGCTTTCGATACGACTCTGACGAACCCGATTCGGCTTCCTCGGCTGCCCTTTCTGAACCTTCGTCCTAGCTTCACCAGGGACCTTGGATCCGGCAGTCTCTTGTTCCGCCGTTACAGCTTCCGTATTTTCCCGAGGCGGTGCCGTGGTTTCGGGAACCGAGCTCGGTTTCTCCGAGGTTTCTTGCGATACGGTAGTCATAGCCGTCAGCTCAGCTCTATTTCGTACATACCGGTTGCCAGCCAGCCCGCGCTGTCGGCTCCGATTATAGAAAATTAGTCGCCAAGCACGGAAAGGTCAAGCAAAGAAAAGATAACTATAGGTAAAATACAGCATAAATAACACCTAATTAACGCATAATTTCAGTATATTATAACTTAATAATTGCTTTACAATTGCGATCGTGCAATATCCGGCTCGGAAATCGCCGCACAACCTTTCGTTTTTCAATGAACGAGAACAGTCTTCGCATATGGTCACATCCCCGAAATACGAAAGCAAGAAAACGCCCGGTACGTTCTCTGTCGCTTAACCGATCGAGTATCGCCGCAATCGCCGGTAGAACGTGCGGCGCGCCATACCCAACGAACGCGCCGCCTTCACCTTGTTCCACCCGTTACGCGCCAGCGCCTCCAGGATTTGTTGCTTTTCCTCTTGCATGAAACGGTCCTGCGCGTCCTCGTAGGATACGTCCGAGGCGAGAAGCGCGCTCTCGGATGCTTTCGTTGCCAATTCCTTGGCGATTCCATCCAGGTCTCCTACCGCCGCGCGGAGCGAAGCGTCATCGTCCAACGCTAAGTCTTGCGCCCCGATGGTGCTGCCCTCCACCATCACCCAGGCGTTGAGGATTACGTGCTCCAGTTGGCGTACGTTTCCGCTGAAGGGGTGTCGACGAAGTTTACTCAATGCATCGGCCGATATCCGCTTGGGAGGTTTGCCGTCGCGTGCGGCGAACTTGCGCAGGAAGTGATCGCAAAGCAGCGCGATGTCGTCTCGACGTTCCCGGAGCGGGGGAACGCGGATTTCCACCACGTTCAGCCTGTAGAAAAGGTCCTGTCGAAAGTGACCGCTTCGTACCAACTTGGCGAGCGGTCGGCTGGAAGCGGCTATGCATCGCACGTCTACCCTCTGTTCGCACTCGCTCCCGAGGGGGAGCACCGTTCCCTCTTGCAGGACGCGCAGGAGGTCCACCTGCATCCTGAGCGACATCTCCCCTACCTCGTCGAGAAACAGCGTCCCCTGGTTGGCACGCATGATCACGCCCATCCGGTCCCGATCCGCGCCGGTGAACGCTCCGCGAACGTATCCGAACAGCTCGCTTTCCAGCAGCGACTCGGGAATGGAAGCACAGCTCAGGACGACGAAAGGCCCCCCGGCCCGCGTACCGCCGTAGTGGATGGCCCTGGCTACCAGCTCTTTGCCGGTCCCGCTCTCCCCCTCGATCACTACGGGGACCGACAGATTCCTCACCCGGTCGACGGTGTCGAACACCCGTAGCATCGGGGTGCTACGCCCCACCATGTTGTGGCGCAAGGGCTCGTCAACGGCATCCCTGCGGACGCGATCTAGCTCCCGCCGGGCCTCCGCCAGCTCATCGGTACGCGTAGCCAACAGCTCCTCCATGTTCTGTCGGGCCTCGGCCAGCTGCTGGTTGACGCGCTCGAGCTCCTCGCGGCGGCGTTCGTTCTCCGTCATTAGACGGGCGTTTTCCAGGGCGATAGCGGCCTGGTCGGCAAAGGCGAACATCAGGTCGATATCGTCGTCGGCGAAACGGCCCCGCCGTCTCCGGTGCTCGAGATAGAGCACCCCGACGGTTCCGGCTCGCCCCCGGATGGGAAGACACGCCACCGAGCGAAGCATCAGCCTGTGTACCGAGAGGTACTCGCTCAGGCGCCTGTCTCCAGATGCGTCCACGGTGATGATGGGCTCGCCATCGATGAGAACCGCCTCGGCGATCGAACGGCTGAAAGAGACGTGCGATTGCTCCTCCACCGTTTCGTACGCGCGCACCGTTCGCGGCTCGAGCTTGCCCGAAGCATCGGTGAGCAGTACCAGGCCCCGCTCTGCACCGGAAAGCTCGATGGCGCTTTCCGTGATGCGCTCCAGCAAGCGGTCGAGGTCGTGCTCGCTCGCCAGCCGCTTGGTGATGTCGAGCAGCTGCTCGGCCCTGGCTTGAAGGGCGCTGGTTCCGCTGCTCGCCCGATCGCCGCTGGCGTTTTGCGCTCCGTTCGTATCGAGCTCGGCTCTGCGCCGCGCTTCCCTGCGGCGAGGGTCTTGCCAGAAGGCGTCCCGGTACTCGCGGGGCACCCGTAAAGCCAGCGCTTCCAGCACCTCGACCGCCATTCTGTCGTACCGACGCGCGGCGAACCGCGCCCCCTGCATCTCGTAGGCGGATCCGAGCGCTGTCAGTACCACCCATTCCACGTCCCGGTCTCCCGCATTTCGGGCGGTGGCGAGCGCTGTCTCTAGCTGCGAGGTCGCACCTACCGCATCTCCCTTCGCCATGCGCAGGCGGGCCTCGAGCAACTGTAGTCTGGCGCGAAAGTCCTCCAGCCCTTCCCTGTCGATCTGCTTGCGAGCCAGCTCCAACCGCTCGCCCCCCCGCAGGACCGCGTCCCGCAGTCCGCTGTCCAGCAACGCCTCCACCGCATCCAGATGCGCCTCGGCTGCATCTCGGTCCTGTCCTAGCTCGCGAAACCTCGCGATGGCCTCGTCGTAGCGTTCCAGCGCGGTTTCCGGTTCCCCCGTACGCGCCGCCAGGTCTCCCATGGCTCCGGTAAGCTGCGCCTGTAGGTACTTCAAACCGGCAGTCTCCGCGTCGCCCAGCGCGTCCTCCATTTCCATCCGAGCCCGCTCGTACAGTCCTAAATAAATGTATAGGCGCGCGAGGTTGCTGCGGGCCTGTACGTCGGTCGAGACGCGTCCGGCTCGGCGCGCCAGCTTGACCGCTCGTTCATACTGTTCGGCCGCTCCACCCGGGTCGCCGAGATGGAAGCGCACCGCTCCCAGGTTCACCGAGTTGGTCGCCATGCTGCCGATGTCGCCGACCTCACGCGCGCTCTGCAAGCTGAGGGAAAACAGCTCGCCGGCCGCAGAATACTGGCTGGCGTGGTAGTGCCCTACCGCGAGGCAGGTGAGCGCGTTGGCCTGCTCCGGTCTCGACCCGACCTCGCGCGCTAGATCCAGCGCTTCCTGGTAGCGAACCAGCGCCGCCTCGTGGTCCCCTTGATAACTCGCGACCAGCCCGAGCGAGGTGAGCAACTCCACCTTCACCGGGTCGTCGTCCGGCGCCTGGGCCAGCCCCGCGGTCGCGGCGCTCGCCACGGCCTCGTAGTCCCCGAGACGGAGGTAGATCTTTCCGAGCTCCCTGCTGGTGCGGGCCCGGGCGTCGCGCGAGGCATCGTCTGGAACGCGTCCCAGGATCTCGATCGCTTGCTCGAACTGCGCCACCGCGCGCAACGCTCGCGCTCCAGCTATAGCGGCATCGGCGAGCTGTTCTACCGACGCGCCCGGATCGTCCAAGACGAGCCGAGCCGTATCGGCCGCGGCCTGGTGTGCTCCGGTCGCGTCTTGCAGACCGGCGAGAGAGAGCAGGGTGTCTCGCCGAAGATCCTCATCCGTTCGCTCTACCAGTGCCTGGCAAAGCTCGACGGCCGCCGAGTTGGCGCCCAGTGAGGACAGCTCTCGTATCGCCTCGGGTACGACGACTCGAGCCCGGTCGTCTTCTCCGGAGGCGAGCGCCAGGTGCGCCCGTACGACCGTCGGTAGTGCCTCGTAGGCCGCTGAGGCCGCGATCCGGGAAGCCAGCGGCACCGCACCGTTTGCATCGGCTTCCTCGAGAAGAACGCGTTGCAGCGGGCCGTCGGTCAGCGCGACGTTGTCGGAGACTCTCACCACCACCCCCGCATCCTCGCAGTACGACACCGTCTGCCCGGCATCTTCCGAGCTCTCGCCTACCGCGTACAGAACCGCTTCCACGCTGGGTAACGGCAGCGATCCCCCACAGACGGCCAGCGCGCGCAGGAAGACGCGACATTCGGGCCGCGCGCTACGCAAACGCGAACGTGCTATCGCGCGGCCCGCCGCCCCGACGTCGAGCCTGGCGACGTCCGACGCCGTAGGCGTTTTCTGAAGCGCGAGCGCATCCAGCGCTTCGATCAGCGCGGCGGGCACGCCTTGCGAGTGAGCGTAAAGGGCCTCTATCACCGAGGGATCGACCGACCCCAGCACCTCGCCCGCCAGCTCCTCGACGCTCGTCCGTTCGAGCGGCGGAAGTCGTATCGTTCGTCCGGCTTTCAGCTCCGCGGCCGCGGGGGCCGACTCATCCGTGGCAGAGCCGATCACGACCACCGGCGCGCCGGACTCCGCGTGGATGGCCGAGCGCAACAATGCGCCTACCTTGCGCTCGGCACTGTCGAGCCCGTCGAAGAGAATAACCAACGGCCCCTTGCGCGATACCGACGAGAAGAGAACTGACAGTGCGTCCGAGGCCGCCAGCTCGTCCAGCCGCCCGTTTCTTATCCTGCCGAGCACCTCTTCTGCATCGGCCAGCGACTCCGCTTCTTCGCCGGCATGGAGCATCGCTTGCTGGAACAAAGAAAGCAGCGGGAATAGCCCGTCTCCGCCGCGCGCGGCTACCTCAATCACCCTGTGTCCGAGTACCTGCAGCCTCCATTTCAGCTCGCGCAGGACCGTCGACTTTCCGCCGCCGACCGGCGCCTGAACCAGCAGCGTCTCGCTTTGGCGGTCAACGCCATCGCCGGATAGGATGCCGGTGACGTCGCTTTCCAACCTTTCGAGCAACCGCTCGTGACCCCGGGGGCGAGGCGCAACGAACCCCGAAACATCCGAGCGGTTCCGCACCGGAGGCGCTATCGCATCCAGCGCCAGTACCAGCTCGTCCATCGTTGGGAAGCGCTCCCAGGGATCGGGGGCCAGGGCGCGTAGCGCGACCTCGAGCGCCGCGTTCGCTATTTCGGAGCCAAGGTCCGGCCGTGTCGGAAGCGCGTCCGTAAGCCTGGCCTTGAGAGAGCCCTTGCCGTGGCCGAACGGAGGGGCTCCGACCAATACGCTCCAGAGGGTGATACCCAGGGCGTAGATGTCGCCTCTAACGGACGGCGGCGCGCCGCGAAGCAGCTCCGGGGCCATAAACAGAGGCGTACCGCTTGCTCCTTCGCCGGCTCGCCTCTTCTCGCCCAGTATCCGGGATAGACCGAAATCGATCACGAACGCCTGTCCCTGCCCGTCGATGATCGAGTTACCGGGTTTGATATCTCCATGAATGACGCCCACTCGATGCAGCGGCGCAATCACGCTGGCTACATCGGCCACCATCCGGATACGGGCGGCGGGGGACGCAGCGCCGGCGGCCACGTCGAGGGGCGTACCCTCTATAAACGAGCGGGTGAAGAAGGGCGCTTCGCTACTCTTCCCTTCCAGCTCCATCAGGCCGAAATCAAAAACCCTCGCCACGCCGGGCAACGAAAGCGAAGCCATGGTTGCGAATTCGCGCTCGAACGAAGATCGGATCAGATCATCGACCTCTGCGCGCAAGCGCTTCAACGCCACCGGCCGGCCGCCCATGAGCTTGTCCTTCACCAGCAAGACGTCGCCCGCCGCCCCTCTGCCGACTTCGCGAACGATTTCGTAGCGGTTCATGCCTCCCATTGGTTCCTCACGGCCGGTGCCCGAGCCCACCCCGCTCGCCGCCAATCCCAGGCGAATCGAATGCTTCCATTTCGCCCCAAAAGTACTCTGGGAAAGGTTGTGCCACGATACCACCTGACTCAGTATTGCACAACCTGGCACATTTTGACACTGTGCCACGCGGATACGTCTCCCAACCCCGTCTATCCACCCCCGGGTCGGCCCAGCCTGCAGGACCGTAT
>CAYVFC010000069.1:0-17753 GCA_964450715.1 uncultured Sandaracinaceae bacterium | reverse complement strand
CCGCGCGAGAAATGACCGTCGCGGCTCGGCGTGCACATCGTTCTCAGCCCCTTTTATCCACCTCCCCTTCGGCAGACCAGCCGTTGAGCCGCGTGCCGTAGGTCGGCCCAGCCTGCAGGACCGTATCCGCGCGAGAAATGACCGTCGCGGCTCGGCGTGCACATCGTTCTCAGCCCCTTTTTATCCACCCCCTCTTCGGCAGAGCCACCGTAGAGCCGCGTGCGGTCCATTTAGTTAACGCGCACCCCCAACCTCTCTAATCTTCTTCTTCGTGGAGCCTCCGCTCCAACTCGCTGACGTAGTCCCCGTCCGATTTGCCCAGGTCTGGAGCCTTGGGTTTCGGGGAGAGCACGACGACCGGTTTTACCGTCAAATCGTCGGCGAACGCGTCGAGCCCGAAGTCGTCCTTGAGCGAACCATCTCCCCTGTTTCGGGAATTGTCGCCCGTCTCGACTTCTTCCTCTTGCAGATGAAGCTCGGAAGCATCCAGCTCGACGATGTCCTCGTCACTCCGAGCGTTATCCGGAAGCTCGATGGGCTCCACCGATTCCTCGAGAAAATCGTCGGTGGCCGGCGGGATCTGGCTCAAGCGCCTAAGCTCCTCCACCAGTAGCTTTTCCTCGAACTGCTCCGACTCCGGTCCTCGCTCTACCTCCGAACCGACCGAAACGTGGGGCACGATGCCCATCCCGGCCTCGCGAGCCCTTTCGTAGGGGAATAGCGAACGGACGAACCGAGAGACGACCAACGGGGCGGTGATCAGCGAGTTCTGCAAGCAGAACTGTTCGAGGCTCATCAGCAGGTGGGCCGCGCTGGCAGAGCGCTGTGCGCGGTCACGCGCCAGCGTTTTCAGCACTATCTGCTCGAGTTCCTCCGGAAAACCGGGAATGACAGAAGACGGCAGCGGGGCATCCTTTTCCACTACGTCCGTCATGATCTGTACGTCGTTTCCCTGAAAGAGCCTCTTGCCGGTTAGCAGCTCGTGGAGCACGACGCCGACCGCAAAAACGTCTGCTCGCTTGTCCAGGGGTTTTCCCCTGATCTGCTCGGGCGCCATGTACGCGTAGGTGCCCCGGACCACCCCGGCATCGGTTTCGGCACGCGCCGCGGTTTGTGCCACGCCGAAATCGAAAACCTTCACCACACCGTCCAGGGTGACCATGATGTTGTGGGGCGTTACGTCGCAATGGACGATGCGTAGCGAACGCCCTTCTCTGTCGTTGCGCTCGTGGGCGTGATGCAGCGCCGAGCATACCTGCGACACGATGCCGATGGCGACCTCCATCGGCATGACCTCGACCTGCTTGGCGGCGGCGCGGCAGATATCGACCACGCTGAATCCGCTGACGTATTCCATGGCCAGGAACCAGTGCCCGTCGGCATATCCGAGGTCGAAAACCTGCGGGATATTCGGGTGGGATAGCTCGGCCAGCAACCGCGCCTCGTCCTGGAACATGCGCAATACGTGAGGGTTTTCCGCGAAATACGGAAATAGCCGCTTGATCACCACGTCGCGAAAAAAGCCGGCCTGGCCCCACTGCCTGGCGAGAAAGATCTCAGCCATCCCTCCGGCAGCGACCTTGTGCAACAGCTCGTAGCGGCCGAATTTCTGTCTCACTCTAGGAAATATAGCGCCGAAAACCGCGTTTTCCTAACTGTATGGGCAGTGTACATCCCAAAAATCCGGACCGAGTATTTCGGAGCGCGGCGGCCCCAGACGCAAAGAGCGTCAACACAGGAATAGCGGACCTGTTCTGAGGAGGCGCGACGCAGCAGATGGGGCTTCCCCCCCGAAAGACGAAGGGAGGATTTGTAGACGTGCTCTAAATTTCGATGATGATGACGCCGCGATCCTTTTCGTCGTCGTTGTTCGTGGGAGTCTCCTCCGGACGCTCCGGCACTCTCCGTTCGGGCAGAGGCAAACGCACCGCCGGTTGCTGCTTACGTCGGCGTTCTTCTTCTTCGCGCCTACGGATCTGCTCGATGATGAAGGGGTGTAACATCAGCCTTTTTTCTGAATTTTACGGAATCGTGGCTTCCATCGAGATCCCACCAATACTATCTATAATTATGGACCGGGAAACGTCCACCGCAAGTAAAAGGGCCGCGACGGAAAAACGAAATCGTCGGCCGGACACCGGGGAATCGCTCGAGCCGGCACCGGCATGAAGGACGAGCCCAGATGGGAGGATCCGCGAAGCGTATTGCGGCGCCATGGTATCGCCCCGCGACGCTCCTTCTCACAGAACTTTCTGGTTTCTCGCGTTGTCGCTGACGATATAGCGCGGGCGGCGGTGCTACGGGAAGGCGAGCCGGTAGTGGAGCTGGGCGCCGGCGTCGGTACCCTGACCGGAGCGCTCGTACGAGCCGGGGCCAGCGTGGTGGCCGTTGAGCGCGACCGGAGGATGGTGGGGATATTGCAGAAGGAATTCGCTCCGATGGCCGCCGTCCGGGTGGTAGCCGCCGACGCCGCCCGCGTCGAAATCGGCGCGCTCGTCCCGGAGCGGACCGGTCGGGTCTGCGTCGTCGGCAACCTTCCGTACGCCATAACCGGAGCCATCATCAAGCACCTGGTCGAGTCCAGCCAGCATTTGGCGCGGGCGGTTTTGACGGTCCAGCGCGAGGTTGGTGAGCGCCTGCGAGCCGAGCCGGGTACGGCTGCTTATGGCGCGCTGACGGTATTTACTTCGTCGGTTTTCGGCGTTTCCGCCCTTTTCGCTTTACCGGCGTCCAGCTTCTACCCACGGCCAAAGGTCGATAGCGTGGTCGTAAGGCTCGAGCCGCTCGACATACCTCGCTCCCGTGAAACCGAGTCCTTTCGTCTACTGGTCAGGTCCGCTTTTCAGAATCGTCGCAAGACCCTGCGCAATGCTCTGCTACAATCGGCGGTAGCGGACGCGGAGCGTGTCGACGCGGCCCTGAGGCGAACCGGCATCGATGGTCGCCGACGGGGAGAGACCCTGAGCGTCGAGGAGTTCGCGCAGCTGGCCGACGCCTGGGAACAGGCGTGACCCGACGTCTGACCAGTTGCGCACCACGAGACGCGAACGAACCCCAGCGCTGGCCTGGCCGTCGCATCGACCTTTTCGCAGCGCACAGCACTCGAGGTGTGGCCATGAACGACGATCTGAACCGACTCTTCCACCCTAGCAGCATGGCGGTGGTGGGTGCCTCCACCAGGAAGACATGGGAGTGGAGTAGCGGCAATTCCTGGATCGCCGGATCGATCAAGATGGGATTTCGGGGCGCTATATATCCCGTACATCCCAGTGCGGAAAACGTGCTCGGATTTCGGGCATACAAGAGCGTCCTCGACATACCCGACGAGATCGACCTGGCCGTCTTTACCATTCCCTCCGGAGCGGTACTGGAGACCGTACGCCAGTGCGCGCAAAAGCGGGTCAAGTTCATCCATCTGCTGACGGCCGGGTTTGCCGAGACGGGGCGCGAGGATCTCGCCGGGATGGAAGAGGAACTGGTGGAGGTGGCCAGCAGTGGAGGCGCGCGGATCATCGGCCCCAACTGCATGGGGGTATATTGTCCGGCCGGAGGGCTCTCCTGGAGCAGCGAGTTTCCGGCGGAACCGGGCCAGGTAGGTTTTTTCTCGCAGAGCGGGCAGATGGCCTACCGGACCATCCGCAAGGGCCAGCAGGTCGGGCTGCGATTTAGCAAGGTCATCAGCTTCGGCAATGCCTGCGACCTGCAGGCCCACGAATTCCTCAGCCATATCGCGCGCGACGAAAATACGCGGGTCATCGGCGCCTACCTGGAAGGGCTGAAGGACGGCCGGTCCTTGCTGGAAGCCGTTCGAGAAGTGGTTCCGCACAAACCGCTGGTGGTGTGGAAAGGCGGACAGACCGAGGCCGGCTCGCGCGCCGCACTTTCGCATACCTCGGCGATAGCCGGATCCCGGAGGATCTGGGATGCTTTCTGCGCTCAAACTGGGATCGTGCAGGTAGGCTCCGTGGAGGAGATGGTCTTTACGCTGCGGGCACTGCAGATCCTGCCGCTTCCGGATGGGGTGAACGCGGCGCTGCTGGGAGGCGCCGGGGGCGGATCGGTCACCACCACGGACTTCGCCGAGCAGGAGGGAATATCGGTGCCCCAGCTCTCCGAGGCCACGATTGCCGGTTTTGCACCGTTCGTTCCCGTGCATGGGACCAGCGTCAAGAATCCTTTGGACATCCTCCCCTATATCCGCAACCAGGAGAACTTGCTGCGGGTCATGGAGCTGTTGCGCGACGAGGCGAACATCGATGCGCTGATCTGGACCATCATGCCTACCTGGGTCTACCGCGATCGCGGACCGAGCGGCGTGAGCATGTATCTCTCCTACGCTCTTGAATGCAGAGAGCGGCTGCACAAACCCCTGCTCTTCGTCCTGGAAAACGACGACGACGACCAGCTGGATAGCGTGCGAACCGAAGCCATGAAGTGGTTGAGCGAGCACGGCGCGGCGGTCTTCCCGGAATTTCGCCTGGCCGCCAGGGTATTGCTTAAGATGAGGCAGTACGGAGAGTATCTTAGGAAACGAGAAGAGTGAGCCGGGCGCGACCGTCCGGCCGGATCCGGCAGGGGGGCGAAGCTCGCGATGAACGACCATGCGATAGAAAGAGTAAAAATAGTCGCCGTGGTCGCTGCCGCCGTCCTTCCTTTCGTCAACGCCCTGGGCAACGGCTTCACGGTGGACGATGCCTATCTGGTGCTCGGCAACCGAGATATCCGCTCCCTGTCCAATATCGGTTCTTTCTTTTTAGGGGCCTGGGGCGGCACCATCGATTCGCAGTTCTACGGATCCATGAACGCGGGGTACTACCGTCCGCTCTCCATGACGCTCTACGCATTCGAGTACGCGCTGTTCGGTTACGTTCCCGCGTTCTGGCGCGCGGTGAGCATAGCGCTGCACACGTCGATCTCGCTCCTGGTCTACTCGATGGCGAGCCGGCTCGCCCGAAACGCCGCAGTCGCGTCTCCCTCCGGTCGCTCGGAGATCGAGAGCAGCCACCGGGGCGCGCTGGTCGCCGCCCTTGTCTTCGCCGTACACCCCGTGCACTCCGAGGTGTTGAACCCGGCCACCTATCAGACCACCCTGCTGGCGACGCTGGCGGTGCTCTGCGCGGTTCGCCTGCACATGGAGAGCTTCTCCTGGTCGCGCTCGGCCTTGATATCGCTGGCCCTGCTCGCCGGCTTTCTGTCCAAGGAAAACGCGCTTTCGGCTCCGCTGCTGCTGCCGCTTTACGACCTAGCGCTGCGGGAAGGGGTCGGGCGGCGGCGTTTTCACCTGCCCACCTACGCTTTCTCGGCGCTGGGATTGCTCGGCTACCTAGCGGTGCGTCACTTTCTGCTCCAGGGCAGCGGCTTCGGCTTCTTCGGCGATGCGCCGGCCCAGGTCGTGGCGCTGACCATGCTCAAGGTGGTGGTTCTCTACGGTCAGTTGCTGCTCTTCCCCCTTTTTCTCTGCCCCTTCTACGACTGGTACATCGTATCGGCCACGGACAGATTGCTCGACCTGGACGTGCTCGGCGGCGCGTTCATTCTCGTTTTTCTCTGTGCAGCCATCGTCGCCCTCTGGCTGGGCAAGCGCAGAACAGCGGCGTTCGGATTGGCATGGGTCGCGATCACCCTGCTGCCCGTTGCTCAGCTGGTTCCCATCTTGAACGTCGCGGCAGAACGTTTTCTCTACCTTCCTTCCGCGGGCTTCTGCCTGTTCTTCGCCGTCATCGCGCGATGGGATCGGAGCCGGGCTTCACTACTCGTGCTGGGCTTGTTGCTGGCGGTGTTCGCCCTGCGAACCGCGGCGCGCAATCCCGACTGGCGCGACGACATCGCGCTGAACCTCGCCTTCGCTCGCGACTTTCCCCACACCCCCACCCCTCACCTCAACCTCGTCTTCCACTACAAGCAACGCGAAGACTACCCGTCGGCTCTTCGCCACTCCGAGGCGGCGCGAAAGCTCGATCCCAGGTTTCCCGGCCCGTGGAAAGAGAGCATACGGCTTCTCATTGAGCTCGGCCGTGTGGCGGAAGCGCGCGAGTTGGCCGGCGAGGCGGAAGCCGCCGGCATCTCCCTGCCAGGCCCGCCGGGTGCTACCGGCGCTTCCCAGTAGAACCGCCGGCGGCTATCATGCGCCGCATGAAAAGGGTGCTGGTGACCGGGGCCGACGGCCTGATCGGCAGCTCCGCCGTCGATTGCCTGGCGCAAGCGGGTCACGACGTCATCGCCCTGGATCGCCTGCCCTTTACAACGGCTATTGGCGCCAGAAGCGTCGTCGCCGATCTGCTCGGCGACGATAACGAGGCGGTGCTCCGCTCCCTCGCCGTGGAGACGGTCATACACTGCGCGGCGGTCACTCCGCGGGAGTTTCACGGAGAGGACGCCTCGCGGGTCGCCGGCCCGAACTCCGTCATGGATCGACGGATCGTATCGTTCTGCCGCGAGGCGGGACTGCGTCTCTTCTATCTATCGGGCACCAGCGTCTACGGCAGCGAGGGCTATCCCTGGCACGAAAACAGCCCTCTCGCTCCTCCCGGCCCCTACCTGGGCCAGAAGGTCGCCGGCGAAAGATTGTGCTCGGACAGCGTCCGCCGTTCTGTCATATTCCGGATCAGCTCTCCGTACGGCCCCCGGCAACGCAAGCCGACCGTGCTGAGCACCTTCATCCAGCGGGCGAGGCGAGGTGATGACCTGCTCTATCACGGAAGCGGATCGCGGACCCAGGATTTCGTCTCGGCGAAGGACGTGGCCCGGGCGATGCTGGCCGCGCTCGAAGACGAGGCTATCGGCGGGGTTTTCAACATCGCCAGCGGCCAGCCCATTTGCATGAAGGATCTCGCCCGGCTGGTGGTCGATGCGGTCGGCGCTTCCGGCAGCCAAGTCAGGCCCTCGGGAGAGATAGATGCCCAAGAGCAGTACCGGGCGGTCGTCTCTATCGAGAAGGCGAAGCGAATTCTCGGCTGGTCTCCTTCTCTATCGCTGGCCGAGGGTATAAGAGAGTGGCTGAACGCCCTGGAGAACATCCCTTGAAGATAGGCCTGCTATCCGACGCCCACGGAAACCACCTCGGTCTGGAAACGTGTCTGGCTTTCCTGCGGGGTCGTGGTGTCGAGCGCGTCTTTTTCCTCGGCGACGCCGTGGGGTACCTGCCGGATCCGCGCGCGGTGGTCGGGGCGCTGATGTCCGACGGCATCGATTGCCTGCTGGGTAATCACGACGCCATGCTGCTGGGCGCGCTCCGCATCCGCGATGGCGAAGATGCCGTATATCGCATCGCGGAGTGTAGGAAACGGCTGACGGCGAAGACCCGCGGCTGGCTCGCCTCTCTACTGCCCTATCGCGCCTTAGCGGCGAACCGCCAGCGGGTACTGCTGGTGCACGGCACGCCCTGGGATCCGCTGCAGGGCTATGCCTATCCGGACTCGGACCTCTCGGGCTTCCGCCATCTTCCCTACGATTACGTCTTCATGGGCAACACGCATCGACCCTTTATCAAGAAACGCGGGCCTCTCACCTTGGTCAACGTCGGCTCCTGCGGCTTGCCCCGCGACCGGGGCGACCTGGCCTGCTGCGCGCTGTTCGACTCCGGCAGCGGCGCCTGCAGCATCCATCGCATTCCCTTTGATCCGGCACCGCTTCTGCGTCAGTACCGGGGCTCGATTCACCGCTCGGTACGGGCCTGCTTCGCCCGTCGGGGCGGCGCGCGCGTTTACGGCACGCTCGTTCGGGACCGACGGCGATGAACGGGAAGATTACGGTACTGGTAACCGGCGTGGGCGGCGGCAGCGTCGGCGAGCAGGTGGTGAAGGCGCTGCGGCAGGCCGGCCCGAAGTACCGCATCGTCGGAACGGACGTCACCCCGGTCAGCAAGGCGTTGTACGAGGTCGATTACCCCTACCTGGTTCCGCGGGCGACCGATCGGCGTTATGTCGAAACCCTATTACGGCTCTGCCGCCGGCACGCGGTCAAGGCGCTCTTCCCGGGCTCCGATCCCGAGCTCGGCCGGATCAGCCGGGCGCGAAAGCGGTTCCTAGCCGAGGGGCTTCTCCTTCCCATCAATCCGCGCCGGGTAATCGATATCTGTTCGGACAAGCTCGAAACCTGTGCCTGGCTCTCCGAACACGGCTTCAACCATCCCAGAACCGTCGCGCTCTGTTCGCCCCGGGACCTGGAGCGAGCGCCGTTCTTCCCCGCCCTTATCAAACCGGCCGTGGGTACCGGCGGATCGAAAGACGTGTTCATCGTTCGCAATCGCAGGGAGCTGCGCTCGCTGGGGAGCTACCTGCTCTCGCTGGGAGGTCGCCTGCTGTTGCAGCAGTACGTGGGGGACGCTTCCTCTGAGTACACCGTAGGCGTGCTGCTCTCCATGCAGGGAGAGCTCATCAATTCGATAGCGGTGAAGCGGAATATCGAAACGGCCATCAGCAACCGGGCCAGGCTTCCGGGGCTCGCGCGAGGCAAAGCGCCCGTACCGATGCTGGTCGTCAGCAGCGGGGTCTCCCAGGGAGAGATCGGACGCTTTCCCGAGGTCACCCGGATCTGCGAACGCATCGCGCTTCGCCTGGGCTGCCGCGGGGTAGTCAACGTCCAGTGCCGGATCCACCGCGGCGAGATCCATGTCTTCGAGATCAACCCGCGTTTTTCCGGAACCACTTCCTGCCGGGCGCTGGCGGGCTATAACGAGCCGGACGTTCTGATAGACCGGCAGGTCCTGGGCCGGAAGATCGAGCCCCACTTCCCCTACCAGTCGGGAATGGTCTTGCGCGGGGTATGCGAGTCGTTCGTGGGCAGGCGCGATATCCCCACCGCGGCTGCCCCCGCTTCCCGGAAACGGGCTTGACGGCGACCCCGAAGACGAAAGAAGGGCGAAACGCCCCGGTACAGACGATCCAGCAGATGACCGATACGAACAGGAACGATACGCCGTCCGGCAGAGAGCCTCCCGAGCTCTCCGTCGCCGTGATGGCCTACAACGAGGAGAAGAGCCTGGACGCCGTTATCGAGGAGCTGGCCGCGGAGCTGGAACGATTGCGGGTGTCTTACGAGGTGCTGCTGATCGACGACGGAAGCGCCGACCGGACCGGGGAGATCGCGGCCGGCTGGGCCGAAAGAGACCGGAAAATACGGGTGACAAATCACCCGCGCAACCTGGGGCTGGGAGAGGTCTACCGGACGGCGTTTCGCGAGTGTCGCGGGGACTTCGTGACCTTTTTTCCTGCGGACGGCCAGTTCTCGCCTTCGGTGATCGGGCACTACCTGGCGAAGAACCGGCGGGTCGACCTGGTGCTCGGATACACGGAGCAGGAGCGCCGCGACGCCGTCTCGGAGCTGCTCTCTCGAGCGGAGCGCGTTCTGTTCCGCCTACTGATGGGCTCGCTGCCCGAATTTCGCGGGATCATCATGTTTCGGAGGTCGCTGCTCGAACGGTTTGAGCTCAAGAGCACGGGGCGCGGTCAGATGATCATGCTCGAGCTGATCCTCAGGGCGCACCGCGCCGGACACGCGATCGACAGACAGCGAATCACCATCCTCCCCCGCCGGGAGGGTAAGTCCAAGGTGAACAACCTGCGCACCATCTGGGCCAATGCGGTGCAGTTGCTGCGCCTGCGGATGATGACGGGCTGAAACCGCTTCCGGGAACGAGCTGATGGAGGCCATACTTCACGATCTGAGCTGGGTGCTGCCGCTGCGCTCGCAGCTGGCGACGGTCGTGTTCCTGGCCTTCACCTCCCTGGGATACACCAAGTTCTTCCTGCTCTTCCTCTCCCTGGGCTACTGGGTGGGCGACAAGCGGATCTTTACCCGTCTGGCCATGCTGGTGCTGGCCACCGCCATGGTGAACTCCTTTCTCAAGGACTATTTCCAGGATCCGCGTCCCGGGTTGACCTATGCCATCGATGGTCGCGTGGGCGACTCCTACGGGCTGCCCAGCGGGCACGCGCAGGTCGCAGTAGCACTCTGGTTCTGGCTGGCATACGAGATGCGAAAGCGCTGGGCCTATGTGGTGGCCTCGATCCTGGTAGCCGGCATCGTCTTCAGCCGTCTCTACCTGGGTGTCCACGACGTGGAGGACGTGCTGGTGGGCTCCCTGCTGGGAGCGGCGAGCGTGTTTCTCTACCGGCTGTTGTTCTGGTCCGGTTTCGACCGCTTGCGCTCCCTGCACCCGCTCGCTCAGCTCGCGATCATCGTCGCTTGCCAGCTCGCCCTCTACGCGGCCTGGCCCGGGGGCGCTCCCTACGCGGGAGCGCTGAGCACCGGCGGTTTTCTGGCGGGCTGGTTCGCCAGCGCCGCTGTCGAGCGCAGGGTTATCCGATTCGAGAAGAGCCGAAGCGTCTGGCGCGTCGCGACCAGCGGGCTGCTGGGAGCTTCCTGCCTGGTGCTGCTCCTGCTCTTCGAGAAGCCGCACGCCACGGCGACGGTTTCCGGACCGGCGCTGCTGTCGTACGCGAAAGGATTCGCTCTGGGAGTGGTAATCGTCGCGCTGGTCCCGTTCGTCTTCCGCGCGTTGGGACTGGGGAGACGGGAAGAATCAAACACCCCCGCCGAATCCTCCCAGCGTTAGAGGCTCAGCGCGCTACAGGACCGGCTAGAGCGACGGAAGAGCGTAAGTCCCGGCCCCTTACCTCTTCCCTGCGCGCTCGCCTGGTCTCCGCACCCGTGCGCGTCATCACGCTTTCGAAGTTACTGAGCGCACTGCTAACCGCTCGGCGTAGCGCCTTGTCGAGAAGCGCTCGCTTCTCGCGCTCGCCCTTCTGACGCGAGATCATACCGGTGCTAGTGGCCGAGCCCTTGAGAACCGCGCGGATGATCATGTCCGGATCTTCCATGACCATAAGGGAGACGGCGCAGCTCGAAGACATCTCGGCCCCGCGAACGTCCCGGTCGGCCTTGATCACGGCGCCATCGATGCGCAGGCGAACGATCTTGTGCCGGCGGACCTGCTTCTCGACGGCCGCGTCCAGGGTAGTCACATCGGCGATCACGGCTACGCCGCTCATACCCCGTAGATGCCGGACGAGCTCGGTCCGCAACAATCCGGCGATACGGCCGTCGCCCGCGCCGCTGCGGTCGTTCATCTCTCCCAGCATGACCAGGTGATCGACGCCGTGCAGCGATAGGCCCGGTCTCCCGGTATTCGAGGCAGGCTCGGGAGGGCGGGAGAGGATTTTCAGCGATCGCGCGACCTGCGCGCGGACGGCAGGCGAGGCGTCTTTCCGCGCGCGCTGAAGCGCCGGCAGCGAGCCGCGAGAACCGAGCGCGGCCAACGCGGCCGCAGCAGAAGCGCGCACAGCCGGATGGGAATCCTTGGCAAGAGAGGCCTCCAGATGGCGGGAGGCGTCCAGTCGGCCGCTTCGGCCCAGAATCAGCGCCGCGTTGACACGCACGCGGAAATCCCCGGCCTGTACCAGCAGTCTGGCGGCGCTCTCGTAGTCCAGCGCCAACAGCTCCGGTGCGGTGGAGAATAGAATTACGGTTAAGACGACCAGAAGCTTTGCGAACCTACCGCTCATCCGGAGACCGCAGCGCGCGTGTTTCATATCCCTCTCCGCTCGACGTGGCCGGAACGGCCCTTGTTCGAAAATTGAGGACTGAACATGAGTAAAGACTGCACGTCGGCTTTGACGCTCGTCAAAAAAAAGAGGGGTAAACCAGGCAAAATCGTGAGAGATAGACGCACAGTGTACGAATCGTCCTAAAATGTGGTCTTTTCCCAGAATTTCGGCTCAGATTGACTCTGATGGGTTGGTTTTTGAGCTTAATGATTACCGTCATCTGGTGTACGAAATTCCACTTAAAGACGACTTTATAGCGGTACACTCGAAGTATTCGAGAGTTCCGGGTAGCGAAACCAAGAGGTGCGGGGAATGCGGTCTATATACCTTCTTATAATCACTGTGTTTTTCGCGTTGTCTTCCTGTAGCGCGGAAAACGAGGGAGGCGGTGGGGGGTCCGGTCCGAGCACTGGAGGCTCCGCGGGTGGAGCCGGGGTCGGCGGAGCGCAAGGCGGCGCCGGAGGCTTGGTCGCTGGATTCGGCGGATTCGGCGGATGGGCCGGACAGACACCCCCGGGAGGAAGCGGGGGAGCCGGCGGCGAAGTCTGCGCCGACCAGAAAGTGGCCGTGGATCGTTCCCCGGCCAACGTCATGCTGATGGTGGACCGTTCCAGTAGTATGATCCTGTATCAATTCGGCAACATGACGCGCTGGGACGCCCTGCACCAGGCTCTGATGGCCAATCCGGGAGGGCTGGTTTTCCCACTGCAGCAAGCCATCCGCTTTGGTTTTGCCTCGTACACTAACTACCCCACCAACGGCACTCCGTGTCCCGACCTGGTTACGGTTTTTCCGCCTGTTTTCAACAACTACGACGCCATCGCCGCCCAGTATCAACCATCGAGCGCCCAGGCGATTCCGGTTACCGCCGTGCTCTTGCCGGTCGGCGAAACCCCGACCGCGGAAGCGCTGGTACCGATAGTCGACCAGTTACTGGAGTGGATCGCGATGAACAGCGGTCCGGATGCCGAGCCGCTCGGTCCGGTCGTCCTGCTGCTGGCCACGGACGGAGAGCCGGATACCTGCGCCGATATCACTCAGGATACGGAGCTCCGTAACGACCAGGCCCGGCAGATGGTGGTCGACCAGATCAGCAGGGCCTTTCAAGGCGGGGTGCAGACGTACGTCCTTTCCGTGGGTGCCGATGTGGGTGACCAGCACCTGCAGGCCGTGGCCAACGCCGGCGTGGGAGCGGCTCCGGGTACCAACGCACCTTTCTGGAAAGCGGACAATCCGCAACTGCTGCAGGACGCCCTGAACACCATCATCGGCGGGGTGATGTCCTGCACGGTGGAGCTGAACGGGCAGATCACCAACGAGCAGAAGGCTTGCCAGGTCGGCACCGTCCTGCTGAACAACGTGCCGCTGGTCTGCGGCGACCCCAACGGCTGGCAGGTGGTGGACGCCAACCATATCGAGCTTCTGGGAACCGCTTGCGACCAGTTCAAGCTCTCGGCCACCACCATTCTCGACGCCTCGTTCCCCTGCGACGTCATCACCATCGATTGACCGACAGAACGGATCCCCTGCACGCAACCGGTTCCCCGGACGCCGGTTTGGTGTAGACTCGTCGATCCGGGCGTACCGGCGTTCACCGCCAGACCGTCGGAAGCACGGACGAACCGCTTCGCGCAATTTCCGCTTTCGAAAACGAGGGAACCATGGCTCCGAAAGAAGAGAAGAACTCGCCGAACTCGTTCGATTTTCTAGGCTACTGGTCCGACACGGCCGCGAAGATGATGCAGGCGGCCTCGGGGACGACCGCCGGAACCTCGCCGAACGCTACACCGATGGATGCGTTCAACCTCTGGTCGCAGATGGCCTCCGGGATGATGCAGATGGTGCCAGGGATGACCCCCAAACCCGCGCAGGCCTTCAACCCGCTAGACGCGTTTCGGCAGTGGTCCGAGCTGGCCGCCGCCGGGATGGCGACGGGGGTTCCGGGGCTTCAAGTCAAGCCCGCGCAGAGCTTCGATCCGACCGAGCTCTTCCGGCAGTGGTCCAACCTGGCGGCAAGCTGGACGCGGTCGGTTCCGGCAGCAGGCGCCGGACGCTTCCAGCCCGTGGAAGGATCCGATGCCCTGGAGTACTGGTCCGACCTGGCGAGCAGGATGGTGGGCGGGGCGTGGGCTCCCGGGGAGTCCGTTCCCCTTCACCCGACCAACCTGCCGCAGGCGCTCAGGTCCTGGTCCGAGGTCGCTTTGCAGATGTCCCAGCTCACCTCGGACAGGTTCACGCGCGATGCCATGGCCTACGGCACCGACTTCGCCCAGCGCTGGGTCATGTTCATGGACACCATGCGGCAGCGCGGCAACGATATGCTGGAGCATCACGAGAAGGGCATGCCGCCTCTTCTCGACTACGATTACGAGGTCGTGCTCGACGCTTGCGACTTCGAGCGGCCGGCCAACTACTCCCTGCTCTACATCAAGCACCCCGAGGGCAAGCAGCCCGCGCCCGGACGCCGGCCGCTGGTCGTCATCGATCCGCGCGCCGGACACGGACCGGGAATCGGCGGGTTCAAGAAGGACTCCGAGGTGGGCATGGGGCTGCTGGAGGGCCACCCGGTCTACTTCGTCTCCTTCACCCCGGAGCCGTGTGCGGGCCAGACCCTGGAGGACGTGGAGCTGGCCGAGGCCCGCTTCATGGAGGAGATCCGCAAGCGCCACCCGGATCGCGATTTCCCTCTGGTATACGGCAACTGCCAGGCGGGTTGGGCGGTGGCCATGCTGGGCGCCGACCGGCCCGACGTCACCGGGCCCGTCGTGATCAACGGTGCGCCCATGTCCTTCTGGGCCGGGGACGAGGGCGTGAACCCCATGCGGCTGTCCGGAGGGCTCACCGGGGGCGCCTGGGCCACCCGCTTCATGTGCGACCTGGGCTGCGGGCTTTTCGACGGGGTCTACCTGGTGCAGAACTTCGAGAACCTGAATCCGTCCAACACCCTCTGGAAGAAGGACTACAACCTCTTCTCCAAGATCGATACCGAGCGGCAGCGCTACCTGGATTTCGAGCGCTGGTGGACCGGATTTTATCTGATGAACGAGGAGGAGATCCTCTGGATCGTGGGCGACCTCTTCCTGGGGAACAAGCTGGAGCAAGGAGTGCTGGAGATCGGCCCTGGCCATAAGATCGACATGAAGAAGATGGAGGATCCCTTGGTTGTCTTCGCCTCCAGCGGCGACAACATCACGCCGCCGCAGCAGGCCCTGCAGTGGATCTCGGAGGTCTATCAAACCACCGAGGAGCTCAAGAGGGCGGGACAGCGCATCATCTATCTCATCAATCCCCACATCGGGCACCTGGGCATCTTCGTCTCGGCCAGCGTGGCGAAACGCGAGCACCGCTCCATCATCGAGCACATCGAGACCATGCAGAAGCTCGAGCCCGGCCTCTACCAGATGTTCATCGACGGCGAGACCGGCGAGACCGATCCGCTCAAGGACCAGTTCATCGTCCGCTTCGAGCCGCGGGAGATCGACGACGTGCGTTTCCCGCTCTCGCGGGACGCGTTCGAGAAGATGACCCGGATCTCGGAGGCAAACGAGAAGCTGTACCTTGCTTTCGGTCGGCCGCTGATGAAGAGCATTATCTGGCATCCGTTGCAGGCGAAGGCGCTGCGCTGGATGAGCCCGGCGCGCGTCAGCCGCTACATCTGGTCCGACCGGGTGATGCCGTGGATGAAGGGGTTCGAGTCCTGGGCCGAATGGGCCCGGCAGAACCGGCGTAGCTGCGACGAGAAGAACACCTTCCGCTACGCGGAACGACGGATGTCGGACAACATCACCACCGCGCTGGACGCCTTCCGGGACGCGCGGGATGCCGCAGTGGAGCTGGTTTTCGAGGCCATGTATCGCTAGCAGCACCCCTTCGCGGGCATTGACCGAAACGGGGAGCAAGCCATGGGCAGCGACAGGGTTCACCATCCGGTCATGACCGATCTGGCGACGCGGATGAAACGGGGCAAGGTGGTCTCGGTTCAGGAGGCGGTCCGCATCATCCGCAGCAGCGACACGGTCGCCTGGGGCGGATTCGTGGGAGCCGGTTTTGCCGAGGGCGTGGCCCGGGCGCTGGAAGAGCGTTTCCTGGAAACCGGCGAGCCGCGAGGGCTCACCGTGGTCTACGCCGCGGGCATGGGAGACGGCAAGGACAAGGGGCTGAACCGGCTGGCCCACCAGGGCCTGGTCTGTCGCGTGATCGGGGGGCACTGGGGGTTGGCGCCCAAGCTGCAGAAGCTGGCCATCGAGAACAAGATAGAGGCCTATAACCTGCCGCAGGGCGTCATCTCGCACATGTACCGGGACATCGCCGCTCACAAACCCCGCACCATCACCCGGGTGGGGCTGGGGACCTTCGTGGACCCGCGGAACGGCGGCGGCAAGATCAATCCCCTTACCACCGAGGATATCGTCGAGCTCATCGAGTTCGACGGCGAACAGTTCCTGGCCTACAAGCCGCGGCCTATCGACGTGGCGGTTTTACGGGGCACCACCGCCGATCTCGACGGAAACGTGACCATGGAGCGCGAGGCCTTGACCCTGGAAGCGCTCGCCATCGCCACCGCGACCCGCAATTCGGGCGGCGCGGTGATCGTTCAGGTGGAGCGGATCGCCGACCGCGGGACGCTGCGCGCCCGCGAGGTCAAGATCCCGGGAATCATGGTCGACTGCGTGGTGGTCGCCGATCCCGAGGACCACTGGATGACCTTCGCCGAACCTTACAACCCGGCCTACTCCGGTGAAACACGGGTACCGCTGACCTCGCTCGAGCCCTTGCCGCTGGACGAGCGTAAGATCATCGCGCGGCGGGCGGCGCTGGAGCTCAGGCCCAACTGCGTGGTCAACCTCGGCATCGGTGTGCCCGAGGGCATCGCCCGGGTGGCGGCCGAGGAGGGGCTACTGGAGTACCTGACGCTCACCGCCGAGCCGGGCGTGATCGGCGGCATCCCGGCCGGAGGGCTCAGCTTCGGCGCGGCGACCAACGTGGAGGCGGTGATCGACCAGCCCTACCAGTTCGACTTCTACGACGGGGGCGGACTGGACATCGCCTTTCTGGGCCTGGCGCAGGCCGACGCCGAGGGCAATCTGAACGTGAGCAAGTTCGGTCCCCGGCTGGCCGGCGCGGGCGGCTTCATCAACATCAGCCAGAACGCCAAAAAGGTCGTGTTCGCCGGCGCCTTTACCGCCGGCGGCCTGCGGGTCGCGGTCGAGGACGGTCAACTGAAGATCGTCAAGGAAGGGAAGATGGCCAAGCTCGTACCCGCGGTCGACCACGTGACCTTCAGCGGCAAGGTGGGCGCGCGCAGCGGCCGGCCCGTGCTTTACGTGACCGAGCGCTGCGTGTTCCGGCTCACCGACCGGGGGCTGCTCCTGATCGAGGTGGCGCCCGGAATCGATATCCAGAAGGATATCCTGGACAAAATGCAGTTCGCGCCCGTGATCGAGGGTGAACCCGCGCTGATGGATGCCCGTATTTTTGCGCCGGCTCCCATGGGCTTGAAAGACGACCTGCTGCGCATCCCCCTGGAGGAACGGTTCAGCTACCGCGCCGAGGAGAATATCCTCTTCATCAACTTCGAGGGCCTGGAGGTGCGCTCGAAGCAGGACATCGAGCAGATCCGCCAGCAGGTCGAGCGCATCTGCCAGCCCCTAGGCCGCAAGGTCAACACCATCGTCAACTACGACAACTTCTCCATCTCGCCCGAGCTGGTCGATGACTACTCGGCCATGGTCAAGCAAGTGGTCGACAGCTACTACCTCGACGTCACCCGCTACACCACCAGCGCCTTTTTACGCATGAAGCTGGGCGACCTGCTGGCCAAGCGCGACGTCGCCCCCCACATCTTCGAGAGCCGCGACGAGGCCCGCGCCGCGCTGGACGAATGAGCGCCTACCAGGGCGTATTCGCTCCGCGTAGGGGAGGGGCTTGCCCCCTCCCGTTCCGGCTCGCCCCCTCCCCCGCCGGGCGGGCGCAAGGCCTCACCATTAGTCACATTTTTCGCCGATCTTCTCGCCGACTTTTTAGGCGACGAGCACTTCGGTGAAGCCACGTCCGAGAACGATCGAGTTTGTCGAAGTTGCGGCCCAACGCACTCCATCCCGGGGCCCGTTGCGTTTGAGTTCTTGCGCCAAAAGCGCAGAAACTCGTGACTTAGGCGGCTCACGGCGGAGTTCTTGCGCCAAAAGCGCAGAAACTCGCGACTTAGGC
>CAYVFC010000068.1:0-42442 GCA_964450715.1 uncultured Sandaracinaceae bacterium | reverse complement strand
CAAGTTACGAGCATGCGCTCCGCGACGCTCGTAACCCGCTATGAGTTAACAAACCCACTCGAGCCCAGGTTCCGTTAATTCGTAACGTTAACACCTATGAAACCGGGGCGACCAGCCAGTCTCCGGGCCAAACCGCTCCCGCGCCGCCTTTCCACCTAGGCTGTAAAACGGCAGTTGGTTTCTTCGAATAGCGACTTCGGATGTATTTATGAATTATTAACTATACCTTTTTAATTTATCATTAGTTGGTTTCTTCGAATAGCGACTTCGGATGTATTTATGAATTATTAACTATACCTTTTTAATTTATCATTTTACCGTAACTCCGTTCTCGCAACGAGCCGGCTCACGGGAGGGAGTTCCTCTAAAGGTTGCCGTAAATGTCAAACATCGGCTGTCTCCCCGGCACAGCCGGGGGGTTTCCCGCTTACGCTAAACTTCTCTTTCGTTGCTTTTGGGATTCGAGTTGTTGTACATCTGCAATAAGCCAATCATATTGTCTAATTACCATCCGTATATTGTCCCGAATGCGGTCGATGAAACGCTCGCTTAGAACCTTACAGCTCGTATCCAATCCATTTCTTGCGAGTTTTTTTCGAAAACCGAATACGACATAGATCAAGCCGTATCTTATTAACTCGTCGCATGTCTATGTGTGACTTAACGAACTATGGGAGGATATGATGATCAGGAGTATTATTGCATTCACGTTGGTTACCGTTCTTTCGGTAATAGCGCAGGCAGATCAAAAGGTTTTTCCAGGAGCTTTCTGCAAAGAGGCGTACGACACCTCGCCGGAGGTCTATTACGATTCTAACGGCGGCGCCAAAAACAATACTTCAAGCACACAGTGGTTTATGTGCCCTCTAGTTCGGGACCTACCAAATCAAGACGTAGAGAAGTGGAGGTTTACAGCTAGACGCGGAAGCAGCGGAGAAGGTTGGACCGTGACACTGTGGAGCACTAACCTTCATGGTACGAGCGGTTACTATAGCAACCTCGCGATCGCTAACGGCCTCACCAATACTTATGATACTTCAGGCTACAGCTCCAGTCTTAGCAGTTGGGTACAGTATGGAATGTTATACGTATCCTCTAATATGCCGGCTTACTCTACCCTTGTCCGGATTGAGCTTTGGGAAGGAAATTAATCGTTTGTCCGGTATTAGGTGGGACTTCGGTCCCACCTAACTTTATTATTAGAGAATGCGCCCCCGCCTTAGTGCGGATTAGGCGCACTAAGGTTCTGAAAAATACTCTAAACTAGAATGGTAGGTGCTCTAACCGGTTAAGCGGCAATAATCGAAGTAAGATAAAATTCGATACATAGAGAATAGTACTCATATTGAAGGCTAGCTTCGCCGGTCAAAAGCAGCACCATTGAAGGACTTATGTTGAAGGATGTATGTTCGATAAATATCGGGCGGTTTCGTAACGAACTGCCGTCACCGGGCATAGGAAAAGATGGCGTGATAAATGCAACTCCGGCAGTAACGTCGTTCAGGGAGGCCATTAAGGTCCCACTCTGGGATGGGTGAACTCCCTCGCCTTAAGGCGAAGTCTTAAGGAGGCATGCGGTACGATGAGACCATGAAGCAATACAGAACCGGATCGCACACAATTTACCAGTGTCACTACCATTTTCTGTTCATCCCGAAGTACCGCAAGCCGATTCTACGAGGTGAGATTGGCGAACGCGCGAGGGAAATCATTCGAGAAGTGTGAAAAGCGAACGATATAGAAATCTTGAAGGGGTATATCCGGCCAGATCATGTTCACCTGTTGTTGAGTGTGCCGCCAAGCATGTCGCCGAGCCGAGAGATGAACGCCGTAAACGGAAGGACATCGAATAGTTTGATGCGAGGCTTTCGGACGCTGAATCGTCAGTTCTGGGGTCGGCATCTGTGGGCGAGGGGCTATTTCGTAGCTACCAGCGGAAACGTCACCGACGACGTTCTGCGCCGGTATATCGAGGAACAAGATGTCGAGCCCGAGGACGACGATTTCAAGGTAACGGAGTGAATCCGAGGTGAGCTTTAGGCGCCTTAAGGCGCGCAGAAGAATCCACCGCCTTGAGGCGGTAGTGGTTCAAGAATAGTACTTCTAAAGTAAATAGAACGTTATATAAAGTCGCTATAATACTATGAGGTAGTAATGATAAGAATACAGGCGAACAAGATGATGATCGGCTTCGGAGCGTTAATGATAGCCTACGTAGGACTGTGGATACTTAATGCTATTAGCAAAGAAAAGGAAAACGTAAGAGAATTCGATTCGGATAAGAATGCAACTAGGGTATCCGGTAATATCAGATCGGAACTAGCCGAGTTACATAGGGCTGTAGAGGCGGTGAATAGAAAGGTAGAAGATGTGGAGATGACACAGCTGAGCACGAACGAGGATCCGAATGGCGATGGGGAACCAGAGGAGGAGTACGAAGGCGGAGCGACGAGTGACGAGGAAGAGGCGAAACAATATTCGGAAGAAGAAAGCGAAAAGTTGTTTGTAGAAATAGCGACTTCTACAATCGAAAAACAGATGGAAAAAGAAGCCCTTGATACCTCCTGGCAGGCGAAAACCCTAGCAGAGGTTGAACGGAAGATTGAAAGGTCCGAGATTGAAGGAACGTCGTTGTCAGCGGTTGAGTGCACCACTACCTTGTGTAAGGTTAAGTTCGGACATAGCGACGAGAATGGAATCGATATAGATAGGCTTAAACAAATTATGAGTTCATTCGGACAAGAAGGATTTTATCACACAGATCTACCTAGTAAGGAAACAACGTTATATTTCCCTCGCGATGGATACTTACTTCCGGAGCTAGATCTGCCTGGAAGAGTTAATAGATAGGATGAATCGGCTAGCCGCCATCGACGTGGTAGCTTGATGCTCCACACACAACGTTGACGCGGTCGTGAGCCGCACAATGGAGGCTAGCCATGGAACATATTGGCATCGACGTGCACAAGGTTTCAAGTCAGCTGTGCCTGGGTAAACAGACCATCTCTTCCGTACTAGGTCTGAGAAAAGCGTATTATGGTAACTTTCCAAAACCGGTGGAAAATTGTACCACAGCTTTTGCCGAGGGCATTAATGCTGCGTAGACTCCCAAGCCCCGGTGCTCTCTCCCCACTCTCTGTTTTGGAGAGCAAATTTCGTTAATAGTTATCATTAACCACGCCTTCCTCCAATCATGGCGTGTTTTTCCAGCATTTCGGTAAGGAAGACGTTGGAGGTCTTGACACGGAGGCCGGCTGGTTACCCTGGCTTATCACGACCCGACTTTCTTCACCGTCGCCCCTCGATTCCCGTGGACTAACGCGAGATAGCTAACGAATTGTTACCTTCTTCGGTTACGCGGCCATCCCCCAAAGCCGTCTCACCCTGTTTCGCCCCGGTCAGATTTCCTAAAAGTTCCTGCTTATACGATACTTCCCTCAATAAATTGTTATGCGGTAAAAGAAGAAGAGGTTAAGCGTGAGGCGTAGCAGAATAGACGAATAAGGTTACGGATACGCCATTCGGATAGAGTACGGCGACCGGGCTAGATTATTGTCTTTTGGATGCGTCATCGATTTATTACGGAAGAAGCCGTTTGGCGGGGCCGAGCCAAGACCTGTAGAAATGCTAATCAGCAAGCCCCTGGATCAAGACCCCCGCGTCGTCTTTACAGTCAGGGTGAAATATCGGTAGCGTAGTTGTCTGAGGGCGTGGTTAATGATGCATATTAACTCAACCCGGGAGAGGCGTGCGCGACATCGATGACGACGCCGCTGCCGATCATTCTTTCCGCCATTCGACGGCCGGCCGGACTTATGCCCAGCTTGCGGCCTCTGGCCACTCCGTCCCACTGGTCGCTGTCCGGATTTTCCGGGTCGAAAGGACCGAAGGGAACGTCCACGCTCAGATCACCGGCGCCAGTGGACGAACCGCCGAACTCGCTATCGGGAAAGTGAGTCAAGCTGAACATCCGGTAGCCGGCATTGTAGAGAGCATCGAATATCTGGTCGGTCTTCTGCACAGTGTCGGGCCGTCCAAGAACGTCGATCACGTAGATTCCCTCGGTTGCGAGCAGCGCCCCGACCAGGTGCTTGTCGGTAGCGCGGTCCGCTTCCAGATCCAGCAGGTCCTGTAGCGAGCGGATGATGCGAAGCCGGTTCTGCTCGGATTGGGTGAGTATCGAAGCGTCTTCCATGTTCTGTGCGAAACGAAGCATCCATTGCATATGAACGTCGTGGTCCGGATCGGTTTCCGCAGCGTAGCATCGCTGTTCCGGTTCGACTTCGTCGAGCTTGTCGTGCGCGTACGACGGCCAATCCGACACCCAGGGCGCCCCCTCCCACTCTGCATCGACCCTCTTGGTAAACCAGTATTCGCAGTCGTACCCCAGAGCATACATGGCATATTGCGTTGGTGGACGCGGCGCACCTAGATAATAGAATTTTTTTGTATAAGGAGTGATGTCAGAGGGACCGGCAAAATGCGGATTGCTGGGATTTCGCTGCCACATCTCGTATACGAAGCGGTCGGTGCTACCGTCGCCCAGCTCGGTCTCGAACTCGTCTCCGATAATGTGGTCGGCTGAACCTTCGGTGATGACAGCAAAAACCTGAAGCGCGACGTTGCCCTCGACCAGCCGAACCAGATCGACGTGCCCTTCCTCGTTGGCCCGGCGTCGGTTGGTCCCCTCGATTTTTTCGCCGAGCAGTTTCGTGTACTCGGTCTCGTTGGCGGGAAGAAAATTGGCCGTATCGGCGTGCGTATCAGCGACAAAAGGCAGGCTACCGTGAAGTGCGCGATCCGCATACGTCGTGTATGGCGAGTCGTCGACGACCGAGTTCAATGCCAATAGCTGGGCCACGATGGAAAGAGGATCACAGGCAACTAGAGTGGGTAAAATACAGGTCAACAGCATCGCTGTTCCTGCGACGCGATTCTTCATCGAGAATCTCCTTGTGGTGAGTTGATGGATTCAGCACGCAGCAAGTTACACGCGGTCGCCGTCTGCTCGACAGTCGCAATGCGGCCAAAAAAGGTGCATTCTCGGCCAACCGGGGACGGACAATGACGGAAAATATCCCCGGAAGTCACCGCGTCGCGAGCGGATCGGGTAGCCATTGCGCCGGGTTCGTCGGGTCGGTACCGGGTTGGCACGGGATGGGTACCGGTACGGTAACGGTGCTGCTCGCGGTGTGAGGTCGACGCTTCGCCGGTCTTCTTGAAATTCATGCTTTTCGGGACGATTGATGCGCCCCGGGGTTAGCAGAAGGAGCCGGAACCCGGCTTTTTGGCCGTCGAGATACGGATTGGTTGACCCGTATGCCGATCGGCGGCCACTTAATAATTAATAAACCGTAGCTGCTCTGGCAGAAGACCAACCTACTGACCGCTTGATCGAAGAAGTAGGTGCGGCCGCTAGATAAAGCGTGGTTTTACGTTGTAATGTGCATTTAACGTACATGTTCATCACTTCAAGGGATTCAGGGGATGACACGCGGGAACCGGTACTGGTCGAATCACCTACGAGTTGGCTGGGCGCTATTCTTCCTCTCTTTTGCCGGTTGTTCCGCGGACGATCGGTCTCCGCAGCCAGACGCCTGGCCGAACCAGGGCGGTACGGGAGGCGTTTCCGGCGGTGCGGCGTCCGGCGGCGGACCACAGGCCGGGTCTTCGAGCCAGACCGCCGGGGATCCCGGTTCGGCGGCGCCTGTTGCCGGCGCCGCTGGCGCTATTCCGGAAGCCGGGTCGAGCGGCGCCACCGCGGGCGTTGGCGGCGATCTCGACGTCATGGATGGCGGCGTGGATGACGGCGGCGGGGGGTTCAGCGGCGGAGCGGGCGCGGCAGCGTATGCGGGCGCGAGCGGCGATTCGGGTACCGGCGGGAGCGGGGGCGCGAATGCCATTGGCGGTTGCGAGGTGACCGCGGTCCCGGAGGCGATTCGCACGAGCCACAACCTGGATCCGTTTTACCAGAAGTATGCTGATGCTAACGGTATACCTGTAGCGACCTCCTCCCAGGTAGCCGACGAGGCGGTCACGCTGGCCTGCCAGCTGGTCAAAGAGATGGTCAGCCTGCGTGACGACGTGCGACAAGCGCTGATAAGTAGCAGGATGCGCTTCACCCTCATCGCGGCGAACGAAGAGCTGTCGAGCATACCGGAAGTCAATGCTAGCTTCGGAACCTCGCTCAACTGGCGCGCTCGCGGCCTGGGTGGCTTGATCCCGACTGTTTGTGCCGAGGAGAACATCCTCTGTCAGGTGAGTGTCGACCTCTGGAGAGGCGAGAATATCTGCGTGCACGAGTACGCCCACACCATGATGGACTGGGGGCTGGCCGCCGTTGACCCTACCGCCAGCAGCCGGCTCGACTCCGCGTATCAGGCGGCTCAGGCTTCCGGCGATTTCGCCAATACCTATGCCATCGATTCGCCCGGGGAATTCTGGGCCGAAGGAGTCCAGGACTGGTACAACTCGAATCTCGAATCCATACCGGCCGACGGCGTTCACAATTCAATCAACACGCGAGAGGAGCTGCTGCAGGCCTCTCCGGCTCTCCACGACCTCATCGCGGAGCTGATTCCGGAGGATATCCAATTCAATGACTGTTACGCGGTGCAGTGATGTTCAGGGTAACCGGTGTTTTGCGACGGTGTCGAGAAGCAGGAGACGAGCAATGAATGACGGTCGCGTCTGGCGAAACGCGGGGCTTGTGGCGATAGCGCTCATACTCCCCGGCTTTTCCGGTTGTGGTGACGGCTCATCGACGCCGCAGAACCAGTGGCCAGGCCCGGGAGGCACGGCCGCTGGCGTACCGCAGGCAGGGGCGGCGGGCCAGAGCTCCGGAGGTACGGGAGGCGGCCAGGTGGCTATCGGGGGCGCCGGCGGAGACGTTGAGGCCAGCGGATCGGGTACAAGCGCTGCGGGCGCCGGTGCAGGCGGCGGAACGCAGATCCCGGACGGTGGAACCGGCGACGGCGGAGGCAGTACTGACGCGGCCCCGGGTAGCGGCGGCGCCGAGGGTGGTGCCGGTGCAGCCGCTCTTGCTGGACAGGGGGGGACCGGCGGCACTTCTTCACAAGACGATCCCGTTTGCGATCTACCAGACCCGAGCGAGTTCCAGTCCAATCTGACCCTGGGCGGAGGCGGCACCCAGTATACGGAGTCCGACCATTTTATCGTCTTCGGTGCCGGCGATCCGGATACCGTATTGAACTTACTGGAGGCGGCCCACCAATGCTTTGTAGAAGATTGGTGCTGGCGCTCCACCGGGCTTTCCATCACTTCAGATGACGGAACCTACTATCGAACGAATGTATATTCGAGACCCTTCCTGGGCGCCGGTGGCTATATGGGATACGATGATTACGCCGGTTTGAGTTATCTCGAAGTACTCGCTAGCCAGATAACTTACCCACAGGTAACCGTGCACGAGTACGGCCACGCGCTCACGCTCGCAGCCGAGGGTTGGGTCGAGCAGAAGAATACCGGTTTCTGGTGGGAGGCCGTGGCCAACTGGGTAGCCGATACCTTTTTGACTTCGACTTACTGCGAAAGCGCCAGGAACAATCATGGCATCGCAACGGGTAGCACGATCATCGAGCTCGACAGGGTCTACGGACTCTCCTACACGGTCATCTGTAACGATCAGAACTACTATCAAGCGTGGCCGTTCCTGACCTATATCACCAACAACCCGGACAACTACTCCGGACTGGGCAGAATGGTGATACCGAACATGTTTCGACTTCACCAGGGCAACAACGAGACGCCCCTGCACGTTCTCGAGCGCATGGCTTCGCCGGTCACCGTGCAGACGATACTGGGGCGCTACTGGGCGCGTATGGCCTACTTGGATATCGGGCATCCACAAGCTCAGCAGGAATTTCTTGGGCAGCGTGACAGCCTGGGATACGCCGCCAACTGGGATTCGCTTGGCGCCCAGACCTACGGGGTCAAAGCGAATCGCCGGCCACAGTACGGCGGTGCGAATATCACCCCACTCAGCGTGACGGGCAACGGCGACGTCACCGTGCAGGTCACGAACCGGGGGAACGGGTTGCCGGAGAGCGGTCTCAGCGCGACCCTGGCCATTCGTTCCAGCCAGGGTTCGGTGCGCTATGTGGACCTGCCGGACGGAACGGGGCAAGCGACCGTAGCACGGGACGAAGAAGCGAGCCTGGTGGTAGTCAATACGCCAGCTACGCTCTATATGTATGACCCCGAATTTGTTGGCAGTCCGGAAAACGTAGGGCTGGACTACGAGGTTGAAATCGCAGGCGCGGTGCCAGCCAGCTAGAGCACGGTGGAGGAACGCGGCTACTGGTGGACAGGCTCGAGCGCCACTCTTGGAGGCGGAAAAGAAACGCCGTGGTCCATCGGACCACGGCGTCGGGGTTGCGGGGGCCCGATCTGTTCACTGTTTGCCCTCCTTCCCTCGCAGCCGATCACGGCGCCGCTCCCGGTATGACCCCGACGCCTTGCCGGTTTTCCTATAATTCCTGCTTTCCGGGGCCGATCGATGGGGCCCGGAGTTACCGGCAAGCCTTCCGGTCACGCCCCTCGGCGTCTTCTCTCGCTCCAGGGCACGAAAAGGCGTTCGATTCCCGGCCATGACGAACCTCGGAAGGGCTCTGTCTGTCGTCCGCCGCAACCGCGCGTCAAGTTCCCTTCGGCGGCTATCCTTTTTGCTTTCGAAATTGCGTAGGCGTTTGGCCCGTCCAGCGTTTGAACGCGCGCCGGAAGGCGCGGCCTTCGGAAAAGCCGAGCCGTTCGCCGATTTCGTTTACGCTCAGCGCGGTGCCGATCAAGAGCTGTACGGCGTGCTCGCGGCGAGCATCGTCCAGCATCGTTTGATAAGAAACGCCCATCTCCTTCAAGGCGCGCCGCAAGGTTCGTTCGCTTGTCTGCAAGGCTTCGGCGAGTTGCTCGGGTTCCGGGTACTGGCCCGGCGATGCGCCGAGAATGCGACGGGTGGCGGCGACCAGCCCATCCGAGGAGCCGGACGACGGTAGTGCGGCCGCGCACTGGCGCTCCGCGGCGCGGGCGGTGATCGGGTCGGATGAGGGGAACTGCTGCTCGAGTACGGCGGCATCGAAAATGACCTCGGTCGCCGGCTGGTCGAACAGGATCGGCGCTCGGGTGATCTCGGCGTACCTCTCCGCGTGGTCGGGCCTGGGGAAACTCAGCCTGATTTCGATATAAGAAACCTCGCGGCCGAGCAGGGAACGGGCCACCCTATCCACGGCTGAGAGCAAGAACTCAATGGCGAATGTATACTGCTCCTGGAATGGAATAGCCTCTTTCACGATGAACGACGCGCGGTCCCCTTTCACCTCCAGTGAAAGGTCCCAGGCGGGCATGATCAGTCTGTAGTACTGCAGTGCGAGGTCGACCGCTGCCCTCGTATCCCGGCTGCTCATCGCGGCGAGCCCGAGCATGCCGAGATTGGGCAGGTGTACCCGGCGGCCGAAATCGAGGCCCAGGCCCGGATTGCGTGTACGCCGAATCGCGTTTCGAGCCAATCGCGCGTACTGCCGTAAAGAGATTCGCGCGTCAGGACTCTCGAACATGTCGAGATCGATACCCGTTCCCTCGAGCAAGGCCTCGACGACCGCCCCCTGCCCGACGGCAACTTCGACCAGTAACCGAGGCAGCTGGGTCGGTATTACGCGATCGTCATAGGCGATGTATTTCTTTGCCTTGCGGGTCATGGTGCGCTCTTCCTTCCCGTCGAGGCGCGAAAGCGGTCCATACTGCAAATAGCCCTCGAGAATGGAGCGTCCGCCACGACGTCGAGTTTCTCGAGTATACCGTGCCCGGGTACCTCGTTGATGATACCGCAAGACGCCGGAAATGCGCGAACGGCAAAAGGCGGACAGTCCGCAGCGTGCAATTCGCTAAATAACCGTTCCGGGTCACAGGGTATGGCCGTGCGGGTCCTCGACGGGGTTTACCGCCGAGTCGCTCGTCCCGGCAAACGGCCTGGAGTGCCTTCTCCCGGGCCGGTGGGGGATTTCGTTGGCCGCCGAGAGAGGGGGGTCCAGGGCGCAACCCGAGCGCGGTCGAGATCGTTCGGGGCGATCGGCCGCGATACGACACGCGACCGGGCCGCAAGCTCTACGAAGAAGCTTCCTCGCGACTTCCGAAAAGAAAGTAGATCAGCAAGAGAAATACCCCGGCGCCATTGGCCACCGCAGCCGCCAGATTGGTCGCATATAACCCGTCGTACTTCAGAAGTGCGACCACGTGGTTGACCGTGAAAGCGAGAGACAGGACAAAAAGCCCCGGCAGAATGTATGGTTCGACACGCTTCTTGCTTCTCAGTATTCCCGCCAGCATCAGGACCGCGCCGAGATTCCAGATGGCCACCTCGTTCTGCCATCCCGCGTTGGCGCCCCAGCAGGATTGAACAGCGGTCGTATCCTGCAGCACCGACATTGCCAGCCCCGCCCCGACAAAGCCGATGACCCAGATGATAACCAGCGTCCTCGCATTGAGAAAAACAAACATGGCTACGTCTCCTGCGAATAACCGAAAGAACCTTTACTCGTATAACAGCGTCTCTGTTTCACATTCGGTGCAATGCATGTCGGGTACGTCGGCGCCATTGACGAGATCGGCGACCCAGTCCACGAAGCGCGTGCCGGCTACCTGGTGGCCATAAAACGCTTCCGAATCCAGTATGATGTGCGCTCCACCGCCAACCACGAAGTACCGAAAATTGGGCGCGTTCTCGGAAACATGTTGAAGATGCGCCTCCAGCTTTTCAGGCCATTCCTCGCTCACACCTCCCATGACTTGATAGGTGAGCGACTGCATCGGGTCGTTTGCGGCAACGAACTCGGCAAAAACGTCGCTGCTGTAGTATCTGGCGCCTTCTATCAGCATGAAATCCCAGTCGAGCTCGCCAGGCGACGCGTTGGCGATCGCAGGGATCGATTCCGGCCGGTTCTCGTAGGCCTTCCAGTTGAGCACATCCTCGGTCAGGAATTTCTCCGTTGTCACCCCGGAAGATGAATCGGCCAGATAGACAAATCGGGAATCCTTTACGCCCTTGTAGTGGTCCCGGATATAGGCGGAGTGCATCAGGGCCGCGTCGCCGCCGCCGCTGCTTCCCGAGACAACGATCTGTTCCGGAGCAGTGAAATTTTCATAGATCCAGTCGCGGACTGCAGTAGCGTTCACGAATCCCTTGTGCCGAACCGTCACCGCTGGTGCGACGCCTATCGCAGGATAATCCACGACGTTATTGCCCCAGGAAAAGTCCGCCGTGCAATCGGGAACGTAGACTACATACCAATCCTTGAAAGGGTTTTCCGGCCTATCCGTGGCAAAAATCCCCGATGTAACCGAGAGTTGTTCCTCGTCAATCTCGACGGCAGGAACGAAGTTGGGCATCCCCTCCATACAAAGCAGCGCGTTGTAGCAGAAACCCCCGAAGGCGATGTAAACGAGAAGCTTGTTCACGGTTCCAGGTCGGACGAAGAACGAATAGGGGTCGCCCAGCATGCAGACGGTGTCGCCGCCCGGATTGATCCTGGTCCACCCCGGCTCCAGATCGGGCAAGACCGGGGCTACGCACCGGTCGTCGACGAGCACCATTCCCTCATCACAGCCCGCCTCGGCCCCCTCTCCGTTGAGCTGGTCGGTCGCGGCGTCGGCGTTGGTGTCGTCCTTGACTTCGGAAAAACAGGATGCATTGATGATGGCCGTCACGGCCAGTAACCAGAAGGGAAACTTTACTCGACTCATGGCGAACTTCCTTTCCCGAGGAAACGAGTCGATGGCCCTTGCCGGCAATGTGCAACGGTCGTCGAAATTCATTTCGACTCGTCCCGATAAGACTGTACGTACCGCCGCCCGTAAGGCCCGTCGAGGACAGTCGAGGCCATGGGCTATGACTAGAAAGGATACAGAAAGGACAGATGTGGCCATAACCTGTGACCCGGGGCGAGGGGAGCGGCGCGGATTCCAGGAGGACTCGGGAAGACGGGATATGATTCGGGTTTTTCGGCTGCGGGCCGAAGAGGAACCCAGGATACGACTCATATCCCCATGTCCGTCCCCGTATCGAGCAAGCCCATGCCAGAAAAAGGAAGCTACCGCATGCCCGAGAAGATGAGACCGGACGTACTGTTTCGCATCGAATGGAACCAGAACGGGGCCTTCTCCGGTTGCGTATGGACGATCCGCCGAAATGAGCAATGGGTAGTGACAGGCCCCGCCGGCGCGGGGAAGACCTACCTCGCCCTCGTTCTGACCGATGCGCTGCCCCCGGTTGGCGCAACGCTGAGCCGGGCTCCGGAGCTCGAAGGAAGAACCGCCCTCGTCACCTTCATGCAGCAAGAGGACCTGGCGTCCGACAGCTGGTTGCAGGCAAGGTGGCATCAGGGGTTGCTCGACCGCGCCGAAACCGTGAGGCGTTTTCTATCCTTCGAGGCGGTGAACGATATCAACCCTTTTGAGGTACGCGACGGTGACGTCGCGGCCCGTCGCTCTTTTGCTCGCCTGTTTCGGAATACTGTCAGACGTCTGGACATCGCCGGGCTGCTCAACCGTACGACGATGCACCTCTCCAGCGGCGAGACGCGGAAAATACTGCTCGCCAGAGCACTGCTCAGATCGCCCGCCTTCTTGGTACTGGACGATCCCTTTGCGGGGCTAGACCTCGACTCGAGGGCCAACTTGCAGCAGGTGCTGTCCAGTCTCGTCTCGGACGGGCTTTCCCTGGTCATGACCGTGCGGCGCAAGGACGAGATTCCGTCCTTTACTACGCATATACTCAAGATCAGAGACAGGCATATCGTGAGCCGTCGTCGCGTGCACATCGAACCGGTGATACGGCGGGCGGCGCCGACTTCTGCTTCTGCTTCTGCTTCTGCGTCTGCGTCTGCGTCTGCGTCCGTATCGACCGCTCGAGCGATGCCGAGAGCGGAGCCTGTCATCGAAATGCGCGACGTGACGGTTCGATACGGCCGCCGCGTGGTGATCGACCGGTTGAGCTGGACCGTGCGAAGAGGCGAGCGATGGTTGCTCACCGGACCGAATGGCTCGGGAAAGACGACGCTGTTCAGTCTCATTACCGGAGAAAACCCGGCGGCGTATGCTCAGGACATCCGTGTCTTCGGTCAGGCGCGCGCGCCGGGCCGTAGTATCTGGCAGATCCGTCGGCGCATCGGTCAGGTGTCGACGGAGATCCAGTGCCACTTCGACACTTCCGTCACCTGCCTTGCCGCCGTGCTGTCCGGACGCTTCCGCAGAGACGGCTCCGCTGTCACCGCCACATCCGCCGACAGACGGGCTGCTCTGGCGCTGCTCCGCGAAACGGGGCTGCAAGACGCCGCTCGACTTCGGCTCGGTAGTCTATCGCATGGCCAGCAGCAACTGGTGCTCCTGTCGCGTGCGCTGCTTGCTTCTCCGGAACTGTTGCTCCTGGACGAGCCATGTTCCAACCTCGACACCGCCTCGCGGCGGCTGCTGCAACGAATACTGTCGCGACTGATACGCCAACGGATCATCGAAACCGTGGTCTACTCGGCGCACCATCCGGACGACTTTCCCCGAGGATTCGACCACGTTCTCGGGCTCACCCCGTCCGGCCATGACCCGAAAATGGAGCGCTGGCACAGCGGATAGGGAAAACGGCTCGCCCTCGCACGACTGAATGCAGTCCATCGCCTTTTCAAGCTGGTAGCCTCCCGTTCTGAAGATGAACTGGCGGTTTGCGGACACCTTGCTCGATAGATATCCTTTTTGCTGGTGTAACCAGCCAACCTCCCGATCAAGACCTCCCGCGTCGCTTTTGGGACCAGGGCAAAAAAGGGCGGCGGAATTGTCGTGGGCCGGGGTTTGCTACACGTATTTGCCTCGGCCGGATCTGTCCCGGGTTTTGGCCCCTCATGTCCTTCTTCAGGGACGTTTGCTCTACTATGTATGTTAATGTCGGGTCTAAGGCATCGCGGAGGATATTTCACCATGGGAAGACGGTTGTTGGTTCTGATGGCGGGCTTGGCCATGCTGGGCGGGTGCGCGCAGGATACGGGTGACGAGGAAGAAGAAGAGGACGCGGGCGACGCCCTGTCGGAAGCGGACGTCTCGGACGAAGACGGGAGTTCCAGTCTACCGCGGTTCAGCGACGCGAAGCTGCGGGCACAGGGGTGTGACCTCGACAGGCCGGCCAGTGCCTACGCGGCCGGTGTCTCGTCGAGCCGGGCGCTCGACGGGGCTACGGCGGAGGGCGAGGCGCCCGTGCCCTGCCTGTCGCTGACCGGTTACGGTACGGCCAGCACTTCGATCGGCATATCCTCGGACGGCGAGAGCGTCTTCTTCGCACAGGCGTTTTCCCCCGAGGGCTACGGGCTCGTCCGCTCGCGGGACCAGGGGGAGAGCTGGCAGTTTCTGCTCCCGACCTACAGCGACGGCAGTACGCCCCGCAGGATGCAGTCGTACATGTATCTCGATCCCGATACCGACCGTCTGTTCTTTACCAGCAGCCGCCTGATCATGGATCCCGACATCGCCAAGATGACGCTCGACGGCGGGTACGAGACGGCCTGGAGCGAGGACGAAGGAGAGAGCTGGCACCACGTCGCCGTCGAGAACAACACGCACGACTGGGCCAAGATCTTCAGCGGGCCGCCGGTGACCAGCGATCCGAGCGGCTACCCCAACGTCGTCTACTTCTCGGCGCCCTACCAGATCGCGGGCAACTGGATCATCATGGGACCGGAGTACCAGTCGATCTTCAAGTCGCTGGACGGCGGGCAGAGCTGGCAGGAGGCGGGCCGGTTCACCCTGCTCCCGACCGAGCTCGAGGGCTGCATCCCCAACGAGTTCGTCCTGGTGGGAACCGGCGTGGTGGCGGACGACGGCACCATCTATCTCGGTCTCCGCAAGTGCCTCGGGCTGGCCGTCGCCGTCAGCCCGGACGAGGGAGCGACCTGGGAGATTCACGACGTTCCCGGAGCGGCGGTCCGGCCCTACGACCAGTCTAGCATCGCTAGCCTGTTGCAGATCGTCGGCAACGAGGCGGCCATCGTGGGTGAGCCCATGGCCGTCGATTCAGAGGGCAACCTGTACATCGTGTGGAACGACGCCGATAGGACGCTGCGCTTCGCCGTATCGCAGGACGGGGGAACGAGCTGGTCCGATCCCGTCGTGATCATGGCGCCCGGGGTCACCGCGGTTCGTTTCGCCGCCATCGCGGTCAAGGAGCCCGGCACCATCGCCGTCGCCTACTACGGAAGCAAGGACGACGGGCTCACCTATGACGGCTATGTGGCCGAGTCGACCGACGCGCTCGGAGACGAGCCGACCTTCTGGTCGGCCACGGTGAACGACCCGGCCGATCCGCTCTACGGCTTCGGTTTCGAGTCGGGCTACAGCCTCTACTACTTCAACACCGGCGACGGCCACGAGTTCGTGCAGGTCAAGTACGCTCCCAACGGCGACATCTGGGCCGCGTTCGTCAAGAACATGTGCCCGGGCGGCCCGGACGCCGGTAACTGTACCTGGGACTTCGAGGCAAACGCCAGCTCCATGTTCCAGGGCGCCGTGGGCCGGCTGGTCCACCGCTAGCGGTACGGACCCGAGGGGACGGCTGCCGAGCCGGGTTTTCGTCCACCGATATCGCCGAACTGATGTCCCGTTAGGAATATCGGAAGAGCAGGTGTGAAATAGAGTGATACGTCCCCCGCAAGACCGGCGGCCAATCGGGAAAGACGACCGATACTCCTCGTCGTCGGGTCAACCGGACGCGGTTCCGGAACGGGCTTCCTTCCGGTACCAGGCGGGCGTGTGCCCGGTCCAGCGCTTGAAAGCGCGGCGGAAACTGCGAACGTCGCCGAAGTTGAGCATCTGAGCGACCTTTTCCGATGTCATCTCGGTGCAGGTCACGTACTCGATGGCGTGGACGCGGCGCGCCTCGTCCATCAACTCCTGGTAGGACGAACCCATCTCGCGCAGTCCCCGCCGCAGCGTGCGCCGGCTGGTCTGCAGCATCCGGGCGACCTGATCGGAGTCGGGATACCGGTTGGTTGCGTCGTACAGGATGCGTCGCACTTCGCCGATCAGTCCGGAGACCGAGTCGGCGGACGGGAGCTGTCCGGCGCAGTAGCGCTCCGCCAGTCGCGCGGTCAGCGGATCGGCTGTCGGAATGGGCGCGTCGAGGTAGCGGGAATCGAAGACGACCTCTACCATTTCCTGATCGAAGAGAATCGGCGAATCGCTGAGCTCGCGGTACCGATCGGCGTGGTCGGGTCGCGGGAAGTTCAGGCGTACCTCGTTCAGCTCCATCTCCGGCCCCAGCAGCGAGCGCCCCATGGTGTCGATGGAGAAGAGCAGCACCTCGGTGGCGAAGACGCGAAAGGGGTTGAGCGCTATCGTATCGCGGGCCCGGAAGACCGCCCGGTTCCCCTCTACCTCAAGGGTCAGTTCCCAGGCCGGTGCCAGCATGCGCGAGTACTTGATGCCGATCTCGAAGGCCTCGCGCGTGTTGGCGCTGTTCATGCAGGCCACCCCGAGCATGCCCATGTTCGAGAAGTGGATGCGCCGCCCGAAATCGATCCCGAGAGCCGGGTTGCGGGTCAACCGGAGCGCGTTGTCTACGATGATGCCGAACTGTACGTAGGACATGCGGGCGTCCGGGCTCGACAGCATCAGCGGCCAGACCTCGCTGCCAGCCAGCAGAGCTTCCACCGTGGCGCCTTGCAGGACTGCCGTCTCCACCAGTATCCGGGGGTGGTGCATGAGAACGACGGCGTCGGTGCGGGTCAGGAATTTCTTCATCGGGTGGAGGTCCGGGCCGGGGCGCTGCACCTCGTCCGCCAGGCGCTCTTCTGCGTTTGCGTGTGCATCTACGTTTCCGCTCCGGAGACGCGGTCGCGCTCGGCACGCAGCTCAGCTTCGATGCCTGCAAACGCGGAGCGCATCTGCGCCGTCTTCGTGTAGATGCGGTGATCGATCATGTCGGGTACCACGGCGCGTAACACCGTGCCGACCTTCTGGATCGTCGGCGACAAGTTCAGTTCGCGCTTGCGTGCGACGATTGCCTCCAGGCACTTCTTCGCCACGACGCTCGCCGGCGTGCGGTCGATGTCGTTTTCACGCTTGATCGAAAGGTCGACCTTGAGCTCGCGGCCTTCCGGCAAGAGAACGGAGCGACCAGCCCCATCGTCGCTGTACATGTCGCCGGGATTGATCGCGAGCACGTCCACGCCGTGTGAATACATCTCGAGGCGCAGCGCCTCGAAAAAACCGTTCATTGCGTGCTTGCTCGTGGTGTAGCCGAGGTATCCCGCCATCGGAAGGTGGCCCGCGCCCGAGGTGACGTAGACGACGATTCCCTTGGCTGCAATGAGCGGCTTGATGGCGAGGTACGTCGGATAGGCAGCGCCGAAGAAGTTGATGCTCATCGAGTCGCGGATCGGGGAGAAGTTTTCCAGCTCCTCCAGCTTGCCGTACGTTGCGGCCCCCGCATTCAATACCAGCTGATCGATATGACCGAAGCGTGCGAGCGTCTCGGAGATCAGGAGCTCGCAGTCGACCTCGCGCTGCACGTCGACCGGCATCGCCATCGCGGTGCCGCCGGCACGTTCGATGCGCTCGCGCGTGTCCTCCAGCCGCTCGCGGTTGCGCGCGGCGAGAACGACTCGGGCCCCTTCCGCAGCAAGCTCCATCGACAGGTACTGGCCGAGCCCCTGAGATGCACCGGTGACGATGGCAACTTTCCCATGTAATCTCAGTGTCTTACCCATGTTCCTCCCTCGTGCTTCGCGAGCGCTCTTGATTGGCAGTCAAGATATTGCTATGGTCTTGATTGGCAGTCAAGATGAATCGATGCCGAGTAATCGAGCACATGTCGAGCGTGGAGCGAAGATCGAGCAGATACTCGATGTCGCGGAGCCCCTTTTTCTGCGGGACGGCTACAAACCCACCACGATGACGGCCATCGCGGGGAACGCCGGCATCGCGAGCAACTCGATCTATTGGTACTTCCCGAGCAAGGACGATCTTTTCGCGGCAGTGCTACAGAGAAGGCTCGACCGAGCACTGGCGAAACTCGACTCCGATCCGAAAGCTCCGATGCTGGGTCGTGCGGCCACGGTCTTTGCCGAACTCGACAAGGGAGCAATACTGATCGCTCCCGTACACGAGCGCTCCAAACATTCGCGCGCGGTGGCGCGCGTACATCAGGCATTTCACGACGCGGTCAGCGAGCGCATTTCCACTGCGCTCGAGGCGTTCGGTCTGTCCGCCAGGGACGCTCGCATGGCGGCGGCAACCATCGTTGCGGTCATCGAAGGGATCCACCTGCACGACCCCGTGCGCGATCCGCGAGCGCGCAGCGAGATCCTTGAATGGCTGCTAGCTCGGCTCATCGCACCTCCCCCACCGGTCTAGCTACGACGAGGTCGTTGACCGTGCGAAAGACTGGAACTCCACCTACGAGGTCACGCACGACGACGCCGGGCTCGACTTGGCGCAGGATACCCAACCAAAGAACGGAGGAACTGATCATGGGAAACCCCGCCAGAGTGTTCAAGCATAGGGCCTTCGTGACCATTGTGATGGTCTTCAGCGGCCTCGCGTTGCCGGTGACCGGCATCGCCAACCACTTCTACGGGTTCGCGCCGCTATCGGTCGAGCGCCACGCCTGGATGTCAGCCCACAACGCCCTGGGGCTCCTCTTTGTCGTTTTCACGGTCTGCCACGTCGTGCTCAACCGCCGAGCCCTCTGGAGTCATGTGAGGAGAGCTGCGGATCACGTCCCCACGGTGAGCCGGGAGGCAATCCTCGCGGGTTCCGTCGTCATCGTTATGCTGGTGCTATTCGTCGGGCACGCTTTCCACGCAGGACACTGAGGTGGCGGCCATCGTCAACACCGAGACGTACGGGCGTCGGGGTCCCGTATGGTGGGACGACGTCGGGAGGGGCCATCGGCGCCGCCTGAATAATTACGTTCGGGGTTGAGAAAATAGTCGTGTTACGAAGATAGGGGACGAAGATAGGGGACAAAGATAGGGCGAAGATGGGGGACGGTTCTCGGAAATTCGGATATTGCCATCGAGCGGCGTTGTTCGAGTCCGAGTCGCGGATTCGCCCCGCCAGAGTAGCCGCCGCCGCGCACGAACCCGGGGACGTTGACGAACAGCGAACACGGGACGGATCGAAAAACTAATAAAGGAGAGCGACGCCGAAGCCGGTCCGCGTAGACGCAGGAGTAAGTCAATGAATAGCCCCTCACCCGCAACCCCCTCCCCAGAGGAGAGAGGGGAGAAAAGAAAAACGCCGTGGTCCATCGGACCACGGCGTTCCAGGTTGCGGGGGCCCGATTTGTTCACTATTTGACCGGCTTCCCTCGCAGCCGATCACGGCGCTGCTCGCGGTGTGACCCGGATCTTTTATCGGTTCTCCATGTTTTTCGCTTTCCCGGACTGATTAGTACGGCTCCCGGTGACCAGTCTGCCCTTCTGGCCAGGTGCGCCCAGGTCTCCTTTCCGGCTGGGGTGAAAAAGCAGGGCGCGGTTGTCGGAGGGCGAGTTTAGAAAGTACTTTCGAATCATCGTGGCCTGCGACCGTTGCGAACATCCTGAAACGCTATACTCGTCCACCGAGTCCTTGGGGAACCGAGAGAGCGGTTGGGTATTCCTCGTCCGCTGCCCGGATTGCGGAACGTATTACGAACTGTGCCCTGTAGAAAGGAAGCGGCCGGTCCAGTTGAGCGACGCAGATGTTGCCCGACTGTACCCGGACGTGACGCCATGAGTCGCGAACAAGCGTGGCCAGCTGGTGTCGTCCGCTTTGGGTGAGGTCGTTGATGTCGAGAAAGAGCTGACCAAGACCAATGGCGAGAACAACGCTCGTAGAAAGGGAAGGGAAGACCTGGGTCCCGGACTACTTGCTCCCGGCTCATGAGCTGTGCTTCCTGCACCATGACATCCTCGTGGAGCTGCTCCGTTCAGGGGAAGAAGAGGGTTCCTTCTCACAACGGTTTCAGTTTCGAGACGACGCAGAGCGGGAAGCCTTCGAGGATTCGGCCGACGTTTTCGAGTGGTTCGAGCGAACAGGCCGAGGGCAGGACCGAGCTGCGTTCCTTCGACGTACAGTGTTCCCTGCTCTGCTTTCGGATCTCCTCCACTTCGTCTACGAGGCCCTGGAGTCGTCGAGAAAAGCGAAGCTGAACGTCGCCTACGCTCTCATCCGAAAGCCAATCCAAGAGAACCTTTTCCTGATGGAGATCATCGCCGCCGACGTGGACCAGTTCACCGAACACTTGGTCAATAGCCCCCTGAAGCTCCATTCCCAGAAGGCGGGGAGCTTCGACGCTCATGTGAAGAGGATCTCACTCGTGCTCGATGCCCTAGGCGAACAAGACCGGTTCGATGCCGAGTACCTGGCGCGTCTGCGATACGACAAGGCGGCAGAGGATGGGTTCGACGGCATCTGTAACAAAGCGATCCATCTGTTCACCGGGCACAAGGCTATCGAGACTGAGCGGCTCAACGTCAACTTCATCTTCTCGGACTGGGGCGCGAAGATGACGCAGTGGTACTATCTTTACAGCCGCTTGCCGTACCTGCTGGACTACACGAGGCTGGTCGTCGAGCACGTCTACGCAAGGTTCGAGAGGACCGACCCAGTCTACCTCGACGAGATGAACCGAAGGATGATGGCAGCCACGCTCCTCTGGGCACCAGCGGTCGACGAGCACTACCGCAACGAGATCTTCGAGCGATACGTGAAAGCCACCTGGAACCGCCTCGTAGAGCACTGCATCCAGAATCAGCGCCGCCCGCCAACACCCCACGACCTACGAAGGATGAAGGAATCGGGCGCGTTCCCCGGCGAGTCACCGCTCCGAACAAAGCTACGGCATGCTCGGTACTCGGCCCTCACCTTGCCTCGTCGGCTCGGACGGGGACTGAAGAGTGCAACTCGAAAGCTCCGACCATTCAGCAGCGGTGACAGTTAGCCTCTGGAGGTGTTCTGCTCCGGCCAAACAAGAGGGACGCGCTTCTTACACTCGCGCGCGGACGCGCTCAGGTATGCGGGCCTGTATACGCTGCCGCACTTGGTTGTAGAGTTCAGGAGCGTCGGCCGCCAGCGTAACGGTGACCGCGAAGTCCTGCTTGTCGATCACCTCGGGTGCCCACTTGCGCGTGGCTTGTACGTGGAGGTAGTAGGCGTCGCCGTACTCGGCGCTACTACGTTGGAACGTCCATTCGCGTCGCTGCAGCGTGCTGGTGGAGACCTTCGTCTTCGTCGGCACGAGTTTGCATACCGCGCTACCCTTCAGCGCCTTCGGGACGTCATCGCCAAGTTTTTCCTTCTCCTGCTTCGATAGCGATCGATACGCTTCGACGATTTCGTCGACGGACCTTCCTCGAAAAAGGTTCATTTCCATCGTGACGCCCAGGTAATCCTTGCGGCGTCCGCGAACCGGCGGGTCAAAGGCCAGAGTGGTAATGATGCGCTTATCGCCTTTGGCTGAGAGGAATACGTCCGGGATGGGCACCTCGAAGATAAAAAAACGGTCCAGTTGGATGTTGCCCTGCCAAACGAGCGTTACCCGACGGTCAGCGGAAGCGAGCGCGAGTTCGTCATCAGGGAGACCATACCCGCAGACCATGGCAATCAACAGTTCCTTCGTCAGCTTGGCGAAGCGGTCGTCCTGCTTCAATTCGTCCAACAAAGGAGACAAACGGTTCGTCGCGGCTTCCGGGATGCTCGCTGCCGATGCGATGAGAGCGCGAACCAAATTGGCCTGCGGTTCACCGCCAATCTCATCAGGGATTCCCTGCAGGTAATGCCAAAGCATCGCCGCAAGCCGGGCCACGCGCGGCGCGGCGTAACTGGTCCCGAAGTCAAATGAGAACAGCCGTTGCGTGATCTCTCGGTCAAACGACATGATCGACGTACCGGCGTCGTTGTAGATGACCCGTCCACCGCCCGACCCTGTTCCACCGAATAGCAGGTTGCCGCCGTAGTGCACGAGATCAGGTTTGACGGCATTGCGCACACCAGGGCCGGTCCGCGTGAAGGGGGATGGTTCGTCAACGCTGGCCACGGCTCGCGCGATGTCCTGGACGTCCGCACCGTGCCGCACCGATGCAGCGTCGTGTTCAGCTAATGCCCCAACGACCAACGGGATGCCCGCCGTCGCGGGCTCGCAGAGGGCGGCATCCGGTCTGAAGAGGTAGGTTGGATACTCTCGTAGGACGGCCTCGGCCTCCTTTCCGCGTCGGTTCAGGATATCCAAGTAATTACCCGCGCTGACGACGATGAGAATCCCGTACTCGCGCGCAAGAATATCGAGGCTCTCGGCCCATTCCGTCTGCTTGCCATTGTTCGTAGCGAGGGTAGGTCCCAGCGTCCCAATCGAGATATTGAAGACTCGGCAGTTGTGTGGCTCGGCGAAGAAGGCTTCAATGGCGCGGCGCATCTGAGTAATGATCAGCATTTCGTCGTCGAATTCATTCTTGTCATTCAACACGCGGGCACTGAAAAGGATGACCGGCGACGCGAAGTTACCGTCCTCGTAGCAAGCCCGAACGCTGCCGAATACCGCCAAGCCGCCAACGCGCGTACCGTGCCCGTGCTCGTCAGCCTCGGTGGTCTGAGCGGTCAGAATGGCTTCGGCGTGCCCGACGTTGGTCGCAAGTAGCGGATGATTCGAAGTGATGCCGCTATCTACGATGCAGACACGCGGGCCGTCTTCGTCGGGATGTGGTGGTTCTGGAAAGTCCCGCTTGGTCGTACTCCGCGCCAAGAACGCATCGATGGATGGCACCGGCGGATACTCAACGGATGCGACTATGTCCATCTCCAATAGTTGGTCGAGCTTCGGTCCGGTGACGGTAACGCGGGCCAGAACCATATAATCGCCGACATACTGGTCGTGGAGTCGCTCACCGGTGACGGTTGTATTTTCGATCAGTGTCGCCAGTTCGCCGATGCCAGCATTGGCCAAGTCATGGCTACCGCGATGCCACAGTTCGACGTCGAGCGTATAGGTTTGGTCAGGTGATAACGACGCGCCGTTGGCTCCGATGCTTTCGGCCAATCGACCTCCGATGCGGTCCTCGCGGCCCCAGCGCCGCATTTCGTCCACTTCGATGTACTCAAAAACATCCCATTTGGTTGAAGCGTAGTGGCCGCCGTCGGGCATGGCGCGTGGGCCTCGCTGATACGCTCGGGCCGCCGCTCTGAAATCTGAAAGATCCGCGTCCTCGCGAAATGCGATAACGGCGTCGTCGGGCTCAATGCTAACGATGACCAAGCCTGCTTCCTGCAATCGCTCGCAGACGGTCTCGGGAGGCGTTTTCGGAGCTAAGGGAACGCGGAACACGAGATGGGGCTCAACGCCTGGGACGACTTCGGGCCGCTCTTCGGCCTCCTGCGCTAAGTTATCGATGGACGCGATCAGTTTTTTACTGAAACGGCGGCGACCGCCCCGGTTCGGTGGACTCGGCGGCGGTGCGGGGCGTTTTCTTCTTTCAGGGCCGGGTGACTCACGAACGAGTGGTAGATGATCGTAGTGCTGGTCGCTGGGGTGATGTGGCATGGCGCTTATTTGCTTGTCCGTTTGGACCGCGCGGAACGCCTTGTGCGCGTTTTCTCCTCGTCGTATTTAGTCACGGCAACCCGCTGCTTTTGTCGTTGCACACACTGCGTGAAGACGTCACGCTTGACCTCGCGTTGATCGGCAAGAATAGTGTCTTTGATCGCGTCCAAGGCAATGCGTTCAACATCCCCATGGGACATACCCACCAAACCTTTCGCGATCTCACCAAGGCTGAGAGACGCTTCCACGCCTATCTGGCGGAGGCGGCATACCAGCAGTGATTCGATAGCCTTGGCGTCGGGCTTATCGAAGAACACGATCTCGTCGAAGCGTCGCCATAGCGCCGGGTCCAGCAGGCCCTGATGGTTGGTGGCGGCGATTAGCATGGCTTCGCCCCGGTAGCCGTCCAGCATTTGTAAGAACGAGTTCACGACACGCTTCAACTCACCGTGTTCTTCCTCGGCGGTTCGATGCTTACCGACGGCGTCGAATTCGTCGAACAGCATGGCCATCGGCTTGCGGCCGGCGAAGTCGAAGACCTTTCGCAGGTTGGCGGACGTCTCACCCAGATAAGACGAGACCACTGCGTCAAAACGCGCTAGTACGAGGGGAAGGTAGAGCTGTTTTGCGACCGCCTCCGCCGCGACCGTTTTACCGCACCCAGGTGGACCGCAGAACAGCACCTTACTAATAGGACGCAATCCGTGTGTCCGTAACGTATCGCCATGGCGCTGTTCGTTGATGAGCCGGTCCAGTGCGTCCCGCACCTTCTGCTCCAGCACAAGATCCTCTAACTCGCGTTGCGGCTCCGAGACCTCCACCAATGGCAGACCGCGCTCTTTGTCGCACGGCAGGTCGCTGGGGGCATAACCGAGCTGGCGGAGAACCTCTATCCGCTTGGGAGCTGCGCCGTTGGGCCCATTTAGGATACGCTCCAGGTCGTTGGCGAGAATGTGATGGTTTTTACGGCGCTCCTCCGCGATAAACTCCGCGGCGGCCTCGCGGAATGCTTGGTCGTCCGCACGGCTATAGGCGAGCAGCAGCTTTCGGATAGATTCGCCTGTCGTAGCCATTTTCTCATTTACCCCTGATACGCCGATGCTCGCGATGGCTTCTAGGTTACGAGAGTTCATGTGCTTGCTCGTCCTCGACGGTCGGCCCCGCAAACGCCAGGCGAGAGGCAATCCGCAGAAGCACCCAAAAGCCACAGAGCCGACGCTCTGCCGCTGTTCCGGTGATCTTACGTTTGGGCCTGACACGTGACAAGACCAGAACCCCGCGTTCCTTTGTGCCGGAACCGCCCTAACAGCGCACGCCGCCGGCCCTATGGGTTGATGATTATTACACTTTTCGGTCGACTCACGCCGCCGCCGCATAAAACGGCGACGGGAGCCGCGGGTATGCCCGATAGACGTGGCGGTATACGTTTTCTGCGCGTGTCTGCACGTCCTCCTCTGGGTAGGCGTCCACCGGGAGGCCCGTATCGTCGCTCCATAGGAAGTCGCGGATGGTGAGGCGCACCGCGTCTCGGGTGGCCTCCTTTTCGCGCCACTGGTCGACCCGAAGCTTCTCGGCCTTGAGGGTCTTCAGTAGCTCGACCGCGACCGCCTTGATGCGCTTGATGTCCTTGGAGTTGAGGTCTGGTTTGAAAAGCAGGTCATAGATGGCCAGCGACTCCTCATCGAGGCCCTCGCGTAAGGCGCGGCTGTCCTCTACGTCGATCTCTTCGATGAACCGTAGCAGTGCTTCGAACGTCTGCTCGATCGTCACCCGGTCTTTCTCTCGGTTGTACTCCTCAACAATTTCCTCGTAGCGTTTCTGGAAGTCGGTGCGGAGAGGGTTCTTTTCGAGCAGCCGCCGGACTCGGTCTTCGATAGCCTGCCGTAGGTTCTGCACCGTGGTTTTCTTCTTCTTGCTGCGCTCGAACTCTGCCTTGAGGCGGTCAAAGTCGATCTTGCTGATGTCGTAGGGGGCCGAAGGATCGGCAACACGGTCGGCGTTGACATCAATCGCCTCATCGACCACTTGGTGAAGCTGGCGAATGATGTCGCTGATGTCGGCTTGCTCTCGATCACGCTGGAGGCTCTTGTAGACGATATCGATGGCGTCGCGGTCGGCCCGGTAGGCGTTCACGCCCTTGAAGGTGCCGCACGCTTTGAATTTCTTGAACACCGCCCGACACATCACCTCGAAGCGCTTGCGCGTCTCGTCGTTCTCGTTGGCGGCCTCTTTACATACGACAATCGCGGCATTTCGCTCGAAGCCGGTCTTGTTTATGACGTCGTCAAGGGACGCTTCGCGGTCGTTGAGGAAATCTCGTATGAGACCGATTGCCTCGGCCAGTTCGGCGAGCAGTTCTTCCGGTGGCCGAGTGGGGTCCCTCTCGCCCTCTTTACCGCCGGTCCCGGTGCCGGCGAAGGTAGCCAGTGCCTTGCGCAGTTGCTTGAGTACGCCGCAGTAGTCGACGATAAGACCGTTGTTCTTCCCGGCGTAGACGCGGTTGGCGCGCGCGATGGCCTGCATCAGTGTATGGGCCTTGAGGGGCTTGTCGAGGTAGAGGGTCGACAGGCTCGGGACGTCGAAGCCTGTCAGCCACATCGCGCAGACGATGGCGATACGGAACGGGTGGTCCTCGTGCTTGAAAGCCTCGTCGACGTCCATCCGCTGCATGTTACGAAACTCAGGCTTGTTTCGCATCGCCTCGGGCAGGTCCATCCCTTCTTTAAGCAGCTTCCGATGGGGGATAATGTCGAGGTCCCATTTCTTAAACCTGTCGACCTCGCCCTGCTCTTCGCTCACGACGACGGCCGTTCGGGTCTCTCGCATCCACTCGATTTGCCTGCTCAGAAAAACTTCTTCCTGGGCACTCTTTTGATAGTTTAAACGCTCCTCCAACTCGGCGATGCGCTCTTGCCAGTACCTGGTGATGAGGTTGTACATCCGAACGCAGGTGATCTTGTCGATGCATATCAACATCGCCTTGCCGGTTTCCCAGGCGGTAGAGTAGTGTTCGACAAAGTCGCGGGCTACTTGGTCCAGTCGTTTGTCGGCGGTGATGACGTGGTAGTCGCGCTGTAGTTCCTTCTCCAGCCGCTGGGCGACGTCGATGTCCTCGGTCTCTAGTTCTTCGAGCTTTTCAGCGATGCGCTCGTTAAGGTCGTCAACGGCAACGCCGAGCTTATCCCCGCGTGCATCGTAATACAAAGGAACGGTGGCACCATCTTCAACAGCACGCTGGAAATCGTAGGTTGAAACGTATTCGCCGAACACCTTGCGGGTGATTTCGTCGTCGCTGAAGAGAGGTGTGCCCGTGAAGCCGATGTAGCTCGCGTTCGGCAGGGCGTTGCGCATGTTGAGGGCCAAGGTTCCATACTGCGTGCGGTGGGCCTCGTCGGTGATGACGACGAGGTCGTCGCGTTGGGTGTAGCCTTCGTCTGGATCGACATCCTCGTTGAACTTTTGGACGAGGGAGAAGACATACGACTTGTGTTCACGGAGCAGTTTGGTCAGGTGCTCACCGCTCGAAGCCCGGCACGGATCGCGGTCGTGGTCGACAACACCGCAACCGGCGAATGTCTTGTAGATCTGGGTGTCGAGATCAGTGCGGTCGGTGAGGATGAGAAAAGTGAAGTTGCCGCCTAGCTTGCGATGCACCTTTCGGGCAAACGTTACCATCGAGTAGCTCTTGCCGGCTCCCTGGGTATGCCAGAATACACCGAGCTTGCCACCGAGCCTCTTGCGGTTCCTAACCGATTCGATGGCGAGGTTAACACCGAGAAACTGGTGGTTGCGGGCCAGGATTTTGACTGACTTGCCCGAGGAGTCGTCGAAAAGGACGAAGTTCTCGATGATATCGATGAAGTCGCGCTTATTGCAGACGCCCTTGAGCATCGTCTCCATATCGACGAAGCCGGGTTCGTCTTCGGCGAGGCGCTTCCAGTCGTGAAAGTACTCCCACTTGGCAGTAATCGAGCCGATTTTCCCCTTTTCGCCGTTACCGAACATCACGATGGAGTTGTAGTGGAAGAGATGGGGTATGGTGTCTTTGTAGTCCGTGAAGTTCTTTTCGTAAGCGGTTCGCAGGTCCTTGTGGATGTTCTTGCACTCTATGAAGAGTAGCGGCAGACCGTTGACGAAACCGACGATGTCGGCCCGGCGACGGTAGAGGTCACCTCGCACCCAAAGCTCGCGAACACAAAGGAAGTGGTTGTTCTCCGGCTCGTCGAAGTCGATAACCCGGAGGCGGTCACGGACACGCTCGCCCTTGTCGTTGCGGAAGGTGACCTGCACACCGTCCCGGATGAGGTCGTGCTTCTCCCGGTTGGTTTGGGCCAGGGGCTGCGAGGCGATGGTCTCGGCCAGAGTTCGAATAGCCTCGTCGTAGGCGGCATCAGGCAGGTTCGGGTTTAGCTCGGCGAGCTTGTCGCGCAAGGTCCGTGCGAGAATGACGTCGCGGTCGGATGTGCGACCGAGCAGGCTGTCGGGGCCGAAGTCCTCGTTGTTGTAGGCGTAGATCGACTGCCAGCCGAGTTGTTGCTCCAGGTACTCGGCGGTCGTCTGCTGGACGAGGGTGTCTTCGGTGTAGCCGCTCATACGGCCACCTCGCCGTTCATCAAGCGTGGGAGCAGCAGATCTCGGCCCCTTTCGAGCTGTACGCTCTGCTGATCGAGCACATCCCACTGCGTATGCAGGGGCGCCACATACTCCCTGAACAGCGTTTGAATCGCCGGTGAGGGAAGGAGGATTGGCACCTCGCTCAACACAGGAGTGTCCAGTTTCTTTGTGCCGTGGGACGCATCACCCGCCTTGTCTCGGATCGTATCTCGTTGGGCGTCAAGCGCGTGGTACAGCGAAAGTGGGTCCACTTCGGGGAGGGCTGCGATGGCTTTGATGTCCTGGTTGAAGGAGACGGGCCTAGCAGTGATCCCCAATCTGAACTCTTTCGCCAAGGACATACCTCGTACAACCGCAAGGATCGTCTCGGCGGGCACTAGTCGGCTGCCGGTAGATACGCCTTCCTCTGTGAGGTTCAGCTTGGTGCGATGAATTCGCATTTGGGTCAGCTCACCTGAACTTACCCACGGAATGTCGCCCGCCCAGAACTCTTCCCTCTTTTTCGATGGTGTGCCGCCGGAGAGGAACTTGGAACAAGCCGACAGAGGGCGGCGCTCCCACCCCTCCGGCACACCATCGATGACCTTGACGTGTTCGTGGCCGGGGAAGCGCAGGTGGACGAACCACTCCTTGAAGAGCAGCCGAGCTGACTGTTCGAGCAACTGAAATCGGCGGCGGTTGTTTTCGATCAAGTCGTCGTAGGAGCCAATAATCTCGGCCACGCGCCTTTGGATATCGAGGGTTGGCGTTGGAATTTCGATTTCGCAGAGATGGGGGATGCGGAGATTGCTGACCGTTGTGCCGGTTCCCTCGCTCTTCGCAATCTGGCCCTGAACATAGCGGGACTGAAATGCGTACAATAGGAACTTCCCGTCGATCTTGCTTGGATCAGGGCGTAAAAGGACCATCCGTTGACCCAGACAACATTGGAGGTCGGGAAGCATGCAGATCTCGCCCATAGGCGCTTCGCGCGTGATCACGAGATCGCCCTCCATGGGAACCGCCCGTTGTGTTCTCTTAAGATACTCGGCCTCGCTGGTAAAGCTAATCTGCGCATCCAACTGGAGTCGGCCGCCTCGGATATTCTTGCTTCGGAGGACTCGAATTCCAGAATCAGTCCACTTTGGTGTGGAGTGGGGGCAATCCACCACCTCAGCGCACAGCGCATCGACACGGACATGCGACCAGGCACCTGCCGAACGATTCGAAGCGGAAGAACCTCCGTTCGAAGGCGTTGACGACGCAGCCCGCCTGCGCGAAACGTCGAAAGCAGTTGTGCCCATTACTTGCCCCTCGCTTCTGCGCAGTAAACCTTACCGCAGACGAACATCAGCGCGGTACGGCACTCACCAAGTACGTCCGACAAAGGGCGTCCGGTTTGGGTCATCCGGAGGTCTTCAAGCCTGGTAGGCGTAAGCGGCCCCCCCAGCACGAACCAAACCGAAGGGTGCTCCTCCAGGGTGCCGTAGTACACTGGCACTATGCTCTTGTCGGGTGCAGAACCACCGCGTCGAACTTCTCGAAGCGGGGCCGCGAAGGCCTTGTAGACCCTGTCGCGCCGGACAATAGCTACGAGGCTCGTCGGCGTCCCGACTTCAATTTGCTCCTCCAGTGGTGCCAGGCGCGCGAAAGACGGGGAGCGACCGAATTTCCCCAGCGCTACGCTCCCGCGAGATCTGGCGATGCGGTTATGTTCTTCGAGGACATCCACGGTTTCTCCACCAACCGTGACGGGATAGGGCACGCGGAGCGCTACATGCCGGTTGGGACTTCGACTCATGCTCCCAGCTCCTCGAAGTTCTTCTTGATCGCGGCGGCAAGGTCGACCGCCTCTTCGTTCAGGTCCTCTAACTCGATGTGGATCTCTCGTAGCGCTTCCTCGAAGTCGAAGTCGTCGTTCTCTTCTTCCGGGGCTACGCCGACATAGCGGCCAGGCGTGAGGCTCCAGTCATTTGCTTTGAGCTCTTTGTGGTCGACGAGCTTGACCAAGCCCTCGACATCGCGAAGCTCGCCCTTGGGGAAGCGCTCGGTCAGCCAGTGGCCTTGACGCCAGAAGTAGCGCACGTGCTTGAGGTGCTCGACGGCCACCTGGCGCGCTTCGTCAAGGTACTTGCGGGCGCGGGTGATATCCTTGCTCGACCACGCGCTGCTTTCCTTGGCGTTGCATTCCTTCTCGCACGTCTCAATGAGTCGGGACGCGAGCTTGTAGATGAGGTCGGCTTGCTTGACGACGTCGCGTGCCGCGTCGGCCACTGGCGAGAACTTCTGCACTAGTCCGCCCAGCGCTGCTGCCGTGTCGGCTGTTTTCTCCCACCGGCCAGGAGCTTTATCCGTCGATGCCTGGAAGGTCTCGACTTCCTTGGTGAAGAGCTTGCGGGCCTTCTCAAATTCGGCTTGGGCCTCAGCGTGGAGGCCGTTCTTGCCCTGAGCTTTCAGGAAGGGAGCGAGCGCCTTGTCGAGCGCCTCAACTGCTTCGAGGTAATCGGGCACTGGCCGGACGCTCGCGCCGTTTCCGCCAGCCTCGAAACACGATTGCCCCGCGTCGCAGACCTTTCGCAGGTACTCGGAGACGAGGGCCAGAAACCGGTCTTCCTCGCCGCGATAGAGCCACACGATGGCGAGCAGATTCTGCTGTTGCTCGGGGCTGAAGTCGTAAATCTTGCGCGTGACCTTGCGGTAGATGTTGCGCGCATCGAGCATCAACACTTTGTCTTTGTGCGCCTTTGGCTTGTCGCGGTTGAAGAACCACAGCTCACAAGGAACGGTGCGGGTGTAGAAGAAGTTTGAGCGGATGGCGATCATCGCATCGACGTCACCGGTCTCGACGAGCTTTTGCCGGACCTTGGCTTCGCCGCCGCCCGCGCTTGATGCCTGGGACGACATCACGAAGCCTGCGCGACCGGCCTCGTTCAAGTAGCTGTAGAAATAGCTGATCCAAATGTAGTTACCGTTGCTGACCTTGCCCTTCTTGTTGACCCCGGGCAGACCGAACGGCAGCCGCGGATCGGCCTTCACCTTGTCGGCATCGATCTCGTCGACGTTGAAGGGCGGGTTGGCCATTACCACGTCGGCCTTACCCAATAGCTCGTGGGGGTCTTCGTAGTAGGTGATGGCCTTTTGGATGTCGCCTTCGAGGCCATGCACCGCCAAGTTCATCTTGGCGAGGCGGATGGTGGTGGCGTTTTTCTCCAAACCGCGGAAAGTGAGCTGTTCGGTTGGGCTCTGGCCGTGCTCTTCGACGATGCGAGCGCTTTGCACAAACATGCCGCCCGAACCGCAGGCGGGGTCGAGTACGGTGCCGCCTTCGGGATCGATGACGTGGGCGATGAGCGAGACGAGGGAGATGGGAGTGAAGAACTCGCCTCCGTCGTGGGCCTTTTGGTCAGCGAACTGGGTGAGGAAGTACTCGTAGATGCGGCCGAAGACGTCGCCTGACACCTTCTTCAACTCGTCCGGGTTAAGGGTGCGTAGAAGCTGCCCGAGGACATCGTTGTCGAGTTCCTGATACTCGGCCTTGGGCAAGACGCCGCGCAGGCCGTCGTAGTCGGCCTCGATGGATTCCATCGCGGCGATGATCGCTTTGGCCCGGTCTGCGCTGTCGGGAAGGGCTACGAGGTGGTCGAACTGGGCTTCGGGCCGCAGGTAGATGGCGCTTTGTTGTGAGAAGTCCTCCTTGGTGAGGTCGCGCGTCTTGCCACCGCGTTTTGGGAGGCTTTCAACGATCTTGTCCTTCACCGACAGGTAGCGGCTATAGGCGTGGCGGAGAAACACCAAGCCCATGACCGGCAGGAAGTACTCGTTACTTGCATAATTCGAATTGGCTCGCAGCGTATCGGCCGCAGTCCAGAGTCGGTTCTCGATAGCTTCGATGTGTTCAAGTTGGACCACGTTTTTCTCCTCACTGCGCAGCTCTCTTCTTGACGTCTTCGGCGGCACCGCCCTCGACGACCCAGCGGTCCACTTCTGTGAGCTTGAACTTCCACAGCCGATCCATTTTGTGAGCGGGAAGGCCCTTGCGCTCGATCCAGCGGTAGATGGAGTCCTTGGCGACGCCCAGATGCTTGGCGACATCGTCCACTGATACCCAAGGCTCGGCCATTTCGCTCCTATGCGGGATAAGGTCCGCGAGATCTATGGTGTAACACGGCTTCCAACGCGGGAGAACAGCCAAGTTGAGCCGACAAGAGTCGGAAGGAGTCGCAACGGGCGACACAAGTGGAAAAAGGCAGCCGTTTCGCGGCGGGGCGGGACTGGCTTCCTGGTCACGGCTCCCAGCGCAGTCGCTAGGGGGGCGAGAAAAGAACTCCGTGGGCCTGCTATGGCTAAAGGCGGGGTCGTACCAATCGGTAAAAGGTGTCGAGGTCGTCGAAGTCGGCCTGCTTGAGAGGCTTGGCGAGGTCGATGGGGAATAAGGCGGGCATGGAATCCGAGGTGTCGCAGACGATCGTATGGCGGGGAGAAAAGGGCGATCGATCGATCGGGGAAGCGGCATGGGCTTTTCAGTATCGAGTTTCCGCAGTAGAAAAGAAGGTATGCCGCACCACCGTCCGCACCACAAAGAACTGCTCATGGACGTCGAAGAACGCGCCAAGATGGTTCGTGAATGCGAGCAGGCGCTTGAAGAGGCCAAGAACGAGATGAATAGGATCGTCCGGCGAGCGAGTTGTATCGGAATCGATTTCAACGCCATCGCACATCGAGTTCGCAGAGGACGATACGAGATGAAGAAAAGGGTTAAGGCCGTCAATGAAGAGCTTCGAACGCAGCAAAAGCGGTTTCGCGAAGAGAACGGCCTTCCGCTGTGCCGCCCGAAAAGTTCGAATGTGAGGGTAGTCGTTCAAGACGGCTACGAACTCCTGGACCCAGCAGAGCTGAAGGAAGTCGGGGAAGAATAGCGCCGTTCTGTGACGTGATGTCACGGGTATTATTCGATTACTCTCGGGTATGCCTTGCTCGATGGCCTAGGTAGGTTTCAGACTTCTATCATCTTCAAACCGACGAGGTGATGTGATGAATAGAAGCTCTGAAAAGTACATGCGTGGACAGCTTGTTCGGCGGACGATCTGCGAGGAATACGAGCCCTGCCCGCCTTGCGGAACCGCGGCCGAGGAAGACGAGTTCCAAGAGAAAGAGAACGAACAGCAGTCCCGGGAAGAGCACTTGAGTGGCGACATGGACGCTGCTGAAGAGGGCGACCCGGGCGGCGACGAGGATGAGCCCGAGGCCCTGCACGGAACCGGCCGGGAACCTGCCGTCCGCGGCAGGCGGACCAGGCCCAGGTCCCAGGCCCCCCAGAAGCCTCAGGACGAGCCGGACGAGGAGGAAGAGGAGTCCCGTGTGCGCAGGGCCAGCCGGGAGCGGGCCGACCGCGTCCGGCGGGAAGGACTGCAGGCCCAGGAGCCCCAGGAGCCCGAGGACGAGCCCGAAGACGAGCCCGAGGACGAGGAGGACGAGGAGGAGCGGCCCTCCCCGGGGGTCCAGGCCAGGGCCGAGTGCTCGTGCTCGCCGCGGCCGAGGGACGAGTAGACCGGGATGGTGATCGCGGGTCGCCACGGCGCGCCTCGACGCGGTGTTCGATGGCGCGCCGGTTGGCGGCCACTAGGGGCCTCTTATAGGGCACCCCATGGGGTACCGGAATTCCCGGTGGCAAGCCGCGCCACCGGGCCGCGCCACAGGGGGTTGCCCCGGTTCTGCCACAGGGTCGCCACCGCTTCGCCACGGCCTCGCCACGGCCTGCCATAGCTGTGCCCAGGCCGCGCCCAGGCTGCGCCCAGGCCTCGCCACGCCGAGCGCCATCACTTCGCCATAGGAGAACGGGTATGGATGCAGTGCGGAAAACCAACGAAGAGCCGGACACCGGCAACGACGACCGGATGAGCAGAAAAGAAGTCGCTCTGCGGCTCGGGACTTCGCGCCGTTCGGTCCAGCGGATGGACGACGCCGGAGAGCTTCATCCGATCTTCGACGAGGAGAAGAACCGAGTCTGGTATGACCGCGCCGAGGTCGAGGAAGTCGCCGCGAAAAAACAGACAGAGGAAGCCGAGCCCGCCGCTACGGCTTCCACGGGGATGACGCCGGGGCAAGTCGCGTCCCTGGTGTTTGCGGCTCTCAGGGGCGGCAGCAGTTTCGAGGATATCGTGATTGAGCACGAGCTTCACCCAGACGTCGTCGATCAGTTGCACGCGGCCTGGCTAAGGCGACCCGAACATCTCGCGGTTCATGGGGACAGCCTCGTGGAACTGCGTCGGATGATCGGACCCGTCGGTACGCCCGAGGAACTCGTTGGCAGAGTAAGAACGCTCTTAGAGTTTTACCTGGCGGGGTGGAAAGCATTCGGGTCGGACTCCTCGATCGACGGACTTGTAGAGCGTCTGAACAGCCTCGTCGCCATGGTCCGCGAGCTGCAGGAGTTGTTCGGCCCTGTATCGACAGCCGAAGAGCTTCGGCGTGTCGGGCAAAGGTACATCGCCGCCGCGGATGAACTGGAGCGGCTCCAGTGGCCGTGCCCCCGGTGTGGCAAGTGGCATCGGGTAACGGCGAACCGCGAGTGGCAGGGGCTGCTGGAGGGAGAAGTGCTGGTGAACCGGCTCTGCGGAGAGTGTTATGCCAAGGAAATCATGGCCGATCTGCAGGAGCGCGGGCGGGCCGCGAAGGCCAAGAAGTCGGACGGCTGACCAGCCGGCGCGGCCTCGGCGGTTCCCCCGCTAGAACCACGGCTCCTCGTCTGGGCAACTCTTTTCCCACTGTTTCCACGCTTCCCGCGCTTCCTGCTCCGAGAGTTCCGCGGGTTGCCGGTCTTGCCACGCCTTCCGCAGCTCGTTCGCCCGCTGCCAGTGCGGCGGCTCTATCGGCGGTGTGCCGCGCGTGCGGACCTTTTGAGTGCAGAGAAGGTTGCCTTCGGGGACGATCGAGAAATCGCATTCTATGGCCTCGGTGGTGGTCAGCTCACCGTCCTTGATGATCCAACCGACTCGCAGAAGCCATGCCGCGAACGCGCACGTTATCGTGCGCCAGTCGCGATCGAACAGGTGGATCTCGCACTGCTGTTCAAACACCGGCTCGTAGTCGATGTCGCCGTAGCTGCAGATTTCATCACAATCGACAAGAAGCGAGAGCGTGAACTGGGCACCAAACACGACGGAGTTGCTGCCGAGCAACGGCCCGCAGGCCACGGAAAGCCTCCACTCGTCCGGGCGACCCGTCGGGTTCCGGGTTTGCAGGTCAACGATCGCCTCGTCCTCCAGGTTCAACGCCCGGTCCATCAAGGTTTCGGCGTCCTTGAAGTGGCCGAGCAACTCTGCCTGGGTGAGTGGGCGGGCGGAGAGGCGGGAACGCGGCGGCGTGGGCATGCGGAGGGGGACGGTCCGGGTGCGATCAAACTTCAAAATTCACAGAGGCCGGCGGAAGGCCCGTGCTGGAAAGAGAGCGTTTTCGGCATAGGGGCTACAAAGTGTAAGTGTATGATATTTAACACTATTTCCTGGCATTGGGCTTTCATTTTTCCGGCATAGCAGAAAAGACCCGGACGGGAATTTCGGAGGTCTAGCGGACCGCCTCCGGCCGGGTGTCAGCCGCGCGGTCCCTGATTTTTTAAGGCAGGTGCTCGCCTGAGGCAGGGCATGGTTCTTCGTGGACGAGAACGGTGCATAGGCGTCCGGTGCCTACAGCTAGTCGCGGCAACTTCGCGGTAGCGCCGCGGCAGTTTTCGTCGCGGGAATCCCCAACGGTTTCGCGGCCTGCGGCATTTGCGGCATTTGCGGCAGGCATATTAAGAACTTGCATATGGGATTGTATTCTTCATACAAAGCGCAAAAACGGCTGTGAATAGAAGGAGATTCGAAAAATACCTGCCGCAAATGCCGCAATGCATCTATCTCCATGTATCTACTAGACTATCGTCGATAGCGAACCTGCCGCGAACCCGCCGCGAACCTGCCGCGCCATCAGTTCGGCTTCCTGTCCTTCATCTCCTGTTCCCGTTCTGCAGACGCACGCTGCAACACTGCACGAGGTGACGACGCGATCCTTTCCTGCAGAGTCTTCAGTCGCAGCCCCTTATACACCCGGAAGTTCTTTAATGGGCCTTTACCCCCGCCGAACGCGAACCTTTTCTTCATCGCTTGGTGAAATCTTTTCGATTGATGGAAGGTACGCTCACGGCGCTCGCTGACGTAGTCTTCATAGGCGGACCAGGCTTCCTTCTTCTCCGTGCAGAAGTCGTCCCCGAGCACGAAGTACTTCTCGATGAAGTCCGCTAGCGGGTCCTGCTCGCGCCGGTATACCTGGTTCGCTACGACCACTTCACGTGGGAGCACCAGACGTTCTTTGACCCAGGCTCGGGCCTCGCGCGCGATGCGCGCCCAGATGCCGGGGGCATCGAGCAGCAGCCGGCGCGGCATGTCTCGGTCGGGTTTGTCGCGGAAGTTGGCCGGGCACTCAATGACACACAAACGCCGCCAGATGCCTTCATCGGTTCCGCGCACGTGGGGCAGGTGGTTGACCGCGAGCCACATCGTGAACTGGGGGCGATAGGACCATTCGTTCTGGTAGAGCTTGCGGCCGGCTATCCTGTCCGAGCCGGTCAGCTCCTTGAGCAGGGACTCGGCGAACGAGCGCCCCTCGTCCACTTCCTGGCAGCTGACGATCCTTGCGCCGGCCAGAGTCATGCGCCAGGTTTCGTGCTTACTGCTGTTGCGGGTGGACAGCAAGTTCTCGCTATTGGCGGCTATCCCGTAACCGTTGTTACCCTCTCCGAAGATTTCCACCAGCACATCTAGCAGAGTGCTTTTACCATTGGCTCCTTCGCCGTGCAGTACAAATATCTTCTGCTCGTCGGTCACTCCGCACGCGGTGTAACCCATCACGCGCCACAGGAAGGTTATCATGCGCTCGTTCTCCTGCATGAAGTCACGCAGGAAGGCGTCGAAGCGAGGACACTTCGCATCCGGGTCGTAGTTGTAAGGCACGGTGCGGGTGAGGTAGTGCTCGCGCTTGTGCGGCCCGAAGTCTCCGGTGCGTAGGTCCAACGTGCCGTTCTTGAAGTTGACCAGCCAGGGCTCGCGGTCAAAAGCCCGGTAGTCACTCAACACCTCGGGCTTGTGCGTGGCCAACGTCACCCCGTTTGAAAACTTCGATCCCGTCTCGCACTTCAAGGCAAACTTGTTTATTCCTTCCATCTGTTTTTTCAATCGCTCGTATTTCATCTCGGCGTCGGTTCGTACGTTATCGGAGACGTTTTCGTCGTCGGCCACTGCCATGTAGTGTTTCTTTGCTTCGAGATAGTCGGCAGAAAGTGCGTGAGTTTCTAGCGGGATTGAGCGTATTGTGGCTTCCAGTTTATTGCGCACGACTTCGAGGCCGGCTTCCAGGCTCCAGTAGCTTCCGTTCCAGCCCAGCCAGCTCTTCCAGTTCGGTTCCCAGCGGATATTTTGGCCGTGCTGATCGACCAGGCGCTCGGCCAGTCCCAGTTCGGTCAGCGGCCGGGAGATGATCTCGTTGCTCTTTGGCGGCCACCAGGGGCGATTCATGCCGTCGGCGATGGCCTTCGCCACCTGCTGGATGGATTTTTCCCGGTAGACCGGGACCATCTCGGCGTCTTCTTCGGTCTGGGCCGTTCGGTAGCGGCGGTCTAGCGCAATCACGATGCAGTTGCGCAGCCTCTCGGCCGACATGATGTGAGGAACCCCGCGCGCCAGCCCGAAGACCCGATGCGCCTTCAGGTCGTAGATGCTGCCCGGGTAGGGGCGGTTCTCGATCTCGTCTATCAGGTTGACGAGCTTGGCTTCCCACACCTCGCGCAGGCCGTCTCCGATAGTGCCGCGCTGGTCCTCGGGCAGGATGTCGTCGTAGTCCTCGATGGGTTTTTCGACCATGCCTTCGGGCAATGACAAGGCGAGTATTTCGTCCACGTTGACCGGCGGCCCATCGTTGCCAAAAGCGGTATACCGACTGTAGTCGCCTCCAGGAGTAAAGTACATGTGACATTGATCAGCGCATCTTTTGTCAGCTGTGTTTGTGGCTTTGAAGTGCAGCAGCATCCGGGGGAAAAACTGTCGCCACTCGGTCACGTCCACCGGCCGTGAGAATTTTACGATGGCCCGATACCTAGACTCGCCTTTCAGTAGATGGCTGAAGCTCGTATACACGACGTGGCCGTAGCTCTTGACAATGTCCAGGGTCAGTCGTTGTTCATCGACCGAGCCATGATCGAGGTCGAGCACGCCCATCTGAATGGTAAGCACGTTGTTGTTGCAGCGCCGGATCGGCTTACCCCGCGCGAACTCGGCAGGGATGAACAAAGGTAACTGATCTTTTTTCTCTGCCGGCTTGAACGTCTTGGGGTCTAGTACCGCTTTGACGAAAGCATCGAAGTCTGGATGGGAACCTTGGACGTCAACAAAAGCCGAATGAGCAACGTTGTGACAGCCCGACCAGATCAGCATGTGTCACCTCCTAGACTGGTAGGGGCTCCGCTGCTAATCGAGACAACTATGTTGTGTGTTTGACGCGGATTCGATACGGTGATAAACAACATGCGACTCTCCATTCCGGTTGAGTGGGCGGAGTCAGACGGCGGCTCGGTGCTGTAACACCGGCCGTCGTTGAGTTTTAACGGGTGTTCAGCGAGTTGGTTGCTCGCTCGCGGGCCTACGGCTGCTCTCGATGAGTAAAGCCAAGGCTTCAATATCGATTAGCCGCCGACGACCAATCTTGATGCTCGCGACTACGCCGCGGCGGATCCATTCCCGCAGCGTGGCCTCGGAAACATCGAGGGTATCGGCAACAGTCGGAATCGATGCGTACCGTTTTATCGCTCTGTGTTCCATGTCTACAATGGATACATCGGCTGGCCATTACTGTAGAGGAACAAAAATCTTACGCGGATTTCGCGTTCCTTTTCGAAAACAGGGCTTCGAGGTCGCGTATCCGACTTGCATGATCTGCCACCTTTAAAAGGGTTGGTAAAATCCCAAGCTCTCTGTCACCACCTTGGAAGTTGCGCTGGCCCGGCAGACAGCCGTATTCGCCGGCGTCCTGCCCTCTGCCATTGAGGTATTCGCGGCCGCGTTTCGCCGCTACCTCGACCGCTTTTCCGGTGCCGCCCCCGAAGATCGGACGCGGCTCTAAACCCGAAAGAGCGCCTCGCAGTTTATCGTGCATCTCGTATTTGGTATTCTTCGGCACAAGCTCAAGCGCGATTGCGATAACGATGCTGCCACGGTGTCTAGCAGGGCGACTGAATTCTTCGAAGCATTCGGCAACAATTGAAGCCTGTTCGGCATTGGCGAGCACAAGTTCGTAAGCTTGTTTCAATTCTTTCAGTTGTGAATCGTGTTCTCTGAGGTTTTTACGAATACGACGATCCTGTCGGCTCTTTTTCGCCGGCGATGAGTTTTTCTCGGGTGCCTTTGGAGGACGAAGCTTTTTCAAATATCGTTTCAAGTAGCGCACGAAATCGTCGTGCGCTCGGGTGGTCGATGGACGTTCGGACTCATAGCCAACGTTTCCCCAGCCTTCGGAATCGACGAGGAGAGTCGCGAGCAGCGAAGCGTTCTTATCGGGATACCACTGCTTGAAGTGCGCGAGGTGACTGAGGTACTGGTCGTACTGTTTCTCGTTCGGCGTCATCGAAATCACCGATCGCGATCCGGGAACGCGCGCGAATATAGGAGGCGCGTGCAGTTTGGAAACCAGAGGGTATCCCAGGCAGAGGCGGATGTGGACGGCGTAAGTGGCTGAAATAGCGTGATTCTCTTCGTAGTCCCCAAGTCACGTACTCCGATTTGGGTCTAGACGTAGTCGGGCCTGTACAACTTCAACCGGCGGCGCTGAATATGAAGCTCAGGAGGAGCGTCTACACTCGAAGCCCTCGACTACGCCTCACGTCGCCGCGCTCAAACAAGCTCCAGAAAGTCGAGTAATTACAATAATGTGGTGTCCTTCAAAACAAACCCGCTTTACGTCTCGCGAGCCTAAGCCTTCACATCTTCGCGTCGTAGCGCACGGCTGGGTTTTCGACCCGCCCGCGAGCGTTCAAGTGTTCGGGCGGCCGGTACGATCTGGAGAGCAAGAAGGACAGGCGGTGGGTCTCTCCTCGCCTTGAATACCCATCAGGACCGTCGTGGACCGCAGCTTATCTAATAACGTTTTTTCGGTACTGGCGCAGGTTCGCCCGGTTGTTCGAGCACGGCGCGAGGTAGAAGCGGAAAGCACGCGGTATCAGGTGGCTCTCTCCAAACCACCACCCTACTCGTGGCCGGTGCGGGGACCGAAAAGAAAAACGGGGCAGAACCTAGTGCTGTACAATCGGAAGGTTATTGAAACGAACCTTCTCCGGGCCTACGCACCTACCCAGCTTCCGGTGCTCAACGCGAAGCTCGCGCGCTTGGACGCGAAACGCGATGAGATTCTCCGCCCTTTGGTGGACGCTCGCGCAAGGCGCATCGAGTTGGAGCGAATTCCAATCGAACCGCATATCCAGCTCTTCCTTGAAGCAGTCGCCCGTTGGTGGACGGAACGCCACTAGGCAAACAGGTGAGGCATGAAGTCCTTCGGACGTACAATAATATATGCGCGTTATTCGACTGAGAAGCAGGATGGCAAGTCCATCGATGCGCAGATAGCGAACGTAACGCCATGGGTCGAGCAAAACGACGGGAGGGTTGGCCTTGCGCTGACGGACCGTGCGGTGTCGGGTGCCAGCTGGAAGACTCGCAGGGATTTCCAGCGGCTACTCGAAGAGATCGACGCTGGGCGGTGGGATACCGTAGCCGTAGATGATTTCAAGCGCCTGGGCCGCGACGAGGAGGGTTTGCACCACTTGCGCAAGCGACTCGTGTTTCGCGGCGTCCGCCTTGTAGCCAAAGAAGATGGTTACGACACGGAGCACGATCCCCAAGGGTTGATGTTCTCCCAGCACGCGGTGATGAGTGCGCAGGGGCGACACGCAGTGGCAGTCAACACACGCAGGCAGCTCGCGTTCAAAGCCTCGGTCGGTAAGCCGACGGGTGCGCCGCCGTATGGGTTTGCGATCAAGAGGACGCGGAACACCGATGGCGAGGTTATCGACCGCGCCTACGAGATCATCCCCGAGCAAGCTGCGACGGTTCGCTGGATATTCGAAGAGTATGCAGCCGGGACTCCGTTTACCAACATCGCCAGAAACTTGAACGAACGGAAGATCGTTCCACCCCGCAAGCCAGAGAGAGGCTGGCGGAAAGGCACCGTGCGCGCGATACTGCAAAACGAGCGGTACGCGGGTGTATGGCGCTACGGCGAACGCAAGTGGGTCAAGAACCCCGAGTCGGAGAAGCGCGTCAAGCAGAAGGGAACCGCCCCGGTTCAGGTGTGGCACGCGCCGGCAGAACTCATTGTCGTTCCTCGCGAGTTATTCGACCGCGCCCAGCGGACGTTCAAGGGGCGCAAGCAGCAAAGTAACCGACCTCGCGGCGAGTACCCGCTGAGTGGGTTGCTCGTGTGCGGGCAGTGCGGCTCGCGCATGAACATATACGGCAAGGGCAAGTGGCGCAGATACCGCTGCTCGACTAATGACTCTGCAGGCGACCAGATCTGCTCGAATACCCTCACCGTTCTGGAGTCGGAGGCGCGCACCAAGATTTTCGATGCCGTCCGCGACGCGGTCAGCAAACCAAACTACCTCGCGTTTCTACGCCGCAGGGTCGTCGAGTTGATGGCCGAGCAACGTAAGGGGAGAAAGGACAGAATCGCCTCTGCGAAACGGGACTTGGGCAAGGCGCAGAGCCGGGCCGAGCGCGCTGCCAATGCGATGATCGCTCAGGGGCACTCTCCGACACTCGGTCGGCTGCTGGAAGAAGCGGAGCGCGATGTACGCGATGCGCAGGCGCAGCTGGACCTGGTATCCGTCGAACAGGCAGACGAGGTTCCGCAACTGCCGACCGACCAGGACATCCGCGATCGAGTCCTCGCACTCAACCAGATGGCTGATGAACGCCCTGCAGCCCTGAGGGAGGCGCTCAGAACCCTTTTCAAGGGGTCATGCGTTACCCTCACGCCCATGCCCGACAAGGGCGTCTACGAAGCCCGAGCGGAGCTTCTACCGGCTGTTCTGCTCCTTAACGCAAAGACCCCCGAGAGTGATCCCGGGGGGCTTTCGTCGTTGCTGAATAGTGATGGTTGCGGGGGCAGGATTTGAACCTGCGACCTTCGGGTTATGAGCGCAAAAGAGCTCATTTCCGCGACCATCGCAACCACTCGTAATTGTTCATAAACCATTGATATGACGGA
>CAYVFC010000067.1:0-42902 GCA_964450715.1 uncultured Sandaracinaceae bacterium | reverse complement strand
CGCTCGGTTTTTCGGGCGCCTTGGCCGCCGCACTGTCCAAGGCCTGAACGCTTACAAACGTACCTACCACGCAACGCCCCGGTTGCGTAAAGACCCGGGTCGCGCATACCATCGGCCCCCGCTTCCGCTCGCGGTTTGCGTCATGCGCCCCCTCCGCGCTAAGAAGAAGCCAGCAACCGTGCCTCTCGTCCCGACATACCGCCCGGCGATACCGGAACCGCTTCTCGTTCTCGTAACGCCGCTAGCCCGACTGGCGCTGGGCGCCGCGCTGCTCGCCCTGTTGCCGTCCGGAACGGCGGCGCAGCAGAGCGACGACCAGAAGGCGGAAAGCGCAGCCGAGCGACCGGCCGGCCCCCCCCCGGATCGCACCGCGGCCCGGATCACCGCCGCGCGTGCCCGCGAGCGGGATTCGGATGCCGGCCGGAAGCGGTCGAGCGAGGCAGCGCTCCGGGATGCCGAGCCGGTCCCGGACGCGCCCGCCGCCCGCCGCCCCGATTGCCCGAAGGGCAATCTGATAGCCGCCGCGCTGCTGAAGGCGAACCAGGTCAGGGGAACGAACCGGAAGGTACAGGACGGACGGCTGGCCGTGGAGGGCAGCTTCTGGTCGTCGGCGGCCGACGCACTGGTGCTCGAGGGCGAGGACTCCTACCTGCAGCTGGATTTCGGCAAGCCGCGTCCCCTCCGGGGCATGGTCCTGCAGGGCGACAACAACGACAAGTACCCGATCGAGGGCTCGCTGGACGGGGTTACCTGGGAGCCGGTCTGGGAGGTGCCCGTCTACGTAAAGGGCATCGGCCTGCGTACCCGGTATACGGTCTTCAAGGAACCCAAGGAGGTCCGTTACCTGCGCGTCAAGGGCAAGGCGGGAGACCTCTACTACTCCGTTTCCGAGCTGCGCGCCTACTGCCAGCTGCCCAGGCCCTGGCCGCCCAAGCTGCGCCATCCGCCCAAGCGAACCGGCTGGGACCTCATCAGCTGGACGGCCATCGACAACCCGATCATGGTGGGCATCAAGGGGGTGCTGGCCGGGATCGCCTCGCTGCTCTTCCTGGTCGGCCTGCTGCTCGACTGGGCGGACAGGCCAAAGTGGGTGCAGACGCGCCGGCTGCAGCTCAGGTGGGCGGGAGGGATCAAGACCTTCAAGCGCACCCGCGACTGGCTGCTGGTTATCCTGGGCATTTTGGCTTTCTTTAGCTGGTGGAACCTCGGCCACTTCCACTTCGACCACTACATCCACATCTGGGAGCACTACCATTACTACATAGGCGCCAAGTACGGGCCGGAGCTGCGCTACTCGCGCATTTACGAGTGCACGGCGGTAGCCGACTTGGAGGACGGCCTGGTCAAGCGGGTCAAGGATCGCAAGATGCGCGACCTGCACACCAATGCGCTGGGCAAGACCGACGCCATCATGGCCGATCCCACCCGCTGCACCCGCCACTTCACCCCGGAACGCTGGAAGGAGTTCAAGAAGGACATCCGCTACTTCCGCGGCCGCTTCTCGGTGGATCGCTGGAACCAGTCGCAGAACGACCACGGCTACAACGCCACCCCGGTCTGGGCAGTGCTGGCGCGCACGCTGACCAACATCGGGGATATCAACTGGTACAAGAACTACAACCAGGACCTGACCTTCATCAACCGGGCGTTCAAAGCCATCGGCATCGAGCTGGAGGTGTTCAAGCGGGCCCGGACCGTTAAGGTGGATAAGGTCCTGCTGCTGGGCATCGTCGACTCGGCCCTGCTCATCGCCATGTGGGGCTTCGCGCTCTGGGCCTTTGGCTGGCGCGCGACCGCGGTGGCGCTCATCTGGTGGGGGTATAACTTCCCGGCCCGCTACTACTGGAACGGGGGCGCGTTCCTGCGCTATGACTGGATCTTCTGGCTGGTGGTGGGGACCTGCCTGCTGAAGAAGAACAAAATGGCCCTGGGCGGATTCGCGCTGACCTATGCCGCGCTGCTGCGCATCTTCCCCGGCATGGCGGTGGTGGCGCTGATCCTCAAGGCCATCTTCAACATGATCGCCGAGCGGCGCTTTTATCTCTCCAAGGCCCATCAACGCTTCGGCACCGGCTGTATCCTGGCCATCTTGATCCTGGTCCCGGCCGGCAGCTGGGCCACCAACGGCCTGGACGCCTGGGTCGAGTTCGCGGACAACAGCGCCAAGCACCTGGCCACGCCCCTGACCAACAACATGGGGCTGAAGACCGTGCTGGGGTACGACCACGCCACGCGGGCCTTCAGGATGCGTAACGACAAGCTGGACGATCCCTTTGCCGAGTGGAAGGCCAAGCGCCGCTACTTCTACCACGAGCGCGGCCCGCTCTACTACGGTTTGATCGCTCTATTCTTGTTCTTGCTGGGGCTGGCCGCCCGCAAGAACGAGGACTGGGCGGGGGTGGCCCTGGGCACCGGTACCATCATCGTGGCCGCGGAGCTCACCTGCTACTACTACGGTTTCCTGTTAACCTATGGATTTCTCTGGCACCGGCGCCAGCTGCCCGGCATCGCCGCCACCATCCTGGCGGCGCTCACCTGTCTCTTCTACGGTCTCTGGAACTGGAACGACGTCCACTTCATGGCCATGAGCCTGGCCAGCGCGGTGACCGTATTCGTCGTTACCGCGGCCATGGCGCTGGAACGCCGGCCTGCAGACGGCGCCGCGCCGAAACCCGGCGCCGCAGTCTGCAGGCCGAGCCCCTATCCCGAGCACCGCGGCCCGGTCGAAGCTCTCAAGGCCGCGCTGGGACGGCGAAAGAAGTGAAGCCGACCCGGGGGCGGGAGGTTCTGGGTGAACAGCACCGGAATCGGAAGCGCGACTGCCCTGGCTCGACATCTGTTGTTCGTGTCGGCCGTACTGGGTTTCGCGCTTTCCTCAACCTCGTGTCCGCGCGGCGATTGCGGGCAACAGAACCGGGAGAACGAGCAGATGGCGAACAAGACCGGTAAGGAGAGTAAATCCGAAACCTCCGCCGCGCCGGAAGCCGCTTCTGCTCAGGAAACCGGGCCGGACGCCGCGCCTGGTGACCCGCCGCCGATCGTCCGGCAGCAGGTCGACGCTGGCGGGGCCAGCGTCCACTACCTGTCCGCCGGCCCGGCCGACGCCGCGCGCTCGCTTCTTTTTCTGCACGGCGCCAGCTTTCACTCGGGCACTTGGCGGGAGCTCGGTACCATCGAGCTGGTGGCCCGGGAGGGCTTTCGCGCGGTCGCCGTCGATCTGCCCGGTTACGGCCACTCCCCGCAGGCGAACGTCGACCCCGACGGTTTTCTACACGAGCTCATCCCGCCTCTCGGCCTGACCCGGCCGGTGGTGGTCTCGCCCTCCATGAGCGGACGCTTCTCCTACCCCCTGCTACAGCAACACCCCGAAACGGTCGGCGGCTTCGTCCCCGTCGCCCCGGCCGCCACCCCCCGCTACGCCCCGGGCCTCGAGGGCCTCGAGGTTCCCACCCTTATCTTCTGGGGAGAGAACGACAGGGTCTTCCCCGTCGAGCAGGCCTCGCTGCTGGCCGGATACCTGAAGAACGTTCGCACCGTGATCTTGGTCGGCGCCAGCCACCCCTGCTATCTCGACCGACCCGAGAAGTTCCACCGGGAGCTGCTCGATTTCATGAAGTCACTTTAACGGCGTCTACGCCTGCGCCGCCGCCTTTTTCGCCGCCATCGCTCCCATGATCTTCAGGATGCCTATGATACCGGCGATGAATATGCCGCCCCCCACCAGCTCGATCGCCATCCAGAGAAAGGGGTTGGCCGCTTCCGGGTTGCCGTTGGCGATGGCAGCGCTCACCGTCAGGTACATGAAGGCGTAGTTGTTGAAGACGACCGGCACCATCTCGCCGAAGGCCACGATGGCATAGACGACCACCACGATGAAAACCAGGGTGGCGATCTGCACTCCCAGCATGGGAGCCAGCGCCCCGACCATGAACTTGGCGAGAATGATACAGGCGATACCGACCGCTCCCCCCACCAGTATCTCCGGGATCTTCTTGGTATTCATGTGCTCGACGAAAAAGAAGATCATGATCATGAAGGCCGGCCAGGCGGGCAGTTCGAAGTGGTGAAGGACGACCTCGCCGGCCACGATCAGGACGAGCAGGAACAGGCCGAAGACCAATCGTTGCGGATTCAGTTTTGCCATGGAGACCTCCTCCCCGATGGTCGCCACGGTAGCACCCGCGTTTTCGGCCGAGCAATGGCAATATCGGCCGTAAAGATCGTCGCTTCCGGCCAGCGAGGCGAGTCGCGCAGAGGAAATGTCCCTGTTTTCGTACGCCCGTAACTACCGGAAACTAGACGGGTTTTTTTGTGCACCTGGCCGAAAACGGCGGCCAACGGGAATAGAGGCGGCGGGCTGCCCCCTTCGCCGGTTTTCTCACAGCGACGGGTCTGCCATGCTAACCTTCGATTCTCAAAGGGGTTTTCTGTGCCCGGGATCCACGTACAGATAGACGGTACTGCCCAGCCGGTGCTGATCAAGCTCTCGGGTTCGCTGGACCGTTTTTCGGTCCCGAGCGTCTATAGACAGATCAAACCGTACTGCGATCTCCGGCAACAGGTGTCGCTCGACGTGCGGGAGGTCACGCACATCGACAGCGCCGGGGTGGCGCTGATCGCGCACGGCATGAAGAAGGTGGGCTCTAGCGGTGGCGGTTTTCGGCTGCGCGCCGTCAATCCCGCCGTGTCGGACGCCCTGCGGCTGGCCGGCTGGAACGTGAACGCGCCGGAGCGATTCTACGAGGAGGAGACCGGCGGCGTCGTCGAATCGATCGGAGCCGAGGCCTCGCTGTTCGGCAATTTCTTCTACCAGCTGGCCTACCTTTTGAGCGAGGTTTTTTACAATGGCCTGGTGCGGCCTTTCGCCGGACAGACGCCGCGCTTCAGGATTTTCTTCGAGCAGCTGGCGCGGCTGGGAGCGGGAAGCGCCCCCATCGTGCTGCTGGTGGCAGTGCTGGTGGGGCTCACCACCGCTTTCCAGGGAGCCGAGCAGCTGAACCGGTTCGGGGCCAACATCTACATCGCCAACCTGGTGGGGATATCGATGATGCGCGAGCTCGGGCCGCTGATGGCGGCCATCCTGGTGGCCGGGCGTAGCGGGGCGGCCATCACCGCCGAGATCGGCACCATGAAGGTGAACGAGGAGATCGACGCCCTGAAGCTGCTCGGCATCAATCCCATCCAGTACCTGGCCGTGCCGCGGTTCTACGCCATCAGCCTCGCCCAGCCGCTGCTGGGCGTGATGTCGGCTCTGGCCGGCATCATGGGCGGCTGGGTCATCGCCATCACCTACCTCGGCCTCAACTCCTCTTCTTTCATGAACCAGCTGCTGCTGGCCCTGGGCACCAACGACCTGTTCTTCAACCTGCTCAAGAGCATGGTCTTCGGCTGGTTGGTCGTGATTGTGGGGGTCCACTATGGTTTCCAGGTCAGCGGCGGAGCCGCGGGCGTGGGGCGCGCCACCACTAATTCGGTAGTGGTGGCCATCGTGATGATTATCTTCGCCGACTGCCTGTTCAGCTTCACCTGATGCCAATGATGCCCATGAACGTACAGCTGACATACGACTATCCCTACCCGGTGGAGGTTGCCGGCCTGGTGGCCAGCTACGGCGATCAGGTAGTTCTGCAGGGCGTGGATTTCCGCGCGCGCCAGGGGCTGATCAACGTCATTTTAGGAGGCAGTGGAAGCGGCAAGAGCACGCTGTTGCGCAACATCCTGGGGCTGTACCAGCCGGTAGCGGGCGACGTGCGGTTGTTCGGCGTACCCGTCAACGAGCTCTCGGAGCAGGAGCTGAAGACCGTACGCTCGGAGATCGGAGTGGTCTTTCAGAACGGCGCGCTTTTCACCTCCATGTCGGTGGGGGACAACATCGCCGCGGTGCTTCAGGAGCACGCCCAGTTGCCCCCCGAGCTCATCGCCCAGGTCGTGCGCATGAAGCTGGCGCTGGTAGGTCTGGAGCAGGCGGTGACCAAGTTCCCAGACGAGCTCTCCGGCGGGATGCGCAAGCGGGCGGCGGTCGCGAGGGCCATCGCGCTGGACCCCAAGGTGCTCTTCTGCGACGAGCCCTCGGCCGGTCTGGATCCGGTCACGGCCTCGGAGCTGGACGATCTGCTGCTGAGCCTGAAACGTCTCTTCGGCATGACCATCGTGGTGGTCACCCACGAGCTGGAAAGCATCAAGAAGATCGCCGACCGCGTCGTGATGCTGGAGAAGGGCAAGACCATTGCGGACGGCACCCTGGAGGAGGTGCTCGCCACTCGAAACCGCACCGTGTACGACTTTTTCAACAGGGTATCCCATACCAGCGAGAAGGAGGCGGCCTCGCTGCTCTCCTCGGTCGACATCGAGCCGATATGATTACCAAGACGGAAAAATTCAGGTTGGGGCTCTTTCTTATCGCGTCGCTGCTGATGCTGATCGTCACCATCGCGGTGCTGGTGGGCACTCGGATGGTCGAGCCCCGCGACAAGTACACCATCCGCTTCGACGAGTCGGTCAGCGGCCTAGATATCGGCGCGCAGGTCAAGCTGAGCGGCGTACGGGTGGGACAGGTCGAGGACATCCGCATCGACGCCAAGAACTCCAACGTGGTGGTGGTCGTTGTCTCCCTGCGGGAGAAGACCCCCATCCGCAGCGACGCGAAAGCGGTGCTGCACTCGCTGGGTATCACCGGGCTCAAGTTCATCGAGATCCGCGGGGGGAGCAGCCGGGCTAAGCTGCTCAAGCCGGGAAGCTCCATCCAGGCCGGCCGTTCCGTGCTCGGCTCGCTGGAGGGCAAGGCCCAGGATATCGCCATCAAGACCGAGATGGCCATGAACCGGGTCAACGCGGTGATGAACGAGAAGAACCTCCGCAACATCGAGGAGATACTGACCAACGTCAACAGCATCACCAACCGGTTCGCCGGCGTGCTGGAGCGGAACGACGAGCAGCTGGACAGCATAATCGACGACTTCACCGGGACCAGCCACGATCTGAAAGAGGTCGCCGCCTCGGCCCGGAGGAGCGCGGAGCAGCTGGAAGGGCTGGTGCAGAGCCAGCGACCCAAGATCGAGGATATCGTTAGCAACGTCAACGAGACGACGATCGCCTTCAAGGCCGCGGCCAAGAAGCTGGGAAGGGTGGACGACGTGCTGGGCAGGCTCGACAAGACCCTGCGGGAGATCAACAGCCAGATCGCCTCGGCCGACGTGGGCAAGATCGCGGACACTACCCAGGAGGCGCTCCGGGAGACGGCCGCCATCCTCAAGTCGATGCGCCGGGTCATGCAAGCCTCGCGGCTCGACCTGTACCGCTCGGTTCGCTCGCTAAAGAAGTCGCTCAACAATATGGAGCAGTTCACCGCCGAGATTCAGGAGAACCCCTCGCTACTGCTGGGCAGCAGCGCTCCGGAGGAGCGCGACGTGGACGAATAGACGAGGACGAACATGAGAATCCCCTTCGAGAAGATCGTCATACCGGTACTGATCGCGGGCGCCTTGCAGGCCTGCGGATCGGCTCCCCCCAAGTACTACTATGCCATGGTCGTGGAAAAGACCCGGCAGGCCAGCGGACAGGTGCTCTGCCGCCGCCCCGTGGTGCTGGCCGCGGTGGAAGCGGTCGCTCCCTATGACTCACAGAAGATCGTATACCGCTCCGAGGTCTACGACGTGAACTTCTACCACTACCGGCTCTGGGCGGCCGAGCCGGAGCAGATGCTGGAGGAGCTGCTGACACGTAAGCTGCAAACCAGCAACTACTTTCCGGGGGTGGAGAGCTACATCCACGCCTCCAGCGATCATCTGGCGCTGTACGCCCGCGTCAACGCCCTGGAAGAGGTGGACGAGGAAGAGGGCGATAAGTGGAGCGCCCGGCTGGCGCTCAGCTTTGTGCTGAAGGAGCCCGCCACCGATGAGGTGATCTGGCGCTACGGCTTTGACCACACCGAGCGGGTGATGGAAAAGAATCCGCGAGACCTGGTGCGGACCATGAGCCGCATCTTCTTCACCGAGACGGAGAAGATGACGGCGCAGCTGCGACGGTTCCTGATCGGCTACCAGGGATGTCTCGAACGCGAGCCCGAGCCGGCCTCGTTCGACGAGGGGATGCCGTAACCTGGATTACTCGATGTAGCCGAGAGCTCGCAATTTCTCTCGGGTCTCCCCGTCCAGCCGGGAGGCGGTCTCCACCAGTGGCGAGGGCTCGGTCCTGGCGCGATACGCCTCTACCAGGACGCGATAGCGCTCGAGGAGACGGGGCCGCTCGCGGGTGAGATCGGTCCGTTCCTCCCCATCCTGGTCCAGGTCGAACAGGTGCTCGGCGTTCGATATCGATAACTGGATGTAGGCGTACCGGTCATCTCGTACGGCGATCCCGCCGTAACGACAGGCGTGCAGCTGCTCAGCACCGGCTGGGCAAGAGGCGCGGCGGAAGGCGAGCTCGCTGAATACGGGCGCGGCCGGTTCTGCAACCTTGCCCGAGATCCAGTCCAGGCGGCTTCTGGCCGGGGTAGTGGTGAAGATCGTCCCGACTCCCACCAGCTCGGCCAGAGTCGGCCCCACGTCGATCAGGCTGATGGGCTGCTCGACGCGACGGCCGCCCGGTATCGTCCCCGGCGCCCAGAATACCAAGGGTACGTGCAGGGCCTGCCGGTGCAGCGTCTCCCCGTGGCCGAGGTAGCCGTGCTCGGAAAACTCCTCCCCGTGGTCGGAGAAGAGCACCAGCAGGGTCGTGTCGCTCAGCCCCAGACGCTCGAGCCCGCTCCGGAAGGCGCCCACTACCGCGTCGAGCCGCCGGGCCTCCTCGTCGTAGAGCCGTTCGATCCAGGCGACCTCTCGCTCGTCCAGGCGCAGCTGGCGCGTGTTGTACCGGGCACAGTCCCTGGCCGCGAAGCGCTGGTAACGCCGGCCGGTATAGCCGGGGAACCGTTCCGCGATCTTCTCGACCAGATCGGGAGATACCGAATAGGGCGCGTGTACCTCATAGGTGTGTACGAAGAGAAAGAACGGGACTCGCCGTCGCCGCTCCAGCCATTTCAGGGCCTTCTGGAAGGTCATCGCCGCGTATCCGGGGTAGTCCTCCTTGTTGTCGCCATCGTCGTAGACATCGAATCCGCGCTTAAAACCGAAGCCGCTGCCCACGAACCCGTTCTCGGTGATGGCGCCGGTGGCGTATCCCGCGGCCGCAAAACGCCCGGCCAGCGTCTCGATTCCCGCTCGCAACCGCGGCTGGTCCATATCCCGCTCGGACCTTTCCGCCCGCGGGAAAAGCCCCGTGAACAGAGAGCCGTGCGAGAGCAGGGTATTGGGATAGGTGGCATAGGCGTTGGCGAACACCGTTCCCTCCCCCGCCATACGGTCCAAGTTGGGTGTCAGACCGTCCGGGTTGCCGTACACCCCCAATCGATCCGCCCGCAAGGTGTCGAGCGAGATCAAAATGACGTTGCGCCGCCGTTCTTCTCCGCCGCTCGCCGGGCAGAGCGCGTAGGGGCGGGACCAGAGCGCCTTGTCGCCGATGGTCTCTTCGATCCCCAACCGGAGGGAGGTGACGGGCTCATCGGTCTCGCTGGGAATAGCGAAGTCATGCCAGAACACGCTTCTTTCGATGCGCTTCTCAAACCGTTGTACCACCGTTCCCCGGGGGTCGAGAAACGAGACGCGAAAGGTGGCCTTGGCTCTATCATCCCGGGTGGTGGCCCCCAGCTCCAGCAGGCAGCCCGGGTGCAGATCGACCTCGAGGCTCTGTTCTGCTTCTTCGGGTAGAACCGATCGTACCTCGAACACGGTCGAAGCGACCGGCAGCTCCGCGGGACCCAGACGGAGAAAGGTCCACCTGACGTCGCCACCGGTCGCCGCGAGCCGTGAAGCTTTTCCCGTTCCCGGCTGCCGCGCCGGCTCGCTGCCGGCTGAAGGCTCCGGTCCGAACAGCCGCCCGCAGTCACAGCCTCCGGCGCTGGCGAGCAGGACGAAGAAAACGGATAAAACTGTTTTTACGAGGTACCGCATCGTCTACAGCCGCGAGCGCCGGACCCGCGCGCAACCCCCTCCCCCCTGCCCCCGGATCATTCAGCCCCGGAAGCCCCCCGCTGCGCGTGGTGCGGCGTGTTGACCTCCGGGTACTTGAGAAAAAGCCCGGAAAGGCCCGCGCCCTTGGCGTCTAGCGCCCGCTGCAGGCAGCACTCCACGCAACAGAGGCAGCTGATGCACTTCTCCCGATCGAAGACGGGATATTCTTTCTTCTGCCAGCTCACCGCTCCGTTGGGGCAGATGTTGAAACAGTCCCCACACTGGGTACAGGCCGACTTGTTCAGGGCCGGCATGCGGCGCATGGTCTGGTAGGCGAAGCGGCGGGAGAAGATGCCGATGAAGTCGGCCATGGCGCTGGCGGTGATGCCGATGCGCCGCTTCAGGCGCACCTCCTCGATCTGCTTTCCCAAGATCCGTATGGTTTCCAGGCGGGTCATACCCAGGCCGCGGATCGCGCAATCCTTGAGATGCGGCACGGCTTTCAATGCATTTGCACGCCCTAGCGCCAGGGCTACCACGTCGACCGCGACCGCATCCCGCCCGGCGATGATCACCCCCACCTGGCGCATGGGCCCGCTGGCCGGACCCCCCAACCCCTCCATGAAGGTGCGCGCATCCATTACGGTCAGGTGTTTCTTTCCCAGGTTCAGCAGCGTCTGGTAGTTGTCGACCAGGGTCTCGCCGAACTGCTCCTGGGTCTTGCCGTACAGGTGGCACTGGGCTTTCTCGCCGCCGGGGATGATCCCCCAAAAATTCTTGACCGCCCCGGTATAGACCGCCTCGATGTGGGACTTGGGCCGGGGCAGGTTGACCACCAGGTCGGCGTCCATCACCGGCTTGGCGATGTGGAAGCGCCGCATGTGCTTGCCAGCGGGATTGTCGACCAGCACGCCGCCCGATTCGAACTCGGCGTAGGTGATGTTTTCCTCTTCCAGCACGGACTCGATGCCCAGCGATTTTATGATATTGCGCGCCCGGCTCCGGAATTGCCCCGGGGAATCGCCCAGCTGTATGTTGGGGTTGCTCTGCTTCACGTAGCGAGCCACCGCGCGGATGAAGTCCCCCTCGGTGCAGGCGTTACGAAGCTTCAGCAGCAGGTTGGGCTTGAACAGGATGTTATCCTCGGCCCCGATCAGCTCCCGGGCCTCGATCAAGTCCAGGGCGGTTGCCACCGCCTCGTCCAGAGTGCCGTGCTCATCGACCTTGACGATCGCCACTTCCGCTTCGCGTCCCATATCGACTCCTGCTTCGGCGTTTCGGCCTTCCGCGCCGGCCCGGAAGTATACACGATCGCCGCTACGGAGAAGCTGCAAATCGTAAGCGTTCAGGCCCGGGACCATACGGCGGCCAAGGCGCCCGAAAAACCGAGCGCGCCCGCAGGGCCGCCGAGGAGTGTACTCACGTACATGACGAGGCGGTCCGAGGATACGCTGGCCTTTCGCGCGGTTCACTTCCCCATTGCCGAGGCCTGTGACGGTCAAATCGGGTTCTACCAGCCCTCGCTCTCGCTCGACTGCCAGCAGCTCGTGCTTCGCGTCCTCGACGACGCCTGCCAGGAACGCCTGCAGCTCGACGAGCTCACCTTGACACGGGAGTAGCCCCGGACCTCGCCAGCTCAACGGATATCGCGGTTGCCCTGTACCGACTGCTTGACGGTTTCCGAGGCGACCGCGTTCCTGAGCGGCGTTCCGGCAACGAAGCGGGCCAGGTTGTCGAGAAAGAGCTGGTCGTTGCGCTGCCGGAACCCCTCGCTGTTGGGCGCGTTGTGGGCGGTGATACGGACGCGGGGGTGGGACCAGAGCGGACTTTCCGGCGGAAGGGGCTCATTTTCGAAAACGTCGAGAAGGACGTGCTCGGGAATGCCGCGTTCGAGGCTCTGAAGCAGCGCCTGCTCGTCGACCAGGGTGCCGCGGGCGATGTTGACCAGGGTGCTGCGAGGCGACATGGCGGCCAGAAACTCGGCGTTGACGATATGCTGGCTCTGCTGGTTGGAGGGAGCGGCCAGCACTACCACGTCGGCGCGAGGGACGGTCGAAAGAAGCTCGGTCGGCCGTATGGTCTCCTGCGCGGGCTCGTTGCCGGTGGGGCAGCGCCGCACCCCGATCACGTACGCGCCAAAGGCCATGGCGCGCCGGGCGATCTGGCCGCCGATGTTGCCGATGCCGATCACCAGCCAGGTGGTGCCGCAGACCTCCCGGAACGGAATCCGCTTCCACTGCTTTTCCGCCTGCGCCTGGCGGCGCTGCTGGTTGGGCTGGTAGTGGTCGAGCACGCCTGCCATTACGTACTCGGCGATGGCGATGCCGGCAGCGTCGCTGTTGGTGAGGGTGACCCCCTTGTCGACCAGCATGCCGAAGACCGGGTGGTCGAACCCGGCGGCGCTCGACTGCACCCAGCGCAGGCTTTCGCACTTGAGACAGAAAACCATGAACTCGACCACCGGCCCGCCGATGTATACATCGGTGTTGGCCCAGGCGGCCTGCGGCGAGAGACCTTCGGTTGCTGCGTTCTCGGCATCGACCACCCGCCCTTCGAAAAGCAGCTTGCCGTCCTCCCGCATCAATACGGGTCGCACCGCCGGCAGGTGGGCCTGCAAGCGTTTTTCGATACGGGGAAGCGATTTTTCGTAGATGAGTACCTGCACCGCGTCTTTGCTGGCCCGACCGCGCGAACCGGAAGGACAGAGGCTACGATACTCGATCTGGAATGAAAACCCGCGGCCGGGGAGACGATGTCACGTTTTCGTAACCTTCTCGGACGACGGGAGGCGGTGCAGCGTTTGAATGGTACCGCCGGAGTGGTAAAGATATGGGTCTGCGGTAGAATCAGTCGCCGATAACAGGGAGAGAATCGATGAGCGAAGAGGTCTACAGGAAGCTGGCGAAAGTACTGGACACGCTGCCCAACGGATTCCCGGCCACCGAGGACGGGCTGGAGATCAAGATACTGAAGAAGATCTTCGAGCCGGACGAGGCGGAGCTGTTCTGCGATCTGCGCCTCGAGATCGAATCTGCCCAGCAGATCGCCGAGCGCACCGGAAGGCCGCTCGAGGGGCTTCAGGAGAAGCTCAAGACCATGTGGAGGCGGGGCCAGCTCTTTGCCGTCCGCTTCGGCGACGACTGGTTCTTCAAGATGCTGCCCTGGGTTTTCGGCATCTTCGAGTTCCAGCTGGAAAGGCTCGACCGCGAGCTGGCGGAGCTGACCGAGAAATACAATCCCGTCTTCGGCAGGCAGTTCTTCTCCACCAGCCCCCAGATGATGCAGACCCTGCCCATCGAGGAGCTGATCGAGACCGAGCAGAAAGCGCTGCCCTACGAAAAGGTCTCGGAGCTGATCGAGAGGAGCCAGTCCTTCGGCGTGCGCGAGTGCATCTGCAAGAAGGAGAAGGCGCTTCTGGACCATCCCTGCGACCGACCGCTGGAGGTCTGCTTGACGCTGGCGCCGATACCGGGCGTGTTCGACGACAGCCCGGTGGACCGGGTCATCACCAAACAGGAGGCCTACGAGCTTCTGCGCAAGTGCGAGGAGAACGGCCTGGTGCATCTGACCAGCAACGTGCAGAACGGCCGCATCTACATCTGCAACTGCTGCGGCTGCTGCTGCGGAGTGCTCAGGAGCATCAACGAGCTGGGGATCGCCGCTACTACCGTGGTCAACTCGCACTACGTCGCCGTGATCGACCAGGACGAGTGCACCGCCTGCGGCGTCTGCGCCGAGGAGCGCTGCCAGGTCAACGCCATCGAGGAGAAGGACGACAGCTACCAGGTCATCGCCGAGAAGTGCATCGGCTGCGGTCTCTGCATCACCGAATGCCCGGTGGATGCGGTACGACTCGAGAAACGGCCCGAGCAGGAGCAGGTGCCGCCTCCGGTGGACGAGAAGCAGTGGAACCGGGAGAAGGCAGCGAAACGGGGAGTCGACTTCTCGAAGTACGAGTAGAGCACGGCCGCGCTGCGCGCCGCGCGGCCTCGTGTTAAAATGGAGGTATGCGTTGGACGTTACTGGTCACCGCGCTGGCGGGCCTGGTCCTGCTGGCGCTGCTGCCCGGAAGCGGCGCCGCCGAGACGCGGGCCGAAGACGCAAACGGGCGGACCGCGGCAGACCGCCCGCAAGGGGAGCAAGCCCCCGAGGCGGACGCGCCGGCCAGCCGAGGCGCGCGCCGCGTGCTGCGGGTGCTCGATGGCATCCGGAAGAGGCTGAAGCGAACCCGCTATCAGCACCGGACCGTCGTACGGCACTACCGGGGCGTGTATCTTTGGGATTGCTCGGGTATGGCCGAATGGGTGCTCCGCAGGGTTGCGCCCAGGACTTTGAGAGGAATATACCGGGAGCGACCGGTCGCCCGCGATTTCTACCGGGTGATCTCGCGGGCGCCGACCGACCGGGGGCGGCGCGGATGGCGCCGGATAGCTAGGCTGCAGGATGCTCGCCCGGGTGACGTCTTCGCCTGGCTCAGGCCCCCGCACTGGGGCAAGGGCGTGACCGGGCACGTCGGATTCCTCGTGCGATCGCCTCGTCCGCTCAAGGGACATCCTTACGTGTATACACTTCGCATAGCTGACGCCACCTCGCTCCCCCACCAAGACGACACGAGAGAATACGGCGGAGCCGGAGGGTTCGGCCATGGCACCATCATCTTCGGCACCGACGGCAACGGTGCACCGACCCATTACGGCTGGCACGGCACCCGCGCCGGCATGACCGCCGAGACCCGCATCGTGCTGGGTCGCATCGAATAACGGAATACAATAACGGGGGTCGGACTTAACTAATTAACAATTCGGTACCGCTATACGAATGACGGATAACAAGGTGATACTCGGACAATCAGCGGTCGCGATTCTGCCGAATTGTTAATTAGTTAAGTCCGACCCCGTTCGCAGTTCGCAGGAATTCGGCCAGATCGCGCCCGATCCCGTATTTCCAGTCTTTTTTGGAGTGCTCTCCGGGATTTCTGAAGCTGGTGGCGTGCGTCCGGCTAGCCGTGAAAGCCGAAATCGGCTATTTCGAGCCGGGAACTAATTAGTTAAGTCCGACCCCGTTCGCATAATTGTTAATTAGTTAAGTCCGACCCCGTTCGCCGTTCGCAGTTCGCACCTTCTTGGCGGCGAACAGGGTGTACATGACGGGTACCACGAACAGGGTGAGTAGGGAGGCGGCCATGAGGCCCCCGATCACCGCCTTGGCCAGGCCGCCCCAGGCGGCCGAGCCCTCGCCGATCTCCAGCGCCAGCGGCGACATGGCCAGCATGGTGGTGACGCTGGTCATGAGCACGGGACGCATGCGGATGCGCGAGGCCTGCTTGATGGCTTCTACGCGGTCCATGCCCTCCTGCCGCAGCTGGTTGGCCGCGTCCACCATCACGATGCCGTTGTTGACCACGATGCCGACCAGCATGATGACCCCGATGATGGAGGAGACGTCCATGGTGCTGCGGGTAAGCGAGAACATCAGCACCACTCCGATGGCGGCCAGAGGAACGGTGAACATGATGATGAAGGGTTGCCGCAGCGACTCGAACTGGCTGGCCATGACCATGAAGACCAGGAAGATGGAGACGGCCAGGGCGAGGCCTAGATAGCGAAACGAGGTCATGAAGTCCTCGGCCGTGCCCCCGATGTGGAAGCTGAATTGCTCGGGCCAGGCATAGGCTTTCAACATGCCGTCCACTTTGTTGATCGAGCGGCGCAGATCCTTGCGCTGCATCTGCCCGGACGCGTCCGAATATTCTTTTTTCAGCGTGCAGATGAGCCGTGTCACCCGCTCCTGGTCGAGCCGGCTGATGTCCACCGGACCCAGTGCGGTCCGCACCTCGGCGATGTTTCCGAGCGGCACGGTCGAGCCCGCGGGCACCACCACCGGCATTCGTCTCAGCTCTCCAATGTCGAGCCGGTGCTCTCGGCCGTAGCGAACCAGGATGTCGAACTCGTCCCCGCCGTCCGAGAAACGCCCGGCCATCTTGCCCATGAAATAGGTGGAGATGGCCTGGCCCACCGCCGCTGTCGACAGCCCCAGTTGCGCCATGCGCCTGCGGTCGAAGTTCACCCGCACCTCGGGCTTCTGGTCTTCCATGGAGTAGTTGACCAGGCTCATCTCCGGAAGCTGCTTGAGCTTCTCCTTGAGGTCGAGCCCCACCTTGCGGCTGGTCTGCAGATCGTGGCCCCGGATCTGGATCTCGATGTCGCCCTCCCCTCCCATGGGGTTGAAGGGCATGGCCACCGAGGCGTTGATGCCCGGAATACTATCGAGCTGGTCGCTCACCTCCTGCTCCAGCTGTTGCTGGGTGCGCTTGCGCTTGCCCGGCGAGACCAGGGGAACGCGCACCAGCCCGGCGTGCACCCCCTTGGCGAAGATGGAGACGAATCCCTTGCCCGTGCCCACGTCCAAACCGATCAGCTTTCGCTCCCCGGGCCCGACCACTTCCTCGATCACTGCCACCACCTTCTGCATGATCTGGTAGGTCTCGTTCAGGTTGTTGCCGATGGCGGTCTCCACGTCCACGAAGAGCATCGACTGATCGTCCGAGGTTACGAACTCGGTGGGCAGCGCCACCAGCAGCACGCCGGTCAGCCCGAGCAGCCCGACGACCACCGCACCCACCAGCCAGCGCCGCCCGTCCAGGAACCAGTCCAGCAGCCGCCCGTAGCGCTCGCGCAGCCCGCCGAACACGTCCGTGGCGTGCGCCCTTTTCAGCAGTTGCTCGGCCCGCTCGGTGCCCAGCAGCCGCGAGGAGGCCAGGGGGATGAAGGTGAGCGCCACCAGCAGCGAGACCACCAGCGAAAAGCAGATGGTCACCGCCATGTCCTCGAACATCACCCCGGCGATGCCGGGAACGAAGAGCACGGGCACGAAGACCGCGGCCGTGGTCAGGGTGGAGGCGGTGACCGCGGTGGAGACGGTCTTTGCACCTTGTATCGCCGCCTGCCAGGAGCTCAGTCCCTGCTCGCGCAGCCGGAAGATGTTCTCCAGCACCACGATGGAGTTGTCGACCAGCATGCCTATGGCCAGCGCCAGCCCGGCCATGGAGAGGATGTTGAGGGTCATGTCGGCGAAGTCCATGACCGCAAAGGTGGCGACGACCGAGAGCGGAATGGCGGTGGCCACGATCAGCGCGCTGCGCAGGTTGCGCAGGAAGAAGAGCAGGACCAAGAAGGTGATGCCCACGCCCGCCATGGCAGTGGTAGAAAGGTTGCCCAACGCCTGATTGATGAAGTCCGCCTGGTTGAAGATGATCCTGAAATCGACCTCGGCGGCCGCCTCTCGCTTGATTCGGGGCAGCGCATCGGTCACCGCCCGCGAGGCCTTGACCGTGTTGGCGCCCGATTGCTTGCGCACGATCATCCACACCGCCGGCGCCCCGTCCACCTCCAGGATGCGCGTGCTCTCCATGAAGGTGTCCTCGATGCGGGCGACCTCTTTCAGGCGGACGGGAACGGGGCCGGCCGCCCCGACCTTCATACCCACCACCACCTCGCCGATCTCCTCCACGCCGCGGTACTTGCCCTCGGTCTGGATGGTGAAGTCAAGCGAGCCCTGCTCCACCGAGCCGCCCGGCACCTGGGTGTTCTCCCGGTAGACCGTGGCCACCACCGCGTTGACGTCCAGGCCAAAGGCGTCCACCCGCGCTGGGTCGAGCACCACGTGGATCTCTCGCTCCAGCCCGCCGGCCACCTCCGAGGAGGCGATGCCCGGCAGTCGCTCGAGCCGGGGTTGGATGTCTTCCTCGGCGATGCGCCTGAGCTCGTCCAGCGGGTAGGGCCCGCTGATCATCATCATCACCACCGGCTGCAACGACGGGTCGAAGGCGAAGACCAGCGGGTCGTCGGCGTCCTCGGGCAGGAAGCCCTCCACCATCTCCAGCTTGCGCCGAACGTCGGTCTCGGCCGCCTCCATGTCCTTGCCCCAGTCGAACTTGACCTCCACCAGGGAGATGCTCTGCTTGCAGGTAGAGCGGATCTCCTCCGCGTCCTTGGCCGAGGAGACCGCTCCCTCGATGGGGCGGGTGACCAGGGTCTCGATGTCCTCGGGGCTGGCGCCCGTGTAGTTGGTGATCACCAGTACGGTGGGAAAGGAGATGTCCGGGTAGAGATCGAGCTGCAGCCGCAAGAGGGAGAAGAAACCCAGGCCCACCACCACCAGGAAGAGCATGGAAAAGGTAACGCCGCGACTGACGGATAGTGCGGATATGCTCATCGCGATTTATCCTCGGGCGTTCTCTCTCTGCCGCAAATCGGCGGCCCTACTTCTCGGGCTCGACGATCTCCACCTGCTGGCCGTCCCTGAGCCCGTGCTGGCCGCGCACCACGATGCGGTCGCCGACCTCGAGCCCCTGCAGCACCTCGTAGGTGGAGCCCTTGCGGGCTCCCAGCCGGGCCACCCGCTCGCGGGCGGTCGACTTGTCGTCCACCACAAAGGCCTTGCGCAGCACCTGCCCGGGCTTCTGCTGCTCAAGGATGCGATTGTCCAACAGCAGCGCCCGCTCGGGCGCGGTGATCACCTGCTCGCGCTTCTCCACCACGATGCGCACCCGGCCGAACATGCCGGGCTTGAGCAGGAAATGCTCGCCCGGCTCGTCCTTCGGGTTGGCAAGCACGATCTCCACCGTGTTGGTGCGGGTGGCCGCATTCAGGTAGGGCAGTATCCGGGTCACCTGGCCCTCGAAGGTCCGCTCCGGAAAAGCGTCTAGCGCGACCAGCGCCTTCTGTTCCACCTTGACCTTGGGCACGTCGGACTCCACCAGCTTGAGCTCGACCTTGACCCGGTCGATGACGATGATGCGGCACAGCGGCACGGCGGGCGAGGCCATGTCGCCCGGCTGCAACATCTTGTCCGCGATCACCCCGCTGATGGGAGCGGTGATCACCGCGTTTCCGGCGCTCACCTTCAGCTGGCCCTGGCTGGCGGCCAGCGCCCGCCGCTGAGCACGCGAGGACCTGAGCGAGGTCTTGATCTGGTCAAAAGCCTGGTCGCTGATGGCGCCGGCCGCCTTGAGTTTTTCCGATCGCTCGAGCTCGCTCTCCAGGTTTTTTATCTGGATATCCAGGGCATCGATCTGCGCCGCCACGTTTTCCAGCCCCATGTCCAGGCCCTCTTTGCGTATCAACGCCACCCGCTGCCCCCGCTGGATTCGGTCGCCGTCGTTCCAGGGAAAGCTCACGATGCGGTCGGGCACGGGCGAGAAGATGCGGACCTCGACCTCGGGCAGGATATCCGCCGGGTAGTCCAGCTCCTCGACGATATCCCGGCGGCCCACCGGCTCCACCATGACGGTCTTGAGCCGGTCCTCGGCCTTCTCCTTTTTGGACGCTGCCCGCCCCGCACACCCGTACGACGCGACCACACCCAGCGAAACGAACAGAGCCAGCGCTCGGCACATCCGCGCCGTCTTCCTAGCCCCCCGCCTCGACCGCTCTCGCATGGTTCTCTCCTCGGGGACCCTCGCGTAAAAAACCGCCGCGAACCGGCGGTACCGCTGAACTGTACCCCCGCCGGCCGATCTTTCAAATGCAACGAGCGCGAACCGAGCAGAAACCTCAGATTTCGAGTTGCCGGAGCGCCTGCTCGTAGGCCCCCAGGGTGGCCGCGTCGAAGAGCACGAACTCGACCAGTCGCAGGCCGGGATTCTCCTTCAACGCGTCGCTTACCGCCCCCAGCGCTATCCCGGCCGCCTCGTCCACCGGAAAGCGGTAGGCTCCCGTGCTGATGGAGGGAAACGACACGCTCTCGAGCCCCTTTTCCACGGCTCGCTTCAGGCTCTCGCGATAGGCGCTGGCCAGCGTCTCCCTCTCCCCCTGCCCCCCGCCGCGCCAGATCGGCCCTACGGCGTGGATCACGTACCGCGCGACCAGCCGTCCGCCCGTGGTGATGACCGCGCCACCGGCCCCTAGCCGCCCCATCTCGCCGACGACGGCCTCACATTCCTTTAATATATCCGGCCCCCCGGCCCGGTGGATCGCCCCGTCCACCCCGCCGCCACCCATCAGCGAGGAGTTGGCCGCGTTCACGATGGCGTCGGTATGCTGCCGGGTGATGTCGCCCTGTACGAGCGAAAGCGTAACGTTACCGATGCTCTTCTTCATGGTGGGCCTCACCTCGCAGCGCAGTACGCCAGCGTCTGCGTGGCCTCGTCACGGTGAACGCAACGCATCCGCTGGTCGGAGCAGTCGACCGTAGAGTACCAGGTATCGATCCCGTTGCAGTAGCAGGGACGCGATTCGCAACAGACCGAGTTGTTCGGCGCGCGAAAGCCCGCGTGGCAGGGGCCGCAAACGGCTTCGCACTCGGCTGCGCCCTCGGCTGGATCGACCGGGGGCAGCACCGGAGGCCCGGCAGCGCCCCCGCCTCCCTCGCCGGCCACTACCGCCCCGCCCTGGCCGCCGTCTGCGCTTCCGGCCCCGCCCGCGGCGCCAGAGGCGCCAGCGCTTCCGTCACCGCTCGCGCCACCCTCTCCGGCGCCCGCGCCGGCTCCGGCGCCCGGCTCACCGCCCGCGCCAGCGCTCCCCTGACATTCGGTCATCCTGCCCAGCACATTGCACTGCGCGTCGACCGCGGCCGGATTCTGGGCGCAGATGGCCTCGTCCGCGTACATGCTGCATATCAAAGCCTCTGCCACCGAGCTGGAAACAAAGGTGTCCGCGCAACAGCCGACGATCGCCAGCCACATGCCTCCGCACATCGGGCCGACCGGCACGATGGTGCCGCCGCAATCGATGGTTTCAGGAGCGACGACCGCTTCCGATCCAGCTCCGCCCGCGGGATCAGTGTGCTCGCCGCGACAGCCCGCCAACGCCAGAGAAACGATCGAGAACCAGATGACGGTAACCTTCTTCATGGTCTATCATACTACTGTACAATATCCGCACAGCCAACCCATTCCGCCAGCTTTCCCGGCTGTGGTAGTTCCGCGAACTTGACGCCGAGCCGCCAGCAGGTCCAAATGAGCAGGTATGGCCGCCAGCAGCTCAGCCGCTTTCAGGCTCCTGGAGGAGCGAACGTCGCAGCCGACCGCGCGCACAACCCGGGCCGAGGTCGACCTGGAGGCGGTGGCGGACAACCTAAAGACCTTGCGCTCCTCGGCGGGTAGGGCCGCCATCTACGCGGTGGTCAAGGCCGACGCCTACGGGCACGGGCTGGTCCCGGTCGCCCGCCGCCTGGAGCAAGCCGGCGCGGACGGCTTCTGCGTGGCGCTGGCCGAGGAGGGCTTCGAGCTGCGCGAGGCAGGCATCCGCGCTCCGGTGCTGGTGCTAAATAGCGCGTACGGAGACGAGCACGCGCACGTTCTGCGCGCCGGGCTGACCCCGGTCATCTTCGACGCGGAGAACGCCGCCGCTTTCTGGCGGGCGGCGCGAGGGCGGCCGGTAGGCGTGCACCTCAAGGTCGACACCGGCATGTCGAGGCTCGGCGTGCCCGTGGACGAGCTGGGCGGATTGCTCGACAAGCTGGAACGAATGCCCGGGTTACGAATCGAGGGGCTGATGACCCATCTCTCCTCGGCCGACTCGAGCCCGGAGGTCACCCGGGAGCAGATCGTACGCTTCGGGCAAGCGCAAGATCTATTGCATGAGCGCGGCCACCAGCCCGGCCTTCTACACGCGGCCAACAGCGCGGCCACGCTGGCCTTCCCCGAGGCGCGCTTCAACCTGGTACGGCCGGGTATCGCGCTGTACGGCTGCTGTCCGCTCGACGACCTGGACGCGGGTCTCAAACCCGCGCTGCGTCTGGTCAGCGACATCATCTCGTTGCGACGGGTGCCGGCGGGTACCGGCGTGGGTTACAACCGCACGCACGTAACCAGCGGCGTGAGCCTGATCGCCACCGTGGCCATGGGCTACGGCGATGCGCTGATGCGCGCTGCCTCCAACCGGGGCTTCATGCTGGTACGCGGCAAGCGCTGTCCCATCGTGGGCAACATCTCCATGGATCTGACCACGCTGGACGTGACCGCGGTGCAGGGATGCTCGGTCGGGGACGAGGCCGTGTTGATCGGAGAGCAACAGGGCGAACGGCTGGCGGCCGAGCAGCTGGCGCGCGCCTGCGGCACCATCGTCTACGAAGTGTTGACCGGAATCTCCCCGCGGGTACCCCGGTACTACTCGCGCGAGTCGCTCCGTCCCTGACCGTACGCGGGAATCGACGAGGACGTCGTGTTCACCGAGGTACGCGAGTGGAACGGGGAGGCCGAGTTCGACGCGGACGCCGACCCGGACAGCGAGGGAACCGAACCGGGCCGGGACTCCCCGCTCAACGACTTCGGCGACTGGGCCGATACCATCACCGACAGCAGCCACTACCCGGAGAGCCTGCCGGTGGTCCGCCCACCCGGCCTCAATACGCCCTTCTGAACCGCGCCCGATCCGCCCTCGGGTCGGCTATTGCTCCAGCGGCCGGTAGTCGATCCCGGTCAGCTCCCGCGAAAGCTCCCAGAGTCGGGCCGCGTGCTGCGGATCGCGCGCGCGCGCGTCTACCCGGGTCCGGGCGGGGTAGCCCCAGGTATCGGCGATGGCCGGCCCGATGGTCTCGCCTCCCTGCACGCCCGCGGCGGTCGCCGCGTAGAGCAATGACAACGCGCCCATCCGCGCGCTCTGCGCCAAGTAGCGGTTGCTCAGCGCCATGATCCCCTCCAGCAACCGCGAGCGGGCCATGCGCGGACCGACCAGCTGCAGCTCCGTGGCCGCGTAGCCCGGATGGCAGGCCACCGCAATGGTATCGGACCCTCGCTCGGCCAGGCGCCGCTGCAGCTCCAAGGTGAACAGTAGGTTGGCGAGCTTGCTCTGGCAGTAGGCGGGCCACTTCCGGTAGCCGCGCCGCCAGTCCGGATCGTCGAATCGAATCTCGCCCAGTCGATGTGCCATGCTGCTCACGGTGACCACGCGCGCGCCGGGCGTCTGCAGCATCCGCTCGAGCAGCAGGCCGGTCAACGCGAAGTGGCCCAGGTGGTTGGTGCCGAACTGCATCTCGAAACCGTCTCGGGTGGTCGCATGGGGTAACGCCATCACGCCTGCGTTGTTGAGTAGAACGTGTAACCGGTCATACTTGCGGCAAAAACGGGCGGCGAAGGCGCGCACCGAGGAGAGGTCCGCCAGGTCTACCGGCATCGATTCCACCGAGGCGGAGGCGTGTCTTTGCTTGATATATACCATGGCCGCCAGCGCCTTTTCCGCATTGCGGCAGGCCAGTACCACGTGCGCCCCGGCGGCGGCGAACATGCGGGCGGCCTGTAGCCCCAGGCCGCAGTTGGCGCCGGTAATGATCACGCTCTTACCGGACAGCGCCGGTATGTCCTGCTCGGTCCACCGTCTATTCGCGGCCATCATGCTCCTTCCTCCCCGGCGGACACCGGACCGGAAGAACGCCCCGCCGAATCGAGGAGCGGTCCCTCAGCCCCATCCGGGGCATCATCGCATCTTTCTCGGACCCGGCAAGCCATATCGGACGCTCCACCGAGCCGGACGCGTCCCGGCACCGACCGCGGAGTGCGGTGACCTGGTAAAAATCGAGGCCTGTGGTACAATCTCTGTCTAGCTTAGGAGGCAGCGCAAAATAGACGATACGAAACCGGGCGCGTCGGCGGAGCGCAATCGCGAGCGCGCCCGCAGGAGAAACCGCAGGAGATCTCTCCCGGCGGTCGAGAGCGCTATTTCGAGGATTTTCCCAGGACGAAAGCCGCGAGTGCGCCCGCCCACGCGGCCGCAACCGGATCGTTTATTTTGCGGTGCCTCCTTAGGCACTTTACCGAATAGCTTGATAAACCGGAGACAAACGATGAAAACATGCGCTTGGCTTGTTCTGGTATCGGCGCTGCTCCTCTTATCCCTATCCTGCGGCGGCGACGATACGGACGAATCCTCGGGACCGGCCATCGACGAGCTCCCGACCCTTCTGGCCTCGGTGATCTGCAAACAGTTCGTCGCCTGCGTGGGTCAGGAAGCGGTCGACCGGTACTCCGGGCCTGCGGGGTGCGTGGAGCGCACCCGGGCCTCACTGGAGGACGGCGATTTCCCCTATCTGGTGGACGCCATCGACGTGGGTCGGGTGACCTACCATCCGGAACGCGTCGACGGGTGCATAGCGAAGATCGCCGAGCTCGGATGCGCCTTCGAGTCCACCCGGATCATGACCTTGAGCCCTTGCGACGAGGTACTGGTGGGAAGCCTACAAGCGGGCGCCGACTGCTCGGTGGACGCCGAGTGCAGCGGCGCGGCGTTCTGCAACATGCGCGGCGGATGCCCGGGCACCTGCACCACGCTGCTGACCGAGGGCGTGGAGTGCGAGGAGAACGACAATTGCAGGAATAATCTCGTCTGCTCGGAGGTCAGCGGCACTTGTGGCTCCCAAGCTGGACCGGGAGAAGCTTGCGGCGACGACGAGGGTAAGGCGTGCCGGCTGGGGCTGGTGTGCATGAGCGAGGATGGGGGAGCGAACCAGGGCGGAACCTGCGAATCAGAGCGGGAGATGCTGGACGGCAAAGAGGGCGATCCGTGCGACGTGCAGACCGGCGACCTGTGCGACAAGGGGCTGTCCTGCGCCATTTCCGGGCCGCTTCTCAGCCCGGTCTCCGCCTGCGCGGGTCCGGTCGGCGCGGGCGAGCCGTGCACGCTGGCCGCACCCACGCAATGCCCGGACGGCGAGTACTGCGCCGGCACCTCGGTCGACCCCGGCAGCGCGTCGCTCGAGGGCACCTGCACGGCCTTGCCCGGTGCGGGGGAGGCGTGCGCCGAGGATCCGTTCAATCCGACCGGGGGATGCGCTGCCGGGCTCTTCTGCGAGACCGATAGCAAGTGCCATCCGGTCAACCGCCTGGGCGAGCCCTGCGTCAGCGACGACGGATGTGCGAACGGCAACTGCAAGGAAGGCGTGTGCGTGCGCCCGGAGCAGTGCGAGCTGTAGGCTCAATCCGACAGCTCCTCGCGGCGCACGCCCCGCTCTGCGCCGTTTCCCTCTCCCTTACCGCTCTGGCCTGTGGCGCTTATTCCACGCCGCCAGCGGTTCCGGACCGCCCGGCGATTTCGTCAACCGCGCACGGCCTGCCGGCCGACCCCGCGCCTGGTCCAACCGACGCCTCCGTCTCGGCCAACATGGCCGAGGCCCTCGAGGCACTGGCGCGGGGGCGCTACGCGACCGCCGAGAAGGCCTTCCTCACTCTGCAGTCGGGCCCGAACCGCGGCGAGGCGTTGCTCGGTCTGGCGCGCGCGCAGATGCGCACCGGCCGCTACCGTCGAGCGGCCGAGACGGCGGCGCGCGCGGTAGCGGTGGCCCCGGTACAGACCGACGCGCTCACCGCCCAGGCCGAAGCCCTGCTCGCGCTAGGAGAGATCGACCGGGCCGAGAAGCTGCTGCGCCGGGCGGCGGTCCGGCGCCCGGCGCACCGCGCGCGCGTCGTGCTGGGAAGGCTGCTGCAGCGGGTAGGCCGGCGGCGGGAGGCCGAGGATATCCTCTCGCTAGTGATCGACGACTACAACGATCAAACGCTGGAGGCGAGCGACGCCGGACAGCTGACCTGCCTGGCCCTGGCGGCCTGGGCCCTGGGAAGCCTACACGATGCCAACCACAGCTTCCGCGAAGCCTCCCTGCTCGATCCCGGCGCCGAGGAGACCCAGCTCTGGTGGGCCCGCCTGTTCATGGAGAAGAACGACGTCGAGCACGCGCGCGAAAGCGTCGCCGACGCGCTGCGCATCAATCCGCGAAGCGCCGAGGCCCACGAGATAATGGCCCGCGTTCTGCTGGCCGAGTCTTTCGACTTCCCCGGGGCAAAGAAGCGGATCGCCCGCGCGCTCGCCATCAACCCCAACCTGGTGGCCGCCCACGTCACACGAGCCGGCATGGCGCTGCGCAACATGCAACTCGAGAGCGCCGACCAGCACCTCGACCGCGCGCTGTCGATCAACCCCAACGACCTGGAAGCGCTGAGCACCCGGGCCGCGGCCCGCTTCCTGGCCGACGACCGCGAGGGATTCGAAAAGGCCGAACGCCAGGTGCTGCTACGCAACCCCCGGTTCAGCGGCATGTACAGCATCATCGCCAGCTACGCCGAGTGGGAGCACCGCTACCAAGAGTTGATCGAGATGTCCCGCAAGGCGTTGCGGCTCGACCCGGACGACGCCTCGGCGCTGGCCACGCTCGGACTGAGCTTGCTGCGGGTGGGTGAGGAAGAGGCGGGACTGCGAGCGCTGCAGAGCGCCTGGGAGCGCGACCGGTTCAACGTGCTGGTCTACAATATGCTGAACCTCTACGAGCGGGTCATCGCACCCGATTACGAACGCTTCGCCGCGCCGCCGTTCCGCATTCGCCTGCAGCGCGAGGAGCGCGCGGTGCTCGAACCTTACCTGGTGCCCCTACTGCAGCAGGCCTACCGCGACATGAAACAGCGATATGGCTTCGAGCCCGAGCGTCCCATCGACGTCGAGCTGTACGCGGACCGCCGCCACTTCTCGGTACGCACTACCGGGCTGCCCAGCGCCGGAGTGCAGGGCGTCTGCTTCGGCAAGGTGGTCACGGCTGTCTCCCCGCGCGCCGGCGCCTTCAACTGGGGGCAGATCGTCTGGCACGAGCTGTCGCACGTCTTTCACCTGCAGATCTCCAAAAACCGCGTGCCCCGTTGGTTCACCGAGGGACTGGCCGAGTACGAGACCACCATCGCGCGGCCGGAGTGGAAACGGGAGCAGGACCACGAGCTGTACATGGCCATCCGCGCCGGCCGTTTCCCCCGCCTGGCCGAACTCAATACCGCCTTCACCGGCGCTCGTACCCCGCAGCAACTGATGACGGCTTACTACGGGGCCACGCGCGTGGTGCGCTACATCGTGGAGCGTTTCGGCATGCCCGCGGTGATCGAAATGCTCGCCGCCTGGGGCAGGGGCGAGAGCACCGCCCGCGTCTTCTCCGAGACGCTGGGAGTGGATCTTCAGAGCCTGGATGCCGATTATCGCCGCCACCTGCTGCGGCGGCTGGCCGGGCGCGAGAGCGACTTCACGGCCGAGATACAGGACACCGCCGGTCTAAAGGCGCTGCGCGCGGCCGTACGAAAAGCGCCCGACGACGCCGACGCACTGGCCCGTCTGGCCATGGGCTACGTCCGTCAAAGCGAGCTGCGCCGAGCCGCGTCGACCGCCCGGAAGGCGCTACGGCGCGCCCCCGGCCATCCGGTCGCCCATTTCGCCCTGACGCGCGTGGCCCTGGGCAGGGGCGACATCGGCGCGGCCGAAGGCCATCTGCGGGCCGTTTTGGCCGCGGGTAAGGACGGCTACCTGGTCCGCCTTTTACTGGCCCGGGCGGCGCTGTCCCGGAACGACCTCCCCGAGGCCGAGCGGCAACTGCAAAGAGCGGTCTCCATCGATCCGGAACGGGCCGACGGCTGGCAGATGATGATGGAGATCGCGGGCAAGCGAGCCGACAGCGCGCTATTGCTACGCGCGGCGCGCGCGCTGGCCGACATCGATCAGCATGACCGCCGTACCTATCTACTACTGATGGCGGCGCTGGCCGACGAGAAGCAATGGAGCGAGGTCATTCATTACGGAGAGCGGGCGCTGTTCGTCGATCCGGAGAACCCGGAGGTGCACCGGTTGCTCGGGGTGGCCTACCTGGAGAGCCGCCAGGCAGACCTGGCGCTGCGAGAGCTCGACCAGGCGCTTCGCCTGGGACACGCGCGACCGGGCCGGATAGAGCTCGAGCGGGCGCGCGCGCTTCTCCTCAAGGGCCAACGAGGCGCGGCGCGACGCGCCGCCGCCCGGGCCCGCGCGAAAGACCCGGAGCTCGGCTCTGCCGCGCGCGAGCTGTTCCGATAGCGTCAACCGTCGCCGCCCTACCCGCCTCCCCGCGGAACCGAACGCTTGGGCGTGCTACCATGTGAGAGAGAGGCGCACCGACGGAAACATCCATGGAGCTTTCGTACAGAACCGTGCTGCTGGCCATCGCCCTGCTCGCCGCTTGCGGCAGCGACCGTCAAGCCGTTCCATCGGCCGGCGGCACGAGCGGCGCGCCAGCCACCGCGGCAGGCGCCGGCAGCGGGGGTACGGCCGCCGGCGGTGCAAGCGCCGGTCAGTCGGGCGCCTCTGCCGACGGATCCGCCGACCGGGACGCGGCGCTGGCCGGCGAGCCCGCAAGCGGCAGCGCAGGCGCACCCTCGGCCGGCTCGGGAGGCGCCGCCGCCACGGACGCGGCGTCGGACGCCGCGGTACCCCCGGATGCCTCCACCCTGCCCGTAGACCGTCCCTTCACCGGCGACCTGACCGGAGACGGCCCTCACCAGGTGACGGAACGCGCCGCGACCGTACCCGCGCGAAGCGGCAACCTGGCGGCCAGCGTCTATACCCCCGACCAGCCCGCGGCCGACCCCTATCCGCTGGTCATCGTGCTACCTGGCTTCATGAACACCTACGCCAACTACGCCGTATATAGCCGACACATGGCGAGCTGGGGCTTCGCCGTGGTCGGCGTCAATTTCACCGACGCCGGTAACCACCCGCAGGCCGCGCAGGACGTGCTAGACACCATCGATTGGGTACAGAACGAAAAGGGCTGGGGCCTGGCCGACGCCTCCCGCGTTGCCACTGCCGGCCACTCGGCTGGCGGAAAGATCGCCTATTACGCCGCGTCGCTCGATCCCGCGCGTATCCTGGCGGTCATCGGTTGGGATCCGGTCAACGCTGCCGGTCCACCCTGCGGCATCTTCGGCGCGCCCGATGACCCGAACGCACCCTGCAACGCCGATCCCGTGGCGCCCAACCCCACCGCCGGTCAGCCGGGCATCATGCATTCCATGGGAGCCGCCGCGCTCACCTTTGGCGCACCGGTCTCCGCCTTCAATCCGGCCGAGCACCACGCCGAGTACTTCTTCCTGGGCAGCGGCTCGCCCGCCATGTATGTCTACTTCGTCAACGGCGCGCACACCAACTGGGGCGTGGGCGCCGCGCCCACCGAAGAGGGCATCTGTAAGCCGTCCGGGGTAGCCTGGCTGTTGCGCCACCTGCGGGGAATGGTGGGCGACGACATCGACCGGCATCTGCCGCCCCTTCCCTCCACCGTCACCGTCGAGGTCAAGTGACTCGCGAACCCGCACCCGTTATGGACTCTCCGTGAGACCGCCATCCCGTACCGCCCGGACGCTACCCTTTGACGGAGCCGTCAACTTCCGCCAGCTGGGCGGATATCGCGCGAGCGACGGCAGGCGCGTACGCTGGGCGAAGCTCTTTCGCTCCGAGCACCTCGGTTTCCTGAGCGAGGCCGACCTCGACCGACTCGATGCCATGCAGCTCGGCTGCGTCTGCGACCTGCGCAGCGCCCGCGAACGGCTCGCCAACCCGGATCGCCTTCCCCGGCAGAAAGACATCCGCGTCGTCCACCTCGAGATCGACCAGTCCGCTTTGGTCTCCCCGCCCACCGCCGAACGCCTCTGCCGCCCCGAGGCCACCGCCGAGGACGTCGCCGACGGTATGCGAGAGAGCTACCGCCGCATGGTCAGCCACTGCGCCGCCCAGTTCGCCGCCTTCATGGGCCTGCTACTCGAGGCTACCAACCTACCGCTTCTGGTCCATTGCACCGGCGGCAAGGATCGTTCCGGATTTGCAGCTGCTATTCTGCTGCGCGCGTTGGGCGTGCCCCGCCGCACCGTCTTCCACGACTACCTGTTGACCAACAAGGCCATCGCCCGTAGCGGCGAAGGCTACTCGGCGGAGCTCAGCCACTCCCTGCGCCTGCGCGAGGAGCAAGGGCCCTTCGCCCCTCTGTTCGTGGCCGATCGCCTCTACCTGAAGGAGTCCTTCGTCGAGATCGACCGCCTCTACGGCAGCTTCGACCGCTACCTGCGTCGCGCGCTAGAGGTCAGCGACCAGCAACGCGACCGCCTGCGCGACGCGCTGCTGGCTTAACGCCAGCGAGGGGGCAAGCCCCTCCCCTACGGCGGCTTGCCTCGTGCGTACGTAGAGGCGGGCCCGGCGCCCGCCCGCTCCCGCGCTCGCGTCAGGAGAGCATCGGCCAGTTCACCGACGGGACCGGGTAGCCGGGTCGTGCCAGCAGGTAACCCTGGCCGTAGCGGGCGCCGGTTTCCAGCACGGCGTCCAACTCGCTCTCGGTTTCGATGCCTTCGGCGACCACCTCGGCGTCCATATCCCTGCAGAGACGCACGATGGAGGAGACCAGCATACGCTGGCGCCTGTTGACGTCGATGCCGCGAATCAGCTGCATGTCGAGCTTGACCAGGGCGGGCTGCAGGTCGCCGATGCGCTTGAGGTTGGAGAAGCCGGCGCCGAGGTCGTCGATGACCAGGTGCAAGTGACCGCGCGCCCGGATCTCCTGCAGGACGGTGACGCAGAGGTTGTAGTGAAGAAAGGGGACCGACTCGGTTATCTCCAGGTAGACGTCGTGATCATGACCGAAGATGGGATCGTCGGGCTGCACGAGCCACCGTTCGTTGAGCTCAACGGGATGGACGTTAACGAACATGGGCACCCCGCTGCAGCGCCTGAAGGTGACCTCGCGGATGGCGCGTCCCAGCCGTCCGCAGAAGTTATGGTAGACTGCGTGCTCGAAGAGCACGTAGGGCATGGAGAGCTCGGGAACGGTGCAGCGCGCCAGCGCCTCCACGGCGAAGAGCGAGCCGTCGTCCAGGTCGACGATGGGCTGGAATACGACGTTTAGATCCTTGGGGCTGAGCGCCGTCGCCATGGCGGTCTGGCTGTCGATCCGCTGGCGGGATTGTGGATTCTGCTCGTTGGAGGCCATCTGCTTCTCTAGGCACCACGGGTCAGAAGCGTGAACCGGAGCTACCGACCGGAATCGCGGGTCAGAATCGCCTGTCAGAAGTGCGCGTCCGATCAGTTTAGCGAAACTGCCGGGATACGCTACTATACATAATAGTAAAAACAAAAAAAGGCGGGTTCATTACAGCGGCACTGTAACCACCGGGCGAAATGGCGGGAAAAGACCACCCCGAGGGGTGATCACCAGGTGGCGCACGGCCTGCTTCCCGGCCGACCGGGTCACATTCGTTATCGAAGCGTTACTTACGGTTTTCCTTGGGAAGCCAGGGCATCAAGACGTCTTGCTCGAGCTTTCGGAGCTGCATGTAGAGAAGCATCTGCGCGGCATTCAGCACTTCGGCGGCCTGCTGGTCCGTCTCCTTGAGCATGTCCGCCCACTTCTCGAGCGCGCGGGGAGGATCTTCCAGAACCTCCGGCTGCTTGAGCAGCTCCACCATCCGGTCCGCTTCCTCGGTGAGGATGGAAGCGACGGAGGCTTCCTGGTTGGGCGAGAGACCGGCCTGCTTGGCGAAATCGCTGACAGCGCGCATGCGGTTTTCTACCAACGCGTCTCGATGTTTTAGCAATTGCTGGTCGCGCAGGCGGTCGGCCTCGTTGCGCAGGACCGAGCGCACGTAGTCCTCGAACTTCCCCTTCTTGTTCGGATTGGCGAGCGCGGCCGCCGGGTCGACGGTCGCCTCGGCTTGCCTCACCGTCGCGCCCTCCTCCAGCCGGGCTTCCAGCCTCTCGATACGCGCCCGCAGCTCCTCCAGCCCCTCGGCTTGCCCTTCGGCTCTCTGATCCGATTGCTGGTCGGGTTGCGGCTCGGATTCACCGGACGGCTCGTAGATCTCCTCGAGCTCGTTGTCCCCTGCCTCCGACGCGACCGGCTTGGCGCTGCGCGACTGCATCTCGACCATCTGGTGCAACAGCCCTATCCGGTCCTCCAGGTTCATGATGCGAAAGCCGAGAAAACCCAGTATGGGAATGATGATGATAAGTACGTGCCAGGGACGCATGGTGATCCTCGTGGAGAATAGCTTCGGAGTATCATACCCCGGTCAATAGGATTTTCCACCACCCTCCGATCGCAAGCCCCGCTAGCGAGAGATCCGTCGGTTTCGCTTCCTTCAAAAAGGACGACGGCCCGCCGTTCGCAGCGGGCCGTTCGATCCTCGACAGAGCGGGATCTACATGTATCCGGCCTTGAGCCGCCGGCACTCCGACACGTAGGGACCCTCGGCCTGGGTACATCGTTGAAAAGCGCTCTTGGCGCCCTCTCGGTCCTGCAGCGCGTCGCGAGCCAACCCGAGCAAGATCCAGCCCTGCGAGCTCCTGGGATCGGCGCCTACCGCCTGCGAGGCGTACCTCTCGGCGTCGCGATGCCGCCCTACATTCAGGTAATGGTAGGCCATCTTCCGCAGTACGTCCGCCCGGTTGGGCTGCGAGCCACTTTCGCTTCGGCGCGAGCGATCGCTGCGGGAGAGTGCCCTACGCCGGATCGGCGCGGAACGGCGGACCGCGGTGCCCTTCGACTCGTTCCGCGCGGGCTTCGCCTCGGGCTTCGGCGCCGGCCGGGTCGCGGCGTTGGAAGCAGTCGCGGTCCGGCTCTTCGACGCGATCGACGCGGCGGTTCGTGCGCTCGGCTCGGCCGCCGCGATCGGAACTGCCGCGGCCGCCGCTGCCATCTCGTTCTGCTTAGCCGTCTCGACGGCCTGCGCCGGAGCCGGCGTCGGTTCCGGATCTACGACCGCCTCGGCGACCGACTCGGCCGCCGGCTCGACGGTATCGATCGCGCCCGCGCTCTCGGGAACGGGTTGCGACGCTGCCGCTCTGGCGAAATCGGCAGGAGAAGGCGGCGGCGCCCGCAACGCGTCCGTCTCGGGAAAGGGGGATTGCAGCGTGCCGCCCGCCAGTCCCACCTCGACCGGGGTGGGCATGATCACCCTGGCATAAAACATGTAACTACCGATCCCGACCAGGAATACGCCCATCATGGCAAAGGTAGTGTACTGGGCGAAACGCGAGCCGCGGGACCTCCGCGGAGGCCTGGAGAGATCCTCACCCCAGATCTCCTGCGGCGGGAAGGAAACGGGCGCCTCGTCGAAAAACCGATCGTTCAGCTCTTCGCTCTCGCCTCCGGCCGGCTCGGCTTCCGGAGCGGTCTCTGCGACCGCCCGAACGGGCTCGGCGGCCTCGGGCTTGCCGCTGTCGGCCACCAGCTCCCCGCCGTCTACTACCAGCTCCAACACGCCCCGCTTCTTGGGCTGCCGGTTTTCCTGTGTAGCTTCCTGCTGCTTCTGCATGCGTTTCTGGGCTCTTTTCCTGCGTGTCATCGCTCCACCTATCTTCCGAATGGAAACTCGCAACCAAACCTGATGCCGGCCCTAACGCCCGCCTTTATCCCCTCGCAAACCGGCAGACAGGCGATGAGCTTGCTCGGCCGTTCGCTGTCATCCGGGTACCAGGCGAGGGGGGTTTCCGCGCACTGCTCTACCCCCGCCACCAGCACGTGCGATCCCCCGTCGTAGATCGACGGATCGAGCACGCCGCCGTCGAAATCCAGGCGCTGCTCGCACCTGCCATCCGGAAAAAGGTAGCTCATCAGGCGCTCCAGCTCCTCCGGCTGGCACCACCGGGGATCGGTGCGGTCGAAGCTCCCGTCCAGATCCGGTATCGAACCGCTATCCCACCCGGCTATCGCTGCATCCACGCTCATCTCTCCAGTAGAGCCGTCCGCGTCCGGGACGACGCCGCCTCCATCACTAGGAGTGCCGTCACTGGCCGCAAGAGTCCAGAAAACGACATCCGGGTCCGCGGTGCACCAGCTGCAGCAGAGGCAGGCCAGCAGCGGTACTACGCCTCGGGCCAGGACTGCCGTGAGCTGCTGCCGGTTCGATGCCATCTACCGCTACTCCGCACTTTGTCCGGCGGAAAGGCCACCGCCGAGCTGCTGCAACCGCTTCTCCAGCGCTCCTGCTTGGAAGCTGTCCGGATAGTGCCCAAGAAACCGCTCGATCTCGTCTTGCTCCCGCTGGCGCTGGCCGAGCCGCCGGAGAGCGCGGATGAGCTCGTGGCTAGCCTCCTGGGCCAGCGGACCGTCGCCCCCTTTCAGGTACAGCTCGAACAGACCCCGCGCCGCGGTCGGATGCCCGAGGTGATCGAGCTCGATCTGACCGAGCGACACCAGCACGGTACGGGCCTCGGGGCTGTCCGGATAGGCCTGGCGGATCTCGCGGTAGGCGAAAGCGGCCTCGGACCAGCGGCCCTGCTTCATCAGCCGCCGCGCCACCTTCATCAGCTGACCGGGGCCGACCGCGCCGGGCTCGGCTGCCCTGCCGCTCGGACCGGACCCCGCCGGCTGTTCGGGTTGCGCCTCCCCCGGGACCGCCTCGACCGGATCGTCCTGCTCTAAGATAGAAGATGTAAAACCTACGCTCGATAAAGCAGCCTTGCCCGCCTCCGCCAGCAGGGACTTGCTCAGCAGCCGCTCGCCGCCGAGCCGCAGCTCGAGCTGGTGGCTGCCCACCGGGATCAACGAGGAGAGTGGCGCCTGGCCGATGGGACGGCCGTCGAGCATGACCTCTGCCCCCGCCGGGGCGTCCGACAGGTCGAGCACCGCGGTGGCCGGCCCCTTCCACAGATCGGCGTGACGCACCAGCGCCCAGTGGCGCGACTCGCTGGCGCGGACCACCGTCTTCACGTTCACTTGAGCGCCCGCGCGGCTGAGCACCGCCTTCTGGTGGGCGCGCAGCAGCTTGCGACCCGGTTTGCCGCTCACCATCACCTCACCGGACAGCACGGTGGTCTCCATCTGCTGTCCAGCGGGCGCGACCTCGACCGAGAAGGCCGTTCCCACCGCGGTCACCTTCGTGCCGTTTACCGCTACCGAGAAGGTCGAGCCGCGCGGTTGCTGGTCCAGCGAAGCGGTCAGCCGTCCGGCCAGCAGTTCCACCTGTTGCTCGGCCGCACCCACCCGCGCGATGCGCAACCGGCTGTCGTCGGCCAGGCAGACGTCGATGCCCGGATCGATGGCCAGGCAGCAGGAGCCCTTTCCCACCTGTACCGTGTCCCCCTCGGCGAGCAGCTGGTCGCCGACGCTGACGCCGTCGTCGCCCACGCGGACCTCTCCGGAAGCATAGACCAGCTCCACCCTGGCCGGGTCGCGCTCGTGGACCGCGATCGGCTTCGGGCCTTGCAGCGTCTCGAGGCCGAGCCACCCGGCGGCGAGGCTGGCGGCCAGGGCGGCCGCCACCGCCAGCATACGGTACGAAGAGCGCCTGTGCGGCACGATCAGCAGCTCTTGCTCCCCCTCGGCCTCGGCGCCGGCCGACTCGGCGGCGAGCGAGGCGAGAGCCGCATCCACCAGCGAGCGCGTCCCCTCGTCGGGCTCGCTCTCCAGATCCCCCAGCTGCTGCCAGATCTCCAACTCGCGCCGGCAGGCGGGATGCGTCTGCTCGAAGCGGCGGCAGAACTCCCGCTCCTCGACGTTCAGGATTTCCCCCGCCGCCTCCCGGTCCGCCAGCACTGCCCAGCGTTCGTAGCTTTGCTCGTTCATGGCCTGTTTTCCCCACTTCGCGCGCCAATAGCGATGTCGCGTTGGATTAACTTACGTATCTGCTTCCTCGCCGCGATCAGCCGGTCCTTCACCGTCCCCACCGGTGCTCCGGTTATCTCTGCTATCTCGTCCACCGTGTATCCGAGCGCGTGCTTGAGCACGAGCACCTCGCGTCTTTGCGAGGAGAGCGCCGCCAGGTACTCCCCGAGCTCCCGCGAGATCTGCTCGCTGGCCGCGCTCTGCTGCCGCGGAGCGGCGATCGACTCGGCGTCCACGTGGTAGACCGACCCGTGCGATGGCCGGCGCCTCTGCTCGCGGGCGTGCCGGATGGCGGTGCGTACGGCGATGCGGTCGGACCAGCGCTCGATGCTCGAATCGCCGTTGAAGCTGGAGGCCGATTTCAGGATCTCGATCAGCGCCGTCTGGCTGGCGTCATCGGCCTCGCTGCTGTTCTGCAGCAACCGCTGCGCGATGCGGCGTACTCGGCCGGCCAGCCTGTGCGCCAGCACGCGTTGCGCCCGGCAGTCGCCGGACCCGGCCAGCTGCATCAACCTGAGGTCCTCGGTCCCCTCGCAACGGGGCTCTCTGGTCACCACCATCAACATACATTTCTAAAGTGGTACCCGTTTCCGGTCGTGGATGGAAAAATGTCGAGGGCGGAAGCGGAACTACACGTGCGCACACCACCCACCTTGCGGGAGTATTCGTGCTCCCCTGCATACAATCCGAGTGTTCCGAGCGTTTTCCGAGCGTTCCCAGAGTACCAGTAAGGGGGTTTAAAAATCCGCCGTCAACGCAGATAAACCGCAAGCCCCGCCTCGATTTCCAGCTGTACGGGTCGAGGGGCGAGCAGCACCTCGCGAGCGGGAAGGTCACCTACGTACTCGAAATTATTTGTAAAAAAGGAAACGCCCAACCCCGAAAACAGAGCCGTGGCGCCAAAGGGCGTATACTCGATCCTCGTCCGCGGCTGAATCCCTACCACGAGCCGCGACCGGTCCTCGCTGACTCCAAACCCGTCCCGGGGCTCGGCCGTACTTCGCGAAAGGATATCGAGCACCGCGCCCAGCTCCGCGTCAAAGCGGATGCGACCGTTGCGAAAACGGTAGCCCCCGAAAAGCTCCACCGGATGGCGCTGCACCGAGAGCTCGAGCAGACCGCGGCGTACGCTCTCGGCGCCGGTGAACGTGTACCCGGCGCCGGCGTAGGGCCCCACGAGCCAGATCCAGCTGGCCCTTAGCCCCACCCCGCTCTGCCAGCCTGTCTCGGGAGCGAAATCTGCCCCCCTATAGGCGGCAGCCAGCCTAAGCCCGGTTCCCTGCGCATCGATCTTCGGGGCTGACGTCGGCGGGGAGTCGATACGGACCAGCAGCGGACCGGACCCCTCCTGCTTGCCCGGCTCTGGCGAGACCTCGGCTCCGACCGGCTCGGTTACGCGGCCCTGCGTCTCCGGATCGATTTGCACCCAACGCGAATCAGACGAGACGGCCTCGCCCTCGCCCGGCAGGCCGAGAGCGTGTCCGCCGAGCAGCGCGACGGTCGATCCTTTTATTATTACCGCCACCGCTTCCACGGCCGCTGCCACGCTCTGGGCACTCGAGCCGGCTCGACGCACCAGCAACCGCTCGCCGGCCGGGTCCAACAGGTAGAGCATCCATTCGTCCGGTCGTGCCGTGTCGAGCCAGAAGACCCCCACAGCGTTCTCGCGCTCGGCGAGCGACCGGCTCTGTTCCACGAAATCGATCAGGTCGACCGAACGGGCCTGTTCCGAATCGAAGACCGGGCGAACGCTGACGTCGGCGAGCTGAGCGGCCAGTGCTTCGCGCAAGGAGGCGGCGACCGCAGGATCGTCCGCTTCGGGCGCCAGAAATACGATCGACCGCTCCGGCTGAGCTTGGGCGGCCAGCGGCGCGGGGAAGAATCCCATCCCCCATATCGACAGGAAAAACGCCGGCACAACCGCCCGAACCGTCCCCGGACGAAGCGACGATCGAGCCCGGAACGCGGGCCGAAAAACGTATCGCCGCGCCCCGACCCCCGGGGGTTGTGCCGCTCCGACCCGTTGTTCGCCTCTATTTTCGCGCATCTGCCTGTCGATCGGTCCGATCGAACGAAATTACCATCGATGAGATCCCTTGAAGTAGGCTTGTCTGGTGGTTTTTTCTGGCATCGTGAAAAAAGAACCGGCCTGAATCGCCCGGCCACACACTATTTCAGTACCGACGAGGGGCGTTCCCGATACCATCTTCGAAATACGGCACCGATATTCTAAGCCGGATCGGCAAACCAAGGGGTTTCAAGATGCGCCTGGCCAGACACAGCAACCTTCTTCTAACCGTCCTTTCTCTTCTCGCGCTCTGTTACGGGTGCGGTATCCGCTCGGGCCTGTTCGTGGGGGATGCCGGGGTCGACTCGGGTGCGGACGAGGGCGAGGGCGAGGCGGGCTCCGGCGGCAGCAACGGGGACGCGGCCGCGCCTGAGCTGCTCTGCGGCAACGGTGTGATCGACGAGCGGGAGCAGTGCGACGGCGACAACCTGGGAAACGAGACCTGCCTCACGCTCGGCGAGGGAGACGGAGAGCTGAGGTGCGGGCCGGCCTGCCTCTTCGACGTGTCCATGTGCGCGCCGCGCTATCCCATGCCCACCAATCCGGGAGGGTATGGCGACGGAACCGCGGCTCCGGTAGCTCCTCCGGCGTTTCCGTTTCCTTTTGACGGTGGCACGGGCGACGCGGGAGGCGCGCTCAATGACCTCATCAACTCCTTTCTAGACGGCGGGACGATCGACGGCGGCCAGGCTGGCGGTGGTCTATTCGGCGGCACCTTCGGCGGGGGGAACCAGGGCGGCGGTAATACCGGGGCGCAGGGGGGCTGAGCGCCGCGCAACGACTGTAATTTTTATGGACATCCGCCGGCAGATCGTGACATCGATCCGAAGTCCCCTTCATCAATAAAGGAGCTCTCATGCGCCGCACACCCGATGCAGCATCGAATACGCTCATTCTCGCCCCGGCTCTGGCCCTGACCCTGGCCCTTTCGCTGGCTCCCGATGAAACGGCCGCCCAACAGGAGCAGACCCCCGCGGAGCCCCCGGCGGGTGCCGAGGCCGAAGCGACCGCCGAGGCCAGCGTACAGGCAGGAGCGAGCGTAGATATAGCGGCGGCGCTGCGCGACGAGGACCCGCTAGCGGACAGCCAGCTGTACGACAAGGCAGCGTGGCAGAGGCGCTACCGCAAGTACAACAGCTGGCAGGGACCGGTGGGCGGACTGCGGCTGATGGATCCCAGCACGGGCGCGCCCGGATCGGTACGCTTTCAGCTCGGGATCGAGGGGTTCGGAGCCAGGAGCTGGCTTACGGATGACGACGACGTGGAGCTGATCGCCCAGAGCCTCTCCATCAGCTGGAGCGCCATCGAGTTCCTCGAGGTCTATGCGTCGGTGAGCAACAGCTCGGTAGTGGTCAACCAACGCGACTACGCCACGGACGACGAGGACCGGCGGGTAGAAAACGACTACCACAGCATGGGCGACGCGTATCTGGGGGTGAAAGGCGGCTGGTGGGTAACCCCGGTCCTCAACCTGGGCGGCGACTTCGGCCTGATGGTGCCCAACCGGGCGGGCGCGGTCGGGGTGACCTTCGACGCCATCGGGGTGCGGCTGCGGGCGGGTATGCTGGCCGACTTCCGGGAGCTCGAGTCGCGGGTGCCGCTGCTGGGACGGTTCAATCTGAGCTACCTGTTCGACCATACCGAGATGTTGATCAAGCAGACCGAGAGGGAGCGCTTCGCGAACCTGACCGACGTGCCGGATAAGGACAAGGAGAGCCGCCATCTCATCACCCGCTCGGAGCGCTTCGGTCAGGCCATCAACCGCGTGGACCAGCTGGGGCTCGGCCTGGGCCTGGAGGTACCCATCGCCCTGGGCAACGAGTTCTCGCTGCAACCGATGATGGAGTGGCACTGGGGCTTCCCCATCAATCGCAGGGGCTACCTCTGCCCGTCGCCGCGCCCGGTTGACAGCGGCGAGGACGCCGCCACCGACGCAACCGATGCCACCGACGCGACCAATGCCACCGATGCCACGCCTTACAAGGACGACGGCTGCCTCAAGAAAGAGGGCGTCAGCGCCTTCCCCATGAACCTCGACCTCGGGATGCGGGTAGTTACCCCGATCAGGGGGCTATCGGCGCTTCTGGGCGGGACCATCGGGCTTACGGGCACCTCGGCCTTCGTACGCGAGCTGGCGCCCAACGCTCCGTACAAGCTCTACCTGGCCGTGGGGTACGACTATGATGCCCGTCCGCCAGAGCCCGTCGTGGTAGAGAAACCCGTGCAGGTGGCCGCCTCGGCGCCGCCCACCGGGCGCGTAGCCGGTACGGTCATGGTGCAGGGCAGTGAGGACCCCGTGGCCGGCGCGGCGGTGACCTTTGTCGGGCACCAGGAGCTGTCGCCGCTGCAGAGCGGTCAGGACGGCCGTTTTATGAGTTACGCCTTCGAGGTGGGCAGCGAGGTCGAGATGGAAGTCAGCCATCCCGAGTACGAGCCCGCTCGCTGCTCGGCGCGCATCGGGGACGAGGGGGGCGAAGTGCAGTCGTGGTGCGTGATGGCGCCGCTGCCGAGCACGGGCGAGATCAAGGGGCGGGTGGTGGACCTCTGGGGCGCGCCCATAGCCGGCGCGCGGGTCGAGCTCCGCGGTCCGTCCGCAGTGCTATCGACCACAGACGCGTCCGGCGTTTTCACCGAGCAGGCGGCGGCCGGTAACTACGAGGCGCGCGTGGAAGCCGACGGCTACCTGATCCGCTCGTCCAGCTTCACGCTGCAAGCGCGCGGCTCGGTCGCGCCGGAGCTGGTGTTGGCCCAGAAGTCCTCGCCGGCCAAGGTATCGATCAAGGGCCAGCAGATCCGCGTCGTGGGTCAGATCAAGTTCGCGGTAGGCTCGGGGGACCTTCTCCCGCAGAGCGAGCCCCTGGTGGCCGAGCTGGCCGATCTCATGCACCGCAACCCGGAGATAATACGCATCCGCATCGAAGGCCCCTCGGCCGGAGCGCGCGGCGACGAGATGTTGCCCCTGACCCGGGCACTGGCCATCAAGCAGCGCCTGGTCAATATGGGCGTCGCGCCCGAACGTATCAACGTGGCCGGCGGCAAAGGGGCCAACGTGAAGATCACCCTAGAATGAAGGGACCGTGGGTCGGCAGAGGGCAAGCCCTCCCCTACACGGCCGCCCATAAAAAACGGCCATTCTCGATCGCGGGGGCGCGACGGCCGGTTGGCGCGCGCCCCCGCGAGAGAATGGCCTCTTCCGTGGGGTGGGGGCTTGGGGGAGTGTCGTCCTACAACACCACGTCCAGCACGCTGGTGTCGTTGGAGACCATGGCCTGCGTCAGGCTGCGGTTTTCCGGAAGCAGGTTGACGGTGAAGAAGCGGGAAGTCTTGAGCTTGGCATCGTAGAAGGCCGCCTCCTCGTTCTCCTTAATGAGCGCCGCCTTGGCCGCATCGTCCTTGGCGCCCTTCTCGGCGCAGAACGCCTCGAGCTTCTCGGCGGCCAGCAGGGCCTGCTCACCCAGCAGCCAGGAGAAAACCATATTGCCCATGTACTTGAGGAAGGGCACCGAGTACTGCAGCACGTACAGCACATCGCCCGCCATGTTCTTCTCCATGAAGACTCCGGCGATCTTGTTGAGATCGTTCAGGGACTGCTCGAGCTCGCCGATGTAGTCCTTGGTGACGTCGCTCTGCTTGGCCTTGGCCACAAAGGCCTGTAGCTCGCCCAGGAAGTTCATGAATAGCACGCCGCCCTTGGAGGCCAGCTTGCGGCCCACCAGATCCATGGACTGGATACCGTTGGTGCCCTCGTAGATCATCAGAATGCGGGCGTCGCGCATGTACTGCTCGACCGGGTATTCAGAGATGTACCCGTAGCCGCCGAAGCACTGCACGGCCAGGCTGGTGACGTCCAGGGCCCTGTCGGTGCCGTAGCCCTTGCAGATGGGGGTGAGGAAATCGAGCGTCATCTGCGCCTTTTCCTTGACCTCGCCCTCGGCATTGGCGGCCAGGTCCGCGGCGACCGCTACCCGGTAGATGAGCGCCCGCAGCCCGTGCACATAGGCGCGCGAGGTCAACAGCATGCGCTTGACGTCCGGGTGCTCGATGATGGCTACCCGCGGGGCGTTGGCATCCTTGAAGTTGCGCATGTCTACACCCTGGATGCGCTCTTTGGAGTAGTCCAGCGCCTCGTTGTAGGCGGCGGCGGCGGCGGCCAGGCCCTGCAGGCCCACGCCCAGCCGGGCCTCGTTCATCATGTGGAACATGATGCGGATGCCGTCGCCCACGTTGCCGATGAGCCAGCCCTCGCACTTTTCGTTGTCGCCGAACTCCATGGTGCAGGTGGCCGAGCCCTTGATGCCCATCTTGTGCTCGATGCCGGAGCAGATCACGTCGTTGGGCTCGCCCAGGCTGCCGTCGGCGTTGACGCGGATCTTGGGCACGATGAACAGGCTCAGGCCCTTGATGCCCACCGGCGCATTGGGGGTGCGGGCCAGCACCAGGTGGATGTTGTTTTCCACCATGTCGTGGTCACCAGAGGAGATGAAGATCTTCTGGCCCTTGACGCTGTAGCGGTCGCCCTTGATCGGGGTGGCCATGGAGCGGATGTCGCCCACGGCGCTGCCGGCGCCCGACTCGGTGATGCACATGGTGCCGCCCCACACGCCGGTCAGCATCTTCTCCACGAATAGATCGATCTGCTCCTTGGAACCCTCGTCCAGGATGAGCGAGGCCGCGCTACGCGTGAGCCCCGGGTACATGGCAAAGGCGGTGGAAGCCGCGGCACTGGTCTCGGCAGCGGCGATGCCGATCAGCGCCGGCGCGCCCGTACCGCCGACCTCCGGGGGAGAGGAAATGCCGAGCCAGCCGTCCTCGCAGTAGGACTTGAACGCTTCCTTGTAGCCCTTGGGAACGGTGACGTTGCCGTCCTTGTCGATGTGGCATCCCTCCTTGTCGCCCGACTGGTTGATGGGGGCGATGACCTCCTTGGCGACCTTGATTGCGTTGCTCAGCAGCATCTCGGAGGTCTCCTTGTCCATCTCGGCGTAGATGGGCAACTTGAGGATCTGGTCGAGGTCGAGGTACTCGAAAATGTTGAAGCGGATGTCTCTTTCTTCGATGCGAAACATGGACTACTCCTTTTGAATGCAGGCAGTTGAGTTGTTGCTCTCCGGTAACGGACGCTGGATCCGACCGGACGAACGCGCGTTTCTTTTGCTGGCGGCAGGCGCGGTGTATTCCGTGCGATGCGTCACGGACACCCGCTCGAACCGAGCTCGCTAAAAGCGGGCTTTGTAGAAAAACAGAGAAAGTGAAAACCTGCAAGGGCTTTCGAGAGCCGCGATCCGGCCGAGAGCCCACTGCGCGCTTCCGGCCGCCAGTCGGCCCGCCCACGCGGCGCGCCGACACGATTAACCGATTGATATCACTTGTTTTTCTGTGTGCGCAGGATGGTGTCCGCGGATTGCAGAACCGCTTGGCCCTTCCGGGTGTGCCGATCGCTCCGGCCGGTGCGCTCGGCGCCGAGCTGCTCGAGCTGAGCGCGTTGATGTTCGAGT
>CAYVFC010000066.1:0-42968 GCA_964450715.1 uncultured Sandaracinaceae bacterium | reverse complement strand
GCGGCCTGCAGAGCCGGGCGGGTATGGCCCGGCGCGCGACTGAAAAAGAGTGCAATACCCTGCCGAACGGCTTTTAGTTCGCAGCAAAGCAATGGCGATCCCCTCGCAGGTAACGCTAGCCGGAGCGTCGACGGGCCATACCCGCCCGGCTCCTCCATCAATTCTACGGGCAAGTTCCTGCGTGGACGCGATCACCGGGGTAGGACCGCCTTTCGTCCGGTACCCTTGAAGATGTGTTGAATGATAGGGGCTTGCCCCCGCCCGGCCGTGGTTTCCGTTTTACCTTGCCGACCGGGCCGTCACCGGCTAAAACCCCGCACTTTCAGGAAGGAGGGTGTCGTGGCTTCCGATACCAAGGTAACCCGCCTGAAGCGCAAGCGCAGAAATTCCGGGCAGGCCAAAAAAAACAAGAAGGACCGCCAGAAGTCCTGCTCTCCCCGTTTCCCCATTCAGCCCGAGTAACCGCTCCGGTCGCGGCACTAGTGCACGGTGTGGTTGCGTCCCTCGTACTCGATGGTGGGCACGCCGCCGCTATCGCCGCTCTTCGCCCGAGACGACTGCCGTTCCGAGAGCGGTCGCGCGCCCTCGTCGGCCGAGGAATCAGTAGCCCCGGCCGGCGGTTTGGATGACGCGAGGCCTTCGCTCGCCGCTCCCTCCTGCTCGGCCCAGCGGAGCAGCGTGGCCTTCTGCCTGCGCTTGACGCGGAAGTATCCGAACAGCAGCAGGGCGCTGGTCAATACCCAGACCGTTCCCACACCGGTGAGTAGCAGCGGAAGCCGCCCGAAACGGTCCTTGAGCCCTCGGCGCCACTCCCGTTCCAGGTAGCCGAGAGAGACGTTGTAAGAGCCCAACACCGCCTTGGAAAAGTCCCCTGTTTCGCGCGTTGCCGCTACCAGTCTACGGAAACGGCGCTGATTATCCGAACCGTCGAGCAGGAAGCCTACAAAGTCCGCGCTCTGCGCGTAGGCGAGGTCAGCCGGTCGGTACAGCTCCGGAAACCCTCGCGAGAGGTTTTGCAGCGGTATAAGTCGGTCCTGCACCACCGCTTCCCAAAGAACGCGCAGGCGGCCCAGGGAGCTCTCCTCGGCCTGGCGAAGCGCCACGCCCTCCTGAAACCAGCGCGGAAGCGGTCGGCCGTCGACGGCGCGATGGAGAGCCAGGTGCGACAGCTCGTGAACGAGCACGGACCGGACCGGGGACGGCTTCCAGCTTTCCGGCGCGGTCAGCGTGAGCAAAATAAGGCCTTCCGAGGGGAATGCCACGCCGGTCGCGTATTTGGGTAACGTAGCTCCCGGCGGGGCGAGCATTTGCATCTTATCGGGGTTGACGGCGATACGGATCTCGGTCCGCGAGGCGATCTCGCCGCCGAGCTCTTCCGAGAGCTTTTTCCACGCGGCTTTCTGGAGAGCTTGCAGGTCGTCTACCAGGTCTTCCGCTTCTTGCGGAAAGATCCATCGCACGTCGCCTACCTGTTCGCCGAGGTAACCCTCGAAAGCCCCCGCCGCCCCTGACGTTCCGCTCGCCTCGGCCCGCGCCCCATTGTCGAGTAGCATTACGACTACGGTGAAAAAAAATACCGCCCGGATCCACGGGTTCGACCTGCCAGATATTGGCGAAGCACAGCCCTTCATCGTGTTACCCGAGGCGGCCAGGGGAGCCGTCTTTTCCAATATAAAATTTAGCACACCGGAATCCGACTGGCGACTCGATCTCTCTATTTAGTGGACGAGACGAACGACCGTCGTAGTCAAAAATTTTCCGAACGGTTACCTTTTACCCCTGAACCGGTAACGCGCCAGACCGCGCGGTTTTTTGTCACCCCGAGCCGGAAACCAACCAGACCTCGTGACCGCCAAGACCGAAAGGACCAAGCGCAAAGTACACGGCGCGCGCCCCTCCCTGGTGGCCAGCGGTGAACGCGAAGGTTACCGGCTGGCCGGGCGGTTCTGGGTAGAAAAGGACGGCGTGGCCTGCCTGGGCTGGGGCCGGGTTACGCTGCTGGAAAAGATCGCCGAGCACGGTTCGCTCAACCTGGCCGCCCGCGCCATGAACATGAGCTACCGCCGAGCCTGGGAGCTAGTGGAGAGCATGAACCGCCTCAGCCCCCGACCTCTGGTGGAGACGGCCACCGGGGGCCGCGGCGGCGGCGGCTCGCGCCTTACCCCCGAGGGCGAGGCCGCGGTGCGCAACTTCCGTAAGCTCGTCACCGATCTGCACGCCTGGCTCGACCGCCGCGACCCGAGGCTGTGGCGCTCATCCAGAGGCGGAAGGGGCAAATCGAGTAAGTAGAGCACATCTCAAGAATGCTCCCGTCGTCTTTTGGGCAGGGCGACCCCCTCTACGACAGCTAGCCCGAAGCGCGGGCCGTTCGACGCATCCGTTCGATGGTCGCCTGCTCGCGGGCCTGGTTGGCGGCTTCGATGCTACGGAAGCGCATGACGCCGCGCGGCGGGCGAAAGGGGCATAGTAAATAGGCCCGGTTCCATACCGCGCGGATTCGCTCCTCCAATCTCTCGGGGGGCGCCGGCGGAACGCGCGGCATGTCGGCGACGGATCGGTAACGGTAGACCGGCATTGCTACCCTTCCTCTTCGAGACCGAACGCCGAACACAGAGCCGAGGCGTCGGTCTTATCGATAGAGCGGACGGTGTCGCGCTTCATGCGGTATAGCGTGCGCGGTGTGGCAACGCGGATTCGTTGTCCGCCGATCACCACCTCCTGCGCTTCCAGGTCCTCCCAGACAGTCGCCTCGCCGAGCCGGGTAAGGATGTCTATGGAGATTTTACCCTCGGGCGGTCCGTAGCGGACGGCCGGGTAGTCGCCGCACAGGTCATCGGCGGTGATCTGATCGATATCGGGATCGGTCCATATCGAGCGAAGCGCAACGCGTACACGCTCGACATTCTCGGCGTCCGGACGGATGAATACGTCGAGATCTTCCGTCGCCCGGACGAGGCCGTGAGCGTTGAGCGCGACCTCTCCCACGACGACGTAGTCGACCCCGGCAGCGTTCAGCGCCTCGATGACCCGTAGAGCCTCGTCGAATGCTTCCACGCCATTGAATTTACCACGCCTGCCCGTGCTTCCCCACCTTTCGAAGTGACGGACTGGACTCGGGGCGCGGGGCGGTTTGCCTGTCCGATCTGCGACGAGAAGAAGCGCCGCGTCGTGGCGACTTCGACCTTGACGGAGGGCAGGTATTCAGCTAAATGAATCCATATTCAAAATTCTAAATACCTGTTCATGTTCCATTTGTAAGATAAGCTCGTTTCCTGCTTGACCAGGAGTTGTACGTCGAGGAGCGATGGTGAACGACAGTTCATCTACGTCTCGGCGGTACGCTCCCAGGGGTATTGACGATCCTTTCCGCCGCACCCGAGATGACAGCACCGCGCGACCGCAAGACTCAGAAGAAGAACGCGCCCACGCTGCGCGGGGCGATGAAGAAGCACCTGCGCGCGGCCTACCAGGAGGCCATCCTGCAGGCGGCAGCCGATCTGTTCGGCAAGGTGGGGTTCATCGACGCTCGCATGGCCGATATCGCGGAGGCGGCCGGGGTGTCGGTTGGCACGCTGTACAACTACTTCGGGAGCAAGGATGCGGTCGTCCAGGCGCTGCACGATCACGAGATGGACGAGCTGGGGGCCGCGCTCGCGCGGGTGGCCGATACACCCGACCCGTGCGAGCGGTTGCGGCTGGTGATCGAGGCGACCTTCGGCTTCGTACAGGAACGGGGCGCCTTGATGGCCATGGCCGTGCAGTCGGGGCTGCTCGACAAGGAGGTGGCGGCCAAGCACGGGCGCGGCGAGCACGACGAAGTGCAACGCGCGCTTTTCGAGCTGTACCAGGGGGCGCTCAGCGAGGCGGTCAGGACCGGAAAGGTGCGGCGCGACCTGGACCCGGTGCGCATGAGCGTCGCCCTGGACGGGATGGTCAGCGCCCTGATTTTCGACTGGATCCGGTCCAGGCGGAAAAAACCGCTAACCGACCAGACCGACTTCGTATTCAACCTCTTCATGAAAGGTGCGGGCGCGAGATGAATACTCGCCGGATACTTCCTATCGTCATGGTGGTGCTGTCGGTGGCCGCAGGCTGCCGCAACGGTAATAACAAGGAGAAGCTGCCTCCGCCCACAGGAGAGGGCGCACCGCCCCCGGTGCAGATCCCGGTCCTCGAAGACGTTAAGCCGACGAGAGCAGCGAAGGGCGACAACCTGCTGGTAGTGACCGGCACCTCGCGCCCCGTACGTGAGGCAAAAGTGGGGCCCAAGGGCTCCGGGGTCGTCGTCTCGCTTCCGGTGGAGGAGGGCGACCAGGTGAAGAAGGGTCAGCTGCTCTTCCGGCTGGAATCGGTCAACCAGGCGCTGGCCGTCAGCCAGGCCGAGGCCGCGCTGAGCGGCGCGCTGGTGGCCGAGAGCACGGTCAAGACCGAGCTCGGGCGGGTCAAGGCGCTGCACGAACGCGGTTCGGTCTCGCCCGCTGCGCTCGACCAGGTCGAAGCGCAGTACGAGGGCGCGCAGGCCGCGGTCAAGCAGGCACGCGCCGCGCTGGCCAGCGCCAGACAGATGACGGCCGACACCTCGGTTCGCTCCCCCATCGCCGGGGTAGTGGCCAGGCGGCTGAGCAGCGTGGGCGATACGGTGACCATGATGCCGCCGAGCGTGGTGCTCATCATCCAGGACATCACCACCCTCGAGGTGCGCGGCAACGTGCCCGAGACCATGCTCAAGCAGCTGCGGCCCGGCAGCGAGCTGCTGGTCCGGTTTCCGGCGGTCGAGGAAGAGCGCCGGGTGACCATAGAGCGCATCAACCCCAGCGTGGATCCCATGACGCGCACGGTCGAGATCGTGGCCATGGTGCCCAATCCGGATAGCTCTCTCAAGGCCGGTATGCTGGTAGAGCTCGACTTCAGCCCGTCTCGGCCCGAGAAGCTGGCCGAAGAGGAGTCGAAGGAAGGGGCCGAGCCCGCTGCCGAGAAGGAAGCGGCCCGGCCCGAGTCCGAGGAAGTCGCGGGCGATCCGGCCGTCGGGGCCGGGCCGGCGGGAGGATAACGGCCGTGAACCTGCCCGATGTATCGATAAAACGGCCGGTCGTCGCGGTCATGATGATCGCCGCGCTGGTGGTCTTCGGCGCGGTCAGCTACCCGCGGGTCGGCGTCGATATGTTTCCGAACGTCGAGTTCCCGGTGGTCACCGTACTGGTCATCTATCCCGGCGCCGACCCGGAGACCATGGAGAGCAAGATCGCCGATCCCATCGAGGAGGAGATCAACACCCTGGGCGGCATCCGCGAGATCAGGTCAACCAGCCTGGAGGGGGTGACCCAGGTGGTGGCCATGTTCGAGCTGGAGGTGAATGTCGACCAGGTGGTGCAGGACATCCGCGACCGCGTGGCCCGCATCGAGGGCGATCTTCCGGACGGCATCGAGCCGCCGGTGGTGCAGAAGTTCGACGTGGGCGCGGCCCCCATCCTGACTCTGGCCCTGTCGGGCGACCTGCCCATCCGGCAGCTCACCGACATCGCCGACGACGTGGTCAAGCAGCGCATCGAGCGCATCAACGGCGTGGGCGGCGTAGATCTGGTCGGAGGCCGCGAGCGCGAGATCCAGGTGCTGGTAGACCCGGCCAAGCTGTCCGGGGTGGGCCTGACCGTGAGCGAGGTGGTCGGCGCCATCCGCGCCCAGAACCTGGAGATACCCGCCGGCAACATCGAGTCGGGGGCGCGTGAGCTCACGGTCAAGACGCGAGGCGAGGTCAAGTCGCCGGAAGAGATCGCCAACATCCTGCTGCCGGTCCCCACCGGGGTGCCCATGCGCATTCGCGACGTGGCTACCGTGGTCGACGGGGTGGAGGAGGCCCGCTCCTGGTCCTCCTTCAACCGCAAGCCGGCCGTCTCGCTGGTGGTGCGCAAGCAATCGGGCAGCAACACGGTGGCCGTGGCCCGGGAGGTAAAGGAGGCGGTAGAGGAGGTGTTGCCGCGCGTGACCAAGCTGGGCGCCACCCTGGCGGTGGCGGCGGACAACTCCATCTTCATCGAGCACTCCATCCACGACGTGCAGATCGACCTGGTCTACGGAGGGCTGCTGGCGGTTTTGATCATCTTCGTACTGCTGGCCGACCTGCGCGCCACGCTGATCAGCGCGGTGGCCATCCCCACCAGCGTGGTCGCCACTTTTGCCTTCATCAACGCCATGGGCTTCACCTTCAACATGATGACCATGCTGGCACTGTCGCTTTCCATCGGCATCCTGATCGACGACGCCATCGTGGTCATCGAAAACATCCACCGCCACCTGGAACGGGGCAAGCCCGCGCTGCAGGCCGCTTCCGAGGGAACCACCGAGATCTTCCTGGCGGTGCTGGCCATGACGTCTTGCATACTCGCGGTATTCGTGCCGGTGGCCACCATGAAGGGGATCGTCGGTCAGTTCTTCTACGAGTTCGGGCTGACGGTGAGCTTCGCGGTGGCCACCAGCATGCTGGTCTCGCTGACGCTCACCCCCATGCTCTCCTCGCGGCTGCTGAAGCGGGTCCACGGCGAGAACTTCCTCGGTCGGGCGCTGCGCACGGTGGTGGGCGGCTTCATGACCGCCCTGGAGCGCGGCTACGCCGTCATCATCCGCTGGTCGCTGCGTTCGTTCTGGACCCGGGCGGCAACGCTTCTGATGGCGTTCCTGGCCCTGGCTTTCTCGGCCGTTCTGGTGGCCGGGATGCCGCAGCAGTTCATCCCCACCGACGATCGCAGCGAGTTCGTGGTCAACGTGGAGCTTCCCACCGGAACCAACCTGGAGGCCACCCGTAGGGTGGTCGCCGCCATCGCCGACGATCTGCACCAGAACGCACCGGGGGTGAAGAACGTGCTGGCCAACGTGGGCGGTGGGCAGACCGGACAGGTCAACCGCGGCACCATCGAGGTGCGCCTGAATCCCCGCAGCACACGCGCCTTTCACCAGTTCGATCTCATGTCCTGGGTGCGCCGGCGCTACCACAAGACCGATCCGGCCACTGTGACCGTGGGCGAGCTGGACATGTTCGGCGGTGGTTCGGGCTTCCGTACCCAGCCGGTGCAGTTCAACGTACGCGGCAACGATCTCGACGAGCTGGCGCAGACCGCGGAGACCATCACGGAGAAGCTGAAAGCGCAGCCCGGTTTCGTGGACCTGGAAACCACCTACCGGGGCGGCAAGCCCGAGGTGGCGGTAGAGATCGACCGGGAGCGCGCGGCGTCGCTGAACGTCAGCGTGGCCGCCATCGCCTCCACCATTCGCGCGCTGGTGGCTGGCGACGCCATCAGCGAGCTCAAGGACCGCGGCGAGGTCTATGACATTACGATTCGGCTCAACGACGAACAGCGCGACCGCATCGAGTCCATGACCAACCTCAAGGTGCGCGCGGGCACGGGCCAGCTGGTCGACCTGGCCAACGTGGTCAAGACCGAACGCGGGACCGGTCCCAGCCAGATCGAGCGGCAGTCGCGGCAGCGCCAGGTCACCGTGCTGGCCGGTCTGGAGGGAGTGGCGCTCAGCGACGCCATGAGGGTGGTGGAGAGGACCTCCGCCGAGGTGGCGCCCGCTCACCTGGTCACCGACTGGGGCGGCGAGGCCAAGTTCATGGGCGAGGCCTTCGGCTATATGGTGAGCTCGCTCTTCCTGGCAGTGGTGCTCGTTTACATGATCCTGGCCGCGCAGTTCAACAGCTTCATCCAGCCCATCACCATCATGGTAAGCCTGCCGCTGAGCGTGATCGGCGCTTTTGGAGCGCTGTTCCTGAGCGACATGGTGTTGAGCATCTACGCCATGATCGGCGTCATCATGCTGATGGGGCTGGTGACCAAGAACGCCATCCTGCTGGTGGACTTCGCCAACCAGGGCCGGGAGCGGGGCATGGAGAGGAACGAGGCGCTGGTCGAGGCCGGCCGGCTGCGGCTGCGCCCCATCCTGATGACCACCGCGGCCATGGTCTTCGGCATGCTGCCGGTGGCGCTGGCGCTGGGCGAGGGCGGCGAGTCGCGCGCGCCCATGGCCGTCTGCGTGATCGGCGGGCTCATCACCTCAACCCTGCTTACCCTGGTGGTGGTGCCGGTGGTCTACACGTTGTTCGACGCGCTGGCCAACAACCCCGCGGTCAAGTGGTTGGAGAGCAAGGTCTTTGCCAAGCGACGGGAGGAAGCGTCGGAGGGGGAAAGGAGACAGGCGGCATGAGGAGGCTAGCTGGCATACTCTCGTTCGTCATCCTCGGCGCCTTTTTGCTCGCGGTACCGGCGGGAACCCTGCACGCCCAGACGGCCGCCGGCGAACCGGCCGCGGCCGAAACCGCGCCGCCCGCCGCGCCCGGGTCGGCTACGACGGACGAACAGCCCGCCTTTGAGCTGCGCGAGGCGCCCGAGCGCGAGCTGACCGGCAAGGAGGCGCTGGCGGTCCAACCCGGAGGGCTCACTGCCGAGCAGGTGGCGAAACGGGCGGTGAAGTCGAGCCCCGAGCTTCGCGCGCGCCAGGCCCAGATCGACGCGGCGCAGGCCAAGATCGACGAGGCCATCGCGCAGCTGTTGCCCCGCCTTTCGGTGAAGGCCTCGTATTCGCGCATTTCGCCGGTGGACGCGTCTCTGGGCGGGGCGCTGGTGGGAGCCGAAAACCCGGGACAGGTCCTGGTGGGTCCCTGTCCGTCGGTTCCAGACGTGCCCCCTCCTCCGGCGGGCACCGAGTGTGCGGTGGTCAACGGGACCGATCCCTTATTTGCCACCGCTTTCGAATTTCCCACGCCGGTGAACCACTACACGCTCAACGCCTCGCTGGCTATCCCCATCTCGGACTATATACTCAGATTATCCGACACCCTGACCGCGACCCGCAAGGGTAAGGACGCCGCCGCGGTCCAGAAGCGGGCTGAAGCCGTCAAGATCGCCAGCGACGCGCGCGTGGCCTATTACAACTGGCTGCGCGCCAAGGCCGGGGTGGCCGTGGCCCGCAGCTCGCTCGAGCGCTTCAAGGCCATGCTGCAGGACGCCCGCGCCGCCTTTGAGCTGGGGTCGGCGACCAAGGCAGATGTCCTGCGCCTGGAAGCAGCCGTGGCCTCCACCGAGCTGGCGGTGGACGAGACCCGCACCATGCAGCAGCTCGCCGAGCAGCAGCTGGCCATCATGATGGACGAGCCGGTGCGCCCCTATCGGGTGGGCGAGGATGTGCTGCAACCGCCCGAGCCCGCCCCGGCCAGCGAGCCCTCGGTCGACGACCTGGTCAAGGAGGCGTACGGGAGGCGGCTGGAGCTCGAAGGGTTGGAGGCGCTGACCCGATCGCTCGAGGCCGGTGCACGCGTCGCGCGGGTGAGCCAGTGGCCCCGGCTGGATGCGTTTGGAGACATCACCTACGCCAACCCGAATACGGTCATCTTTCCTCTAGAAGAGGAGTGGAACGAGAGCTGGGCCGTGGGGCTGGCGCTCACCTACTCCCTGAACGACTCGCTGGCCGGAGCGGCCAGCGGCTCCGAGCTGGAGGCGAACCGGCGCAAGGCCGAGGCTGATCTGGAGTCGCTTCGCAGGGGGATCAAGCTGCAGGTCATCAGCGCCTACTACGATGTCCGCAAGGCGCGGACCGCCGTGCAAACCGCCGCCCGCGGCCAGGAGGCCGCCCAGGAAGCCTACCGCGTGGCAAGCGATCTCTACCGGGTAGGGCGCGCCACCACCACCGACCTGATGGAGGCCGAATCCGAGCTGGTGGCCGCATCGCTCAAGGAGGTAGACGCGTCTCTCGACTTTCGCATCGCCTCCGTCCGCCTGAACCACGCCACCGGACGGGACGTTTCAACGCAGTAGACCGGACCGTGTGTCAAATACATAATATAACCATTTACGGCGTAGGCGGCGTGGGCGGCTATTTCGGCGGCAAGCTGGCCCGGACGTTCCCTCCGCAAGACTCCGGTGGACCGCGCATCCACTTCGTCGCCCGGGGAGAACATCTGGAGGCGATCCGCGAACAGGGGTTGATCCTGAATACCGACGAGGCGACCGGGCTGCGCTGCTTTCCGTCTCTGGCGACCGATGATCCGGCAACGCTTCCCGTGCCCGACCTCTGCCTGGTCGCGGTCAAGAGCTATGATCTCGCCCCGGCGCTGGCCACGCTGCAAGGGCGCGTTTCACCCGGCACGGCGGTGCTGCCGCTGCTGAACGGCATAGACATATACGACCGTACCAAGGAGGTGCTGCCCGACGCGATGGTGCTGCCGGCCTGCGCCTATGTCGGCACGCACATCGAGAAGCCCGGCGTGGTCTCCCAGAAGGGAGGAAGCTGCACGATCCACCTGGGCCCCGACCCTTCCGTTCCCTCGTTCGATCCCGGGCCCCTCCGAGCCCTGTTCGAACAGAGCGCCATCAAGTACCAGTGGCGAGAGAATCCAGACGTCGACATCTGGACCAAGTACATCTTCATCGCCGCCTATGGTCTGGTGACCGCGAGCGCGCGCGTCACGCTCGGCCAGGTGGTCGCCTCGACCGAGTTCAGCGAGAGCGCCCGCCGGGTGATGGAGGAGATCGCGGCCATCGCCGTTGGCAAGGGCGTACCGCTGGCCGAGGGGATCGTGGAACAATCCCTGAAAAAGGCCGCCGGTTTTCCGCCCGAGACCAAGACCTCCTACCAGCGCGACGTCGAGCGCGGCGGCAAGGACGAGGGGGACCTGTTCGGCGAGACAATTCTCCGACTGGGCGCCCGTTACAACGTGCAAACCCCGGCGACCGAGCAGCTCTATCACCAGATCCGGGGCTGAGCGTCATCGTCCCTTCCATAGGGGCGTTATGCGTACCGGCGTGCCCCCTTCCGTTATTTATTGTACTAGTGCGACCGCGTAGTGGAGGGGCTTGCCCCCTCCCTTTTCGAGGCGAGCGGTATGGTTACGGTTTGCGGGCGGGCGCAAGGCCCGCCCCCACCTCTTTCCTGCGGGCGCAAGGCCCGCCCCCCACGTTTTCATCCCCTTTTCATCCCCCCTTCAAAATCCCTTCATGTCGCCCCCGCAGACTGGACTCATGTCAGGTCGACGAACCGCGGCAGAGACCGCGTGTAACACGGAGGCAGCAAGATGAGAACGGCTCATTTTTCGGTAATTTCACTGATCGCCGCGCTTCTGGCCTTCACCGGCCGGGCCGAGGCCTGGAATCCGGAGCAGGAACGGGACGACGACAAAACCCTGTCGCCCTACTTCTTCATCGAGGGCGACAACCCCGGGCAGGAGGCGTTCCCCTTGCGGAGCACCGAGGTGAAGGCGACCGTCAACGGCGTGATCGCCGACGTGGTTGTCACCCAGACCTATGTCAACGGAGGCCAGAAACCCATCAACGCCCGCTACGTGTTTCCCGCCTCCACGCGTGCCTCGGTGCACGGGCTGAAGATGACCATCGGCGACCGAGTAGTTGCCGCCAAGATCAAGGAGCGCGAAAAGGCCCGGGCGACCTTTGAGCGGGCCAAGCAACAGGGCAAGAGCGCATCGCTGCTCGAGCAGCAGCGGCCCAACGTCTTTACCATGAGCGTTGCCAACATCATGCCCGGCGACAAGGTATTGATAGAGCTACACTACACCGAGCTTCTCACGCCCACCGAGGGTGAGTACGAGTTCGTCTATCCCACCGTGGTCGGCCCGCGCTACTCGAATCAACCCGAGGCCACCGCGCCCCCGACCGATCGTTGGATCAAGAGCCCCTACTTGAAGGAGGGCGACGTGCCGCCGACCAGCTTTTCCGTCGACCTGCGCCTCTCCACCGGCATCCCGCTCGGAGAGGTGACCAGCCCCTCGCACGAGATCCAGGTTACCTGGAAAGACGAGGCGCTGGCCGACATCGCCCTGGCCGACCCCGGTTACTACGCGGGCGACCGGGATTTCATCCTTCGCTACCGCCTGGCCGGAAAGGCCATTCAGAGCGGGCTGCTGCTCTACGAGGGGAAAAAGGAGAATTTCTTTCTGCTGCTGGTACAGCCCCCGGAACGCGTCGAGACCCAGCAGATCCTTCCGCGCGAGTACGTCTTTATCCTCGACGTATCGGGATCCATGCACGGCTTTCCGCTGGATACGGCCAAGACCGTGATTCGTAAGCTGATCGGAGGCCTGCGCACCAGCGACCGCTTCAACGTGGTGCTCTTCGCCGGCGCTTCCGAGCTGATGGCTCCCCGGTCGGTCGCCGCGAACGAAAAGAACATCAAACGGGCGCTGCGCTTGATCGATGATCAGAGCGGCGGCGGCGGCACCGAGCTTTCCAGCGCGCTCAAGCGGACGCTCGGGCTTCCCCGCAGCGAGGGCATGACTCGAACGGTCGTAGTGGTCACGGACGGGTATATCGGCGCGGAGAAAGAAGCCTTCACACTGGTGAGCGAGAACCTCTCTACCACCAATCTGTTTGCCTTTGGCATCGGCTCCTCGGTCAATCGCTACCTGATCGAGGGGCTGGCCAAGACCGGGCTCGGCGAGCCCTTTGTAGTTACCCGGCCGGAGGAAGCGGGCGAGGCCGCGAACCGTTTCAGCACCTACGTGCGTTCCCCGGTGCTGACCAAGGTAAGGGTACGCTACCAGGGCTTTGACGCGTACGGCGTCGAGCCCAGCGCTCAGCCCGATCTGTTCGCCCTCAGGCCCTTGATGGTCACCGGCAAGTGGCGGGGCAAGGCGACCGGCGAGATCGAGGTGTCCGGCATGACCCCTTCCGGCGTTTACTCGCGGACCTTTGAGCTGGACGAGGCCAAACCGCAGCCGTCCAACAAGGCCCTGCGCTATCTCTGGGCGCGGACCCGAGTGGCGGCGTTGGCCGACTACAGCGACGCAGGGGTGTCGGAGAAGAACGAGGAACAGATCACGCGGCTCGGGCTCACCTATGGCTTGTTGACGCCCTATACCTCGTTCGTGGCGGTGCTGGAAAAGCGGCGCAACAAGCAGGGGCCCGCCCGGGACGTCGAGCAGCCGCTTCCGCTGCCGATGGGCGTATCCGACCTGGCCGTGGGAGACTTCGGAGCCGCGCCAGAGCCCGAAACCCTTCCATTGCTTCTGGCCGTGGCTGTCATGCTGCTGATCCTGTCCTGGCGCAGGCGCGTCTGCCAGCCGTCGCGGGGATAGAAGATGCGGAAGCAGGCGAGAACGGCAATGGCTACGGAGCGGCGCGCCCCGTTTGCTAGCGAGGTGTTGCTCGCCTACGCGGCGGCCGGCGCCGTGGCCGTCGGCCTGAAGCGGGCCTTTGGCGAGGCCGGCGCCGAGGAGCTCTACTGGATGCTGGCGCCGCTGACGCAGCTGGTGGAGCTTCTCAGTGGCATCGATTTCTACTGGGAGCCGCCGGCCGGCTTCGTCAGCAACTCCGCCCGCATCATCATCGCCCCCTCCTGCTCGGGCATTACTTTTCTGGTCGTCTGCTTCTCCACCCTGGCCTTTCCCCTGCTGCACCGCCGGCGGGGTATGACCGGCAAGCTGGGCTGGCTCGTCCTGGCGCTCTGTGCCGCTTACCTGGCGACGCTCGGCGCGAACACGGTTCGGGTTACCGCCTCCATCCATCTCTACGGCGCCGACATCTACGGCGCCCGGCTCACCTCCGAGCGAGCGCACCGCCTGCTGGGCACGGCGCTCTATCTCGGCCTGCTGCTGCCGGTTTACCTGTTGGTGGAGCGGGCGACCCGCCGGGAGGCTGCGCCCGCCCGTTCGGCGGCGTCCCCTGTTCGCTTTCTCTATCCACCGTTCGCCTGTTACGCGCTGTTCGCCATCGCCATCCCCCTGCTGCGGGCGTCCGGGCGGGCGGCGAATCCCGCGCTGGCGGAACACCTGCTGACGGTGGGGCTTTTATCCGCGGTCGCTTTCGCGCTCTGTTTGCTGGCTCTGGTACTGCTCCGCGCCGGAAGGGTTGACTTGCCCGGAGGCGGACGAGAGAATGCTTGAATTCTTAGGATAAAGGGATAAAACGGCAGGAGAAACTAGATAGATGACCAAACCCACCGTGCTCATCGTGGAGGACGAGCCTGCCATCGCCGATACCATCCAGTACGCCCTGGAGACGGACGGCTTCTCCACCATCCGCCTCGCTTCGGGCGAACGGGTCCTTTCGATTCTGGCCGAGAAGAACATCAGCCTGGTGCTGCTGGATATCGGGCTTCCGGACGTGAACGGCTTTGAGCTCTGCAAGGAGATCCGGAGGAGCACCCAGGTGCCGATCTTCTTTCTGACCGCGCGCTCGGACGAGGTAGACCGGGTGGTGGGGCTGGAGATCGGGGCGGACGACTATATCACCAAGCCATTCAGCCCCCGCGAGCTGACCGCCCGGGTCAAGGCGGTGCTGCGCCGACAGGGGTGGAGCTCGCCGGGCACCACCGATCGCGGGGCCTTCTCGCTCGACGCTGCCAAACGCCGCATCTCCTATTTCGGGGTCGCCCTCGACCTGTCGCGCTACGAGTACGAGATCCTCGCCGTCTTTATCGGGCGGCCGGGGCAGGTCTTCTCGCGCGAGCAGCTGATGGAGAAGGTTTGGGAGGAGCCCGATGCCAGCATGGATCGAACCGTGGATGCGCATATCAAGAATATCCGCGGCAAGCTGCGCGCCGTCCGCGACGACCTCGATCCCATCGTCACCCACCGGGGCGCGGGCTACTCCTTGAAAGAAGGACTATAGAAGGCAACCATGAGGCTCGGCACCAGGATATTCCTGGCCAACTTGGTCATCTTCGCCGTCTGTTTCTCCTACCCGGTCTACTGGGCCTGGACGAACCTGCGGACCCGTTATCTGGAGAGCGTAGAAGACCCGCTGGTCGACCAGGCGAACATCCTAGCCGCCTTGATCGCCGCGCGGATGAAAGCCGGGCGCTTCCGCCCCGAGGAGCTGCGCCGAGCCTTCCTGCAGATCGAACGGCATCCGGTGGAGGCCAGGATCTACAGCCTGGACAAGCGAGGCGTGGACACCTACCTCTACATCACCGACCGGCAGGGGCGGGTGATCTTCCATTCTGCCGACAGGACGCAGGTCGGCAAGGACTACTCTCGCTGGCGCGACGTGAGCCGCACCCTAAAGGGGCAGTACGGCGCGCGAACCACCCGCACGGTGGCGGATGACCCGGCCACATCGATCCTTCACGTCGCCGCTCCCATCCGCGTCGAGGGGGGAATGGCCGGGGTATTGACCGTGGCCAAGCCGGTAGCGACCATCAACGCCTTGTTAAAAGAGGCCCGACCGCTTTTTATCCAGGTATTCGGGCTTTCGGCTGTGCTGGCGGTCGCGCTCATGTTGCTCGTCTCCCGTTGGCTGGCCCTGCCCATCCGCAGGCTGACGCGATACGCCGATCACGTGAGCGCCGGCCAGCGGGTCTCCTTTCCCGAGCTCGACCAGAGCGAGATCGGCGAGATGGGCTACGCCTTCGAGCGCATGCGCGAGGCGCTGGAGGGGAAGAAGTATGTGGAGCAGTACGTGCAGACGCTGACCCACGAGATCAAGAGCCCGCTCTCGGCCATCAGCGGCGCCGCCGAGCTGCTGGAGGAGAAGATGGATCCCGAGCGGCGGGAGCGCTTCCTGACGAACATCCGCACCGAGGCCAACCGCATCCAGGACATCGTCGACCGCATGCTGGAGCTCTCGGTGCTGGAGAACCGGACCGAGCTGGAGAAGCGGGAGCGGGTCTGCTTTTCCGTGCTGCTGCGCACCGTCGTGGAGAGCAAGCAGGCCATGCTGGAGAAGAAGGGCATCGAGATCGTCAAGGACCTACCGGCCGAGGCCTTTGTCACCGGCGAGGCCTTTCTCTTGCACCAGGCAGTCTCCAACCTGCTGCAGAACGCCATCGATTTCAGCCCGGCCGGCGCCTCCATCGCGCTGTCGGTGAAAACGGAAGGCAATCGGCTCACCCTGACGGTCGCCGATCGCGGCGCGGGCATTCCGGACTACGCCGAGGAAAAGGTCTTCGACAAGTTCTACTCCTTGCAGCGGCCGGATACCGGCAAGAAGAGCACCGGGCTCGGCCTCAACTTCGTCAAGGAGGTCGCCACCTTACACAGCGGCTCGATCGAGATCGCCAACCACCCCGAGGGCGGCCTGATCGCCACGCTCACCCTCCCATCTTCGGGCCGAACCGGTTACCCGTAGGGGAGGGGCTTGCCCCCTCCCGAAACCGGTCGGTCGCAAGGCCCGTCCCCCGACGGACCGTTTTCGGCTAGGCTAAGGGAATGGGTAAGACGCCTCTACGCGATCGGCGACGGCGCCGGGCCCTATCGAATCTCGTCCGGGGCGGACGGGCTGGAGACCGGCATTGGCGAAGCCTACGATGCGGACGTACGACGCCCGCATTTCGGAAACGGCCGTCCGCTATCGGTTGCTACAGAAGCTGCTGAACGTTGAAGGAGAGCAGCTCCAGGCGGCCTTTCGCGTTACGCGCGACGGCGCCTTCGGCTACGGCGACCTCGAGCGCGCCGAGGGTATACCGGTCGGAGACCTGGACGAGCACCTGGGCTCCGTGCCGGACTGGGACGCGTACTTCGTCTCGACCAACCTGGAAGCGTAGACGGCCTTTTTCGACGACGGCAACCGCTCGCTACAGGTCGATCCGAATCAGATCCACTACGGCGAGCTTTTTCTCGACAACGCCCGTTACGTCGAGACCCTGCTCACCCGGGCCGGCAACGACCTGGTCGTATACGGACAGGCGCTCGGATCTTGCCGACCACGGGCAACGCGGTCCGCAGGTAGTAGAGCTTTCCGCAGAAACCGGTCGACATCTGTCGCGGGTGGACGAGCAAGTGTTATCGAGGGGAGGGGAAGAGACGTCAGAGCTCCGACAGGATGGAGGCGATCAGGTCGGCGACCGAGGATGAGCCAGGGATTTCGTCTTTCGGTCTTCTGACGATAATGGTCCGGCAACCATGCGCGGCGGCGGCTTGCAGCTTGGCGTTAATTCCCGAGGGCGCGCCGCCGTCCTTGGTCACCAGTGTCTGGACGGCGAATCTGCGGAGCAGGGCGAGGTTGTCTCGAACCGAAAATGGGCCTCTACCGGCTACGATGGCATCGTTCTCGAGTCCGAGGATTCCAGCTCGGACAAGCGATGCGGGTTGATCGAGAATCCGGGCTATGATCCGGACGCCGTTTCGAGTTGCCTCCCGCAAGTAGGGTTTCAGGTTCTGCGTTCCGATCGTCAGCAGGACGGGGCCGGAGGTGCTGCAGGCGAGCGCCGCCGCTTCTTCGTGACTTTTTACCACCATGGCGGTGGGATCGATCTCCGTCGGATCGCGTTTCAGACGGAAATAGGGGAGTCGGACTTTTGCCGCAGCGGCGCGTGCATTGGCGTGCAACCTCAGGGCGTAGGGATGGCCGATGTCCACGATGGCGCGGGCGGATAGAGCGGTAGCCAGCGCGGCCATCTCGGCCTCGTCGAGTCTGCCGCAACGCCGCGCGATGGCGGGATGCTCTCCGATATCGATGGGAACATCGGTCGCCGTGCAGACCAGAACCGCGTATCCGGCCTCGGCCAAAGCCGAGGCGGTCTGTTTCGTCTCGGCTGTCCCGCCCAGAAGGATGATCACAGCCTGTATCCGCGAGAGGTCACGAGCCATCGGTCGACCTGTCGTGAGGCCGAGTTGCCGACGATAACGGTGCTGCGCATGCCGATGGTCTGGTCGAGAAAGTGATCGAGGTCGGATATTACGACTTGTTCGTCGTCGGTCGTCACCGCCGTGCCGATACCGACCGGGGTGTGTCCCGGGCGGTGGTCGCGGAAGATGGCCGCGGCGCGCTCGAGCTGGAAAACGCGTTTGCGGCTTCGAGGGTTATATAGGGCGACCACCAGATCGGCGGCGGCTACCGCTCGTAGCCTTCGCTCGATAACTTCCCAGGGGACCAGCAGGTCGCTCAGGCTGATCAGCGCCGCGTCCAGCATCAGGGGAGCGCCCATCCTGGCGGCCGCGGCGTTTGCGGCGGATACCCCGGGGACGACCTCGATGGGCAGGTCAAGGCCCAGAGCCTGGCGCATCTCCAGCGCCAGGCCGGCCATGCCGTAGACCCCCGGGTCGCCCGAGGAGACCAGAGCGACGGAGCAGCCCTCGAGGGCTCGAGTCAGCGCGGCCCGGCAGCGTTCGACTTCGAGGGTCATGCCGCTCGAGATGATCTGCTTACCGTCGGTCAGGTCGGAGACCGCCTCGAGATAAGGGGTGTAACCGACGACCACGTCGCAGGCGGCTATGGCCTGCTCGGCGCGGCGAGTTCGGTCGAGCCGGTTTCCAGGTCCGATTCCAACCACGAAGAGCCTTCCCGGGCCACTGCCACGGTTACCGGTCCCACCGTTTGTCTTTGAAGTATTAATCGCGTCCGCAGGCTCCGCCGGTGTCTTGAGCCCGGAAAAATTGGCGAATAGATCGAGCAGACGCCTGGCTCCTACCAGGATCCTGGCGCCTTCGATCCGCTTGCGTCCGACGGGTGTGAGGTGGTCCAGGCTTCCGGGGCCCACTCCCACGATGGCGATCCTCCGCTTCATCTCCATGGCGCCAGCTCCCCGTTGCTGCCCAGCAGGTTGCCTTCCATGTCCACCAGCGCGACGGCGACATCGACATCGAAGGCAAATCGAGCGCTGACCGCGCTCGCTATGCCCGCGGCGCACTTCTCGGCCAGGGCGATTCGCTCCGGGGCGGGTAGGGCGCGAAAGATCCCTTCCACGGTGTTTGCCCGCTCTACCGGTCGAACGGCGACGGCCTTCGCCTGCTCCAGCAGCGTCGGCAGGGCGCTCGCCGACCTGGAGGAGTGGGTGTCGAGACAGCCTTCGGCAAGCTTGCCGAGCTTTCCGGGATGGCCCACCAGCAACAGCCGGGTGAAACCGAGCTCCTTTACCGTGTCCAGGGCGAATCCCCACTCGTTGCCGACCTCTATTAGCTGCAGCTCCTGCAGGCGGAACCACCGGTTTGCGGCGCGCGCTCCGATGCGTCCGGGTACCAGAGCAGGGGCCCATATGCCGTTGGCCCGCGCCACCTGCAATAGGCAGCGCAAGGCTTCTCTCATGGCCGGGGTGCTGAAGGGACGCACCCGACCGCTGGTGCCGAGGATGGAGATGCCGCCCACGATCCCCAGCCGCGGGTTGAAGGTTTGTTGCGCGATGGCCGCGCCGTCCGGAACCGCGATGGTCACCATCATCGCACCGGGGGTTATCTCGCGTATCGCATCGGCGATCATCTGCCTGGGAACCGGGTTGATGGCCGGCTCTCCCGGCGCGACGGAAAGCCCGGGCCTGGTGACCGTTCCCACCCCCTCGCCCGCGCTGAAGCTCATTCCGTTTTCGCCCTCGGACCGGCGGACGCGCGCGATGATCCGACAGCGGTGGGTCGCGTCCGGATCGTCGCCACCGTCCTTGACCACGACCGCTTCGGCTTCGTGTCCGAGCATGCGAGCGCTAAGCACCGGAAGGCTTTCCCGGCTGCCGTCCGGCAGCGGGATCTCGACCTCGGGCTCGATCCGGCCGGACACCAGCAGGCGAGCAGCCGCCTTGGCGGCGGCCGCGGCACAGCTTCCCGTACTGAGACCGGTGCGAAAGAGCTTCATCGATTCTCCTCTTGGTGGAGACGGACGAGATCCCGCGGTATCAAGCGGAGCAGGCGCTTGCGCGCCTCTCCCACTGTGAGCGGAACCCGGTCGAAGGGCACGCCGTCCTCGTGCTTGAGCTGGTAGATGAGCTCGGCGATGTGCGGGAGCCGCAGCTTTACCCGCTCCATCTCTTCGGGCGCGGTAAACACCTCGGCCGGCGGGCCCGAGCGCGCCACGCTTCCCCTGCTCAAGATATACAGGCGGTCGAGAAACAACGGAACCAGGTCGACGCTGTGGGTCGCCATCACGATGGTCACCCCGTTTTCGCGGTTCAACCGCGTCAACAGCCGCATCATCCGGCTCTCCCCCATGGGATCGAGCCCGGCGGTCGGCTCGTCGAGCAGCAGGATCTCGTGCCCCATGGCCAGCAGGCCGGCGATGCAAATTCGCTTCTTCTGACCGAAGCTCAGGTTGTGTATGGATTTCTTCGAAGCGTCCTGCATTTCCACTGATTGCAGCGCGGACTGGACGCGACGGGCGATCTCGCTTTCGCCGAAACCCATGTTGATGGGGCCGAAGGCGACGTCCTCGTAAACGTTGGGGGCGAAGAGCTGGTCCTCCGGGTTCTGGAAGACCAGGCCGACCTTGCGATAGATATCCCTTGCCGACAGCCCGCCGATTTCCGCACCGTCCAGGCGGACGCTGCCGTGATACCTCTTGATCAGCCCGTCCATGAGCCGGAGCAGGGTCGTCTTCCCCGATCCGTTCGAGCCCAGTACACCGATAAACTCGCCCCGGCCGACCTCGAGTCGGATATCGCGTAGCGCCTCCGAGCCGTCCGGATAGGTGAACGAGCGGAGGTCGACCGCCAGGCGGGGGGCACGAGCGTCGCTGCTTTGCTTCTCGATCGACATACGCGAGCTCACAAGCTCCATACCGTTGCGACGAAGAGCAGCAGGGCAGCCGAGCCCAGGATCTCCGAGAGCCGGAACGGCTCGTGCACGGGAAGCGGTATCGAGCCCTGGTATCCCCGCTGGACCATGGCGACGGCCGTTTGATGACTGCGGTCAAAGGCGCGGATGGTTAGCGCTCCGGCTAGAGTGCCCAGGGAGCCAAGGCTCCTTTTAACCGACGAATACCCCAGGCGATTCCGCTGGGCGACACAGATCACCTGAGCCTCTTCGAACAACTCGAAAAGGTACCGGTAGGCGAACATCAGGATCTCGATGAATCCCCTGGGAACTCTGAACCAGCAGAGACCGACCATCAGCTCGGTAAAGGGCGTGGAAAAGCCGAGCGCGATGAGAATCGATACCGAGCCGCTGATGCGGGCCGCGATCAGCGCTCCCTCCCTCAACCCGTCTCGATGCGCGGTGATCGAAAAACCGAGAAGGTCGAGGGAGACGAGCGGATCGCTGCCGGTGAAAAAGCACTTCAGGACCAGCACCATGGAGGCGATGAGGAGGGGCTCCAGGTACCTCAGCGCCACTATGCGGAGCGGTATCTTCATGGTCGCCAGCAGAAACAGGCAGAGCGACGTCACCAGTACCGGCAGCAGCAAGTCCCGGCAGCTCAGGACCATGGCCAGGACGAACAGCGATACCAGGAGCTTGATCCGGGCATCGATGTGCGAAAGCCGGTGGTTCGTTCTCAGGTTTTCGAAGAGACGCTCCAACTCCGCCTCCTTCCTCGGTCGGATCGAAGGCGCGGCCTCCCGCTCGCTATCCGGCGGTCCGAGGCTGCGCCTCCTCTCCGGCCGTAGCCTTTTCGCTGGTGAGGATCCTCCAGCAGTAACCGGCAACAAATCCGCCGACCACCCCGGCCAGCAGGAATACAAAAAGCAGAATGTCGCCCTGGTCGGTGTTGATCAACGGATCGCTGGCCTCGCGCCCGTGCTCCCCGGCGATGTGCTCCACCACCGTCTCGTCCACACCCGGCCAGGTCTCGGCGTTGGCCGTCGCAGCCGGCAGTAAGCAGGCGACTATCGCGGAAAACGATATCAAAAGCCGGAAGGCTCTGCCGAGGTTGGCTCTTATGTTCAGGGTATTCATGCGCGCACCTCCTCGAGTTTCGTCACCCCCAACTTTACCAGCAGGTCGGGGCGCTTCCGGTACAGCAGCACAACCATGCCGGCCGTCATCGCTCCCTCCAGAATTCCGAGCGGAAGCTGGGTGGGAATGAAGGCGACCAGGACCTTCCCGAACAGCGGAGCAAAGGCGGCCTCTCCCCGTATACCCGCGGCGAGCTCGAGCGAGGTGGTCAGATAGGTGGCCCAGTCGGCTAACAGACCGGCCGCAAAACCCGAGACCGCCAGGCCCGCGTTCAGCGAACGCAGCCCGCGAAAGGTCAGGTACCCGACAAAGGACCCGGCCACGCCCATGGAGACGATGTCGGCTCCCCAGGTGCTCAGACCTCCGTGGGCGAGGAAGAGCGCTTGGATGAGAAGGGCCACGGATGTGATGAGGACGCTGACGGTGGGTCCCAGCAGGATAGCCGAGATGCCCGTACCGCAGGGATGCGAGCAGGTGCCCGCCGTGGGTACCGGTATCGGCATGCAGGAGATGACGAAGACCACGGCCGCCATCAGCCCGACCAGCGGCTTGAACGAGAGGTCCTGCTGGGAGAGCCGGTTGACGCGGTGCAGGCCGTGCACCACGAAGGGGGCGGCCACCGCGAACCAGAACAGGGCCCAGTTCCAGGGCAAAATCCCCTCGGAGATGTGCATGGCGTATGCCGGGTCGCTCCACAGAAACAGTAGAACGCCAATCGTTATCGCTACCGATCGATCGAACATTATATCGCTCCTTTGTTATCTCTCGTGCCGGCTTTCGTTGTCGGCCGTGGGTTCGGTCACCTGACGGTTCCAGCGGGAAGCCATCTCGGGCGGCATGCCCACGAACTCGAGCTGTCCCGGAGGAATGGGAAACTTTTCGCGAGGGGGCAGAGCCATCTCGCGGACATCGATTGCGCCGCGCGCGGCTTCGATCCGTTCCTCGACGACGTCTACCAGCGAATCGTGAAAGCCGAGCGGTTCGCCGTATGCCACTCGTACGTCGGGGAAGTTCTGGGCGCACTGCTGTAGCATCTCGGGAATATCGAGCTGAATGTGCAGCCCGGTGAAGAGAAAGTAAGGGATCACCACCACGCTGCGAGCGCCCGCGGCGACGATCTTTTCGAAGGTATCGGGAAAGTGGGGGCCCAAGCGCGACATGTAGCAGCGCTCGACCCGGGTCGGCTCGAGCCGGGCGCGCAGCGCGCCGACCACCCGATCCAGAGCGTCGCCCGCGCCGGGAACCCGGCTGCCGTGCCCGAGCAGTATGACGGCATCGGGTCTGTCCGCGACCCGGCCCGAGCCGGCGACCGGCCCGCGGCCGATGGCGTCCGTATCGCCTTCGATCGAGACGGGCTGGCGCGCGGACAGCTCGCATAGAGCGTGTATAGCGGCTACCGCCAGAGGGCTGCCGCCGCGGTTACCGGAGAGGATCAGCGCCGGCAGATCGAGCCGGCCCAGCTCCTCCTTGGCTTCCTGTACGTGAACGAAGCCCACGGGGAAACCCACCACCAGCGCCGGCCGGATCCCCTCCTCGATCACGAGGCGGTTGAGCTCCAAGAGCGCCACCGGAGAGTTGCCGAAGACGGCGATGGCGCCGTCGAGCCGGGGGCGGGCCTTTCTCAGCGCATACAGCGAGCGGGGAAGGCCGGTCGAGCGCGCCTGCTCGGCCACGTCGGCGTCGAGCAAATGGCAGGTGATATCGCCGCGCCGGTAGCCGCGCCAGGCGCGGCGAAGACGGCCGAGCGACAGACCCGCCCGGATCATGCGGGCGTCGACCACCAGCGGAGCGCCGCGGCAAAGCGCGCGAATACCGGCTTCGACCGCCTTGTTCCGGATCTGCAGCGCTCCAGCGAGAGCCGGGTCGCCGCCCGCGTGCACCAGGCGGCGCGCCAGCTCCTGTTCGCCATCGGAGCGGGCGCCAGGCGCCACCAGCCCGTCGATGATCTCGAAGGAACGGCGCTCGATCTCGTCACCCGTGATGGGGCTGGCCAGCAAGGTGTTGATGAAGGGGCTATTCGGCATGGTTCATCTCCCTGTTTTCGAGATGTGCTCCACTCGTCTCGCACCTTCTTGCGAAGCGCATGGCAGCGTCGGGCCGCGACGCGAAATGGGTGTGGACGTAGCTCGCCAGTATGTTTTCCCGCTGGAAGCCGCCCGACTCCAGATCGGTAAAAGGGGGCGACGCCTCCCGCGGGCCGACCGCGGTTGGTCCGCTCTTGCTCGCGGGCGCGACCCGGTAGACGTTGCGCCATCCGTCGGCCGCGGCCGGGTCGTCCGTCAGCTCGGAGTAGTGGTACTCGTGGCCCCGGAAGCGATCGCCACGACTTCCGAATACCGAGTCGGCCAGCAGCGTGAGCTCGACGTAGCGGAGGTGTTTGCGGCGATCGCGCATACGAGTGCTGCCGGGCAGGATCCCGAGCATGGGGTGGCTTTCGCCGTCGAGCGTGAAGAGGTTTTGGGACAGGTAGATCAGACCGCCGCACTCGGCGTAAAGGGGCCGGCCGCAAGCGGCGAACGCGCGGATGGATGCGCGCATGCCGCGGTTTTCGGCCAGCTGCCTGGCGTGGGACTCCGGGTATCCGCCTCCCAGGTAGAGACCGTGCAGGTCTAGCGGCAGCTTGCGGTCGCGCAGCGGAGAGAAGCGTACCAGGCAGCAGCCGGCCGCCTCCAGCGCTTCCAGGTTGTCCGGATAGTAGAAGTGAAAGGCCTCGTCCCAGGCGATGCCAACCGACACGCGCGGGCGGGTACCCGACGCCGGCCGGTAATCCGGGCGGTTCGGACGCTTCCGGTCATGACCCGTAAGGCAGAGCAACCGCGGCAGGTCGACGTATCGCTCGAGCGCATCGGCCAGCGCGTCCAGGGTGGTCCGGGGAAGGCTCTGCGGGTCCGCGGTTACCAGACCCAAGTGTCTTCGCGGCAGCTCGGGAAAGGCGCCGCGCGGAATCGCCCCGAGCAAGGGGGGCAGCCGTTCGGCGCGAAACGACTCGTCTAGAACGCGCGAGTGGCGCTCGGAGCCGACCCGGTTGGCGATGACCCCTGCCAGTCGAATACGGGGATCAAAAGAGGCGAAGCCGCGCACCAGGGCGGCCAGGCTGCGCGCGGCACCCTGTGCATCGACCACCAGCAGAACCGGAGCGTCGAGCCAGCGAGCGATCTCGGCCGTGCTGCCGGCCGAGCCGGCCGGATCGGCGCCGTCGAACAACCCCATTACTCCCTCGATCAGCGCCAGATCCGCATTTCCACCGGCGCGGTCGAACAGCGCGCGCACGTAGGCCTCGCCCAGCATCCAGCCGTCCAGGTTGTAGCAAGTCGACCCCGAAGCGCGTTCGAGGTAGGTCGGATCGAGATAATCGGGACCGACCTTGAACGGCCGCACCTTCAGACCGCGGCGCGAGAGAGCGGCGGCCAGGGCCAGGGCCACGCTGGTCTTGCCCACGCCGCTATGGGTACCGGAGACCACCAGGCGAGAGTGACGCGCATTCACCATTCTATCCCCCGTTCGGCGATACGGCCTTGCTGAAGCGCGTGGCGCAGACAGCGCATTTCGGTCGCGGTGTCTGCCCTGGCGAGCAGAGCGGCGGAAGCCCCCCGCCCGGTCAAGACCAGGCAGGTGTCCCGGCCGCAGGCGTCGATCGCGCCGAACAGGTCCCGTTCTTCCAGCAACCCGCGCGACACCGCCACGCAGACCTCGTCCAGGACCACTAGATCGAAATCGGTTCGCGAGAGCGCATCCTTGGCCCGCTGCAGGCCGGCCCGCGCCCGGGCGCGATGCGCCTCGAAGCTCGAATGATCCGCGGGGGGGATGAAGCCGAGGCCGTTCTGCTCCAGGGTTACGCCCGGCAGCCGGGACACGGCCGAGATCTCGCCGGTGGTCGGGTCGCCCTTGACGAACTGGAGCACGAGGCAGCGCCGCCCGTGTCCGACCGCGCGCAGGACCAGCCCCAGCGCGGCGGTCGTCTTTCCCTTGCCGTCACCCGTATACACGAGCAAGCGTCCCGGTCTGCTGCGCGCGTCCATCTCAGCTCCCACCCATTCCGGCGGCGGCGTTTCGCGCCATCCACCCTAGAGAAACGAACACGCCCGCGGCCAGCAGCGCGGTGGTCCACATCAGCTCGACGGCCTCTTGAATGTGAGCCGGGCTAAGCGGCGCACCGGCATCTCCCAGCAAGGGCTTCTGTTGCTCGATTCCCTGGTAGACCGCGCTGCCGCCCAGCTGGATACCGAGAGCGCCGGCCATCGCGGCTTCGGCGATGCCCGCGTTCGGGCTGCAGTGCAGGCTTCCGTCGCGCCGCATCACCCGTAGTGCGTCGCCGAACCGCTTCCGGTTGAGACCGGCGGCGAGCGGGATGATCCATCCGGTCAGGCGGGCCGGGATCCAGTTGGCGAGGTCGTCCAGCCGGGCGGAGGCCCAGCCGAACTCGAGGTAGCGTTCACTCTTGTAGCCAAAGGTCGAGTCGAGGGTGCTCAGGGCCTTGTAGGCCATGGCGCCTACCGGTCCCAGCAGGCAGGCGTAGAAGAGCGGAGCGGTGACGCCGTCGACCGTATTCTCGGCCACGCTCTCCACGGCGGCCCGGACGACGCCCGCCTCGTCCAGCGAATCCGTATCGCGCCCCACCATCAGTCCGACCCGGGCGCGCGCTTCCGGGAGAAGGCCGGCCCGCAAGCGGACCAGAACTCTCCTGGCATGTAGCGCCAGATCCCCGGCGGCAAAGCACAGGTATAGAACGAGTATTTCGGCGACGTCTGCCATACGGGGATGGATGGCGCCCGCAATCCGGATGAGCCCGAGAGTGGTGCCGGCGGAAACAGCGACCACCAGCAGCGCGGTGACCGCGCCGGCCGCGCGGGGCGCCATCAGGAACCGGGTGGGAGCCTCGAGAAAGCGCGCCAGCCATCCCAGCAGCTTGACCGGATGCGGCAGCCACCTCGGGTCGCCCAGCAGCGCGTCGAGAACCAAGGCGACGGCGATCTGTGCCTGCAGACCTATCATAGGCCCAACTCCCGGTAGATGAGGCCCAGATCCAGGCTGGCTCGCACGGTGTCGGCCAGGCGCTGTAGAGACGGCTCGACGTCGTAGCGGATACCCGAGACAAGCGGATCGAGCCCGACGCGGTTGCGGATACGGTTGATGAAGTACCGGCGGAAACCGTCCGCGTCGAACAGGCCGTGTAAATAGGTGCCCCAGACCCGACCCTCCCCGTCGCAGGTGCCGATGACCGAGCCCTCGCTCCGCTCGACCACCGGAGAGCCCGCATGGCTGCTGCTGAGCCCGTGGTGGATCTCATATCCGCGTAGCGCGCAGCCCGAGGGAAGATGGAGGGCCTCGACGCAGCGCAGGGTCTTGTTCGCTTCGAGTACGGTCCGCACCGGCAACAGGCCTAGGCAGTCGACGCTCCGCCCGGACGACTCCACGCCGTGCGGGTCGGCGATGCTCTCGCCCAGCAGTTGATAGCCCCCGCAGATTCCGATCACCTCGGTTCCGCGCTCGACCAAGCCGCGGATGGCCTCGCTCCAGCCGCTCGCCCGTAGAAAACCGGCGTCGGCCATTACGTTCTTGCTGCCGGGGATGACCAGGGCGTCGAAGGCGCGTAGATTGACCGGCTCCCGCAAGAAGCGTAGGGCGACGTCTGGCTCGGATTCGAGCGCGTCAAAGTCGGTGAAGTTCGAGATATGGGGAAGCCGGACCACGCCGATCGCGACCCGGTCCGCCCGTTTACCGTCCAGAGCATCGGCGCGCGCGTCGAGCGCAACCGAATCCTCTTCCGGAAGACCCAGCCGCGGGAGATAGGGCACGACGCCGATCACCGGTCGGCCGGTGGCGCGCCGCACCCAGGACAAACCCTCGTCCAGAAGACGGGCGCGGCCGCGGAAGCGATTGACGACGAAGCCCGAAACCAGTGAGCGCTCCCCTTCCCGCAGGGCGTCCAGCGTTCCGGTAAAGGCGGCGAACACGCCGCCGCGGTCGATGTCGCCTACCAGAAACACGCGCGCGCGGGCGTGGCGGGCCATGGCCATGTTGGCGATGTCGTGACGACTGAGGTTGACCTCGGCCGGGCTCCCGGCCCCTTCGATCACCATTACCTCGTGCTCCGAGGCGAGCTGGTCGTAAGCCCGTTTCGCTTGATCGAACGCCTCTGGCTTGTAGTCTATATACCGTTCCACGTTCATGGTGCCGACCGGGTGGCCCAGCACGATTACCTGAGAGCCGGTATCGCTGCTGGGCTTGAGCAGGATGGGGTTCATGCGCACGTCCGGCGTCAGGCGACAGGCCTGGGCCTGCAACACCTGCGCCCGACCCATCTCCCCGCCGTCCGGGGTGACGAAGGAGTTGAGCGACATGTTCTGGGACTTGAAGGGAGCGACGCGCATGCCGTCCTCGAGCAGGATGCGGCAGAGCGCGGCAGTCATCAGGCTCTTTCCCGCGCCCGACCCGGTTCCCTGGAACATCAGGGCCGGCGTGGCCGGGCGCCGCCTGGGCCTCTTGCGATTGGCTCTCCGGTTCAGCAGATCTTCGAGCGCCTCGCACAACCGCTGGTTGTCCTCGGCCTTGCGCACGGCCAGGCGGAGGTATCGCCCGTCCAGCCCCTCGAAGTTGCTGCAGGTGCGGACGGCGATGGCCGCGCTGGCGAGCAGCCGGTCGGCCAGGGTCTGCGCGTCCATCCCCGACCGGTCCAGGCGCACCAGCAGGAAGTTGGCCGATCCGGGCAATACCGTCAGACCATCGAAGCGGGACAGCTCTGCCGCGAGCCACTGCCGCTGCTCGGCAACCAGGGTGCGCGTTTGCCCGATGTAGTCATCGCTTTCGTTCAGCGCCCTGATACCGACTCGCTGCGCCAGGTGGTTCACCGACCAGGGGGGAAGGGCGCGGCGAACGCGCGATATCAGCCGCTGATCGGCCACCGCATATCCCAGACGCAGACCGGGAATGGCCAGGATCTTGGTAAAGGAGCGGGTGACGGCGAGGTTTTCCGGCCGGTCCGCGATCAGCGAATCGGTACCCTTGGCAAAATCGAAGAACGCCTCGTCCACCAGGAAGAAGCAGTCGGGGAGTAGCCGCGCCAGGGCGCGGATTTCTGCCGGTTCGGCCACGGTGCCGGTGGGGTTGTTGGGCTGTCCGAGAATGACGAGATCGCCCGGCTGTAAAACCGCTTGCAGCCGACCGAGATCGAGGCGGAAGCCGTCCTCAGGGGTCGCGGCGAGGGCGAGCACCGGCAGGCCGGCGCTCTCGGCCGCGGCGCGATAGTCGACGTACGAGGGGACCGGGATCACCGCGCGGCGACAAGCGGCTTCGCGCGGAATGGCGGCCAGTACCTCGGCAGACCCGTTGCCGGGTAGAACCGTTTCCGGAGCGACGGCGTGGTGTTTGGCGAGCGACCGGACCAGCCGCGTGCAGGCGGGATCGGGGTAGTGTACGAGCTCGCTTACCGCCGCCCCGATGGTGGTGCGCAGCCAGTCGGGAGGCCCCAGCGGGTTGATGTTGGCCGAGAAATCCAGCAGGTCCTCGACTCGAAGGCCGATTTCTTCGGCCAGCCGCCAGACGTTTCCGCCGTGTCGCGCCTGGCTCATGCGGCCCTCCACCCGGCGAGCGCGACCACCAGCAAAGCGGGTATAAGCTCGACGAGCTCGCTGGTGGCGCCGACGGTGTCGCCGGTCCAGCCGCCGATCTTGCGGCGGAACCAGAGCGCCAGACATCCGGTCGCCGCCAGGGCGGCGAGCCAGACCAGCACGCCTTGCCGGCCTATCAGAAGAAATCCCGCCGCCGCTGGGACCAGGATCGAAGCCAGTAGCGGCAACCAGGCCGGCCGGCGGTTAAAGCCGAGCCCCGTGCCCTGCTCGCGGACGTAGGGAAGCATTTGCATGACCCAGACCATGGCGCTGCGGCCGAAGGTGGGTACGAGGACCAGAGTCGCGAACCGTATCGAAGGCGGAATGGCGCCGAACAGCGCGGCCTTGAGCATCAACACCCCGCAGACCGCGGCAACCCCCATGGTTCCGACGCGGGGGTCTTTCATGATCTCCAGGATGCGCTCGGGCGGCCGCGCGCTTAGAAATCCGTCGGCCGTGTCGGCCAGACCGTCGAGATGAAGCGCGCCGGTCAAACCCAGCAAGGCCAGCACCAGCAGCACGCTCACCACGCTCGTCGGCATTACCTGCACTAGAAGTCGATCGAGAGAGGCGATGAGCATTCCCAGCCCGAGACCGACGACCGGAAAGGCGATCATGCTTCTCGACAGGTCTGACGGGGCGCCGCGCAGCGAGGCGGGCAGGGGCACGGCCGTCAGAAAGCCGATGGCGACGAACAACGGTTTCATCGAGCGTCGGCCTCCGAAACGCCGGCTTCGGCAAAGGTGGCGACCTCGGTTAGCACGCCGACGGCCGCCGCGACGATGTTCATCGCCAGCGCGGCGCCCGTGCCTTCTCCCAGGCGAAGGTTCAGATCGAGCAGCGGCTCGAGCCCGAGCTGTCGCAGCGCGGCCTGATGCCCCCGCTCGACGCTCAGGTGGGCGGCGACCATGAAGTCCTTGCAGGCGGGGCAGAGCAGCGAGGCGATCAGGGCGCCGGCTGTGGAGATGAAACCGTCCACCAGGACCGGCCGGCGCAGGCGCGCCGCGCCCAGGATGAGCCCGGCGATACCGCCGATCTCAAAGCCCCCCACCTTGGCGAGGATATCCAGGCCGTCGGACGGTTCTGGCAAGTTGAAGGCGATGGCCCGTTCGATCACCGCGATCTTGGCGCGGAGCTGTTCCAAATCGATCCCGGTACCAATGCCGGTGACCACGGAGGGCGGCAGCCCGGTGACCACTGAGGTGATGGCGGCGCTCGGCGTGGTGTTGCCGATTCCCATGTCGCCGGTGCCGAATAGATCGACCCGGTCGGCGTGATCGAGCGCCAGCTCGATTCCGGCTTCCAGCGAGCGCACGGCCTGCTCGCGGGTCATGGCCGGGCCGCGCGCCATATTCTTCGTACCGAGGGCGATCTTTTTCGAGACGATCAGACCGTCGCGCGCCAGATTCTCCAGCGATCCGGCCACCCCCATGTCCACCACCACGATTTCGGCAGCTGCCTGGTGCGCCAGCGCGTTGATGCCGGCGCCGCCCTGCACGAAGTTGTAGACCATCTGGGCCGTCACCTCTTGCGGGTACAGGCTCGTCTTCTCCGCGCAGACCCCGTGGTCCCCGGCAAAGACAAAGACCGTCCGCCTGGAGACGGCCGGCTGCAGCGATCGCGTCATTCCGGCAAGCTCGAGGCCGAGATCCATCAGCCGGCCCAGCGCCCAGTGTGGCATGGTCAGCTGGCCGAGCCGCTCTTTCGCCCGCAGACGGAAGGCCTCGTCTTTCAGCGATATATTCGAGATCGTTTCCTGTAATAGATTCATCGCAATCTTTCCTTCAAGCTCAGCGGCAGCCCGCAGGCGACCAGGGTTACGGCGTCTGCGCTAGCGGACAGGGTTTGGTTGCAGATACCGAGCAGGTCGCGGTACAGGCGCCCCACCGGATTGTCCGGAACGACTCCCATTCCAACCTCGCCCGTCACCATGATGACTTCCGCCTCGACTTGCCGCGCCGTCATGGCCAACTCTTCGGCCCTTTCGACCACGGTCTTTTCATCGAGCGAGCGGGAAGCGCGATTCGCCTCGGCCATCAGGTTGCTCACCCACAGCGTGATGCAATCGATGAGCACTACCCGCGCCCGCAGCCCGGGCAGGTGGTCCGAGAGCGCCAGCGGCTCCTCGATCGTAGTCCACTCTCGGCCGGCGCGCGCTCGTCGGTGGCGCTGCACGCGTTCCCGCATCTCGCCGTCCTCGGGCACGCAGGTAGCCAGGTAGACGCGTGGCCCAGGGAAGCTCTCCGCCAGTCTCCGAGCGTGCTCGCTCTTGCCGCTTCGCGCGCCTCCGGTGATCAGGCTCACGACGGCCATGCGATTTGCTCCGGAAAGCGCAGGTTGAGGCCGAACAGCGCATAGGCTCCGTTCTGCTCGGCGACCGCGGCTGCGGCGCCGCAGCGCACGGTAAAGGCGCGGTGCCGATCCAGTGGGATCTGCAGCAAGTGGCAGAGCAGGGAACGGATCACTCCGGCGTGCGAGAACAGTACGGTCGCCGATGATCGCGGCGATTCGAGCAGCCCGAGCACCGCGCATACGCGCGCGCGGAAGCCGGCCACCGATTCTCCAGCCGGAAAGGCGAACGAGCTCTCGTCCGCGACCCACCGGCTCACCAGCTTCGGGTCTTCCGCCTGCACGTCGGCGAACGGCCGTCCTTCCCAGCGTCCGAAGTCGATCTCACACAACTCTTCCCGTAGCTCGAGCTCGACCCGAGTCGTACCCAGAGCGCGTTGGGCGGTCTCTACCGAACGCCGCAAGGGGCTCGAAAGGCAGCGCGTCGGGCGGAACGATTCGACGAGCGCGCCGAGCTCCTCGGCCTGCGTTCTACCGATGGGCCCGAGCGGCGGATCGGAGCGACCGAGAAACCGGCTCCCATTCTGCGGGTCGATCTCGCCGTGGCGAACGAGCAATAGCCTCCGCGTCACGGCCATCGCTCCGACGCAAGGATACCGATACCGCTTCGATAGGCGGCCTCGGCCACATTCGCTAGCGCTGGAACTGAGCGAAACAACGGCACCTCCAAACCAACTTCGGTCTGGAACGCCGTTTTTCGTTCCCTGGAATCACGCCGTGCCTCAGATCCGGAGGCCGGTCATGAACCATCGGTGAGGCAGGTCTTCTGGCTTCCGGCTCATCCTACTCGCTGCGCCTTCCCACCTATCGGCAGTGGCTGGATGCAGCTTTCGTCCTCGGTTACAGCGGCGGGACCGCGACGGACTCGCACCGTCTTCCCTTGACCTCTACTCGCGCCATAGCAGAAACGCCGGAAGCCAGTCAACCAGGATCGCTATTATGGGCAAGATGTCGACCTCGGGTTCCCATCGCTGTTTGCTGATTCGCACCCCTGTCGTCTCATCTTACGGTATAGCCATTGGCCGTGGTCGTTGCATATGCGAGCCTTGATCCGGTCTGCGCTGCGCCACCTGCCGAGAGTCGTCGGCTTGATCCCGAGCTTCTTCATCATACGAAACTTCATTCTCCGCACCAACAACTGCGGCGAGAAATGGGCCGTCAGAAATCGGGCTTCGAGGGGAACTCAGGCCGCGTCATCAGCGACGCCGCCTTCATCAATCGCCGCGTCGGCTACGCCGTGGGTTACTGCACCTATCAAGTCCCCTGCGACCGCAACGATATCTTGCTGAAAACCTCGGACGGCGGCGCGAGTTGGCACGCGATGGCGCCGAAAACCCGTCTCGAGAGTAAAAGAAATTACAGTTTCTCCAGACTTTTCGTGTCTAGGCGATCGAGCCGGCTGATCGCCTATGGCAACGGCGGCAAGATCTACCTGTCGAGAAACCGGGGGATTCTCCTGGCAGGCCCCCTAGCTCACCTCGACCGGAGAGGATTCCGCCGTCGTTTCAGACACCGACTACCCCCCTGAACGGTTGCTGGTGGGGTTAGGTCGCGTCCCATAAAAGATCGTCTTCTCTTGGTTCCGCGTAGGCTTGTTTGGCTTCGACTTTATAGACCTCTTTCTGCGGAAGGATCAAGGTCGTCAATTCTCCTCCGAAAACACAGCCTGTATCCAATCCAATCGCTTTTGGATGGCGTTGAAGCCCTATGCATTCGTTGTGACCAAAAACGACCAAGTCCGGTCCTTCCCATACGCCCGCCCACAGAACGACTTTGCCCCGCGTATCGTCTCCGTCGACGTCAGATTCAAGGGTTCTTAAGGTTAGCATCGTCGTCCTGTTTTGTTCCTCTATTGGTATATTCGGTAAAAACCCACCGTGAACGACGACCGATTCGTATTCCGGTAAACGAATATAGAGCGGCAGTGTCTTTAAAAGTTCCCAGTCTTCTTGAACGAGGCTCACCGATACACTGAATAAAGCCGGGTCAAGAGCCGGAGGCGTCATGTCTCGATCGACGTGGCTCTTCCATTCCAATAGAGCGGCTTCGTAATCGCCCAGCACGGATTCTGCGTTGTATTCTCGAACGAGATTGAGAACCTGTTTTGATTGTGGTCCTCTTCCGATGAGATCTCCGACGAAGATAACGCGGTCACTCTCCTTCACCTGGCAACGCTTCAGCAACGTGTGCAACTCTTCCGCGCAACCGTGAACATCACCAATTATGAAAGTCCGGGACATAGGCGTCTCGCTTGTTTGGATCATTTCGTAACCGAAATACCTTTATATGATATAAAGAGGCTTCCGGCGAAGTTATCATTAACCCCGCTTGCGTGGGAGCGGGAAGGACAAATAAGCCTGATTTTTCAGGTTCGAGAGTAGATGAGCCGGCGGGTAGAGTACAGGAGAGAGGCGAGGTTGACCGAGGGGCGCGTCCGAGATCGGAGCGGAGCGAGGGCAGTGACGGGCGGCGGGCGTGAAAACTCGAGGTCTAGCGGGGCACACAGCGAACCGCGAACGTAGCGGTACATCGCGAAAAACGATTCCGAAAAACGATTCCGGGCGCGCTCCGCTGTGCGCCGTGCTAGAATTGTGTTTCGCTCCGCTCAACCGAAACCGAACGAAAGAGACAGCTGGCCGGGCTGTCCGGGCGGATTCGGCAGGGGCCTCGGCGGGGGCATGGGCCCGAGCCCAGCCCGGCCCGGCCCCAGCCCGGCTCCAGCCCAGCCTAGCCCGGGCCAGGCCCTTGAGGATCTCGGGATCGACGGTGGCCATTTCGAGCAGACGCACCCTTGCCGAGCAGCAGGGGCAAACGGTTACGTACACGGCGAAAGTTCTGCGCCCGGTTCGCCCGGTTCGCTCAGTTCGCTCAGTTCGCTCAGTTCGCTCAGTTCGCCCGGTTCGCCCGGTTCGCTCAGCCGGCCGCGCGCTTCCCGGCTCCGGGAAACCGTGTTCGGCCCACCTTGCGGGAGACGGGGCTTGTCGCCGTCGCCCGGACCGCCTCGAACTTCACATCGGGAACGTCGCTCTGAAGCGCTTCCAGGATCTGCGGTTCGAACCCGGGGATATACCCCATGCAGAAAGCCGCCGTGGTCTTCCATCTCAGGTCGTCGCTTGCATAGGCCGCGCTAACGGCGCCCCGGTGCCAATCCTACGGAGCGCGCACCGATGCTTCCAGGATCCGCCGCCTCACCTCCCGCGGCACCGCGGCATCCACGTAGAACTCGCGAAACGACAACCTAGGCTACACTCATAAATGGATGGGTGATTGTGAGGGGCGATGTTTGATAAATATCATATCTGTTGGAGAGCTCCCCGATCCGAAAGTCACCGACAAATTCTGCCGGGGAGGGGCTTTTTTTTACAGCTGACCAATCGCAATCTGATAGAATTATGTACATAAACGTATGGGAAAAACGCTTGCATTTGGTTTTTTTTCTATCTGCTGGTTGATCACGCCCGCGCGGTTGTCCGCCCAGCAGGATGAACCGTCACGTACAGTCGGCATTGCCGCGACCGGTCTTCGCGGTATGGCCAGGGTCGGCGTACCGGTGGCGGCGACGCCCGGCCTGACGATCGCCGGTTCGGAAGGATACGGATTCACGGAATCGGTCGGCCCGGTCGAGGGATCTCACCACAGGCTGAGTGGAACCGTAGCCGTTGGCGCCGGGATCTATGAGTGGCTGGCTCTTGGCTTTAGTCTGGACGGGCGTTACGACATGCATCCCGAAGACGAGATTGGGAAGGACTCTAGCCTAGCAGGAGAACCGCGTTTTTTTACGCGCGCGGGCCAAGCCTTGGGCGATACGCTGCAGCTGGGAGTAGAGCTATCACTGTGGATGCCAGGCGACGAGGCGCCTTCCCTGAATCCTGCTGCCTCGTCGTTGGACATGAAAACGCTCTTCGCGCTCATTCCCAAAGGGCAACAATGGGCCATCGCCGGGTTGGCCGGATTTCGATTAGACAATAGCGCCAACTCCGCTCCAGACCTCGAGCGAATCCGCCCCGGCGATCGGATATCCCTGGGCCTGAGCGATTTCCACGCCGTATTGCTGGGCCTGGGAGCGTCTTACCGAGTCTCGGCCGTCGAGCTTTTGGGTGAGCTTAGCTGGGATATCTTGGTTGGAAGCGGCGCGCCATCGGTCATCACATCTCCGCTCAGAGCGGATGCAGGCGCCCGCTACCATATAACTCGGTCAATCTCCTTCGAGCTGCTCGCGGAAACAGTTGTTAGCAAAAGGCCGGGTACGGAGCCTTCCCATGCCCTGGTGCCGGTTGAGCCTCTTTTCAGCGTGCTGGCCGGTATTCGTTGCTTTATGGATATGTCAACTCGCGAGCGACAGGCGCTTCTGCCCGGCGTCGAACGCGAGCCGTCCCCTGAGGCGACGACGACGACGACGAAGACGACGACGACCCTTGAGGGCGGGATTGTAGATCAAGACGGACGGCCGGTATCCGGCGCCAAGGTGCGGGTTGCCGTCGGTGAATACACCAGGGAAGTCGAAAGTGATGCAGCGGGTGGCTACCGCTTTGACGACGTTCCCGCGGGCACGGCGGAGCTGGCGGCGGTTGCCGAGGGCTTCGAGCAGTTGCAGTGGACCGTACGGGTGACGCCCGGCATGGCGGCTCAGCAACCGCGCCGGCTGATACCGGCGGCACCCGAGCTGCCCAAGGGTCAGATTCGCGGCCTGGTTCGTTCCCTCACCTTAGGCGGCCGCGCGCTGAAAGGGCATGTGATCGTCAGGCCCCTGGGGATAGAGGTGGATACCAATGACCGGGGTAGGTTCAAGGTCGACGTTCCTCCGGGGACCTACGCAGTGGTTATCAAGGCTCGGGGTCATCACCGGCAGAGGCGGCGTGTCAAAGTCGTGGAAAATGGTGTAAGGATTATTAACGTAGATCTCAGAAAACGGAAGAGATCGAGCAAGAGGAGAAAATGAGAGGGGTGATAAAGCTATCCGCAGCAGTTTTGGCATCCGGTATTTGTATGGTATCGAACGGATGCAAGAAATGCGGGTACGGCGGCGAAGATAAGGGGGAAAGCCTTGCCGAGCTTGTCGAGGTCCACGGTAAGATCGAACGTGACCGGGCGGATAGGGTAAACCTGTGGGAGCCGGCGAAAGTGGGCGCAAGATTTATGCTCGGGGACGGCGTACGTGCCGGCGACAATTCCAGCGCGGTCCTAAAACTCAAGGGAGGCTCAAAGGCGCACCTGAAAAGCCGGTCCATGATCCGTTTTCTTCGCTCCGCACCGGGCTCGAACGTGCAGGGTCTCGACGTGGAGATGGGAGAGACCGAGATCGTTGTTGGTGAAAAACCGGTGGAGCTCAAGACCAGAATGGGGAGCGCCAGGCTAAAGGCGGGCAGTCGCATCAGCCTGCGAAAGGCTAAGAAAGGAATCGAGTACCGCGTTAAAATCGGTAAGGCGGTTTTCGAGTCGAAGCAAGGAAAGAAGACCGAGATCGGCGAGGGCGAGCGAATCGTGGTGGGGATCGGTATGGCGGTTCTTGCCCGTTTTGACAAGGAAGAGCCGGTCGTTGAAGAGCTCGGTGAGCAATCGCTCTTTCCGGCGACCGCGCAGGAGGCCGAAACCGTTCAGCAAGGCGAAGGCGTCAGCGCCGAGGTAAAGGGCAGTGGTGTGCGAATGCGCGCGGGCGAGGGCGGGCATTGGACGGAAATGTCACCCGGGGCCAGCGGTTTGGCTCCCAGGACAACCCTGAACCTGCCCGAGAACACCTCGGTGCGCGTACGTCGCAAAAGCGAGATGGCCACGCTTCACGGAAAGGGAGAGTTTGAAATCGGCACGCCGGACCGGCCGCTGGTCAAGGCCCTGAAGGGAAAGGTGTCGCTAGAGACCAAGGACACGGATGTCGCGGTGGTCGTGCCGGGCGGAGTGATCATCGCGCGCGGCGGAGAACCGGGTGGCACCAGCGCGAGCGTGGATGTAAAAGACGGCGCCGACACGCTGGTCCGTACGGACAAGGGGCGCGTGGACATTGAACAGCCGGACCGGATCCAGTCCCTGCGAGCGGGCGAGCAAAAGACGATTGCCGGGGGCAAAAGTCCTGCGCGCATTGAAGAGGGCCCCAAATACGCGGACCTGTCCGTGCGAGTGGGCGGGTCGTTTACGATACACGCGCCCAAGCCGCCTGTGGTGGTTCAGTTCCGGTTTGAAGAGCGATGCCCCTACGGTGGCGTGGCGCAACTGCTGGGCAAGGAAGAGCGTCGCTCGCGAGGAGAAAAGAGCGCCAACCTGTTGTTCACTCGGGGCCGTTCCAGATACCTGGTTCGCTGCCTGGGCAGGTGGGGGTTTCTGCAGAAGAAGATCGTAGCGCGAGGAACTGTTCTTACCATGCGCGATTCGGGCAGGGCAAATTTGCCGCGAAGCGCACCTGTTTCCACCATCGAGGCGGACGGACGGCACTATTCGGTTTCCTATCAGAATCAACTGCCCGTTATAACCTTTCGTTGGCCCCAGGCGCCGTCTGCTTCGTCTTATTCGGTGATCCTCGGCTCTGAGCCAGGCGGTAGTAAAAGGTTAAAAACGGCTAAGCCCACATATGTTTTCAAGTCCGGAACCATCGGGGATGGGATGCATCGCCTGCAATACGAGGCCGCCGGCGCTTCGGGCCGTAAGTCCAAGCCCACGACGCTGGAGATTCGTTTCGACAATGCCGCTCCCAAGGCCAGCCTACGCGAGCCGGCGGACGGAAGCTTTAGGCCGGGGCAGACCGTCAGGGTCGCCGGTGTTGCCGTACCTGGCTGGAAAATCTCCTTGAATGGTGGAACTATATCTGTTGATGATCAGCACCGGTTTACCGGCGAAGTGGCCTACACCAACAGATTTCGGGCCATCGCGCTTAGGCTCGTCCATAAGAGAAGGGGCGTTCACTACTATCTACGCCGTGCGGCCGGCAAGGCACCGTGAATACGAAGAATCCGTATGAGCTCAGAGGACACCACTTCGAAAGTTGACGAGATGTACGGGCGCGTGCTGCTGGGCCGCTACCGGGTTGTTCGGCCGATCGCTCTCGGTAGAACGGGAGAGGTGTACCTGGCGCGCGCCGAAGAGGCGGCAGGGGCCGCCAGGCCCGTGGCGATCAAGCGGATTGTTCCCGGTCTGCATATCGAACCCGCTTGCATCGAGCGGTTTGTCCAACAGGCGCAAATCTTATCCCGGCTGCGCGATCCAGGTATCGTCGATGTGCTCGAGATCGCGGAAGAGCGCGGCGCCTACCTCGTGGCGCTCGAGTACATGCACGGATATGATCTGGGTCAATGGCAGCGCTATCTATTACACCGGGGAAAAAGAATACCGTCCGATATTGCTATACAGATCCTCGTCAACGTACTCGACGCTCTGCATCGCGTTCACATTCGTAAAAGCCCCGGCGGGATAAACCTACAGATCATTCATCGTAATATCTCTCCGTCCAATATTATGCTATCCGTAGAAGGGCGGGCGAAGCTCACGGACTTTGCCCTAGATCGCACGGCGGGTAAAATACCCGGGGCCGGAAGGGTGGACGACGTCCCGCAAGGAGCGCTCTCCTACACGGCGCCCGAGATATTGTCCGGCCGGGAAGGGAGCGTTCAGAGCGATATATTTTCCTGCGGCGTCGTGCTTCACGAGCTCTTATTCGGCAACAACGTTTTCCGGGCGGCGGATTCTGCGGAAATAATCCGACTACTGAGAGAACTTGAGCCGGATTCGATTCACGGCGTCCGGGATGATGCTCCCGATGACATCGATGAGATTATTGGCAAGGCCCTCGCCAAACTGCCGGTTGATCGCTACCTGACGGCCAGACAATTCGCCTTCGCACTGCGGACCGCACAGACGTTCGGAGAGCAAGATACTACCGGTAAGCTAGCCGCGCGGTTCGGCGAGGACTTTGGCAAGGAGATGGCGGGGTTCCTCGGTGTCGATACGTTGCAGCAGCGCGACCTTGCCTGGCGAACGCGCCCGCTTCCTCGGGCGGTGCGCCGACACGGCGAGAAACCGGGGCTAAAACGAGTGAGGCCGGTCGCCGCCAGCGGGCGTATAGACGCGCCAGCCGCTGAGATAGAGCTGGACATACCCATTGTAGAGGATATCCCGAATGAGACAGCGGCGAGTACGGACGGGTTGGCTGACCAGACGGCCGGCGCTTCTTTTTCTCGTTTGGGCGAAGCCCCTGTTGCGGGAGCTTACGCGCTTTTACGAAAACCCCGTATTTGGTATGTTATAGCGGCCATATTGGGGGTTGCGGGGGTTGTTGTAGCAATACTAACGAATAGCGGCCCGCAACCCGAGTCGAAATCGCAAGGACAACAATTTGTAATGGTTCAAAAACCCGTTCAGGAGATAGCCGGAGGCGAACAGGAGAAACCCGCGACCGGTGCCCAGGGGGCGACCGACCAGAAGGCCGTCGATGAGGCAAAGCAAGAGGCCGGAGAAGAAGCCGAGAATGAGACAAAAGAGGAGTCTGCCGCCGAAGAGCAGCCATCCACGGTAGGCGAGAGCGCGACAACACCGGCTGAGTCCGCAGAGGTAGCGCGCCCCGCTATCGTGAAAAAGCCCGGCGTGACCAAAGACCGTACAACGAACTTGAGGGCGGTTACCCGCGCCTTCAGGAGGCGTGAGGCGACGGTTCAGAACTGTTTCAGACGTCACGCGGTCGAGCTGAAGGGCAAGCCCAAGATCAACATCCTCTTTCTGGTCAATCGATCGGGACGCGTAGAAGACGCCAAGGTCTCTCCAGAAGGAATAGCCAATACCGCGTTGGGCAAGTGCATCCACAACGTCGCCGCATCAACGCGTTTTCCGCGGCAGGCCGAGCAGATCTCTTTCCGCATCCCCGTAACCGCTCAGCGGGTAAAGAGCAGGTAGGATCGGATCGAAGGAACCGGTCCGTTCAAGGAAGACAGAACTCTTCCTCGTCTAGGAAGGTAATGTATCTATCATCCGTGGACAGATATTGAGCCCTGATCCAGTCATCGCTTCTGGCCGTGTTTGAAATCTGGATTTCGTCAATGACGCCTTCAAAAGCTCTGTTGGCGCTGTTGGGGAGATTTCCTATCCATAGGGGAAAATCAGCGTCCGACCGCCTGACTCCCGATGGGGGATCCACTTCGATGAGAGTCTGCAATTGTCCGTTGATGTACAGAGAAGGATTGTTTGCGTCAGAGCTGTTATCATATACTACGGTCACGTGCTGCCAGGCATCGAGGCTGATGGCGTCCGTATCGGCCGACCAGTTCCCCTGGCTTCCGCCGAAGCCCGCCTCAAACCGCAGGGTTCTAACATAAGTGTCGTGAACTCCGTTGTCCAGCTGCACCGACCATCCTCGAGTGGCGGTAGTGCTGGATGACTTGTCCAAAATACGTCCGTAGTCGCTTTCGCCCCAATCCCTCGGAAAGATCCAGGCGGAAACCGTACCGCCGCCGTCAAAGACGTTGTCGATGGTGGCTCCTGATCCCAGGTCCACGCTCTCGTCCAGACCGGGAAAGTCATCTGCACCGGCGATCTTTCCGTCGGCGTTCTGGATCACACCGTTTTGAGGGATTCCGTCATTGTCGTTCTTAGAGTCGTAGTGCGTTCCCGAAGTTTCCTGCAGGTGGTGAACCGTTACGTAATAGTCGTCATAGGTTCCGCTCGCGTTCTGCACATCGGGAGCGTTTTGATTAATATAGCCATAGTACATCCAGATAAAATCATCGGATGAATTGGCGGGAATATCCGTGACCTTCACCCAGAGATAGCTGTCTCCCCCGCTGCTGAAGCTTTCGATGTGATAGGTCAATTCAGTTGTGCCGTTGTCATCGGTAAATCGTAGATCAAGACCGTCCGGTTGCGCATTTCCATACTCAAAATTGGAGGTGGTCAACTTTACCAGGACCGTGAATTGAGAGAGGGATTCGTCTTGAAGACTGTTATCGAACAGTAGCTTTTTGCGATATCGCCAATCGCTGTTCAACCAGTCGGGATGGTCCATGCCTTCATCGGTCGCACCATCGCAGTCGTTATCGATGCTGTCGCAAGTTTCCGGTCTGTCGGTCCAACAGACATCGCAGTCGTCGTTGCAGTCATCGCCGGTTGCCGAGTTATAGTCGTTGGCTGTATCGGGAGCGCAGCGACAGACAAAATCCGCTTGAACACCGTGCCCGTCGCCGTCGGAATCCTTATAGTAAATCGTGCAACCCAGCGCGTTCGGTTCATCGGTAAGGCCGTCGCAGTTTTCGTCGGTGGCTCCGCTGTCGCATACCTCCGGGGTGTCCGTTCCGGTGCTACAGACGAGCACACCGCCGGTGCAGCTCTCGTAAACGTCATCCTCGCACAGATCAACATCAGAACCGTCGCAGGCTGTGCCCAGCATGGGGTCGTCGCTGCCGTCGGGAACCGTGGTACAGGTCCCCTCCAGACCTTCAAGGTTGCAGGCCTCGCACTGTCCGTCACAAGGTTGGTCGCAGCAGTAACCGTCAACACAGGGACTTGCTCCACAGACCTGTGCCTGGTTTGCGGCCGTGCATTCGAACTCCGTGCCCGGGTCAGTACCTCCGTCGGTCGTCTCGGTGGGATAGCCCGAATCGCTCCGCGGTGGTTCGGCCGCGTCTCCGCCAGCGTCCTCGCCGGTGCCCGATCGGGCATCCGAGGCAATAGCGCCGGTGCCGTCGCTTCCGGCATCGGTGGACAGACCTGGACTAGAAGGTAAAGGCTCGAAATCCAGGCGACCGCAGGCAGCGCACAGCAAAAGTGCGAATGCCCCTAGAAAAAGCAAGATCTTGAGATTCATCGCCACTGTTAATGTTCAATTTAACACGGATGATTCCTTTAGCAAAACCCCGCGTCTTTCGAGAGGGCCACCGACGTGGTCGGGCCCTGACCGGGGAAGGTGTTGTCCGGTTCTCACCCAGAGGCATGGGAGGAAGCGGGCACAGCCGGCAGAAGTGCATGGACCGAGCCCGGTACTCGTCCCTGTCTTTTCGCGTAGTTGCGCGCCCGAGGTGGCGGATCGGCCAGCAGCCGGCGGGCGGCCGCCGGGTATCCGGGTACTCGCCTCTAGCCGACCAGTCGAGCAGGGGAGGGAAGTAGTCACTTTTCGGCCTGAGCGGTACCCGGGCGGCCCGAGCGGTACCTTTTCGGCCCGTAGCTCGGATAGCACTACCGACACCCAGACGCCTGTCGTATTTCTCCCCGTTCGCGCATCCTTCACCCGACGACCCGGAGCTGGTCCACCTGGTGGTGGAAGAAGCCGCGAGCCTGCAGTCGTTCGACGTGCCGCACGAGCGCTCGCCCGGCGACGGCTGGACCATCTCCCCAGACGGAACCCGGGAGGACGGGCGCATTCGCGGCACCAGAACTGGGGCGATTCTGTTGAATCACCCCAGCGTCCTCGGAAAAATCCTCGAAATAGCGCTCTAGACCGCAGGGAGGGCGCGATCTGCGTATTTCGGAGCATCGTGATCGCTCGTTTCGGAGCATCGTGATCACCCATT
>CAYVFC010000065.1:0-43194 GCA_964450715.1 uncultured Sandaracinaceae bacterium | reverse complement strand
CGGCTTTTGCCGCCTCCGCCTCCAGGGTCGCCCGCGATGCCTCGGCCTCGGCCTGTGCCCGTGCCTCGGCTTCCGCCGCGGCTTCCGCCCGCGCCGCTGCGGCGTCTGCTTCCGCTCGCATCTCCGCCAGTTCCTCGGCCGCGGCAACCGCGCGTTCGACCTCTTCGCGTTCCTGCACCGCGCGCGCGACCTCAGCCTCGGCCTGTGCGCGCGCGGCGGATTCGGCCTGCAAATCGGCCTTGGCCGCTTCTGCCTCCAGCACGGCTCGCGATGCCTCGGCCTCGGCTTGCGCACGGGCCTCAGCCTCGACGGCGGCGTCGGCCCGAGCCGCGGTCACTTCGGCTTCGGCTTCGGCTCGCGCCAGCTCGGCACGCGCCGTGGCCCATCGCGTGTCTTCCCGCACCAGCACGCTAGCGAGCGACCGCCGCCGCGCTTCCCAGGAAGCCGCTTTTTCCGCATCCTCCTCGCCGCCGCGCAAGGTGTATAGATCGATGAGCCGTCCGATGACCTCGACCGAGGCCGATGTCTGGATCGCGGACTCGAAGGCGTCGATGGCGCCGTCCAGGTCGCCCAGGCTCTCAACGCGGAGCTCACCCAGGCCGCGATAGACCTCGGCTGCGCCCGCCTTGTCGCCCCCGTCGCGGGCCAGCTCGGCAGCGGGCAAAAGCGCGCGGGCCGCCAGCTCGTCCGACGCATCCTCGGCCCAGGTCTCCAGCAGCTCGCTGAGCTCGAGCAGTATCTTCGAATCATCGGCGTTGACCAGCGCAGCGCGCCCTCCTTCCAGCAGGCCCTCGATGGTCTCGAGCGCTACCGCGTCTCGCCCCGGACTCTTGAGCGCCCTAAGAAGCTCTTGCGTCTTCGAATCCATACCCCTGCCTGGAGGATAGCCCGAAAATACTCCTATCGTCCTCAAATCGACACGGATCTACCGACCTGGTGTCTGTCCCCAATGCGGGTGTCGAGACAAGGAAACACCGGAGGGTGACATGTCTGTCATGGTCGGTGGCCAGTTCGCGCCGTTTTGGGCAAGAATGCCAGCGCTGCGGGGTGATAATGCCCGTTTGTCGCGGCCTTTTCGGGCACGGAAGTTGCTCTGTTTCTAGGGATGAAATGAACGACGGCGGTATGGTCGATGACGGTGCGACCGACGGCGGATACGCGAGAGCCTTCCCCGATCCGACCGAGATGACTGCGCGGGGTAGTGAAGGAAGCAACGAGAAAGGGATACGGGCCGGTATGATAAGGATAGCTATGCGAGACGGTAATTATCTGCAAGCGATGGTGCTGCCCGCGATAGCGGCGGCGCTTTTCTGCCTGATGTACACTTTCGCTTGCGCGTTAACGCATTCGCGTTCCGACGACGGATCCGGCGGCAACGCGGGTTCTATTGCCGGAGAAGGGGCCGGGGAGGGCGGCGGTTTTTCGGTCGCCGGCGAAGGTGGAGATAGCGGAGAAGCCGGCGCCGGTTCCGGCGGGCAGGGCGGAGCCGGCCGCGGGGGTGAAGGCGGCGCCGGTATCGGGGGATTCGGCGGCGCCGGGATCGGCGCCGAGTGCGCGAACAACCGGGACTGCGGGGGATGGGACGAGCCGGATTACTCCCCCTGTTGCGGCTGCGTGCCGGAATGTATCGCAGGATTCTGCGGCGATACCTGTTACGATGCCGATTGTTGTTTTCATCCGAGCGGATGCGGACCGCGCTGCGAGATCGTCGAACCGTACGTCACGGAGTGTCCTGAGCGGATAGGTCCAATAGCCTGCGACGCCATGCCCCCCGACTGCGCTCCGGACACCTTTCCGGCAACGGACGGATGGTGCTGGACCGGCGAGTGTCTGGATTGCGAACGCGGCTGCCAGAGCGACGCCGACTGCGTAGGGGTCAAGGTCTGCGGCTGCGGATACCACGAGGGTTGCGGCTGGGCGGAAAGCCTCTACGCGCTTCGCCTGGAGAGCGATCCCTGTATCGTATCCATCGCCGCCGATTGTCCCGCGGACTGCCGACCCGACGTCTGCCCGCAACCTTGCGCGAGCGATAGCGAATATCGCTGTTGCGGGTGGTGCGATCCGCCGGACTCGGCGCGCTGCCAGGACGGCCTCTGCGTCGAGGTGCTGACGCACATGTGCATGTAGACCGGGATCTGGCCGGGTTACCGGGCGCCGGCCCTTCCAGCTGTTTCGCAACCTCGTCTCTTCCCTTACGAGGCACCGCAAAATAAACGATACGAGACCGGGCGCGTCGGCGGAGCGCAATCGCGAGCGCGCCCGGAGGAAAAACCGCAGAGATCTCTCCCTGCGGTCGAGAGCGCTATTTCGAGGATTTTTCCGAGGACGAAAGCCGCGAGTGCGCCCGCCCACGCAGCCGCAACCGGATCGTTTGTTTTGCGGTGCCTCCTTAACACGGACCGAGCAAAGCAAGCTGCACTCGAACGGCATGCGATGTCGTCGCAAGTCGTTTTCAACCAGCCCGTAAACGGATCTGCAAGGGGAGGGCGCGATTGACCCCGGTAGGCCATCGGGTCAATCTAATGGCCATGAAGAGCGCGAATCGATATCCTTTTAATCAGGTGTCTTTGGGGCACTGCAACGCGGTCCGGGCATTCGCCCTGCTGCTCTGCCTCGCGCTGGCCGCGGCCGGTGGGTGCGACGGCGATACGGGTGACGGCGAGGGAAGCTCGGCGGACGGCGGCTCGGCAGAGGGCGGTTCGAGCGCGAACACGGTCGTTCCCGATATCTTTACCTCGGCTACGCCAGGGGTGGTCTCCGCGCTGCTGAGCGAGTCGCACGACGGGTGGGGGAGCTCCGGTTGCCTGGACTGTCATCCGGCGGCGCACGTCAGTGGGTATCGCGAACCGGAATGTTCGTTGTGTCACGGGGTCAACGGCGCGCCCGGGCGTGAGCGCGGGCACGACGATGACGGCTGCGAGGGGTGCCATGCCGATTCACACGCGGGTTCTGATTTTTCGGCCCCGGCCGATTGCAGAGCCTGTCACGGTTATCAAAGCGCGGGCGGTGCGGCCGGCACGGATGGATGCAGCCACCAGGAGTCGTACGACGTGGTGGTGATCGGCGCCGGCGGGGGAGGGCTGGCGGCAGCGGTGTTGCTGGCCCAGGCCGGGATGAAGGTGTTGGTCGTCGAGCAGCACTACCGGCCCGGCGGCAACATGGGGCAGTTCACCCGCGGCGAGTACCGCTTCGAGTCGTCACTGCACGCATTCGACGGGATGGGGATGATGTTCATGGAGGAGCTGGGGATCGAGCAAAGGGTAGAGACGCAGACCTCGAGCATCATGTACCGGTCGATCTTTCCCGATTTCGAGATCGACGTGCCGGCCGACGTGGAGGCGTATCGGGAGCTGCTGAAAGATCGTTTCGAGGAACAGGGAGCGGGTATCGACGCGCTCTTCCATACCCTGACCTCGTTCGGTTTTGACGCGGTGATGGGGATGAGCGTGTCCGAGGCGCTGGAGAGCCACGGTGTGACCGATGCGAAGCTCGCCGCGATCATCACCCAGCTGGCGGGTTTTCAGGCCACGACGCCGGACGAGCTGCCGGCGGCCCTCTTTCTCGGCATGTGGAACAGCTATCACTCGATGGGCTACAACTACTTCACCGGCGGCTCGCAGGCCATCGTGGACGCTTTGGTGGCCGAGCTCGAGGAGAACGGCGGCGTGATCAAGACGCGGGTGCGGGCCACCGGTATCGCGGTCGACGGAGATCGGGCAACCCGGGTCGAGACCGATCAGGGCGGCTGCTACGACGCGCGCTATGTCGTCTCCAATGCCAGCCCTCAGGCCACCTACTTGAGCCTGGTCGGCGAGCAGCACCTGGACGGCGCGCTGGTGCAGGAGGTGAAAGCCATCCGGCCGGCCGCTTCCCATATCGCCATGGTCTACCTGGGGGTCGATCACGATTACACCGATCATTTCCCGCAGAACACGCACGAGATCTTCGTCAACCTGGGGTACGGGGATGACGAGCTGCAGCCGCTGCCATGGACGTGCGAGCCGGAAGAGGTCGGCTTCGGAATCTCCAACTACTCGACGCTCGACAGCAGCGCCGCTCCGCCCGGCAAGAACGTCATCGTGATCACTGCAGGCGGCATGGGATACGATTGTTACGACGGATGGGGCTTCGCGTCTTCTTATCAAAGCTATTCGGAATACAAGCAGGAGCTCGCCGAGGTTCTCATCCGTCGAGCCGAGCCGTATCTGCCGGGATTATCCGGTCATATCGAAGTGGTCGAGGTCGGCACTCCCCATACCGTCGAGCAGTACACGTTGAATCCCGAGGGAAGCTGGGCGGGGCGGGACCTCGGGCAACTGGATCCGGCCAGCGGGGGATTTCTCCCCACCGAGGAGCAGCGATCGCCTTTCCGCAACCTGCTCTTCGCCGGCGCCTGGGTATCGGGTTGCGGTCAGTCGATGGCCCTGCGCTCCGGCATCGACGCTGCCAAGCTGGTACTGCAGGAGGAACCATAAGAGAGGGGGCGGAGAGGGGGCGGCGCAGCCGTTACCGGTCGGAGAGCCGACCCTCCTGCAAGGGCCCTTTCAGGATCAGGCGGCCCTGCAGGAGGCCGCCCGTGTGTAGCGAGAGATCCGGGGCGACGATCACGGCTCCGGTATTTTCGGGCGCGGTCTGCAGCAGCTGCAGGGCCTTTGCGGGACCGGAGACGAATAACGCGGTGGACATGGCATCCGAGTACAGGCCGGAATCGGCTAGCACGGTTACCGAGAGCGATTTCATCGCAGGAAATCCGGTTCGCGGATCGAGAATGTGGTGCCAGCGCTTGCCTTGCGCAGTAAAGGCGCGTTCGTAATCGCCCGAGGTCGCCAGAGATCCGGAGGTGATCTCAACCTGGCCGAAATAGTCCGCGCGCCGCGGATGGCGGATGCCCACGCGCCAGGGCCGGCCGTCCCGGTTGCCGCGCACGGTCACCTGTCCGCCGGCCCGGATGGTGAAATTCGCGAGACCGGCCCGTTGCAGGATGAGCGCCGCCCTGTCCAGCGCGTATCCCTTGGCAATGCCGCCCGCCCCGATGCGCATCCCCGGGCGGCGCAGCAGTACGGTTCGGTCGGTTTCGTCGATGAGGACGTCTCGATGACCGATCAAGGGCAGCCGCTGTTTCACCTCTTCCGGAGTCGGGAAGCGACGGTTCTTACGATCGAAGCGGTACAGGTCGCCGAGCGCTGCCCAGGTCAGGTCGAACGCTCCCTCGCTCCAGGTGGAGATGCGCAGCCCCGCCGCGATGACCTCCAGGGTTTCGGCCGCGACCTGGACGGGTTTCGATCCGGCCGAGGCGTTTATACGAGATATATCGCTGTCCGGTCGATGGTGGGAGAACAGGCGCTCGAGGCGCTCCACTTCCTTGAAGGCGTCCGTGATGGCCGTCTCGGCGCCCGGGGCGCTCGCGCCAGCCACCGTGATGGTGACCAGCGTGCCCATCAGCTTGCGGGAGCGCGAGAGTAGCTCGGCCGCCGGCCCGCCCGAAGGCTCGCTAGGCGGTTCGGCCCGGGTTCGCGCGGGCTGCTTTCGCTTGTCCTCGTCGCGGGCGGCCCGGTTGCTTCCCGCGGGTGTACGGCAAGCGGGCGTCGCGGTCGACAGTACCGCGAGCAATAGCAACGCGCGCGGCCGTTTGTATCGAAGGAACGGATTGCGGCGGCTCAGCGCCACTTGGCAAAGGCTTTCTGGAAATCGTCGGTAGCGCCGTAGTGGGCGGTGAGGATCCAGGAAACGTCATACTCGTTGTATCCAAAGGCGGCGCCCAGCAGGAGAAATACGGCGACCAGGCTCGCCAGCCCGATCAGGGAGTGCTTGACCGTTTTCGACATGGTCGCTCCGTTGCCAGGGGTGACGGTTTCAGAACCTCGTAGGTTACTGCACTCAGTCCCCACCGGGATAGAGGGGGTAGGGGGTCAAAGGCCGTAAAAATACTCCGCGCTCCGTGTCGTTCTTCCCTGTCCTTCGAGCCACTTCCGCTACCCGCGAAAGGCGTGAAGCGCGATGGCGGTCGCGGTTGCGACGTTGATGGAGTCGACTCCGTCGGCCATGGGAATTCGTACCTGTAGATCGGACCCGTCCAGCGCGTGCTGGCTGAGGCCCGTTTCTTCAGCACCGACCAGCAAGGCGATACGGTTTTCCGCACGCCCCCGCAGGTCTGGCGATATCGGCACCGCCGAGGGACGGGGCGTCAGCGCTGCGATACAATAGCCGGCTCGCCGGAGGGCGGAGAGGGTCGGCCCGGGCCAATCGGTGGCGATGGCGAAGGGCACTACCAGGCTGGCGCCGAGCGATACGCGAATCGCCTTGCGGTAGAGGGGCTCGGCGCATCCGGCGGTGAGCACGATCCCGCTGCAGCCGAATGCGCTGGCGTTGCGAAAAAGGGCGCCGACGTTGTCCGGATCGCTCACGTTCTCGGCCACCACCAGCAGGTCGGGCTCGGGCGCAGCAGCGGCGATCAACTCCCCGGGCTCCGGGTCCCGGCCGCGAGAGCCCGCGGCCAGGCAACCGCGATGGAAGTTGAATCCGGCCACCTGTTTCATCAGCTCGCGCGTTCCGAGGTAGATGGGGATCTCGGCGGCGTGACGCGAGAGAACCGGTTCCATCGCACGTAGGGCCGCCTCCTCTACGAAGATCGACTCGGCCGAGAATCGCGACCGGGTAAGCAGCGTCTCCACCGCACGTCGGCTTTCGGCGATGAACAGACCGCGTTCGCGCAGCAGCTCGGGGTCGCGCAGGATCCGGTAGGGCGCGAGGCGCGGGTCGTCGCCGCGATTGACGGGCTCGATGCACATGGAAGCGACGGAACTACAGGGTAGTTACGGGCAATAGATGACCGTAGTGCAGCCGGTGGTCGACTAACTGTTTCTTGACACCCGCGATCGGGCTGCCCGAGCGGATGAGCGAGCCGTAGAGGCCGGCGCGGGAGATGTCGCCGATGAAGAGCGCTCCCAGCAGGCGATCGCCTTCGGGAGTGAAGACCAGCTTGCGGTAGGCGCCGGGCTTCCGGCTGACGTGGGTTTCGTATTCTGTACCCGAGGTGTGCACCAGGCCCATCGATATAAAGGGAGTATCGCCTACCCGGCTGGCGTTGAGAATGCCGAGGGCTCCGGGGTAGACGGTCGGGCGTCCGGCCATGTTCGCTCCGGCGCAGCGCCCCATCTCCACCGCGCTGGTCCAGAGAGCCGTGAGCACGGGCGCGCCGGTGATGGCGCTGTGGGTCATTGCTACGTCTCCGGCCGCGTAGACGTCGGGCGCGCTGCAGGCGGTGTAGCGATCGGTGATCACGCCGCCGCCTTGGTCGCAATGGATGTTGCTCTGCTGCAGGAAGGCCGTGTCGGGTGCGACGCCGGTGCTGATGCAGAGCAGCCGGCAGGGGAGCCGCTTGCCGTTATCGAGCTCCGCGCCGCACACGCCCTGGCCGTCGGTCTGCACCGCGGAGATGGTGGCGCCGGTGATGACGTCGATTTCGGACCGCTGCAACTGAGCGCGGATCAGCGCGCCGGCGTCGGCCTCCATGATCGCGGGCAGTATCTCGGCTTCTCGCTCTACCAGCGCAACCGAAAGGCCGCAGTGGCGCAGAGCCAGCGCCGCCTTGACGCCCTGCAGCCCGGCTCCGAGCACGACAGCCTGCCCGGCCGTCCGAGCCCGTTCGGCCATCTGCCTGGCGTCGGCCAGGGTACGCAGCCTGGTCACGCCCTCGGCGCTCATCCCCTCGACACCCTCGAGCAGGAGTGGACGGCTGCCGCTCGCTATCAATAGCCGGTCGTAGTCGAAGGCGGCACCGCCCTCGGCGAACAGCTGTCGCGCACCGGTATCGACGCGCGCCGCGCGGACGCCCAGGCGCAGGTCGGCCGCCGAGGTCGACCGAAAAGGCTCCCGCCCCGCCAGCGCGATCTGCTCATCGCTCCTCTGCCGGCTGACGAGCAGCGGGATCATGGGGCGGTAGTAAGGCGGATCCGGCTCCGCGCTCAGAAGCGTGATCGATCCTCCGGGGTCCAGCTCGGAGACAACCCCGGCCGCGGCCATGCCCGCGGCGCCGGCACCCACGATCAGGTAGCGTTTGCTTTGCATAGGCTCTATTCGCCCTGGCCGGAGACGAGCTCGTGAGAGGCCTTGCGGCGCACCTGCTGCGAGTATCCGGATGCGGTCTGAAAGACCAGCGCCCGGGTGGGACAGGCGTTGACGCAGGCCGGCACCTCGCGGTCCGGACAGCGGTCGCAGCGATAGGCTTTGCGCTCTTGCTGGTGGCGGCCGATGACGCCGTAGGGACAGACCATCACGCAGGTCCAGCAGCCGATGCACCTGTCCGTATCGGTCGTCACCACCCCGGCTTCCGAGCGGCTGATGGCTCCGGCGATGCACGCGTGCAGACATGGCGCGTCCTGGCAGTTGCGACAGAGCACGGGAACCGAGCGGTTCGGCGCCACCCACTCCACGTAGAGGCGTCGCCTGGGCGCCGGCTTCTCGGTCAGGGCCGGATAGAGCGATTTACCGCTGCAATGGGCCACGGCGCAGGCCATCTCGCAGCTGTGACACCCCATGCAGCGGTCCAGTCGTACGAAGATTTCCTTGGCTTGGGACACGATGAGCTCCTTCTGGCTTCCGGGTTGATATGGGTCCGGTTCGGTTACGGGGGAGCGACCGACCTCAGGCCAGTCCCAGGCCCTTGCGCCGCTCGTCGATCGCCGCCAGCAACTGGTCGGCGGCCTTTTCGGGATCCAGCTCGACGATGAAGTAGCCGCCGGTCAGCTCTTTGACCTTCTCGGTGAGCACCCCGGCTACCAGCTGGCTGCCCAGCACGGGCAGCATCACCCCCACGTGGGTGGGCAGTCCCGCGGCCACGGCATAGGCGCCGATGGAGACGGCCTTTTCCGAGACCGCTTCCGCGGCCGAGGCGACCACGGGCAGCTGGCAGGTGTCGACCCCCAGGTACTGGGCCACGGCCACGGTCAGCGCCACCGCGCGCGAGTTGTCCACGCACGATCCCATGTGCAGCACCGGCGGAAGCGGGCCGCCCAGGTCATTGGCCTGGCCGATGGCGGTGAGCACCGCCTTGAGCCCGTCGCCGCAAACCTCGTCCACGTTCGCCGGATCCATCAGGCCGTGGCGCATCAGCGCGCCCGCGCCGCAGCCGGTGGCCACCACCAGCACGTTGTTCTGTAGCAGCTTGCGGGCCATATGAACGAAGTTCCGGTCCTGGGGAACCTTCACGTTGTTGCAGCCGGCAAAGAGGCAGACCCCGCGGATGTTTCCGGCCTTGATGTTGTCCACCACCGGCTTGAGCGGCTGCTCGGCGTCCAGCTTGGATAGCGCCGCCACCATGGTCTCCAGGGAAAATCCCGCCACCACCGGGGTCTGGACCGAGGGGATCTCGACCGGCTTGTTCTGACGCCGTTTGAACTGCTCGATGGCCCGGTCGATGATCTCCGAGGCCCTGGGGCCGGCCTGCTCCTCGCTGAACTGCACGTGCTCGGCCCCGGTGATCTTGGCGATATCCATGGTGGTGATGACCTGGGTGCCGGCGCATTCCGCGGTGCTGACCACCGCGGGCATGATGCACTGGTAGTCCACCACCATGGCGTCGAGCGCGCCGGTCATGATGGCCATCTCCTGGCTGACCGAGTGGGTACAGGCGGGGATGCCGTGACGCATCATGACCTCGTTGCCGGTGCAGCAGATCCCCACCAGGTTGATGCCAGAAGCCCCGGCTGCCTTGGCTGCCGCCTGTTTGGATTCGGCCGCGACCACCAGCACTTCCGATACGACCGGGTTGTGGCCGTGCAACGCGATGTTGACCGCGTCGGCCTTTAGCGTGCCCAGGTTGGCGGAGGTGACCTGTGGAGCGGGTACGCCGAAGAGAATATCGGCCAGCTCGGTGCCCATGGCGCAGCCGGCGAAATCGGCCAGGCCGCAGCGCAAGCCGCCCAGCAGCAGGTTCACCGCGTCGGCGTCCACGCCGTAGAGCGTGCGGTGCATGACCTCGGATACCTCGTGATCGATGCCCCGGGGCACCAGGCCGAGGTCGGTGAAGACCTTGGCCCGCTCGGCATTGACCAGGGTGGTGGCCCAGAGCACGGGGGTATCCTTTTCGTGGAAGTCGGCCAGGGCGGCGTCGGCCACGTCCAGCGCTATCTCGTTTTCCGGCCGTCCCTCGGTGGATATACCGAGCCGCGCGGCCACCGCTCGCAGCTTGTCCGGTGCCTTGATGGAGTAGGCCTCGGCCTTGCCCTGGGCCATCTTCTTCATGGTGTGGGCCAAATGCTTGGCGTGGCCGGAATGAGCCGCGGTTCCGGCGGCAATGGCGCGGACCAGGCCGCGGGCTACCATCACGTCGGCGCCGGCGCCGCAGATACCCTGGCCCGGGCCCTCGCCAAAGGGGTCGATGCGGCAAGGCCCCTGTAAACAGTGACGGCAGCAGAGGCCGGTATCGCCAAAGCTGCACTGGGGTTTCATCGCATCATAGCGATCCCAGACCGTGGTCACCTGCTGCGCCTCGGCCCGGGCGATCATCTGCCGGACGGCCGGGTCCAGGCTCTTCTGAATCGTCTCGTCGTGTTGCGCCATGGGCGAATTCCTCCTCGTTCGGTCAAAGTCCCAACTTCCCCACCCGGGGTCCCTCCTCGCCCCCGATCTGCTGTGCGCCATAACCTAGGCCAGGGGCGCACCGATTTTCAATAGAAGCCATTCCATAAATACGGACCGACCGCGTCTCCAACAGCGGACTTGACGAGTCTCTGGACAACCGCGATAATTCAGCCGGTTTTTGGCGCTTCCAGGCGTCTGGACCTGAAGATGAGCGACGGAGTCGGGTAGTCCCTCGATCGTGGGACGGCCCCCCACCGCCGGCCACCGATGGGCGGAAATCGCAGTGGATATCGGAGGCGCGTTCGGTGTCTGATCTAACTACCGACATGATTCTGGTCATGCTGGCTATCGGCGTGGCGGTCTTCCTGTTCGTGGTCGAGTGGATTCGGGTGGACGTGGTGGCCATCCTGATCATGGTGGCGCTGCCGCTGGTCGGGCTGGTTACGCCGGCCGAGGCGTTCTCGGGGCTTTCCAGCAACGCCGTGGTATCCATCATCGCGGTCATCATCATCGGCGCCGGTCTGAACAGGACGGGCGTGGTCAACAACCTGGTCAAGCCGGTGCTGAAGATCGCGGGCACCAGCCAGTCGCGGGTGGTGATCGCCATCTCGGTAACCGTGGCCGGCATCTCCAGCTTCATGCAGAACATCGGCGCGGCAGCGCTTTTCCTGCCGGCGGTACAGCGTATCGGCAAGCAGCTGGGCATTCCCGTCTCGCAAATGCTGATGCCCATCGGTTTCTCGGCCATCCTGGGCGGCACCATTAGCCTGGTGGGGTGCAGCCCGCTCATCCTGCTGAACGACCTTTTAAAGCCCTTCAATCTGGAGCCCTTCCAGCTCTTCGATGTCACCCCGATCGGCGTTGCCCTGGTGGCGAGCGGTCTGGTTTGCTTCATCTTTCTCGGCCGTTTCATCCTTCCCAAACCCGCGGAGGAGACGAGCGCGAAGAGCGCCGAGAGCGCAGCTGCCGAGAGCGCCGAGACCGCGCAGGGTACCGCGACCGGGCCACCGCCCGGTAGCGACGAAGCACAGGCCTGGGAGCTGCGCACATCGAGCGAGTTCACCCACTACCGGGAACCCGTGACCGTGAATGACATGCGGGAGCGCTACCTGGTGAACGTCCTGGGGGTGGTCGAGCCCCCGGACTACAGGGTGTTCTCCCCGCCGGGTGACAAGGAGATCCACTCCAGCGTCGATCTGGTAGTCTGGGGGCAGCGCAAGGACGTCGAGCGCATGGCCGAGCACGAGGGGATGTCGATCAAGCCCGCCCTGGAAGTGTTCGAGCGCGACATCAGCGAGCAGAAGTCTGGCACGGTGGAGGCGGTGGTGGCTCCCCGCTCGAACCTGATCGGCAAGACGTTGAAGCAGATCGAGTTCGAGGATCGGTTTCGCGTCACGCCCATGACCGTCAGCCACCACGGAGAGACCTATCGTTCGGCCGTCGCCGAGATCCCGCTGCGGGTGGGCGACGTGCTGCAACTGCACGGCAAGTGGCGGAACCTCAGCTACCTGCAGTCGGAAGGAAACCTGCTGTTCACGCTGCCGGTGGAGGTCGAGGAAGTCCAGTCGAACAAGGCGCTGCTGGCCGGGTTCTGGCTGGTGGTGGCGCTGACCATGGTCATCGTCTTCAAGATCCAGCTCTCGGTCTGTTTGATGACCGGAGCGCTGGGCATGATCATCACCCGGGTGCTGACCATCGACGAGGCCTACCAGTCGGTGGACTGGCGCACCATCTTTCTGCTGGGCGGACTGATCCCCCTGGGGCTGGCCACCGAGAGGACCGGCACCGCGGCCTGGATCGCCAACACCATCCTGGACGCCATCGGCGAGGTGCCGCCCATCGTCCTCATCTCGGTCATTGGCGCGCTGTCCACCTTCTTCACCCTGGTCATCTCCAACGTGGGCGCGACGGTGCTGCTGGTGCCGCTGGTGGTGAACATGGCCATAACCGCCAACGTGGATCCGCGGATGGCCGCGCTGGCGGTGGGGTTGGCCACCAGCAACTCGTTTATCCTGCCCACCCACCAGGTGAACGCGCTGTACATGGGGCCGGGCGGGTACCGCAGCGTGGACTTCATCAAAGCCGGGTCGGTGGTGACCGTCATCTTTCTGGTGGTGATGGTTTCAATGATGTATTTTATATACGGTATCTAAAAGAGGGGGAACCGGGGTAACCGGGGAAGGGGGTGTGAGGCTATGGCGATCATAACGATTTCACGCGGGTCGTACAGCATGGGCAAGGCCGTGGCGGAGAAGGTAGCGGAACGTCTCGGGTACGAGTGCCTGAGCCGGGACGTGCTGCTGGAGGCAAGCGGGGACTTCAACATCCCGGAGCTCAAGCTCGAGCGCGCGATCGAGGACCCGCCCTCGATCCTGGAGCGTTTCACCCACGGTCACCAGAAGTACGTGGCCTACGTGCAGAGCGCGCTGGCACGGCACGTAGGCCGGGATAACGTCGTCTACCACGGGCTGGCCGGGCACGTGCTGCTGAAGAACGTATCGCACTTGCTCAAGGTTCTGATCACCGCCGACCGGGAAATGCGCTTAGGCATAGTGATGGAACGCGAAAAGATGAGCCGCCAGCAGGCAGAGACGTGGCTGGGGAAGCTCGACAAGGGGAGGCGCAGGTGGACCCAGCGCCTGTACGGGGTCGATCCCTGGGATCCCAGCCTCTACGACCTGGCGATCGCGCTCAGGAGGCTCGAGGTGGATGACGCGGTGGAGCTCATCTGCCGCTCGGTCGAGATGCGGCAATTCAAGACGAGCGACGAATCCCGGCAGGAGATGGCCGACCTGACCCACGCCGCCGAGATCAAGGCCGCGGTCGTCGACGGCTACCCGGATGTCCACGTTTCGAGCCGGTACGGCAACGTGCTGGTGTACGGGGTCAGCAGCGACCGGCAAGCCCAGAAGCTGAAAGCCAGGGTGGTCGAGGTCTGCTCGAAGATGGAGGGCATCAACAACATCGAGGTCCATGCCGGTATCGCCGCCCCGGACGATGCGGTGTAGAATTGGAAGGGAGCGAGCTCGGGCTCGCGCGAAAGGAAGACTCAGAGATGACATCGATTATCGTTTCCTCGGATAATCCGGAGGTCGGCCGAACCATCGGAAAGCAGACGGCCGAGGCGCTGGGTTACCGCTACCTCGACCGCGGATTGCTCAAGCAGGTGGCCGAGCAGTTCGACGTAAAGGAAGAGAAGCTACAGCGGGCGCTGGACGGGTCTCCCGCGTTTCGTATGACGGCCAAGGCCCGCGATCTGTTCATCTCCCAGATCCAGACGGTCACGCTGGAGGAGATCCAGAAGGACGGCGTGGTGTGTGCAAACCTGGCGGCCCACCTCTACGTCCGGGATGTCTCTCACGTGTTGATGATCCGCATTTTGACCGACTCCGGGTCACGGGCCAAGCAGGTCATGGCGCAGAAAGGGGTCTCCCTGAAGAAGGCGTTGAAGGTGATCGAGAAGGAAAGGGGCAACCAGACCCGATGGTCGATCGACAGCTTCGGTCTCGACGAGAACGATCCTTCCATTTACGACATGGTGATCAGTCTGGGACAGATCGAAACGGAAAAGGTGATCGAGATCGTCAAGGACATGTCCGGCTACCGGAAGTTCCAGCCGATGAGCTACTCGGTGAGATGCCTGAACGACTTGGCGCTGGCCAGCAAGGTGAGATCGTTGCTCTTACCGAAGTATCCCGAGCTCAAGGTCGCCGCCGACGGAGACAAAGTGATCGTGAACATCCGGTGCCCCAGGTGGCAGAAGCTCAACAACGTGGAGGCGATCAAGAAGAGCGTGGGAGAGATTTCCGGTGTGAGCCTGGTGGAGGTACACGCCGTGACCAATCTGCGCAAGCTGGCGGGCGCGCAGGCCTGACGGACGGATTCCGATAGGATCAAGCCCGGTTTAGAGGCGACAAAAAGAGGGAGAGGGTCATGACCAAGAGCCTGAACGTGTTGATCATCGACGACGAGGAGATCGTATGCAAGCGGCTCAAGCCGGCCATCGAGAAGATGGGATGCGAGGTGGAGGCCTTTCAGAATCCGGTCGAGGCGCTGAAACGCATCGACGAGAAAGAGTTCGACATCGTCGTCACCGACGTGCGGATGGACGAGATAGACGGCATCCAGGTGCTCGCTCACGCGAAGCAGAAGTCCGACCGCACGGCGGTGATCGTGATCACCGGATACGCGATGATGGCCCTGGCCCGGGAGGCCATGGAGAAGGGCGCTTTCGACTTCATTTCCAAGCCTTTCAAGCCGGACGACATCCGTCGGGTGATCCTGAGAGCGGCGGAGGCGGCGGGCTCGCCGCTGGACTACCAGGTGGATGACAAGGGATCGGACTCGTAGCGGTCCCTGCCGCGACCGGGGGCAGCGATGAACGAGAAGCGAGAAGACGACACGGACGCCGGCCTGACGCCGGAAGCGGGATCCGCCGGCCGCCCGAGCTATTACGACGAGACCGACGCCGTCACCAAGGCGCTGCTGTCGCGGCCCCGACTCAGCTTGCGGATGCAGCTGTTGCTGGGCTTCTTGCTGGTCTTCCTGGCGGCCCTGGGTATCGCCACCAACATCGTCATCTCCATCTACAAGGTCGAGAACAGCATAGAGGTCCTGGAGGTCGTCAACGACTACGTCATCGAGATCGACAAGGCGCGCCGTTTCGAGAAGAACTACTTCTTGTATCGTACCAATCTGAACGAGGCGCTGGAGTCGATCTACACGGCCAAGGAGTTGCTGGAGGAGAGCAAGACGGATTTCGCGAAGACGGTGGGTCAGGGGCAGTGGCAGGGCATCTACCAGAACCTAGTGGACTACGAGCAGTCGCTGGACGAGTTGGTGGCCCTGGATCGTTCCAAGGGCGGCGACGAGAAGGAACTGAAGCGGTACGAGTCGCAGCTGCGCAAGCAGGGGCACAGGATGATCCTGTTCGCGCAGGACCTGATGAAGAGGGAGCGGCAGGCCATAGACGCGGCCATCGCGGGTTCGAGGCGGATACAGGTCTACTCGCTGCTCTTCTTGCTGGTCTTCGTCATCACCACCGCCTACATGATCAGCGGCAACATAGTGCGCACCATCGAGCGGTTCGAGGCGTACGCGCAGCGAATCGCGGCCGGCGATTTCTCGCCGATCGGGCCTACCCGTCGCTACCGCGACGAGTTCACCGAGCTCGGGCTGGCCATCAACCACATGATGCGGGAGCTGGAAAAGCACGGGGGCATGTTGATCCAGGCGCACAAGATGAGGGCGATCGGGACCCTGACCGCCGGCATCGCCCACGAGCTCAACAATCCGCTCAACAACATCACCATCACCGCGCACATGTTGCTCGAGGATTTCGCGACCATGGACGACGAGGAGCGCAAGGACATGGTCAGGGACGTCGCGACCGAGGCGGACCGGGCCAAGAAGATCATCTCCAACCTGCTGGACTTCACTCGGGAAAGCGAGACCAAGCTGGAGCCGCTGGACCTGGTTCAGCTGGTCAAGGACACCATCGACCTGGCGGGCAACCAGCTCAAGATCGCCGGGATCAAGGTGGATTTCCACTCGATGGAGGAGCTGCCGCCCATCCACGGCGACAGCCAGCAGCTCAGGCAGGTGTTCCTTAACCTCATTTTGAACGCGGTACACGCCTCGACCAAGGGGGGCAAGATACAGCTGCTGGTACACCGCGCGGACGAGCCCAGCAATCTCTCGGTCAAGATCGTCGACCACGGCATGGGCATCCCCAAGCACGTCAAGAACCGGATCTTCGATCCATTCTTCACTACCAAGGAGGCCGGCAAGGGTACCGGCCTGGGGCTGAGCGTGTCGCAGGGGATCATCGCCAAGCACGGGGGCCGCATCACGGTCGATAGCAAGGAGGAAAAGGGCAGTACCTTCACCGTCATCCTTCCCGTGACTACCATCTCGGACCGCTCCGATTACCTGCGGAGCAGCCGCTAATTCCATCAATAGTACAGGAGGTGGGCTGATGTGTGCAGGGTGGCTGGTAATCATCACGGTGGTAGTGGCGATCTGTGGCTGTGCCAGTACGACGGAGGTGAGACCCGGTGGAGGCGGGGCTGCCTCGGGCCAGGACGCCGGCGGCGCGGACGGGACGGCAGGTGCAACAGGCGGCACCGGCGGAAACGACACCGGCGAGGGCGGCACGGGCGAAGGCGGTACCGGTGGAAACGGGGGCAGCGGGAACGGCGGAATCGGCGACAGCGGGGCGGGCGGCAGCGGTGGCGCCGCCGCCGGAACGGCCGGGGCAGGGGGAAGTACCGAACCGTGCGACGCTGCGGCTTGCGGGCCGGCGCCCGGGATGCCGAGCAGGATCTGCCCGGACGGCTCGGTCGCCGGACCCGAGTGCGTGCGGTCGGAAGAGGGCACCTGTGGCTGGCGAATCGTCGACTGCCCGCCCTCTGCCACCGAAACCTGCCCTCGCGACTCGGACGTAGTCTGCGGGCTATCGGATTACTGCGCCTACCCGGCCGGGAGTTGCGGCGACGTCGGACCGGCCAGCTGCCAGCCGCGTCCGCAGATGTGTACCATGGAGTACGCGCCGGTCTGCGGCTGTGACGGCCAGACCTATGGCAACGCCTGCGGCGCCGCCTCGGCGGGCGTGTCCGTGAGGACTAACGGCGAGTGCGGGGTCGCGGTCTGCACCTACGGCATGGACCAGACTTGCAACGACGACCCGATTATCTCGAGCTTGCACGGTGTATGCCAAGCGGACAGCACTTGCAGGTGCAGCGACGGATTCGCCATGAACCCGGACACCGGGCGCTGCCTGTGAGAGGGCGAACCGGGAACGGGCGCGTCGGGAATTTCAACGGAAACAGATAAATTCAGCGGCAGAGAGCGATGTTCTCACCGCCGCCGCAAGAGGACCGTTTCGGCCCGGACCCCGGAACGAACCGAGGCGAATCGCTACTCGGCGGTCCGAAAATGTGCTATTTCCATCCGGTCGGGAGACCAGATGGGCGGTTCCTGCATTCAGTACCGAATAGTTAGCAAGATCGCTCAAGGAGGTATGGCCGAGGTCTACCTAGGCGAAGCCATCCATACCATTGGCCCCATGCGTCAGGTCGCCATCAAGCGGCTGCTTCCCCACCTGGCCGGCGAGGACGAGGTGGTCGGCATGTTCGGCGACGAGGTGCGTCTGGGCCTGCTGCTGCACCACCCGAACATCGTGCGCGTGCTCGACCGCGGGGTGAGCCGCGGCGTTCCCTACGTGATTATGGAGTATGTCGACGGCGTCAACCTGGGGTGCGTGATCGCCCGCTCGCGCCGCCTCGGCCTGCCCGTACCGCTCGGGGACGCGGTCGCCATCGCCGTGCAGGTTTGCGCCGGGCTCTGCTGGGCCCACGAGCTACGCGTCGACGGCGAGCCGCTCGGCGTCATTCACCGCGACGTCACCCCGCCGAACATCCTGCTCGACAACCGGGGCGCGGTGAAGCTCTGCGACTTCGGTCTGGCTAAGGCCCGTATCCAGCGCGTGCTAACCGAGCCCGGGCTCATCAAGGGTAAGTTCGGCTACCTGTCTCCCGAGGCGGCCAGCGGCCAGGCGGTCGACCCGCGTTCCGACCTGTTCTCGCTCGCCATCATCGTCTGGGAGATGCTGGCGACGCGCCGCCTCTTTTTCGGAGAAAACGACTACGAGACCGTCAAGCTGGCACAGCGCGCCGAGGTGCCGAGCCTGTCAGCCCTGAACCCTGCCGTCGACGAGGTTTTCGAGGAAGTGCTGATGCGCGCTCTGGCCCGCGACCCGGCGCAACGCTATACCAGCGCGCGTTCGTTCCTGCAGTCGCTGCTCGCGTACACCGACTACGCCGAGCTCGACAGCGACCTGCCCTCCCTGGTCGCGCAGGCAATAGCGCCCGACACCGCCTCGGGCATTCGCGAGACCGTGAGCCCTGCGCGCCCCGCCGCCGAACCCGTTCCGGAGTCGAGCGCGAAGGCCTCGTGACCGGCAGGCCGGCTCCCCGCGTCCGCGTACCGGACGACGCCGCGTTACATTCCGACTCCGGTGCGGTATCCTGGGATCGCTCGATTTACGGGGAGGCGATGCCCAAGATCCTCATCATCGACGACGACGAACGGCTGGCGAACGCGGCGGCGCGAACCTTCCGCCTGCGGGGCTACGAAGCGGTGGTAACCACTACCCCTTTCGGCTTCACCAAGATGATCAACGAGCAGGAGCCGGACCTGGTGCTGGTCGACGTGAAGATGCCGGCGCTCTCGGGCGACTCTCTGGTGCGCGTCGTCCGCAACGCGGAACGCCGTCACGGTTGCCTGCTGGTCTTCTGGTCGTCGAAGCACCCGGAACAGCTGAAGGAGCTGGTGAGGCGCTCGGGAGCGGACGGATTCATCAGCAAGTCCGAGGAACCCGACGGCCTGGAGCGGAAGGTACGCGAGCTGCTGGATGCCGTTGCGCCGCAGTCCTGAAAGGCCCGTCGGCGCTCGCCATTTGTCTGTCGGACACCGGTCCGTCCGGTCCGTCCGGTCTCGATCTCGGTTCTTACCCCAGCGCGCGCTGCAGAAACGCCCGGCCGTTGTCCAGCGCCGCCCGCGCTTGCTCGGGGTCTAGCCCCGCCCCCAGGGCCACCCGCAGAGCCTGCTCCGGGTCGATGAGGTCGCCGAGCGAGTGGGTGTCGGTATCGACCACCAGCCGGGCGCCGGCGGCCAGGGCCAGCCTGGCCACCCGGCCGTTGCAGAGGCAGTGGCCCTGGCGCGCGCTCAGCTCCAGCAACACGCCTCTTTCCGCGGCCAGCCGGGCTTGCTCCTCGGTGAGCAACCCGGGATGGGCCAGTAGATCCACCCCGGCCTCGATGGCCGCCAGGTTGGTCCCCTCGGGCACCGGCTCGGTGATGGTCTCGCCGTGCACCAGCACGATCTGCGCTCCCAGCTCCCGGGCTCGCACGGTCAGGTCGGCGATCAGGGGCGGGGGCAGGTAGGTGAGCTCGATGCCGGCCAAGGCGCGGATGCGCTGGTGTTGGTTGGCCTGGTCGCAGAAGGCGCGCACGCGCGGCACGATGAAGTCCAGGCTGCTCATGTCGGCGTGGTCGGTCAGGGCCACCCCCTGAAGGCCCAGCACCTCGGCCTGGCGCACCAGCTCGGCCGGGGTCAGCTGACCGTCGCTGAACACGGTATGGGTATGCAGATCGATCACGGTTAGCCTCCCCCCCTTTTCTGACCGATCCGGCGGCGCGGTCAAGCGCTCGGTATTCTACTGCAGCCCCACGTGCAGCTCCTCCTCGTTCAGCAGGCGGGTCAGCCACTCGGCGACTGTCATCTCCGTGCCGTTCGTTTCGTAGAAGCGGTCCACGGTCCCCGGCATGAAGAGGTTCTGGTGCAGGGTGCCGGTCCAGATGTAGGAGCTCATGCGCTGCATCTTGTTGTTCACCAGGTCCAGCATCCCGTTGCGGAAGCGTCCGGCCCACTCCAGATCGGCCATGCTCAGCGGGAAGGAGATGGCCGGGTTGATGGTGGGATCGCAATTGTTGTAGCCGGTAACGAAGAACAGCTGCATGATCTCGTCGTTGTCGCTGTCGATGAGCCCGCCCAGCAGGTTGTCCGGGTACTTGTCGATGAGATACTCCAGGTAACCCTTGACCAGGCCGCCGCCGTCCGGGTTGAAGCAGCCCGCGCAGTCCTGGGGTAGGGTGTCGTTCAGGCCGTAAAGCTCCCGGTAGCGCTGCTGCAGGCAGATGGGCGTGAACTGGTCATCGAAGACCGGGCCGGCGTCGTCCACCACGAATCCCCGCATGCCGCCGGGGGCCGTGGTGTGGTCGATGAAACCGTCGGCGATGATGGGCGTGTTCAGCAGCGCGCCGATGCCGCCCGCGCTAGAGCCGGTCAGCAGCACCACCGGAGCGTCCTGGAAGGTGGCGATGATGCGCGAGGCGAACTTGATCATGTTGGGCCGGCCCTGGAACTGCATGGGCTTGCCGTCCAGCGGGGCGTAGCCGGGAACCGTGGCGTCGATCCGATCGCCCGCGTACAGGTCGCCGCTCACGTAGGGGATGAAGACCATGTTCCAGTCCTTGACCGGGTTGGCCGGGTCGTTCTTGAAGATGCCGGTCTGGAACATGGGCTGGTTCGGGTCCTGGGGTATGGGCGTGGGCCCCAGCAGGTTGCCCGCGCCGGCGATGTAAGCCTCGGCCGTGAGGCTGGATTCCTTGTTGGGGGGGTTGTTGGTGCAGAAGAAGTTGTCCTGGCAGGCGCCGCCTCCGACCAGGTAGATCATCAGGTTTTTGTCGCCCGCGGCGCTGTACTTGTAATAGAAGCCGGCCGGCGAGCCGTCCCTGGACACCGCGCCCGCGATCTCGATCCAGCTCCATTCTCCTGGCGTGCCGGCGGGCAATGGCTCCCCGAGCGGCGGCGCCATGGACTGGTACTTGGGGTTACGCGTCAGAGGCGCCAGGCCGGTCGAGGTCTGGCCGCCCACGCCCGCGCCGCCTCCGCCGGACACCCCCGCGGTTGTACCGCCGACCGCCCCTGTGCCGCCCACGCCCGCGGTCTGGCCGCCCGAACCGGCCACCGAACCGCCCGTACCCGCGACCGAGCCGCCGCTGCCGGCTATGGTTCCGCCCACGCCGGCGGTGGCGCCTCCGACGCCCGCGCCGCCCATGGCGGGACTGCCACCTCCGGGCGGACCTCCCGGCGTTGATTCCTCGGCGCAGTGAACCATGGCCAGGGCCGAGACGAGCACGAGGGTTTCGAGGCGAATGATGGGTTTCATGGGCGAGCTCCCTGCTGACGGTCCTATATAATCATGTCACGACCAAGGCCCCCTATCTACTCGTCGCTTTTCCCGGAGTGCTTTTACATCCTGAAAACGGGTCTGAAATATAACGACCGGAAGATAAAGACTGTAAAATGTCACAGTCTCGTACTCCGCTCCCCCACAGCCTACATCTACGCACCCCTTCCGCTTGATGGCGGAGTTCAGAAGATTGGCTTTGGCGCTCACCGGCTCCGGGCACGGCCCGCGGCGCTCCGGCCGGCGGTCATCCGGATTCGGATCGACAGAGGGCGAGCGGGCCCTGCTTCTCGCCGCGTCGGTACACGCGCGTCCCTGCAGGGACGCGCGTGTGTTTCAGGCGGGTGGGGTCAGGGCGCCCCCAGGTGCTCCTCCTGCCCGCTGAGCACGGTCGTCAACCATTCGGCCACGGTCTTGCTCAGGCCGTTCTTCTGGTAGAAACGGTCGCCGCTCGCCGTCTGGAAGAGGTTTTGGTGCAGCCGGCCGGCCCAGACATAGCTGCTCATCCGCTCCATGTGGTTGTCGATGAGATCCTTCAGCCCGTCCTTGTAGCGCTGTTGGGGGTAGCTCCAGAGGCTGAACGGCGCCGCTCCGGTGCAGCCGTTGAGCTCGTCCGCGAAGAACATCTCCATGATCTCGTCGTCGTCGCTGTCGATGAGACCGCCGAGCAGGTTATCCGGATACTTGTCGGCCAGGTAGCCGAGAAGCCCGCTCACCATGCCGCCGCCGTCGGCCTGGAAGCAGCCGGCGCAATCGGCGGGAAGGCTGTCGTTCAAGCCCCAGATCTCCCGCCACCGCTGCTGCAGGCAGACCTCGAGGTACTGGTCGCTGAAGATGGGGCCGGCGTCATCGACGAAGAACATGCGGACGCCGTGACCCTGGTCGATGAAGGCGTCCGCGAAGTAAGTCGAGTTGATCACCGCGCCGATGCCGCCCGCGCTGGAGCCGGTAACCAGCACCACCGGAGCGTCGGCAAAGGTCGGGACGATGCGGCCGATGAACTTGAGCATGTTGTTCTTGCCCACGAACTGGAAGGTCCCGGTGACTCCGGGAACGGTTCCATTGGGCTTGACGCCGGCGTACACGTCCCCGGTGACATAGGGAATGTAGACCATGTTCCAGTCCCGTACCGGATTGGACGGGTCGTCCTTGAAGATGCCGGACTGCCACTTGGGGAGCGTTGGATCCTGGGCCTCGGGATCGGGGCCGGCCATGTTGAAGATCCCGTTCATCGCGCTCTCGGCGGTGAGGCTGAAGTTCTTGTTGGGCGGATTGTTTCCGCAGAAGAAGGCGTCCTGGCAGGCGCCGCCGCCGACCAGGTAGACCATCAGGTTTTTGCTGCCGCTGGTGCTGTACTTGAAGTAGAAACCCGCCGGCGAACCGTCCCGGCTGATGGCTCCATCGACTTCCTGATAGGTCCAGGTACCGGCCGTGGTCTGGGGAAGCGGCTCGCCCATGGGCGGCGCCAGCGAAGCGTAGGCCGGGTTGCGAGTCGAAGGTGCCAGGTTGACCGGGTCCCCGCCCGTGCCGCCGGTCACGCCGCCTCCGCCGTCGCCGCCGCTGCCGGCCGGCGGTGTGCCTCCGGTTCCCCCGCCGATTGCGGCCGCGCCTGCCCCGCCGCCCGACTGACCGCCGGATCCCACGACCATTCCGCTGGTTCCATCCACGGTTCCGGCTACGCCGCCGGTCCCTGCCAAGGTTTCGCCTACGCCGCCCGTGACACCGCCCGTGCCCGCGTAAGCACCGGCGCCGGCGCCGCCGCCCGGATCCCCTCCGGCGAAAGGTCCGTTCTCCCTCGCCGCCTCGGTGCAGTGGAGCATGGCGAGAGCGGAAACGAGCGTGAGGATTTCAAGACGAACGATCGATTTCATCGGTGTACTCCTTATATAGTCACATTAACGTACTTCTATCGCTCTGCCCTGCATCCCCGTACCCGATTTCATTAACCTTTGGGGCCAGATCGTTGTCCCTCATGGGAGCTAAAATCCAATTTGGCCCTCGCGGCCAGATCGTTGTCTGGCGAGGTCAATACCCGCGTCGACGGATCGACGCCTCCGGCCTCGCCACCGCGGTCGTTTCCGCGATCGGACCGTTTCTCCCGGCGCTCAACCCACTTACCGGCTTTCTCTTCGGCAAATAGGACACATGGAACGTCTGGTGGTTTTCCGCCACTGCTTCGGAATTCAGCCGATCTTGCGCCGGCCGTACTTCTGGAAGAGCTCCTCGCGCTTCTCTTCCGGGAGCGATTTCAGATAGGCCTTCCATCCCGGGCAGAACCGGGTATGGAACTTCCACAGCCTGCCGAGCAGCGACCGCGGATTCGCGTCGTACTTGGCCTTCATCGCGCAGGTCTCGCAGTTGTGCTCCGGCATGGCTGACCCTTCATTTCCAACCGTTGAAGTAGGGCAGGGAGGCTGCCCGCGCCTCGATCTGCTCCCTCGATTCCAGCAACTCGAGGGTGGGGTTCCAGCGCCCTTCCAGCATCTGCTTGCGGGCGCCCTCGGGCATGCTCAGGGCGACGGTCAGCTCGCCGAGGCGGGCCTGCATCGATTCGATATCCACGCGCATCTCGGTCCCGGGGTGGTTCCGGTTGGCCTCCATCAACGCGCGCACCTCATCCGGGCCGGCGGTCAGGCAGGGAATGCCCAGGGTGGTGCAGTTGCCGAAGAAGATGCCGGCGAACGACTGACCCACGATGGCCCGGATGCCCCGGTTCCAGCGGGCCAGGGCCTGTGGCGCGTGCTCGCGCGAGGAGCCGCAGCCGAAGTTCTCGTTGACGATGAGTATCTCGGCCTCGGCAAAGGCCGGATCGTCGAAGGGGTGCAGCTCGCCCCGCTGCTTGGCCGCCTGGCGGTCGTCCTCGAAGGCGCGGTCGCGCAGCCCGTCGAAGGTTACGCACATGAGAAAGCGGGCGGGGATGATGCGGTCGGTGTCGATGTCGTCGCCGGGCACGGAGACGGCCCTGCCGGTTACGCTGGTTATCCTGGAGTTTTCCATCTTGACCTTCCTGTATCCTCTTCTCTATTTCCTATTCCTTGATTCCGAAAACCTCTCTCGCGTCGGCCACCTCGCCGGTGACCGCGGCAGCGGCCACCATCAGCGGCGACATGAGAAGCGTTCGTCCTTCGGCCGAGCCCTGCCGTCCCTTGAAGTTGCGGTTGGACGACGAGGCGCTCAGCTCGCGCCCCTGGAGCTTGTCCGGATTCATGGCCAGGCACATGGAGCAACCCGCCCCGCGCACCTCGAAGCCGGCCTGTTGCAGCACGGCGGAGATCCCCTGGTCGGTCATCTGCCGGGCCACGGTCTGCGAGCCGGGCACGGCCAGCGCGCGCACGCCGGGCGCGACCTTGCGGGCGCTGCTCTTCAAGTAACGGGCCACGCTCTCGAAGTCCGAAAGCCGCCCGTTGGTGCAGGAGCCCACGAAGGCCACGTCCACCTTCTGTCCTTTAATAGAGGTGCCCGGCTCGAAACCCATGTAGGCCAGCGCGTCCTCGGTCCGGCTCTTCTCCGGCCCGGTAAAGTCGGCCGGGTCGGGGATGGTGCCGCCCACCGGCACGGCCTGGCCCGGATTGATGCCCCAGGTGACCATGGGCTCGATGGCCGGGGCCTCGAAGCGGACCTGGTCGTCGTATGCGGCGTTCGCGTCCGAGCGCACGGACTCCCAGTAGTCGACCGCCAGCTCCCAAGCCGCGGGCGGCGGCGCGTAGGGGCGGCCGCGCAGATAGTCGTAGGTAGTCCGGTCCGGGTTTACGTAGCCGCAGACCGCCCCGCCCTCGATGGCCAGGTTGCAGAGCGTCAAGCGCTCCTCCATGGAGAGGCTCCCCACGGCATCGCCCGCGTATTCATAGGCGTATCCGATGCCGCCCTGCACGCCCAGCCGGGCGACCAGGAACAGCGCCACGTCCTTGGCCGTCACCCCGGGCCCTAGCTTCCCCTCTACCCGCACCTGCCGCACCTTGAGCCGGGCGAGCGCCAGCGTTTGCGTGGCCAACACCTCCTTGACCTGCGAGGTGCCGATACCCATGGCCAGCGCACCGAACGCCCCGTGGGTGGCGGTGTGCGAGTCTCCGCAGCAGACGGTCATGCCGGGCTGGACCAGTCCCATCTCCGGGGCCACCACGTGCATGACCCCCTGCTCGCCTTGTACGGGCGTGAAGTAGCGGATGGCGTGCCGCCAGCAGTTGCTCTCCAGCTCGGCGATCATCTCCTCGGCTACCGGATCAGCAAAGGGCCGACTCGCATCCTCGGTGGGGATGACGTGGTCGCAGGTGGCAAAAGTGCGCTCCGGATGCAGCACCTGCAGACCCTCTTCCCGCAGCATGGAGAAGGCCTGCGGGGAGGTGACCTCGTGTACCAGGTGAAGCCCCATCAGAACTTGATGCTTGCCCGAGGGAAGCTCCCGGATGGTGTGCGATTCAAAGACCTTGTCATAGAGTGTCTTGCCCATTTTCTCACTCCTTCTCTTTCGAGTGCTGCTCGATCGCCTCGATTAGCTTGCCGCTGAACTGGCTGAAGCGCCGCAGCTCCGCCGGGTCCAGCCGCATCCAGATCCGCTCGATGGCCTGTTGCCTCAGCGCGCGCAGCTGCCCTATGACGCGCTTGCCCCGGGCGGTGAGCAGGTAGCGGCGCTGCCGGCCGTCGTCGCTGCTGATGGAGACGCTGATCAGCTCTTTCTCCGAGAGCTGCCGGATGATCTTGCTCACCGCCGCCGGGCTGCTCTGTCGGCTGCGCGCGAAGAGGCTGGGCATGAAGTGCTCGGCGCTGATCTCCTCCAGCACCCGCCACTGCTGCTCGCTCAGCCCCACCTCGGCGGCGAGCTCGGTCCTCCGCCGCAGGAACAGCTCGCTTAGCTCCTGCAGCCTGCCGATGGCGGCATGCACCGCCCGCGCGCGGTCGTTATCCTTCATGACAGTCAATTATTAACCAAGGTTAATAATTGTCAAGGGATAAATGACCGGTAGGGGGGGCTCGCCCCCTCCCCCTCCCACCGCCCGCCTCACCGAGGCGCTACCCCGCCCGGCGCAGGCGCTCGATGATCGCGGCGGGTAGCAGGAAAAAAGCGGCCACCATAACCGTGCAGGCTCCCGTCGGCAGCTCCCAGACGAAGGAGGCCCAGTATCCCAGAAAGGCCGACGCCGCGCCCACCAGCGCCGCGCTGGCCAGCACAGCGCGGACCTCTTCGAAGGCCCGCAAGGCGGCGGCGGCGGGCAACACGCAGAAGGCGAAAACCGGCATGGCTCCGATGGTACGGGTGGCGACAGCGATGGCCAGCCCCAGCGAGAGAAACAGGGCCGCGTCGATGGCCCTAACGCAGGCGTCGTGGGCCAGGGCGGTCTCCCGGTCGAAGGATACGAACATGAAGGGCCGTAACAGCCAAACGTGCAGGGCGATCACCGCGCCGGCCATGATCAGGGCGCGAACCATCTGGCTCCGCTCCACCGCTACCGCGTTTCCGAAGAGGATGTTCTCGATGTCGTGCGACTCCTGCGGGACGCGGTCGCCCAGCAGGATGACCAGGGCCGAGGCCGCGATGAAGGCGATGCCGATCAGGGCCTCCCGGCTCAGCCGCCGCGGCTCGGGCATCCAGCCCAGCAGCAGGGCCGCCAGCAGGGTCACGCCCAACGCGACCAGGGCCGGCTCGCAGAGCGCATTGCCGGCCAGGGCCGGAAAGAGCACGGGCAGCAGGAAGGCGATGACCACGCCCAGACCGGATACCTGCGAGAGGGCCGCCGGTAGGAAGACCACCCGGCGCAGGACGGCGTACACGCCGACCATGCCGCAGACCGCGGCCACCGCCACCGAGGCGATCACCGCTTCCAGCCAGAGAAACGACGACTCCCAGAAGGTCATGGCGCTCCCCCTGCCGGCCCCTTGTCCCCGGCTTGCTGCCGGGCCGCGCGCACGATCGTCTCTTCGCCGCTTCCGACGACCCGCATCGGGTGGCGGTACAGCTCGCTCAGCCGTTTCTCGTCGAGCAGCTCGGCGGCCGTTCCGGAGGCGAACAGCGGCAGATCCTTATTGATCAAGGCCAGGTGAGAACAGCGCCCTGCTACCAGGCTGATCTGGTGCACGACCAGCAACACGCCGGTGCCGCTCTGCCGGTTCAGGCCGGTGACGAAATCGAGCAACTCCCGCTCCGAGGGCAGGTCCATGCCCGCGGTCGGCTCGTCCAGGATCAGCAGATCGGGCTCGCGCACCAGCGCGCGGGCGATCAACACCCGCTGCTGCTGTCCGCCGGATAGATCGCGCAAAGGCCTGTTGGCCAGCGCGGTCACCCCCAACCGCTCGAGCGCCGCCGTTGCCTGCGCCCGGGTGGCCGGAGCCAGGCTGCTTCCGCGGCCGCCAGTTCGCTTTAGTCCCATGCCCCCCGAGCGCACCACCTCCAGCGCGGTGAGCGGAAAGATCGGATCGACCCGAAAGCGCTGGGGGACGTAGCCGAGATGCAGGGCGGGTCTGCGCTCGATACGGCCGGCGAGCGGTCGGACGATCCCCAACATGGCCTTGAGCAGGGTGGACTTACCGGCACCGTTGGGGCCGACCAACCCCAAGAACTCCCCGCGCGCCAGCGTGAAACCGATGTCGCTCAAGAAGGGGGCCGCGCCGTAACCGATGGCGACCTTTTCGAGCCGGATCAGGGGTTGCTCGTCCACCTAGTCTCCGTCATCGTCCGCGCGTACCGCCGGTTTCCCTGGCCCGTCCATGTTTTCTATTCCTCGTGCAGCTCGGGTACGCAGTAGCGAACGCCGCCATGCTCTTCGATCTCGCCGCGATCGCAGTGGCAGTCGCCATCGGCCGGACAACGACAGGCGCCGTGCGCGTGCGCTTCGTGTTCGGCGTCGGCATGCTCCTCGTGCGCTTCCGCGTCGTGTCCGCCGTCGACCTCCGCGGCGCCCGCATCCGCCAACCCCTCCGGGTGCGCCGCGCAGATCTCGTCGATGTCGTCCGGTGCCGTGCAGCTGGTGCCGTCGAAGAGGAACCCCTGGTCGCAGTGGCAGTGGTCTCCGTGGGCGGTTCCGTGCTCTCCGCAATCGACGCCCGTCGTGCCCACCTCGCCCTTCTCGCCGCAGCCCGGCAGCGCCGGCGCGAGCAGGGCAAAGCAGGCGACGGACAGCGCCACGGCATTAAGCCGTTTCATCTCTTGCCTCGATCGGTGAAATAGCCGCATTCTCTCTCCTCCTCGTTTCGATAAACGCCCGCACGGTGCTCCGACCCCGCGGGCGGCAAGAACGGATCTCAACCCGTCAGCTCCGCGACCAGCCGCTCGACCAGGTCGAAGTAGGTATGGGTGCCGCCGGCGCCCACCATGGTGGGCAGCACCTTCAGCGTCGCGCCCGACTTGCGGGCGAAGATCCGCGACAGGTTGGTCGGGTAAAAGGACTCCTGGATCACGTATTTCACCCCCTGCCCCTTGACCCGTTTGATCAATGTAGCAACGTGGCTCGGCTTGGGCGGGATGCCCGGCTTGGGCTCGAGCGCGCCCGCCCGCACGAAGCCGGCCCAGTTCAGGAAGTAGACCCAGCTCTCGTGATAGACGACCACCCGAGTGCCGCGGTGCGGCGCCAGGCGTCGTTCCCAGTCCGCCATGCGGGCCTGTAGCTTCTCGACGAAGCTCTGCAGCCGCCGGTGGAAATCCGCTTCGTGCGATGCGTCCAGCCGGATGAGCCGGCGGGCGATGCCGCGGGCGATGGCCAGGCCATTGCGCGGATCGGTCCAGTAGTGCGGATTGCCGCCGGGATGGATATCGCCCTGGGCCCGGTCGGGCGCGCGTACCTCCATGGGTTGGATCAGCGTGGAGCAGTCGAGATAGCCATCCGCGCCCCGCTGGATGTCTGGGTTGCGAGAGCCAGTCATCAGGGGCGGCAGCCAGCCCGACTCCAGCTCCATGCCGGTGACCAGCAGCAGGTCGGCCCGGTTGAGGTCGACCATCAGGCTGGGCCTGGCATCCACGAAGTGCGGATCCTGGGTCGGCTTGACCAGAGCCGTGACCCGTAGGTGCGGTCCGCCCACCTCCTGGGCGATGGCGCCGAAGTCGGGGATGGTGGTGACCACTTCCAGCTTGGCGCGGGCGGTGCCGCTCGGAGCGAGGACGGTCATCGAAATTACGAAGATGACCATCGAGATGATCCGTGTGTGTCCCACTCGATCGATGGGAAGGGCGGCACTCTGCGATGTCTCCCCGAAAAAACGCGCTATCGATGTCATTTCGAGCGACGCGAGAAATCTCGAACGGAGATTTCTCGTCGCCTTCGGCTCCTCGAAATGACAAACAGGGGTATTCGGCTGACCAGTTGAGACACATCCGCATTTCCTCATACCCACCTCCTTCAATACCTGTGCGCGCCGTGCGCGCCGGCGGAGACCTCGAGCTGCAGAAGCCCGATGTGGTTGTCGCCGAGTCCTGCGGGGTGCTCGAAGCTGTACTGCCAGCGCACCCTGGAGAAGTGCGAGGGCATGAAGCTCAGCACGGCGCTGCCGCGGATTACGTCCCGCCCGTAAACGTTGCGGTCCAGATCCGGGTGGACGTCGGCGCCTCCCAGGCGGTGCCAGACCTCGCCGCGCAACGCTGCCTCCCATTGCTTGTCCATACCGAACACCAGGTCCGAGTAGCAGCCCATGTCGTCCCAGAGGTCGTCGGCTACCTCGGTCTGGCGGTACCACCCCTCGATCACCCAGGCGACGAAAGTGTAACCGGTGTCGCCCCAGCCGATGGGGCGCCATTTCAATAATGTATCCAGGCCCAGGGCGGTGCTGCGGTTGTTGCGCTCGGGGGCGGAGGGCGAGGTGCCCAGCACGGCGTTGAGCCCGACCTGGAGCGCAAGCGCGTCGCTCAGGTCGAAGAACTGCACCAGGCGTAGCGGGTAGACGAAATCCTCGTAACCCGGATCGCCCTCGCTCAGCGGTTTGGTGCGAAAGGAACCGCTCTCGCCCACCTGCAGCGCGCCCACCAGCTCCAGGTACCAGGGCAGGGGCAGCAGCACCGACAGTTCGGCGCCGGGCAGCGCCAGCCCCTCGGAGCCGAAGAGGTACTGATTGGGCAAGGGGTGGACGACGAAGCGCCACTGGTGCAGATGGGTCGGGTTGTGGCGGCCGATATTGGATTTGAACTGGCCGGCCCGCAGCTGCAGGTTGAGGGGAAGGGCGACCGTGGTCAGGAAAACCTCCTCCACGTGCAGGTGCCACATGCCGAAGGCCAGGTCGACTCGGAAAAAGGGATCGACATTGGCGGAGGCGGCCAGCTCCGCCCCCTGAATGGCCGGTCCGTTGGTGGTGGGCGCGTGGCCTCCCATACGCAGGCGCTCCCTTTGCGAGAAGTAGGCACCGGCGACGTCCAGAATGATGGAAAGCGAGGGGTTCATCTCGTTGCCCATCACCTCCTTCGCCCCCTCGGCGACCTGTAGCAGTGGATCTTCGCCGACGGCGCCATCCGCGCCGTCGCCCGGCTTCTTGCTACGCGCGGTCGTTTCCTCGGCGTCGGCGGCCGTCGCGGCTTCCAACTCGGCCATCAGCTCCTGATCGCTCTCCGCGTCGTCGATGGGCTCTTCCGCAGACGCCTTCACGGCAGGCGGATCCTCTTCCGCCTCGTCGACCGATTCTTCCGCGGGCGTCTTCTCGGTCGGCGCATCGCCGTCCGGCGCTGTGCGTTCGGTCCTTTCGCCCGGCTCCTCCGCGGGGGGCGTCGCCTCAGGAGAATCGCCGGGAGGCCCGGACGGGGGGGCCTGCGCCTCGACGGAATACACCGTAAGAACCAGCGCTACGATTACGATTCCGTACACCCTGATAAACGGCCCGAGCATCCCCTGCCCTCCGCAACACGGCTGCGCCGGCTCGCCGTTGACGACGCGAGCCGGACCTTCCAACGGATCCGCGCGCCCGGCGCGACGGATCGCCCCGGTGGATTCAGCAGCTAGAAGGCGGAGAAGAAGAGGGCGAGAGTCGGTACAGCTCGCGGCTGTTCGGCAGGTTTTCCGTGAACCGGTAGAGTCTGGTTTCCGGCGTCGGAAGGAGCGCCGGCGCGGGGTCTCGCGTGGATACGGGCTCGGCCCGGGCGGTCGTCAGCGCTGCCAGGAAGGCGCACTCGCCGTCGCTCTGCTCGTGCCCAGAGTCGCGGCCTTGGTGCTCGTCCGGATCGACGCCGGTCTCGCCGTGGCTATCGCAGTCGAGATGTCCGGCGCCGTGAGGCACCAGGCAGAAATGCGTTACCGCAGCAGCCTGCCAGAGCAGACAGCTCGACAGCGTGAGCAAGGCAACGGTTTTCTTGGAACCTCCCACCGGCCGGATCCTCGGCGTCGAATGACGGTTTGACCTGCCCTCGGCCTCGGTATTCAAGCGCTGAGGCGCGCCGGAGTACCTTCGACCCCCGTAACGTACGGGAATCGTTCGGACCCATCAAGCTGAAGGTCTCGGAACTTGATTATCCTTCTGCACGCATGTACAGTACCGACATGCCGCGGCATACCGAGAGCTCCGAAGCCTTCATTGGCGAACGCAAGAAACCGTGGTCCGGCCCCCGGGGGCTTTCCGCGGTGGTGCAGATGTGGCAGGCCGACGGCGGGCTGTGGCGCAACGTGGTGCTGCACGAGCGCGAGGAGGGCAACCAGGCCAGTTACGCCGACTTTTCGGAGCAGGTTGATCCGCGTATCCGGGAGGCGTTCCGGAGCCGCGGGATCGAGCGGCTCTTCAGCCACCAGGCCGAGGCTTTTCGGCTGACCGCGGCCGGCAAGGACCTGGTGGTGGCCACGCCTACCGCCAGCGGCAAGAGCCTCTGTTACAACCTGCCGGTGATGAACGCCCTGGCGGCCGACGCGGACGCCAAGGCCATGTTCCTCTTTCCCACCAAGGCGCTCAGCCGCGACCAGGAGAATGCGCTGCGCGCTCTATTAAAGGACGCGGGGCTCGACTGCTCGGCCATCACCTATGACGGCGACACGCCGGCCGACGCCCGCCGCGCCGCCCGCCACCGCAGCGGCGTGCTGATGACCAATCCTGACATGCTGCACACGGGGATTCTGCCGCATCACGCTGCCTGGGCGCGCTTCTTTTCCGGCCTCAAGTACGTGGTGATCGACGAGATCCACACCTACCGGGGCGTGTTCGGCTCGCACCTGGCCAACCTGATCCGCCGCCTGGTCCGCATCGCCCGCTTTCACGGTTCCGATCCGCTCTTCGTCTTCGCCTCGGCCACCATCGGCAACCCGGCCGAGCACGCCGGGCGCATGCTGGGGCGCCGGGTCGAGCTGATCGACAACAGCGGCGCGCCTGCCGGGCCTCGCAGATTGATCGTGTACAATCCGCCGGTGGTCAACTCCGAGCTGGGCATTCGCCAGAGCTACGTCAAGACCGCGGTGCGGCTGACCTGCGACCTGGTGCGCGCGGGGGTAACCACACTGGTCTTCGGTCAGTCGCGCAACAATGTAGAGGTGATGCTCAAGTATTTGCGCGACCGGCTCGGGCGCGACCGCATCGACCCCGAGGTCATCCACGCCTACCGGGGAGGCTACCTGCCCGAGACGCGGCGGCGCATCGAGGCCGACCTGCGCGAGGGGGCGCTCCGCTGTGTGGTGGCCACCAACGCGCTGGAGCTGGGTATCGATATCGGTTCCATCGAGGCGGTGGTCTGCGCGGGCTATCCCGGCACCATCGCCGGGCTCAAGCAGCGTTTCGGCCGGGGAGGGCGCCGGGGCGACGAGAGCCTGCAGCTGCTGGTCCCCTCCAGCGCGCCGCTCGACCAGTACGTGGCGCGGGAGCGGCACTACCTGGCGGGCAGCCCGGTCGAGCAGGCGCGCATCGATCCGGACAACCTGGAGATCCTCATGCAGCACCTGAAGTGCGCCGCCTTTGAGAACCGCTTCCAGCCGGGCGAGGGCTTCGGGGACCTGCCGCCCGACCTGGTTGCCGAGGCGCTGGAGCACTTCGCCTCGCACCGGCTGGTCCGCGCCGAGCCGCATCCCGCCGGGGGCAGCAGCTACCACTGGGCGGCGGGCGTCTACCCGGCCAACGACGTCTCGCTGCGCAGCGCGGGCGAGGACAACTTCGTCATCATCGACCAGGAGCACGACCGGGCCATCGGCGAGATGGACTTCCGCGCGGCGCACACCATGCTGCACGAGCAGGCCATCTACCAGCAGGGGGGCGAGCAGTTCCAGGTGGAGAAGCTGGACTTCGAAAACCGCAAGGCCTTCGTGCGCAAGGTCAAGCCCGATTACTTCACCGACGCCATGACCTATGTCTCGGTGACCGTGCTGGAGGAGGAAGAGAACACCGCACTGCCTACTCGGGAGGGGGAGCCGCTACTGGCCTGCCGGGGAGAGGCGCGCGTGGTGGAGAAGGTAGTCGGGTATAAGAAGATAAAATATCACACCCACGAGAACGTGGGCTACGGCGAGGTGGAGCTTCCCGACATGCAGATGGACACCGACGCCTTCTGGCTGACCGTCCCGGAGGCGATCGTGCAGGCGCAGAAGGTCACCCGGGCCCGGGTGCTGGACGCGCTGGCCGGGCTCGGGCACGCGCTGCACACGGTGGCGGCGGTGGGGCTGATGACCGACCCGCGCGATCTGGGCGTGGTGCTGGGCGACCGCATCGACCCGGCCGAGCTTCCGTCCAAGCGCTTTGGCGCGGAAACCGGCTTCAACCCCACCCTCTTTCTCTTCGAGCGCATCGCCGGCGGCATCGGGCTGGCGCCGAGGCTTTACGACGAGCGCGAGCAGCTGCTGCGCCGCACGCGGCAGCTAATACAGGGCTGCACCTGTCCCAACGGCTGTCCGGCCTGCGTGGGGCCGGTGGTGGGCGATCTGCCCGAGATCGAGCTGGAGCTCTCCCGCAAGCAGATCGCGCTGGAACTTCTCGAGCTGCTGGGCGCGGTCTCTACCCATTGAACGGCAGGGCCGATGGATCTCAGAAAGAAGCTCGGCAGGCTCAGGCAGGGGGAGCACGGAGACGACCCCGGGCGAACCGCTCCGCCGTCTCGAAGGGACGAAGCGGCGGGCGGTCAGGCTTCGAGCTCGCTGGCCTTTGTCGCCGCGGGCGAGAGCGAGTCCAGAGCCGACCGCATCGCCCGCCTGCGCTCGCTCATCGACAAGGTGGCGCAGGCCGACCGGCGGCAGGTCGCCCGGCCATCCCGGCGCGGTTCCGCCCGCTGGGACGAGCTTCCCGCGACCCGGAGGAAGAGCTCACACGGGATGTTCTATGTCTGCGAGCAGCTGCTCGAGCCCGACCACCACCATGGCAGAGTACCGGTCGGCTCGGCGCTAGGGGTGAGTCGGGAGCTGGTGGCCGAGCTGGCGCTCGACTCCTCGCTCCGCGAGGTGGAGCTCGAACGGATGCTCATCCTGGATACCGAGACCACCGGGCTGGCCGGCGGCACGGGCACGGTCGCCTTCCTGGTCGGCCTGGCCTGGTTCGAGCAGGGGGTGTTACGGCTGGAGCAGCTGCTGCTGGAGCGCTTCGGCGGGGAGGAGCCCCTGCTGCGCCGGGTAGCCGAGCTGGTGGAAGGTTCCTCGTGTCTGGTCACCTACAACGGCAAATGCTTCGACTGGCCGCTGCTGCGCACGCGTTTCGTCATGAATCATCTATCCCCGCCGCCCGATCCGCCGCACATCGATCTGCTGCACTGCGCGCGAAGGATCTACCGCCCGCGCATGGCCGAGGTCAGGCTCACCGAGGTGGAGCGCCGGGTGCTGGGCTTTTACCGCGAGGGCGACGTAGACGGCAGCGAAATACCAGGGATATACCTGGGCTTCCTCAACGGGGAGGACCCGCGGCGCATGCTGCCGGTGCAGAAGCACAACGCCAATGATCTGATCGCGTTGGCTGCCATCCTGGGCAATCTGGGCAAGCACTTCGAGTCGGTGCAGCGCGCGGACGACCCGCGCGACCATCTGGCCTACGCCCGGCTAGCCTCGCGCGCCGGCGACCCGGAGCGGGCGCTCTGCTTTGCCACCGCAGCGGTCGAGGGCACGGGCAGCGACAATTTGGCCGTGGACGCGCTGCTGCTTACCGCCAAGCTGGCGCGTCAGCAGGGCGACCACCAGGCCGAGGCGCGGTCGCTGCACCGGGCGCTCGAGGCCGGTCCGGACGAGGAGATGGCGGCGGTCATCCACCTGGCGCTGGCCAAGCTTTACGAGCACAAGCTCAAGGACTACCGGCGCGCGCTCGAGCACGCGCGCCACGCGGTAGAGGTCGAGGGGGACGAGGGCAACGAGAAGCGGCTCGGCCGCATCGAGCGCAAGGCCGTCCGGCAGGGCGCGTAGGGGTGTAGGGGCGTAGGGGAGGGGCGTGCCCCCTCCCGTTCGGGCTCGCCCCCTCCCCGGTAGCTACCGTAGGTCGATGACCTGCGCGCCGTACTCGCCCAGCGAGAGCAGCGCCCTGTCCCCGTCCACGGCGACATGCTGGATATATCCGGCAACCGTCCGGACGCCCTGCACCACCGGGTGGGCCGGATCGCCGGCGTCCACGATGGCCAGCTCGCTGTTGCCGACGACCAGTGCCATGCGACCGGCGGCATATACCTGCGAGGCCCCCCACCATCCCTGCCACTGGTCCATGTCCTCGATCTCGATGCGTCCGACCTGGAAGGCGTTCGCGTCGATGCCTCCCAGCACCAGCAGCTCGCTGGGATCTGTCGCGCCGCCGTAGTAGCCGCCGCAGGGCCCGAAGCAGTCCATCATGATCATCGGACCGTAGCCGTAGCTGTTCTGGCTCAGCGTAGCGAACAGCACGCCGTCACCCAGGCTGGCGTTGACGGCGTTGCGGTCCTCGGCGACCCGGTAACTGTCGAGCAGCGCCGCGCCGCTCTCCCTGAGCGCCACCAGGTGCAGCACCTGCGCGTGCCCGGTGCAGGTCCCGGTGGCCGCGTCCCAGTCGATGATGTTCTCGTCCCACTCGAAGTCGAACCTGGCGAAGCGCTCGGCGCACTGCTCCCAGCTCATCCCCTCTTCCGTGCCTAACTGCCTGAGTTCCGAGGTCACCGCGCGTCCCTTGGCGGCGTCGAGGTGCATCAACCCACCCGGGACGTTCAGAGGCTCAAGCGCGCGCGGCGCGGACGGATCGGATAGATCGAAGCGATCCAGGTAGAAACGCACGGTGCCGGGGCTGCCGGCCACCGGCTGGTAGTGGCTGGTGGCGACCAGGTCACCCGATGCGACCAGTCCCCCGTAGCTCTCGGCATCGGGCAGCGCCAGGACCTGGGAGCTCGGATTGTCGGGGTCCGAGATGTCTATCACGCGCAGCCTGTAGTGGTTGGTGCCTCCGGAACCCGTGTCTTCCCAGGAGGCTTCCATCATGGCCAGGGCCTTGGCGGTGTGCACCACCGAGGTGCCCCCGGCTGATACGCCGTAGGAGTAGTAGCCGTCGAAGTACCACCAGTTTTGGTTCAGCGGCCACTCCTGCCGGGCGAGCACCGCCGGTGCGCCCGGGTCGCTCGCGTCCACCACCAGCAAGCCGGATACCAGTGTCCAGTCGACATCGTTGTAGCGCTCGGCCCGGTAGAGCAGGAAAAGCAGGTCTCCCTGAGCGTGCGCGCTCTGCACGTACATGTAGTCGTCGCAGCCACCGGTATCATCTAGCGCCTCCTGATTCAGGCTCAGCTCGGCCGTTCCGGCTTGCGGTAGCTCGACATCGTCCATCTCGACCAGGTCCAGTATCATCTCGTTCGTCCACCAGTCGCCTCCCAGTCGCGCCACCGTGCCGTTATGCAACGCGAACATCTGGCCGACGTTGCGGGTCAGGGCCAGCTCGGCGGTGAGCGCGGGCGCGCTGCGGTCGTCGATGTCGAAGATGGCGACGCGCTGGTCATTGACGGTGAAAAGCCGCGTGTCGTGCAGGAAGGCCCGGCGCGCCTCACCGAGCGAGGGCGCCATCCCGCGCAGGGTCAGCGTGTCGCTCCCGAGGTCCATGTCTACCAGCTGTACCCCGCTGCGGTGGTAGCCGCACGATTCCATGTCCTGGTAGGACCAGCCCGAGAAGGGCACCAGGACCAGCCCCAGGTCGTCCAGCACCCGGAATGCCTTGTGGATGCGGTCCTGGTCCTCGGGAAGCTGCCCCCAGTCGCCGCCGAAGTTGACGCGGCTGAGCATGGTCGGCTGCGCCAGATCGCTCACATCGAACAGCGACACGGTGATGGAGCCCTCGGCCGCGCCCTGGTCGAAGCCCAGCCCGAAGAGGCGCTCGCCGCGCGGTTCCATGTGGTAGACCCAGCCCGGCATTTCCAGCTCCCCCGCCTGTCGGGGTGCGGCCGGGTCGGACAGATCGATGGTGAACAGGGGGTCGGTCCGCTCGAAGGTGATGGCATAGGCGCGGGGGCCGTCGAAGCGGGTGCTCTGCAGCTGCTCGGGCCGCGGCAGCTGGAGCTCGGTCCGGCCCAGCGGCTCGAGCTGCTGCGAGGATACGACGGTGAAGGTCTGCACCACCGGGGGCTCATCGAGGTTCCAGACCGGCGGTTGGCTGATGACGCGCAGTACGTCCTGGTGCTCGTCCATCTGCCAGCGGCTGGAGATCTGGCCCTCGGCCTGCACGCGTGCGCCTTCTACCATCTGGCCGCCCGGGTCCGAGATGTCTACCACCTGTATGGTCGATCCCACGGGTCCCTGATCGCCGTATTCGGGACCGGCCACGTACATGCGCTCGGTGGTTACGGTGATGCTGCGCCGGTTCCAGCCCCACTGGTTGTCGTCATCCTCGTAATCGAGCTGATCGACCTTGGCGATGCGCGCTGGATCGGACAGGTCGAGCGAGATGACCGAGGTGCGGGGGCTTCCCTGCGCGCAATCCCAGCAGTAACCATCCTGGTAGCCGACCAGGTACAGCACGTCGCCCACGATGCGCGAGTCGCTGATGGCGCCCGGTATTTCGAAGCCTCCCAGCAGGCGGATGTCCGCCGGATCGCTCACGTCCAGCGCCAGCAGCTTGCTCACCTGTACCCAGGCCCAGCCCGTTTCGTCCTCGTTCCGCACGTACTGGCCCCAGTCGGAGAACATCACCAGGGCCACGTCCTCGCGCAGGTACATCTCGAAGGGCTCGGCCTGGCGGGTCTCCTGGTACTTGCCCAGCATCTGCAGCCGGTCGCGCTCGGAGATGTCGATCACGCTCAATCCGCCGGTGCGCGACAATGCATAGAGCCTGTCGCCCTGTACCTGGATGATGTCGGCCTCGACGATGGCGCGCGCCGCATCGCTCCCACCCGCGTTCTGTGCCGCACCGCTGCCGTCCAGCATCATCCCCTCGCCCGCGGTGGCGTCGGCGGCGGCCATGGGACCGGCGGCGTAGCCGCCCGCGCCCGGCCAGTAGCTCTCGAAGGGGCCGCTCTGTCCGGGCGGATCGCCGCCCTCATTTTCGCCCGGTTCGGAGCCTCCGGATCCGGCGGAACATCCGGCGACGAGCAGCAGGGCGAGAAAACCGAGCGAGGCTAGAGGCACCCGGGTGAAGGTTCGAAGAGGTGTTTTTCGCATGGTCGATTTCTCCGTCGGCGACGGGGCGCCGGCCCGCGGCATCGCCGTGGCGGCGGCCGCACATATAGTATATGCAAGCGTCATACCGAGTGTCTGTCGCCTTGTTCGCCAACCCTACGAGCGTTTTCGCCCGGTTGGCCTGCGTATTTCCGGTCGAAATGCTGCCGCGTAGCTGTAAACGTATCGCCGGAACGGTCCGAGCCGCTCCCGGAGGCCCCTGGTCCCTGGCACACTCTGGCACGCCCATGGCGGCCCTGTCGCGGTCGTGCCTAGTAGTTTCCGCCGCCCGTCGCCAAGCCGCCCGCAGTCCGATTGCTTGCCCGCCGACCATGGCGTATGCATTGCCCCCGATACGCCATGACGGACCGAGAGTTCCTCACCCATACCTTCAAGATCCGCGCCCACGACCTCGACTTCACGGGTAAAGTGTCGCTGCCGGCGGTGATCCGCTTGCTAGAGAACCAGCGCTGGCACGCGCTGAGCGCGCAAGGAAGGATAGGGCCCTTTTTTCTGAGCGGAGTGATGCGCGCGCAGAGCATCGAGCTAGACGCCGAGCTTCACTTCGACGACCGGGTGGAGGCGGTGATGTGGATCGCCGGGGTAGGGCGCAGCAGCCTAACCTTCGGTCACACCCTTTCTTCGCCCGGGGCGGGCGGTATATTCGGGCGGGCGACGGTCGCCGTGGTCTCGCTGGACCTGGAGGGCAAGCCCCGGCCGCTGGACGAGGGGATACGCCGCTTCATCGTCGACAAGAAGACCATCGAGCTGCCTCGGCTCGATACACTGCCCGTGCCGGCGGACGCCTGGTCGCACGACTTCCGCGTCCGCTACTCCGATCTGGACCTGCTACAACATGTAAACGAGGCTCGTTACGTTAACTACGCCGAGGACGCGCGCTACGCCTGCGCGGCCCAGGGAGGCTACGGGCCGGACAGCGCCCGCGCCTCGGGCCGGGTGCGGCGCCTGACCATCAGCTACGAGGGCCAGGCCCGCGCCGTGGACCGGCTGCGGGTGGCCACCTGGCAGTCGCCCGGTCAACCGGGCCAATACGCCTTCGACATGAAGCGCGAGCCCGACGGCGAGCTGATGGCGCTGGCCCGGGTCGAGGTGGAGGGCTGAAGGGACGGCTCGGTCAGCGGGGGGAGATGAAAAAGATCCTGCTCTACGGTCTGCTGCCAGCCGCGTTGCTCGCCGCGCTCGCCTTTCTGTTCAAGCCGTTCGTCGACTACCGGCTGGCCCGCTCTGTGGATCCTGTGCAGGGGGAGGTGAAGCTCGCCGGGCTCGGGCAGCCCGCCAGTATCCGGCGCGACCGGCTGGGCATCCCCCTGATCGAGGCGCGCAGCATGGAGGACCTGGCCCTGGCGGTAGGCTATGCCATGGCTTCCGATCGCCTCTGGCAGATGACGGTGATGAAGATGGCCGCCCGGGGGCGGATGGCCGAGATCCTGGGGCAGGAGGCGCTTGCCACCGACGTGTTGATGCGCACGGTGGGCATCGAACGCTTTGCCGAGCGATCGTACCGAGAGCTTTCTCCGGAAGAGAAGCGCTACCTCGGGCGGTTCGCGGACGGGGTCAACGCCTACCTCGAGTCGCACGCGCACCTTCCCTTCGAGCTCGAGCTTCTGCGCTACCGACCCGAGCCCTGGCAGCCGGTGGATTGCCTCTGCGTATACGGCCTGCTCAACTATACGCTCTCGGCCAACCTCCCCGAAGAGCTCAGCTTTCTCCTCTTCGCGCAGAAGCTCGGCACCAAAAGGGCAGCCTATCTCTTCCCCTCCCACCCGGACGAGCCGCTGCCCTTTGTCGAGGCGGCCAAGCTTGACGGCGTCGAGCTCGGGGGCGGGGGCGGCGATCCGCGGGCGGCGCTCCTGGCGACGGAACGGCTGCGGGGGCTGATAGGTACATTTGGGCCGGCTTCCAACAACTGGGCCTTTTCGGGCAGCCGTACCCGGAGCGGCAAGTCCATCGTGGCCAACGATACGCACCTGTACCTGACCTTTCCCTCGGCCTGGATGATCATGCATCTCAAGGCTCCCGGTTACGAAGCGGCCGGCGTGATGCTGCCGGGTGTGCCGGTGATCACCCTGGGGTTCAACGGCCGGCTGGCCTGGGGCGCTACCATGGTCACGGCGGATAGCCAGGATGTTTTTGTGGAGAAGCTGCAGCGGCGGGGGGATAGAGTTTGTTTTCGCTATCGCGAGCAGTGCCGTCCCCTGCAGGAGCGCCAGGAGCGTTTCTCGGTCCGCGGCGGCTCGGAAGTGGTGAAGACGGTCCGCTCCACCGCGCACGGCCCGTTGCTGGAGCAGGCCCTGGGGGGCTTCGAGGCCATGCCGCGGGTGCCGGCGATCCCGCTGCGCCCGACCGGCCAGCACGGGCTAGCGCTGCGCTGGTCCATGGCCGACGGCGAGCGGGGATTGAGGGGGTTTTTGGCCATGGGGCGCGCTCGAGACATGGAGCAGGCGCGCCAAGCGCTCGCTTTGATCGACAGCATCTATCTCAATATCCTGTACGGCGATGCGCAGAGCATCGGCTGGCAGGTAACCGGACGCATCCCGTTGCGCAAGCGGGGCACCGGGCATCTGCCCTCGCCGGGCTGGGACGGAGCTTATGACTGGCAGGGCTACCTGCCCTTCGCGCAGAAGCCGCACGTCATAGATCCGGCCGACGGTTTTCTGGCTACGGCCAACAACCGCACTACCGATGCGAGCTCGGCGCACTACCTGAGCCACTCCTGGGTCGGCCCGGAACGGATCGAGCGCATAAGACAGCTGGCCGAGGGAAAGCGGGAACTCACGGTCGATGAGGTGAGGCGGATGTTCGCCGATACCTTCTCGCTGATGGCGCTTGGAACGCAGCGGTTGCTCTTCGAGAGCGGGCTGGCGGCCGAGGTCGAGCGGATCATCGAATCCTGGAAGGAGGGCGCGAAAGCGCGCCGCGTGCGATCGGCCCTGCGGTTTCTGCACCCCGAGAGGTTCGACTGCGATATGGATGCGGGCGCGGCCGGAGCGGCGCTCATGGGTGCCTTTCACCACGCTTTCACCCGCCGGGTCTTTCTCGACGAGTTGGGGCCGGACGATGGCGTCGAATGGCAGGCCTTCACCGCCATGGTCATGGACTCCTATGCCGCGCCCGAGGACCACCTGCTGGTCCGAGAACAGAGCCCCTTCTTTGACGACGTCACCACGGCCGAGAAGGAGGGCAAGGCCGAGATGGTGGCGCTCGCCCTGGCCGACGCCTGGGAGCTATGCCGCCGGCGGCTGGGAAGCGATCCGCGCGAGTGGAAATGGGGCCGGCTTCACGCCTACCGCTGGACCCATCCCTTTACCGAGATGTTTCCCCGGCTGCTCGGCTTTCTCAGCCGCGGTCCGGAGCCGGCAGGTGGGGACCTGCACACGGTCAATGTGGCCGGTTACCACTGGGGACGGGACTTTGATGCCCTGTTTGTTCCGGCCATGCGCATGGTGGTGGACTTCGGCCTGCCCGAGCCGGCTTTTCTCATCACCCACGGCGGACAGTCGGGCAACCCGGCCAGCGCTCACTACGACGACATGATCGAGCCCTGGATCGCGGTCCGCAACCACCCCCTGCCGTTTCGTCCGGAAAACCTGAGCAAGCAGTACGACCGGGAGCTGCGTTTGCGCCCCTTTTAAGGCGGTTTTCCGGACCGGGCCTGGCGGTTGACCCTTTTCCGGAAGGCCCGTACACTCCCGTCCGCCGGTCCCGCGGAAGCGCCGAACCCGAGGCGCGCGGAGCAGTAGCCGGCCCTCATTCTTACACCTACAACGGGAGCTGTTATGGCATCCAAGAAAGCACTAGACGGCGTTCGCAACAATCTCGAGGGGGCCTTCTTCCTCGAGAGAGACAGCGTCCTCATCGATAACCTCAAGAAGATGCGCCGCATGGAGAAGACCAAGGAGAGGCTCTCCGAGGTATCCGGTATCAGCAACGACGCCGTATTGCAGAAGCTGGTGGATCTGGAGGTACGGCCCGAGACGCTCGCCACGCTGTCGATGGTACCGCTGGTCGAGGTAGCCTGGGCGGACGGGAAGATCGACGAAAAGGAAAAGGAAGCGGTCAAGAAGGCGGTCGAGCAGGTGCTGCCCGACAATGCGGTCATCGACCTGGCGCTGGTTGAACGCTGGCTGCAGGTCAAGCCGCCGGAAAACATGCTCACAGCCTGGATACATTATATAGAAGGGCTGCGCGAGGCGCTCTCGGAGTCGGAGCGGGCCGATCTCAAGGAGTGCCTGATCGGCCAGGCGCGCGCGGTGGCCGAGGCCAGCGGCGGCATTCTGGGGTTGACCAGCAAGATCTCGGCTCCGGAGCAGGCGATGCTCGACAAGATGAGCGCAGCCTTCGGCGACTAAGGAGGCACCGCAAAATAAACGATCCGGTTGCGGCCGCGTGGGCGGGCGC
>CAYVFC010000064.1:40817-43252 GCA_964450715.1 uncultured Sandaracinaceae bacterium | reverse complement strand
AGTCGTTGTCCTCGCCATCGCACACCTCGGGCTCCCCGTCCGGGCAGTCGGGCGGCCCGGGGCAGCCCTCGTCCGTCAAGCCATCGCAATCGTTGTCCACCCCGTCGCACTGCTCAGGCTGAGGATCCGGGCAGTCGGGCGGCCCGGGGCAGCCCTCGTCCGTCAAGCCATCGCAGTCGTTGTCCTCGCCATCGCACACCTCGGGCTCCCCGTCCGGGCAGTCGGGCGGATCGCCACATCCCTCGTCCGTCAAGCCGTCGCAGTCGTTGTCCAGACCGTCGCAGATCTCGGGGCCGAAGTCGGGGCAGGTGTCCGGGCAGCCCTCGTCCGTCAAGCCGTCGCAGTCGTCGTCCTCCCCGTTGCATTCCTCGGGCCAGCAATCACAGCCCTCGTCGATGATACCGTCGCAGTTGTTATCGATGTAGTCGCAGACCTCGGTATCCGGCACGCACACCGTGAGGCAGCCCACGCGCACGTCCAGGCTCACCGTCGATCCGGCCGCCGCCTCGTCGCGCAACAGGTCGCAATAGCTGCCGTGAAGCTCCAGCAGAGGCGTGGCACCGAGGTCAATGGTGTATCCATCTGTACCGCCTTCCGGCACCGAGACGGGAGGATCCGAATCGATCAGGATATCGACGGCCAGCGCGCCGTAGTCCTCGTCCCCGTCGCCGGTCAGGACCAGGCTGCAGCTGGCGGTGGAGGCGGTGATCTGGTCCAGGGCATCGATCACGCTCTGGGTGCTGTTGACCAGGTACCAGTCCCGGGCCGGATCGCTCGGATTGGTGGTGCCCCCGCCCGCCGCGATCTGGTCCATCGCGCTCTCGTTGATCCCCTCGAAGCCGATTACGTAGACCGGAACACCCGCGTCGCTCAGCGCCTGCGCGGCGGCCACCGTGTTGGCCACGTCGCTGGTGCTGCTGCAGCTATTATTCGGGCTATTCGGAGCTCCGTCGGTGATCAGCACCACGGCCTTGTTGCGCACGTCGTTGTACGGATCGCCCGCGTACTCGTAGGAAAGCTCGGCCAGCACCTCCTCGAGGGCCGTGGCCGTGGGCGTGTTGCCGTCGGCGCTCAGCCCGCTGTAAGAGGCGCGGAACGCCGCCGCCGTGTGGCCCGGCTGCAAATCCAGGATCTCGTCGGGCAGGTTGTCCTCGTGGCAGAAGTCGTGCCAGGTGCCGCACCAGACATCCTGTATGATCCAGCTGGCACAGAACTCCGTGCGCGAGGGAAACAGGCCGATACCCACGTTGAAGCTCGCCGTCATGTCGTCGGAGAGCGTATCCAGCGCCGCAGTGGTGGCTTCCCAGCGCGAGTTGCCGCCTCCCGAGGGATCATTCATCGACCCGGAGAAGTCGACTAGTAAATAGATGTTGGGCTTGAGCAGCTCCGACTCCACCGAGCTCTCCAGGCAGACCGGGGCCTCGTCCGGCAGGGGCTGGCAGTGGTCGCCCACGCCGTCCGTGTCCGCGTCCTCTTGGAAGGGGTTGAACTCCTCCGTGCAGTTGTCGCAGGCATCGCCCACGCCGTCCGTATCGGTGTCGGTCTGGTCCAGGTTGGCCGTACCCGGGCAGTTATCGTCCACGTCGATCACCGTGTCGCCGTCGCTGTCCAGCCCCGGATCGTAGACGCCCCCCTCGCACTCGTCTCCGATCCCGTCCGTGTCGCTGTCGGTCTGGTCGTAGTTGGCCACCTCGAAGCAGTTGTCGCAGACATCGCCCACGCCGTCGCCGTCTTCATCTTCCTGCCCGGGATTGGCATCGAGCGGGCAGTTGTCCAGACCGTCCACCGTGCCGTCCGTGTCGGCATCATTGCTCAGCGGGTCGTACTCGCAGGCGTCCCCGATCCCATCGCTATCGGTGTCGGTCTGGTCGTAGTTGGCCACGCCCGGACAGTTGTCGCAGGCATCGCCCACGCCGTCGCCCTCGGTGTCCTCTTGCCCGGGGTTGGCTACCAGCGGGCAGTTGTCCAGGCCGTCCGGCTCGCCGTCCGTATCCGCGTCCTCGGCCAGAGGATTGCCCTGGCACGCGTCGCCCACGCCGTCCGTGTCGCTATCAGACTGGTCCTGGTTGGATACGTCGAAGCAGTTGTCACAGGCGTCACCCACCCCATCGCCGTCGCCGTCTTCCTGGCCCGGGTTGGCCAGGTTCGGACAGTTGTCCAGGCCGTCCGGCTCGCCGTCCGAATCCGCGTCCTCGACCAGAGGATTGCCCTGGCAGGCGTTGCCCACGCCGTTGCCATCGGTGTCTCCCTGGTCCTGGTTGGACACCTCCGGGCAGTTGTCGCAGGCATCGCCCACACCGTCGCCGTCGCCGTCCGCCTGACCCGGGTTGGCCGCTAACGGACAGTTGTCCAGAGCGTCCACCAATCCGTCCGAATCCGCGTCCTCGACCAGCGGGTTGCCCTGGCAGGCGTCGCCCACGCCGTTCACATCGCTA
>CAYVFC010000064.1:31255-40717 GCA_964450715.1 uncultured Sandaracinaceae bacterium | reverse complement strand
TCCAGGTCCGAGTCCTCGACCAGCGGGTTGCCCTGGCAGGCGTCGCCCACGCCGTTCACATCGCTATCCGCCTGGTCCCCGTTGGATACGCCCGGGCAGTTGTCGCAGCCATCGCCCACACCGTCGCCGTCGCCGTCCGCTTGCCCCGGATTGGCTACAAACGGGCAGTTGTCCAGAGCATCCACCAATCCGTCCAGGTCCGAGTCCTCGACCAGCGGGTTGCCCTGGCAGGCGTCGCCCACGCCGTCCGTGTCGCTGTCCGACTGGTCGTTGTTGGCCACCGCCGGGCAGTTGTCGCAAACGTCGCCCGCGCCGTCGCCGTCGCCGTCCGCCTGGCCCGGGTTGGCCACGGTCGGGCAGTTGTCCAGAGCGTTCAGCCTCCCGTCCAGATCCGTGTCCTCGGCCAGCGGGTTGCCCTGGCAGGCGTCGCCCACGCCGTTCGCGTCGCCGTCCGCCTGGTCGTAGTTGGCTACATCCAGGCAATTATCGCAGCCGTCACCCACGCCGTCGCCATCGCCGTCCGCCTGGCCCGGGTTGGCCATCGTCGGACAGTTGTCGACGGCGTTCGCCACGCCGTCCAGGTCGCCGTCCAGGGTCAGGGGCTCGTCCTCGCACTGGTCTCCTACCCCGTTGCCGTTGTCGTCCTGCTGATCGAAGTTGGCCGTTTGCGGGCAGTTGTCGCACTTGTCCCCCACCCCGTCGCCGTCGCCGTCGGCCTGGCCGCTGTTGCTCACCTCCGGGCAGTTGTCCTCGCCGTCCGGCAGGCCGTCGCCGTCCGCATCGGGCACCGCGTCCGGGTCACAGGCATCGCCCTCGCCGTCCCCGTCGCCGTCGGCCTGGTCCTGGTTGGCGATATCGACGCAGTTGTCGCAGGCGTCGCCCACGCCGTCCGCGTCCGCGTCCTTCTGGTCGGGATTGTCGACCTCCGGGCAGTTGTCGCTCGGATCGAGCACCCCGTCGTCGTCCGCGTCCTGCTGCAGGGGATCGTTCGCGGCGGTACAGGCGTCGCCGATACCGTCCCCGTCGCTGTCGGCCTGATCATAGTTGGCGATGTCGACGCAGTTGTCGCAGGCATCGCCCAGGCCGTCGCCGTCGCTGTCGGCCTGGTCCGGATTGAAGACCTGCCAGCAGTTATCCTCCAGGTCGGCGTCGCCGTCCCCGTCCTCGTCGTCGGTCGCGCTGACCGGATCCTCGCAGGCGTCGCCCCGCCCGTCTCGGTCGGTATCCTCCTGGTCGTAGTTGGCCACGTTGGGACAGTTGTCGCAGGCGTCGACCACGCCGTCGCCGTCGCCGTCCGGTCCGTCCGGGTCAGCATCGCAACCGATAACGCCGCCATCGCCCAGGCCGCCGCCGTCGCTGCCTACCACGCCGCCATCCGCGGTACCGGTGCTGCCGCCGCCGTCCACCAGGTCGCCGCCGCCCGTTCCGCTACCGCCCGTCTCGCCCGCCCCCGATGCGCAGGCCGAAACCCCGGCGCAGGCCAGCAGGACGGCCAGCAGCGCCACCATGAACCGGTTACCGCTATTCGTGTTCATCATACGTCCTTCCGACTACTTGTTATAAAAAGCACGCGACCCGAAGAGCGAGCTCGGATCACCCGATACCCTCGGGACAACCCTCGTCCACCTCGCCGTCGCAATCGTTGTCCTCCCCGTCGCACACCTCGTTGGAGGGCTCGCAGTCCGGCGGCTCCTCCGGCCCCTCGGGCGGACAGCCCTCGTCCACCTCGCCGTCGCAGTCGTTGTCCTCCCCGTCGCACACCTCGGGCTCGGGCTCGCAGCCCTCCTGCGGGGGCGGGCAGCCGTCGTCGATGATCCCGTCGCAGTCGTTGTCCTTGCCGTCGCAGATCTCGGATTGCGGGTCCTGGCAATCCGGAGGCGGCGGGCAGCCCTCATCGACGTCCCCGTCGCAGTCATTATCCACGCCGTCGCAGACCTCGGGCTGCGGATCTTCGCAGTCCGGAGGCGGCGCACACCCCTCGTCGACGTCCCCGTCGCAATCGTTGTCCACGCCGTCGCAGACCTCGGGCACGCAGTCGCAGCCCTCGTCCACCTCGCCGTCGCAGTCGTTGTCGAGATAGTCGCAGACCTCGGTCTCGGGCACGCAGACCGTGGCGCAGGCCACGCGTACGTCCAGGCTCACCGTCGCCCCGCTGCCGGCGGCGTCCCGCAACTGCTGGCAGTAGCTGCCGTGTAGCTCGACCAGCGACGTGGCGTCGAGCTGTATCGTGTATCCGTCCGAAGCGCTCTCGGGCACGGTGATGGGCGGATCGGGCTCGATCACGATCTCGACCGCCAGCGCGCCGAAGTCCTCATCGCCATCTCCGGTGAGCAGCAGGCTGCAGCTGGCCGTGGCCGCCGCGATCTGGTTCAAGGCGTCGGTCACGCTCTGGGTGCTGTTGACCAGGTACCAGTCCCGGTCCGGATCGCTCGGATTGGTCGTGCCCCCGCCCGCTGCGATCTGGTCCATGGCGCTCTCGTTGATCCCCTCGAAGCCGATCACGTAGACGGGGATGCCGGCGTCGCTCAGCGCCTGCGCCGCGGCCGCGGTGTTGGCCACGTCGTTGGTCATGCTGCAGGAGTTATTCGAGCTATTCGGTTCGCCGTCGGTGATCAGCACCACCGCCTTGGAGCGCACGTCGTTGTAGGGGTCGCCGGGGTAGTCGAAACTGGCGTCCGCCAGCACCTGTTCCAGCGCGGTGGCGGTCGGGGTGTAGCCGCTGACGCTCAGCCCGGCGTACGAGTTGCGAAACTCCACCTCCGTGTTGCCCGGCTGCAGATCTAGGATCTCCTCGGGCAGGCGGTCTTGGTGGCAAACGCTCGTGGAGTCCTGGCAGTTGAAGTACCCAGGATTGTTGCAGATGGCCGGGAACAGGCCGATACCCACGTTAAAATCCGCCGTCAGGTCGTCGGAAAGCGTATCCAGGGCCGCGGTGGTCGCTTCCCAGCGCGTGTTGCCGCTACCCGAGGAGTCGTCCATCGAGGTGGAGAAGTCGACCAGCAGGTAGATGTTGGGGGTGAGCGACTGGGACTCCACCGAGCCCTCCAGGCAGACGGGCGCCTGGTCCGGCAACGGCTCGCAATGGTCCCCTACCCCGTTGCCGTCCGCATCCTCCTGGAAGGGATTGGGCTCGCCCGGGCAATTGTCGCAGGCGTCTCCTACCCCGTCCGTGTCCGCGTCGGCCTGGTCCAGGTTGGCCGTGCCCAGGCAGTTGTCGTCCACGTCGATCACCGTGTCGCCGTCCGCGTCCTGCGCCGGGTCGTAGTAGCTGATACCGTCGCAGGCGTCCCCGGTCCCGTCGGCGTCGCCGTCGGCCTGATCGTAATTCGCCGTGTCGCGGCAATTGTCGCAGACGTTACCCACTCCGTCGCCGTCGTCGTCGGCCTGGCCCCCGTTGGCATTGTCCGGGCAGTTATCCGTCGAGTCCGGCACGCCGTCCCCGTCGCCGTCGCCATCGACGGTCTCGCTCTCGCACTCGTCGCCTACCCCGTTGCCGTCGGCGTCGGCCTGGTGGTAATTGGCCGTCTGCGGGCAGTTATCGCACTTGTTCCCCACCCCGTCGCCGTCGCTGTCCGGCTGGTCGGCGTTCTTCTCCTCCGGGCAGTTGTCCGTGTCGTCCGGCACACCGTCGCCGTCCTGGTCGGGAGGATCGGCGTCCCCGTCGCAGGCGTCGCCCTCGCCGTCGGCGTCGCCGTCGGTCTGGTCGTAGTTGGCCACCTCGGGACAGTTGTCGCAGGCGTCGCCCACCCCGTCGAGATCCGCGTCCTTCTGATCCTGGTTATCCAGCTCCGCGCAGTTGTCGATCCTATCCGGTATTCCGTCCCCGTCGCCGTCCGTCTGCGGGGACTCGCTCGCCTGGTTGCAGGCGTCCCCTTCCCCATCGCCGTCGCTGTCTACTTGATCGTAATTAGCCACCTGAATGCAGTTGTCGCAGACGTCGCCCACCCCGTCGCCGTCGCTATCCTCCTGGTCGGGATTGGAGAGCTGCCAGCAGTTGTCGTCGAGGTCGCCCACCCCGTCGCCGTCGTCATCGTCGCTTGCGCTGACCGCTTCCTCGCACTCGTCTCCCCGGCCGTCGCCGTCGGTATCCTTCTGGTTGTAGTTGGCTACCCCGGGGCAGTTGTCGCACTCGTCTACCACGCCGTCACCATCACCGTCCGGTGCGTCCGGGTCGGCCGTGCAACCTACCGACCCGTCGCCGTTGGATTCCGACCAGCCACCGTCCGAAAAGCCCTCGCCGCCATCCCGGTCCTGCAGCCCCCCATCGCCGACCTCGTCGCCGGTGTCGCCGTCCACCGAAGCGCAAGCGTTGAGCCCCGCGCCCGCCAGAACCAAAAAAGCCAATACCCCCGCGAAACGACTACTGGTACTCATTTTCATTACATATCCCTCAGTGTGGTTTAAGGACCCACCCGACGTCCTTATATATGTACATGTAATAAAATGCTCTCTTCGCCCTCGTGAGGCAATAGAGGAGGCTCTGTCTCCCGAGCAATTAGTCGAATAAAACACCTGTTTTTTCCTTCGCGCCGCAACCCTACGTTCTCGCGGCAATGCTGGTTTGCAGAGCCGACCTGCGTTACAAGGCGGGCATGGAAAAGGGGCCCAACATCGAGCACCGGATCACCGTACGCGTCTACGTGGAAGACACGGACGCAGGCGGGATCGTCTACTACGCTAACTACTTGCGGTTCATGGAAAGGGCGCGCACCGAGCTGCTGCGGGCCGTGGGCCTACAGCAGAGCGACACCTTCAAAAACGACCTCTCCTTCGTCGTCTACGAGGTGAAGATGAACTTCCTGCTTCCGGCCCAGCTCGACGACCTGCTCGAGGTGACCGCGCGGGTGACCGAGGTGCGCGCCGCCAGCCTGAAGTTCGAGCAGACCGTACGCCGGGTGGACAGCGACAAACCTTGCTGCACGGCCGAGGTATCAGCTGCCACCATCAGCCTCTCCAGGCGACGCCCGCGCCGACTGCCGGAATCGATCGCGAAGTTGTTCAAGCCGTCAGGGTAGACGGCTCGGTTCGGGGCCCTGGTAGAGGGCCCTCCGCTCCGCACGAGAAACAGCGGCACGGACCCCTGGCAAAAGGCCCGCCCCGCCGCACTAAAAACAGCGGCACGGACCCCTGGCAAAAGGCCCGCCCCGCCGTCGTTTCACATGGTCTCTGTTCGCAAGGGAAATCGGAAGTCGGAAGCGTTACCAGCGTCCGCGGCCACCGCCGCCGCCGCGGCCACCCCGGCCGCCACGCCCCCGGTCACCCCCGCCGTTTCGATCCCCTCGATCCGGTCCCCGGCTCCTCTCGCGAGCCTCGTTTACCCGGAGCGCTCGCCCGTCGATCTCGGTCCCGTCCATCTCGGCGATCGCCTTGTCCGCGTCTCCGTCGTTCACGAAGGTGATGAAAGCGAATCCGCGAGAACGGCCCGTCTCGCGATCCGTTATCAGCTTGGCTTCTACGATCTCTCCATACTTCTCGAATGCCCGGCGCAGCTCCTCTTCGGACGTATTCCAGCTCACACTACCTACGAATATCTTCTTGGACATATCTTCCTTTCGCGTCCCAGGACGCATCTGAACACGCTGCCGTTGGTTCGCTTCGCCGCGCTGCGGATTCGTACGGTAAATGGCCTTTCGCTGATATTGTTTTCAAAAATACCGATTCGGGCGATTCGAGCGATTCGAGCTCAATCCTACTTCTGACCAACGTGCTGCGTTTCTGAAAACGACTGCATACACCTCGAAGGACAATCCCGCTTTTCCGGATAAACGTCGACCGCGAAAACGACCTACCCGCGACCTCATTCACCAGGATCATTGGAATCATCCGCCGAGACTGTCGCTACATACCATGCGCCGGAAAAAGCGTCCAGCTAGTTGGCGCCGGCACCGCCCGAGAGGGCGACGCCCGATTTCGGGGACCTACCGACCCCCGTCCGGCCCCGGCTCGCTCGCCCCTCTGCCGCGCGGCCGCCTTTTACGGCGGCGCGGCTTTTTCCGCTCGTACAAGCCCTCCCCGTTCCGCCGGTACCCGAAAGCCCCGAGGATCCGGTGCAGCTCCGCCTCGGCGCAGCCCAGCCGGGCGGCCACCTCTTCGGGAGGCCGGAAGGGACCATTGGCCGCCAATTCCCGCAACAGCGCGTCGGTCCGTTCCACGGCCCGGGCCCTGATGGCGCGCGGGCCGAAGACCAGCAGGCCGAGCCGTAGATAGCTCTCCCCATCCACGCCGGAGACCGTTTTGACGCTCTCCTCTCCGGGCGCGGGCAGGGGCACGGGGTCGCGGCGTCCGAGATAGGCGGCACAAAGCGCCGCTCGCCGGACGGTTCGCTCCTCTTGCTCCAGAAAGACCACGCGGCGTCCCAGGACCACCCCCATCGCGCCAAGCTGCAGGCGGTCCTGCTCGGTCAGGTGGTCGAGCTGATCGCGCGCGGCCGCGACCGGGACCGTCCCCAGGCTCTGCTCCAGCTGGTAGAGCAGACCGCGACCCGCCGGAGAGAGGGTCTCGCTCCCGCGCCTCCCCAGCGGACCGAGAACGTCCGATACCAGGTCGCGGGTCCAGGCCGCCAGCCGGCGGCGCATCTGCAGCACGGCCCCGGCGCCGCAGCCCTCGCACACCATCCGCACCTCGGGGTGCAGCAGGTCCGAGCCCCGGGTCATGCGCGCCACCAGACGGTCGCCGAAGCGGATGGCTCCCCGCTCGTCGGCGCTGAAGCTCTCGTAGGGCGCCTCCACCAGCGCGGCAACCCAGTCGGGCTCGCCGGCCGTTCGCTCCCCGGCCTGCTGCGGAAGCGAAGCTCTCATATGGAAGAGCCCGGAAAAGGGCCCGGACGGAGGCGTTGAATCGCCTCCAGAGCCGCCGCCGGCGGCCGCAGCCGCCCGCGCCCGCCGACCGGCGCGGGCGCGCCCCCCCCTGTCGGCGTCCACGAAGCGCGCCACCAGCTTCTCGTGCAGCGCGTCGCTCAACCGCTCCTCCACGGCCTGGGTGCGCGCCTGCCACTCGGCCGCGTTTTTTACCCATCGCGCGTGGTGGCTGATGTAGGTCCAGGTCCGGACGAGCTCGATGCGCATCATCAGGGTGTCGATATCGCCCTCGGCGTCGTCCACCCGCCTGACGTTGCGTTCGAGCCAGCTCTCGTCGACCGTCCCGGTGCCGCCGGTAAGCTGATCGAAAACCTCGCCGAGCAGCCGAGCGTGGTGCTCGACCGGGTGGTTCCCGTAATTGGGGATGCGGCAGACCTCCCAGAGCAGCTCGACCACCTGCCGGTTCCGCACCCGTTGCCCGGTCTCCGGCAGCACGGCGAAATGGCGCAGCGCCTCGAAGTCGTCCGCCCGCTGCACCGGTCGCAGCTGCGGTCTGGGCGGCCTCTGCCTGAGCGAGGCCAACAGATCGTCGAGCGTGCTCGTGTCCAGGTCGCTGTTGCGCCAGAGTATATGGCGAATAAAGGGGAAGTTGTGCGACTCGATGGCCCGGTTGACCGGCTCGGGCAGCGGCCGCACCGGCTCCAGCGTGCCGAAGGTCCCGTCGTTCAGGTACCTGCCCGCCCGTCCCGCGATCTGGCCGAGCTCGGCCGCCTCCAGCTCGCGCAGCTGCCGGCCGTCGAACTTGCGGGTGGCGGCAAGGGCCACGTGGTCGATATCCAGGTTCAGCCCCATACCGATGGCGTCCGTGGCCACGATGTAGTCGACCTCGCCCGACTGGTAGAGCGCCACCTGCGCGTTGCGCGTCCGCGGCGAAAGCGCTCCCAGCACCACCGCCGCCCCGCCCTTGCGGCGTCGCACGCGCTCCGACAGCTCGTAGACCTGCGAGGCCGAGAAAGCCACCAGCGCGCTGCGAAAGGGCAGCAGCCCCAGGGTCGAGCTGCCGGCCGAGCGGAGCAAGGAGAAACGCGGATGCTCCCGGATCCGCGCGGCCGGCAGCAACTGCTCGACCAGCGGTCGCATGGTGTCCGCCCCCATGAACCAGGTCTCCCGCGTCCCGCGCGCGTTCAGCAGCCGGTCGGTGAACACGTGCCCCCGCTCCTCGTGCGCAGCCAGCTGGATCTCGTCCACCGCCAGAAACTCCACCTCCCGGCCGAGCGGCATGGACTCCACCGTGCAGACCCAGTAGTCGGGGCCTCCCCTGCCATCCCCTCCTCCACCGCCGGGAATCCGCTTCTCCTCCCCGGTGACCAGCGCCACCCTTTTCTCTCCCACCGCCGTGGTCAGCCGGTCGTAGACCTCGCGCGCCAGCAACCGCAACGGCAATCCGATCATGCCGGTCCGCCACTGCTGCATCCGCTCCACCGCCCGGTGCGTCTTGCCGGTATTGGTCGGCCCCAGCAACGCCGTCAGCGTCGGCTTCTCGTCTGCATATCGTTCGCGAGGTCCACGCGACATGGTACATGGTCTCGCTCGCCCGGCCGGGTGAGCCGTGGGATTACGCCCGTCGAGCCACCTGGCAACAGGTTACCCGAGAACGCGATTCGAACCCAGCGCTCGATCGAGCGGCGCCTGCTCGCCTAGAAGTGGTTTCAAAACTCCCGGACCGAGTATTTCGGAGCGCGGCGGCCCCAGCTGCAAGGCGCGACGACGAGGAATAGCGGGGCTATTTCGAGGAGGAGCAACGCAGCAGATGGGGCCGCCCCGCCCGAAAGACGACGGGAGGGGTTTTGAAACCACTTCTACATCCGAGGGGTAGTTGCGCGGCCGAGGTTAGGTATCTACTCTAGATCACACCATGGATTCTCGCTTGCCGATCCGGCTCAAGGGCGTTTCTGGAGAAGGACCGATACCGGCGGAAGTCGTCCATATCAGCGAATCCGGTGTCTATGTGGTCGCGCCGATCATGCTCGCGACCGGTTCCGAAGTCGAATGCGGCATCGGGAACAAGGGCGAGGAGATCGCGGTAAAGGGGACGGTGAAGTGGTCGCACCGCACATCGGATCGGCCAGGCGCAAACGGAGAAAAGGAAGCCGGCAGAGAGCATACCCAGACCCTGGTCGCCCTGGGCGGGGGGCGATCCGAACCGCCCCCATCGCGACCCTCGATACAAGGCGGCATGGGAATCGGGTTCCGGAACCTTTCCGCGGAAGACAAACGCCGCCTCGACGAGCTCAGGGAACGCACCGCCATACAGACCACGCCCGCGCGACTCCGTTTTTCCGGTATTGCAGGCACGGTATCCGCGCGCGGTTCTTACACCCATGACGGGCTGCTGCTGGAGACCCGATTGCCGTTTCTGCAGATCGGTTCCTCGGTACGCCTCGAACTGGTGGACAGCGGCGCCTGTCACGAAGGAAAGATCGTTCGCGCCGAGCTGGCTCCGAATACCGAAGACAACATACCTTTCCTGCGCGTAGGCCTAGAGATCGAACCGCACGCGGAATCGACCCAGCGGTTCTATCTGCTCGAAAACGTGGATACCGATACCGCACAGGGTAAGCCGCAGGAGCCGGAATCCGGGCTCGATGAGCACTTCCACAAGGCG
>CAYVFC010000064.1:30819-31155 GCA_964450715.1 uncultured Sandaracinaceae bacterium | reverse complement strand
CTGCAATCGGACCGCCACGACAGTGTACCGAGCAGCCAAAGCACCGACGGACCGAGTGAGCACTTCCACAAGGCGCTGCAATCGGACCGCCACGACAGTGTACCGAGCAGCCAAAGCACCGACGGACCGATCCAGAGCCCGGTATCGCCGAAGAGCGGTCTCGTCGCTTATCTAATGATCGCAATATTCGCCGCCGCGGCCGGAGCCGGGACCGCCTGGTATCTTGCCAGCCCCGGACCGGAACAGATCGGCATTCAGCCAGAGACGGCACCAGCACCAGCGCCAGCACCAGCACCAGCACCAGCCGACCCCCCGACCGAGCCGGTACAAACCGAC
>CAYVFC010000064.1:0-30719 GCA_964450715.1 uncultured Sandaracinaceae bacterium | reverse complement strand
GTTCAGCCAGAGCCAGAGCCAGAGCCGGCGCCAGCCGACCTCAGGGCCGAGCCCGAACAGACCGGCGTTCAGCCGGAGCCGGCACCAAACGATCCCACGGCCGAGCCGGTACAAACCGACGTTCAGCCAGAGCCAGAGCCAGAGCCGGCGCCAGCCGACCTCAGGGCCGAGCCCGTAAGTGATACAGCCGACGGGAAAGAGTCCGACAGAGCGCCTGATTCCAGCAACGCACCGGTCGTATCGGTCGACGACGACGCGACGCGAATCTTCATCCCCGCCACCGGATCGGACCAGGACATGCAAGAGTATCGCCTGAGCACCCCGGGCATCACCTTCAACCTTCCGCGTGCACGGACCACCATCCCCCGCGGCAACTACGGAATTCATCAAGGCCTGGTGAAACGCGTATGGATTCGTCCCTTTCGCTCCGGCATGCAGATTCGGGTAATAACCGCCCGGGCTTCGGTACGACACACGGTACGGTTCTCCTCGAAGGGCCTCGAGATCGTGCTCTTACCGTAGAAGCCATCTAAAGGGAGGTCGAAATGCGAACGATTCCGGGCGTACTCTTTGTTCTGGCCGCGACCCTGGCGCTGGCGCTGACACCGGGCTGCGGCGGCTACGGCCTGGAGGCGCTGGAGGAAAAGGCTTCCTTCGATCTCAGGTGTCCTCGTGAACGGCTGCGCTGGAAGCGCTTGGGCAACGGTTCCCAGGGCGTCCGCGGATGCGGAAGACAGGCGACCTACGTCGAGCTGTGCAGGGATTTCAACTCGGACTGCAAGTGGATTAAGGACAGCGAAACGCAGACCATCGGAACCACCAGACCCAGACCCCGTTCCTACACCGCAACATCGCCTTAGACGGTGTTTACTGAGTTTCCCTTCGGGTAAAGAGACAAGGCACCAACTCTGACCTCTTCTGCCGCCTTGTTGTCATTTCGAGCGAAGCGAGAAATCTCCCTTGGTTCGAGATCTCTCGCTCCGCTCGAGATGACATGGCGCCAAGCGAACGTCTTCGCGAAACGACGCGCCGCGATCCGTTCTTCGCCGTCGCCGTGCGAAAAATGAAAAAGTGAAGCGGTACCCCTCTTACATCTTGTCTAACCGGGCTTCCTGGCAAACGCCGAACCGTCGCCGCCTTTCGAGATCCCACGGCCGGAAGTCCGCCACTCCTCGAGTGACAAGGACAAATCAGAACTGGATCGCCAGGATCGTTGTGTCGACAGCAGCCGCTGAGCGGCGACTCGACAACTTTCGCGTGATAGTTTACGCAGGGTGGAGAGAAACATGCTTCAAAACACCAATCCGTACACGACATCGCGCCTGGTGCTGCTCGCTTTCGGTGCGGCCTGTCTGTTCGAGGCCGGTTGCACGCGGACGTCACAAGAGGAGAGCCGGATGCGCACCGAGCCGGTGGCCAAAAGCGGTTTCGAGACCCCTGAACCGCCGAGCGCGACGCCCGGTATTGTTCAGGCCGTAAGACCGACGCCTCGGCCGGCGGAGGCGACGACCGGCGAGCAGGGAGCTGGTGAAGAGGGAGCCGGTGAGAAGGGAGCGGGTGAGAAGGGAACGGGTGACAAGGGAACGGGCGAGAAGGGAGCGGGTGAGCCACGCGCGCCCACGGCGATCTGTCAAGGGATATGCCAGCGCACCAAAGCGCTCGGCTGCGGGTCAGTAGCGGAGTGTCTATCGGCTTGCGCGAAGGTAAACGACGGTTCGATCTGTGCCGAAGAAATGAGCGCCTTCATGGATTGCGCGCTGACCCACCCGGCGAAGCACTGGGAGTGTACCGATAACGGGGTGGCCGCGATCCGCAACGGCTACTGCGATACACAGCAGCTGGCATTTATCCGCTGCGCGCAGGCAACCGTTCGGTAGAATCCCCGGTCGGCGCACGAAGAGCACGAAGAGCGCATGAAGCGCACGAAGAGCACGAAGAGCACGAAGCGCACGAAGCGCACGAAGAGCACGAAGCGCACGAAGCGCACGAAGCGCACGAAGAGCACGAAGAGCACGAAGCGCACGAAGCGCACGAAGCGCACGAAGAGCACGAAGAGCACGAAGAGCGCATGAGGACGGGCGAGTGTCCTACATCGATTGCTGCGACTGGAGCCGTTGCACCTTGTGCGGAGAGTGCCTGGTCAAGTGCCCCGTCATCAATATGGACCGCGAGGAGGCGAAGAAGCAGATGAAGCTTCTTCTGGACGGGGAGCGCGCTGCACGCGTCTTCGGCCGGTGCACCCTCTGCCTTCACTGCAACAACTACTGCCCGGTGGAGGGCCTCAGGCCGTTCGAGCTTATCCTGCAGCGGATCAGCGAGCAGAAAGAGAGGAAGGGAAGCGTTCCGGCCTTCGTGCCCTACCTGCTGAATTCGGCCGAGGGTCCCAACTTCTTTCGCGAGTTCTACCAGGACGAGCTGGACGGAGAGGAAAAGGCCATATTGCAGAAGTGGTCCGCTCCCCCGGACGAGTCGCGCGACCTGCTCTTCGTCGGCTGCCTGGGAAAGACCATCTGCCGGGATATCGAAAACTCGGTGGTGATGAAGGAGCTGCCCAAGTTCGGTCCGCCCGACATCTGCTGCGGCGAGATACATTACCGTGCCGGGCAATGGGATGCCTATGCGGCGATGGTGGAAAAGACCATGGCCCGGTTCAGCGAGCTGAAGGTGCAACGGATCGTTTTCTACTGCGGCGCTTGCAGGACCTATCTGGGTCCGGTTTTGAACAAGGTATACGGCAGGCAGTTGCCCTTCGAGCTCACCACCATCTTCGAATGGCTGCTGGAGAGGTTCGAAAGCGGGGAGCTGGAGGTGAAGCGCCCCATCGGCTTTCGGTCGGCGGTGCACGACTTCTGCAACGCCGGCGAGCTGGGCCACGAATTCCAGGCAAGGTTGCGCAAGGTCTACCGGGCAGCGGGCGCCGATATAGTCGAGCTGGAGCACAACCGGGACGACAGCCTGTCCTGCGGCGCCGCGAGCATCGCCAGGGATTTCGGGTTCGGAGCCCTTCTCCAGGCGCAGAATGCCCGCTACCGGGAGGTGAAGGCGGCGGGGGTGAAGGATATCGCCGCCAACTGCCCGGGCTGCTACATCGCTTTCAGCTTTACCAGCTGGGCGCGAGGGCTGCGGCCCCGCTACATGCCCGAGGAATTGTTGAAGGCCTTCGGGGACGAGATCACCGTACCGCTGCGCAAGCGGCTTCCCAGGTATGCGAAGCTCTTTGCCAGGAGGCTGCCCCTGGCGTTCAAGAGAGTGGATCCGCGACAGATACGCATCATCAGCTGAGCGAGGGAGGTGCCATGAACAAGACGGTGTGGAAACCGCAAAAGGAGATCGCCCACCTGTTTCGGGACGTGAGCCAGGTCACGGTTTTGTCCTGCTGCTTTTGCGCGAACCTGAGCGGCACGGGCGGAGAGCTGGGGATCCGGATCATGAAGCGGATGCTGAAGGACCTTAAGGTCAAGGCGGTGCGGAGCGAGTGCGTGCTCGTGTGCTGCGAGGAGAACGTCATGCGGCAGGCGATTCGCCGCTACAAAAGATCCCTGGCCAGGAGCGACGCGCTGGTGGTCCTGAGCTGCGCGGGCGGGGTCAAGGCCGCCTTTCTGGGCGAACCGGGTATCCCCGTCATCTGCCCGCTGAACCCGGTGGGAAGCGCGGTCGTCTCCCATGCCGACGACCCGGTGGCGCGCGGGCTGTGCACCACCTGCGGCACCTGCGTGCTCGCCCATACCGCCGGCATCTGCCCGGTCAGCGAGTGCCCGGCAGGCACCCGGTACGGTCCCTGCAAGAAGTCCGGGGATGATCCGGGCGAATGCGTCATGCGCCGCGGTATCGACTGCGTCTGGAAGGAGATCAAGAAACGGACCGATATCGAGGGGCTCGCCGAGCTGAAGCGGCTTCACCTGCAGATGAAGAAGGCCGGAGAGGACGGCGAAGCCGGGAAGACGGCACATCCGAACGCCCGGGATGGCGCAACGCTGGTTTCCACCAGAAATACGCTCGCCTGGTTCGGCGCTCGCATACAATCGATCGAGAAGCTGGTGGCGATATACCGATAAAAAGCTATCTGGCGTGAAAGAGTTTTTTTAAGGACGGGATATCATGAGTAGCAGAGCACTTCTCAAAACCCCTTTCGGTAGAATTCCCGGTCAGCGTACGCAGCGTACGAAGTGCTCGCGCGATTTCGGTTCCTCTCGCGTAAAGGTGCCGCCGAAGCCTACCACCCAGGCGTGATTTATCCGGTACGGTACCGGCGACGCGGTCCAGTACATGTCGTCGATGGGGGGATCGGGGAAGGCGGTGGTGTCGATGTAGGGCGAGCCCTTGTCACGGACGAACAGCGTCGCGATCTCGTTGGCGACCGGTACTCGCCAGCCGCCGCCGGCGAGGGAGAGCCCGGCGCAGTAAACGGGCGCGTCCTCGAAGTTATGACAGGCCGCTGCCTCGGGCTTTCGCCTACAGTCGTTGGCCCAGAGCGTGGGGTCGTCGACCCACTCGATATCTCGTTGCCACACCAGGCCGCAGCAGGACGAGGTCACGGTGCCGTCGCCGTTGTCGGTATAGGTCGGCGCTTCGCAGGTCGTCTGTACGTCGCACACTCTGCACAACCAGGGTTGCTCCGGCGTGCACTCGCGCGTATACGGCGGGCCCTCGTTGCTGGGAAGGCCGGCCGACCCGGCCGCACCCGCCACCGCTGCCTCGCCGGCCGCGCCGGCGTCGCCAGCGGCCGTGCCCGCGAATCCCGCGACGCCGTCGCCGCCAGCACCGCCATCGGTTCCGCCGGCAACACCATCGCTCCCCCCGGTAGCGCCGGCATTGCCGTGGGAAACCGGGTCGTCCTCGCCGCAGCCGCACGCGAGCAGCGAGAGCGCGCACAGCCAGGCAGCTCGGCGTATCAGGAGTTTCCCTATCGGACGCACCTGACCTTGCTCGTCAGACCGAGAGAGCCGGTCGAGGCAAAGCCTCCGCCCTCGGCGAAAAAAGAGACCTGCCACGCGGATCTGGAGCTGGTGCGATGCGGTGTAACGCTCCAGTAATACTGTTCCGGGGTATCCCCGAACGCGCTGGTGTCGATCGGGGGCGAAGCACCGGGGACGAGCAGCGACAGTAACTCATCCTTTGTCGGCAAGCGCCAACCTCCACCCGCGATCGATAGCTGTTCGCAGTAGACCTTCGACGCCTCCCAATCGTACTCGCCATCGTCTACTTCTCTTTGCCAGACCAGGCCGCAGCAAGAAGAGTTCACCGTACCATCGCCGTTATCGGTATAGGTCGTGCCGTCGCAACCGGTCTCGTCCGCACAGACCGGACACCGATCCTCAGGGGCCCGAGCATCCTCGCACGGATCGGGCGTGCTGCCGGCCGTTCCCGCATCGCCGCCGGTTCCACCGACTGGCTCGCCGCCGACCGCGCCGCTTCCTCCGGTGCCGCTCGCGCCTTCTCCGCCGCCGCCCATGCCAGCGCCGGCGCTACCCGCGGCGCCGCCGACTCCCCCGCCGTTACCGCCCGAGGTGCCGGCAAAGCCTCCGGCATTACCGCCCCAACCAGCAGCGCCGCCAGCGCCCGCATCGCCGCCTTCAGAGCTACCGGCATCGTCGCAGCTCGCCATTGCCGTAAGTAGTACGAAAACCAGTCCTGATCGTATGGCAATAGAAATTGTCATGCTCGGGAAGGTAACACGAACCCTGCTGGCGATCATCCCGTGGGCGAGACCGCTTGCCTCGCCACCCGGCGGATCGGCTCCGACGCGTCCTTGACGGCGATCTGTTCTATGGCGGTCTGCACCGCCGGCATTCGATCCTTCCACCCTACCAGCACCCGCAAGGCGCTCATTCGCAGGTTGGCGCTCTGGTCGTCAAGCGCCACGCGGCGGACCGCATGAGCGAGTTGCTCGGTGACCTCGACCCGTTCGGCGATGTCGAGCGCCGCCCGCCGCACGCCAGGAGCGGCGTCCTCGAGCTTGGTAATGGCTATCCGCTCTATCTCGGGATGCCGCGTCAGCCGTATTGCCCGTACCGCGTGCTCGCGTGTCCGGGCGTCCGGATGGTCGAAGTACTCGCTGACCGCATCCAGCATCCCGGCGTAACCGGAATTGGATAGCGCGGAGAATGCGTCGGCGCGGGCGCCGGCCGAGGAGCTCAAGCGCAGGCGCGCGAGCAGCAGCCGGCCGAGGCGTTCGTGCTCACCGGTACGACCCGCGTCGCGGAAAAGTCGCGCATAGGTCCCCAGCCCTAGAATCGCGTACTGGTGCCAGTGGCGATCGTCGAGCAGGCCCTGAAGCGCGCGCGCCGAGGCGTCGGTGGGCGTCTTGGTTCGGATCAGAGCCCGTCCTGCCGCGTTGCGATCGTCGTCGGACAGGTCATCGTCCTTCATCAGCTCGAGCAGTGCCCGTTGTGAAGCCTCGGCTCCGGCGCTGCCGAGCGCCGCGATCAACACCCGGTGGGCAGGCGACCCGGCGCGTATTGCCGCGGTCGCCCGACCGGTCAGCTCGGGCTCGGTACGCAGCAGGGTCGCCATCGCGGTCAGCACCCGGTTCTGCTCGCCGGTCCAGCGCTTGATCTCCTCTTGCTTATCCGGATCGATCTCGCCCGTGGATTTCCGATCGGTCGGCTCGAGTTGCGAACGGCGGGTCGCCAGCGATTCGAGCATGGAGAGAAGCTCGTCAAATCCGCGTCCACCGATCTTGATGGAGTTGAAGTCGAACCGCGCGCTCTGGGAACGATAGGGAGCATCCGCCGCCAGACGCTCGGTGTCGGTCGCCAAAGCGACGCGGTCCACGGCGACCGCCGGACGGTCGCCAATGGCGGTTAGCGCGGTCGCTGTCTGTACCGAGAGCTCGCTGCCCGCGACCAGCGGCAACTCGAGCCGCTCCTGGGCGCGGAGCTCGGCCAGGCGACCGGCCGTGATCCGCAGCTGTGCCCTGGACTGAACGATCTCGGGCGCGGGCACCTCCTTGCCAAAGGTTGCAGACTGCAACAGCGAATCCATGATCAGCGACTCGTAGGACAGCTTGCGCTTGCGGTAGGTGTCGGGCTCGTCTCCAGGCTGGTACTTCGCGAGGTAGCGGCCGGTCGCGTCGTACTCGGAAACCGTGACCTCGCTTCCGCCGGCCAATCCAGCCGGCGCTTGCAGGGCGCCGGCCAGGTTGCGCATGATACCCACGGTGAGCGCCTCCAGGTTTCGGGCCAGGGCGGCCTCGGTCACGGCGCCGTTCTGGTAGGTGAATACGCTGGGCCTTTGCAGCTCGCGCGCCACGCGCTCGAAACGCTCCCTGGCGGCCGGATCCTCGCTGCCGGAGAGCTTCACCTGCGCGAACCGCAATATCAGCTTCGCGCGCTTCTCGGAGCGCTCGAGGGGGGTGACCTCCATCTCTCCAGCCAGATCAAAGGCGAACTGCTTCGACTCGGCCCGGCTGCCCACGGTCGAGTCGCTCGACATCTCTACCTCGTAGCCATAGGTGCGCCCGGTGCGATAGGCAAAGGTCTTGTCCCGCGAGCAGGCCGCCGGCAGGGCCAGCCCTGCCAGCAGCACGCATCCGAGGATCAACCTGCTCTTGGTGTTCATGGCTCGGCTCGCGATCCCGATTATAATATTACGCAGTTATCGGCCCCGGCCACGCAATGACGAAGGCCCGAACAGAAGAGGGGCTCGCCCGTACCGGACTCCGGCAGGCAGTCCTCGTCTCGCACGCAGTGACCGCATTCACCGCTCCTGGGCTGGCAGGTTCCCACCTCGTCCGGGTCGTTCGGATCGGACTTGTAACAGCTGGCAAATGACGGGTTACAACAATCGTCATCCCCGTTGCAGTTCTGGTCGAGAAGGCGGCACCCGGTGCACTGTTTGCGCAGCTTTCCGTCGACCGGTTCGGGATTCTCGTAGCAGACGATGTTCGGATAGACGGCATCGCAGCAGTCCTCCCGTCGGAAACAGTCCTGCCTGGGCGGATCCGCATCGTTCCAGGTCGGGATACACTGGCATAGCGAGTCGTAGAAGACCTCGCCGACCTGGCTCGAGTCGAAGCTCGCCGTACCGACCGGATCGTTGTTTGCCCACTCCCATTTCAGGTACTTGACGGGGTAGAAAGGCATCGGCAGCCGAATCTCACCCCAGTCGAACGAGCTTCTGAGATCCGCATCAAACAGCGGGATATCGCACCAGTGTTGTCTGCTGCTGGACGGCGCTGGCGGACATAGACCGGTAAAGGAAATGATCGGCTCGCGATACTTGATGCTGAAGAAGAAGAACTTGAGCTTGAGCTCGAGCCCGAGGGAGCCGGACAGTATATGCTCCAGCTCGAGGTCGGCGCGGTAGCCGTACCTCAATTCGAACGCGAGGCGCTGAGTCGGTATCAGGCTTCCGGCGCTGACGTCGACCACGTCCGCCCAGCTCGTGGGCGGCGTACGCGGATCCTGTAAGGTCTTCACACCGATCCCGGCCCAGGCCGTGACCGGTACGGCGACGTGGCCTAGATCCACTGCTCCGTAGATTCCCAGCCTGGCCGAGGCAAAGCCGACGTCAAAGCCGACGCCGGCGAACAGGCTCAGGCCCAGGCCCGCGTTCGGGCCGCCGTCCAGGCCCACCTTGAAGACCGGGTGGTCGTCGAGCGAACGGGCGTGTACCAGGTTGCCCATGAGGGTACCCAGCCGAAAATCGGCAACCAGGTCTGCCGAGACCCCGTACTGTACGGTGAGCAAAACCTCCAGATTGCAGGGTACGGGGCCGACCATGAAGGTCGAGTTGAACAGGCTGACCTGCTCGTCCTCTTTGACCGGATTGAGTATCTCATAGCGACCGTCCACATCGTTGGCCGCGACCAACGCGTCGAGCTCTGTTACGAGCTTATCGGCCGCGTCGCGGACGTTTTCGATCACCACTACATTGTAGAAATAGATGAAGCGATTGATGGTATGTACCGGCGGCTCGGTCTCGCAGGCGCCCCAGACCGGGAAGCCGCGCGGCGGCGAGCTGGCGATCTGCTCACAGAGCGATTGCACGGCGTTGCTGCCATTGGAGAAATACTCGGGGGAGGTCCGGCTCTTGAGCTCGTGGTACTGCCGTACCAGCTCTCGCGCGTCGGCAAATGCCTTGCGCGCCGCGTCCACGGTGCGCCGGAAGTCATCGACCGCCTCCAGGCACTTGGCCTGCAGGTCGTTGCCCTCGGTGTCCTCGTCCGGCATGCGGAAGTTGACGTCTTCCGGCAGGATGTCCATGCCCAGGATCTCGGCGCGGGCATAGGCCTTGAAGCCGCACACCTCCTTGTTGACGTCGAAGGGATCCTCGTGAATACCGCCGCGAGCGCCAGCGGCTAGGTCGATCAAATCCAAACCTTTACTCATGTTGAATATTTGGATATTGGCTTGCGCCAGGAAGTACGCTTCCGCCGTCAGATATGGCAAGGGCATTCCCAGCGGTCCCGTCTCGGTCTCGTAGATCAGCTCCACGCCTGGATCGACGTTAAAGGATAGGATCGAGCCGTCTCCCGTATCGACCGGTTTGTCGAGCGATGGCGGTGTCTGCGGATCGAGCCCCTCGGTCACGTTGTAGTGACACCAGGGGTGCGATGAGTCGGTGGGCCCGGAACAATTAGTACCGACGCAGGCCGGATCCTCCGGGAAGTGGGGATCAGGCGGGGAAATCGGGGGTACGTTGAACTGGGTCTCGGGGGTGAAGAACTTCGGGATCTCGAGCGCAGTCGCATTCAACGGTGGCGAAGGGGTATGTACATTCGCTGGGTTGATACAAAGGTTATACTCCGCGCAGAACACCTGGTCGTCGTCTTCGTCGTTCAGGAAGCATTCCGGAATCGGTACCCCGCAGTACTTGCGCGCGATACAGAGGTTCTGGTCCTTGTTGGTAACGGGGTGGAGGTTCGGTACGCACTCGAGCGCGGGGTTCGTCGGATCCGGGTTATCGGGATCCGGCTCGCCCACGCACTGGGGGCACGCGGACTGCGTCGGATCGCACTGGCGGCAGTGGAAGACCTCGCCGCAGTGGGTGAGCCCTCCGGGCATGTTTTCGCAGTCCTCGTGCTTGGAACAGGCCTCGAGCTGGTCCAGGGGCGCCGGCGGATCAGGGGTCTGGATCGGGCAGTGTTTCTCGGGCGGCGGGTCGGTGAAGATGGTCGGCTCGAGAACATAGTCATCCATATTCTCGCAGGGCACTGACGTCGTTGGATCCGGCGGCTCGGCCGCGCCGTTGCACAGCGGCCCGCAGGCGGTCTCGCATTGGTAGATCTGCTGCGGGGTCGGGTCGTCGCCACCGGGACAGTTGTCGGGGTCGCCGGTACAGTCGTCGCAGGTGTGGAGCTGGGCCTCCTGCACCGCTTCCGGAAGACCCGCTCCGGGTAACTCGCTCGGATCGATGCACGGCCCGTTCGGTTCGTCGCAGTTGTTGCCGAGGAAGGCGCAGGTCCTGTCGCTTCCACTACCGCTACCACCACTACCACCACCGCCACTGCTGGTGAACTCGATCGAGCGCTGGCAGACGAAATGGAGCGTCGAGCCGCAGCTAAGGTCCTGCCACTCGCCATTCGGGCTGGCAAAGGACATCGCCCCGCAGTTCTCCGCGGTGGCGCCTGCCGGCTCGCCGGTCTGCCAGTTATTGTATTCGCCACCGACGGGCCCGCCGCCGCTGCTGCTCCAGAAGGGAGTTCCGTCGGGGCCGAGAATCCATGCCCAGCGCCAATCGCCCTCCTGCGAGCGGTCGTTGGCGCCGATCCAGCTGTCGTCGGTGATGATATGGCGCACAAAGGCGTTCTGCGGGGCGGTCTCGATCTGCGCCAGGCTGTGTCGGATGCTCGCGCAGGCAGCGGTCGCTGCGTCCGCGCTACGCGGGCACGGACAGTACCAGTAGACGGAGTACTTGGTGCCTATCGAGAGGTCTTTGACCAGGTAGGGCGTACAGGAGGGGCAGCTCGGGTCAGGTGGCGGGCACTGCGTCGCGTTGCCTACCAGTCCGCAGTGTCCCGCGCCGTCGCACTCGTCCATGCCGCTCGGATCACCCGATCCGCCGCAGGCACCCGAGCACGCCGTTCCGGGCGGTGCGAGCTGGTCGCTGGGACAACCACACCCACCGCCGAGCGTCGGATCGTCATCCAGCGGGCAGGGATCGACGCAGTCGGCCAGGCCGTCGGAGTCGCTGTCGGCGTTATCGTCGCCACAGCCGCAGATGCCTTTAATGATCTGCGGGTTGTCCTCGGGGCATTCATCCACGCAATCCGGAGTGCCGTCGGTGTCGCTGTCGGTCTCGGGAATCGCGCAGCCGCACTGTCCCGGGCTCGGCTTGAAGGTGGTCGGGCAGGCGTCGGGCAGCTCCAGCACCAGTCGGGGCGGCGCACCGCTCTCGCGCGAACCGAAGTTCACCCATTCGCCGCTGGCGAAATTGCTCGCCTGCCCCTGCAAGATCCAGCCGTTGTTCGAGGCCGGATCGGCGATGAAACGGTTGATATCGTCCGTGACGTCGAAGCGGACCGAGGTCATTCCCGGCCAGGTGACGCCGACCACGTCGGTCGGGGTGATCTCGTAGGGATAGGGGAGCACCGATCCCTGTACCGGCGACATGTACCAGTCGTTCCAGACGCTGCAGTTATTGAACAGGTTGCCGAGCAAGGTCGTGTTCACGTCGTTGGCGCAGCTCCAGCTCGCGCCGTAGCCGTCCAGGCCTATCCCCTCGACCCACACCGGCGTCGGGTTCATCCGGTGCAACGCGAGCTCTCCTCCTGCCCAGCCGAAGGCGATGCCGGCGACGGTGAGATCGAGATAGGCCTTGTCGATCGGGCCCCCGCGACGCGCGGTGTCGATCGCGGCGTTGCTCACCTTGATCAGCGAGCGCTCGATGTCCACCACCGAGGCCGAGGTGACCGGCAGGAGCAGACCGGTGCCGTCGTTGGCAAAGGGCGTCACCAGGCGAATGGCGGTGTCCGCGGTTGCCGTGACCACGCCGTCAAAGCAGTCGGCGACGTTATCGTAATTAATATCCAGGTCCGGCAGCTCACAGCCGCAGTCACCCGGCAGCCCCTTGTCCGGATTGCCGGGGCACCCGTCGTCCCCGTACTCGATGATGAGCTGCGGTCGATCCGAGGGCACGAAGCTCTCGCTCGAGGCGAAGTTCACCCACTCTCCTCCCTGCAGGTTCGGCGCTCCCGCCAGGATCCACCCGTTATTGGCCAGCGATCCGTTGAGAATCCGCTGCACGTCCGCCGTCACGTCGAACGATATGGTAGTCAGGCCCCCGGTGAACACCGGCACCCTATCGGTCGCGGTGGAGAAGAAGGGCCGCGGGTGAGAACCGGTGGGCAACATGCTCCAGTTGTCCGCCGCGCTGCAGTTGTTGAACAGGTTTCCGAAAACCGAGATGTTGGTGTCCTCGGCGCAGACCCAGCTCGCGCCGTGACCCCACAGGCTGTTACCCTCGACCCAGTCGCGGTTCATCGCCAGGATATCGACCGCGCCGCCCAGCCATCCCGCGGAGATGCCGACAATGGTGAGGTCGATGCGAGCCGAGTGCAGCACCTTGCCGGCCGGCACCGCCCCCGTGATCTGCGCGGTATCGAAGCGGATGAGCGAACGCTTGATATCGGCTACCGAGGCCGAGGTCACGCCCAGTATCGCGCCCCCTCCGTCGTTGGCATAGGGCAAGCTCAAGCGCAGCAGGGTATCAGCCGTGGCAGAGATCGGCGCGGCCAATATCGGTTGGATAATGCGACCAACCTCGGCGTCTTCGCTATCGCCGCTGGTTTCGACGCTGGTATCGAGGGCGCAGGAGTTGACCAACAGGGCCGCGAGTAGCCACCCAGAATAGCGATAACGAAACATTCAAGTTCCTCCCAAGTAATCGGCGCTCACCGACGATCGTATACGTATCCGCGGACCGCTAGTCCAACGTATAGCGAATATCCGTAGGAAGGCGGCTTACGATTGTCAAGCCCGGGGAGATGTACCGACGTTGAGCAAAAAGGCTCTGACTGCTGCTGCGACGACAACAATTCCGCAGACGGCCGAGGTCGGGCTTATAATAGGTATTGGCCCGGCTATACGACAACCTCGCGATATTTCTTCATTACCGGTCGACGGCGATTACAGGCTGTGCGCCGATGTTATAAACATTACTATTGGAATGTTAAGATTGTTAATAATTGTTAAGATTCGCTAGAACCATGGTGAGTCTATCTTTGCACCGCGGGCTCGCCTTCTTCGTCTCACGGCGTCCCGTTTGTGGTTCGGCAGATACGTGTCGGGTTCGGTAACAGAAAACCTCGGTCGCCCCAGCTCTTCCCAGCTCCTTGTTTACCGTCCCCATCCCTGGACAACAAGCAAGACTGAAAATGTAAATTCGCCTATTTGGCGGAACCGACCGCCCATTGCCGTGAACCTCGGGTTATCGCATAATGGATTCTGTGAGTCGTTTCATCACGCTTGCAATCTTTTTACCGTTTGCGGTCCTGGCAGACGGACAAGCGGCAAGGGCGCAGGGGGTAACGGGACCCGGATCGCAAGCCGGCGCGGACGGGGCCGCGCAGGTGGAGGGGTCCCGGCTGCCGCGGGAAGCGGCGAGCGAGGAGAGACCCGAGCAGGCAAAGGACGCGCAGGCGCCGTACGATGCGTCACCCGGCAACGCGTCTGCTGCCGAGTCGACGGCGAACCCGTACGCGGAACAGACGAACGAAACCAAACGCGCGGGAGCCGAAGCGCGGACGGACAAAGGAACGTCGCCGGACGAGGCGTCAGTGCCGGCTGCTGCGACGCTGCCGGGTGCGCGGGCTTTATCCACTGTATACGTGAGCGTGGAATCCTCCCTGCCCTGGTTGAAGGGTAGTGACCTGCGCCGAGCGATTCGCAAACAGACCGGTTTCGAGGTGGTCTCTTTAACCGAGGCGAGCGCCCGGCAGGACCGCGCGGAGGCCAGTGATGCTCTTTTACTGGTCATCACCATCAGCCGTCGAGGCGAGGTCTCGCTGGTCTGCCCCAAGGCGGCGGGGAGCATCCAGTGGGTCCGGGTCCGCCCGCCCATGCGAAGCGTGCTGGATGCCACGGCCACGCTGGCCGCTGCCGTGCTGCAAGCCGCCCGGGAATACCAGATTGAACGGGCCGAGCTCGAAAGCCGTGTCATCGAACGGGTCCTGCTGGCGCCGGGACCGAGATCCGCTCCCGATTTCTCCTCAGGGCTTTACGGAAATCCCTACTACGGCCCTCTGCCCCGGACGCCGGGGCGTGCCTTTATCGCACCGTACAATCCCTACCACTTCAGGCGCTTTTAGCCCTATAGAGAACAACGCCGCCCCGGCCGCGAGTTTCTGCGCCCGTCGAACGGCGCCACGGCTTCTCTAAGAAGTCTCGATGAATCGCGTTGGAAGCCGATATGTGGAGTTAGAAAGGCGATACAAAGGGAATCGCTTTCCGTTTACACTATAGGGGGCGGTTTTACAGACCCAAGAGAAGATGGGGCTCCGCTTCGTAGCAGGGAAGAGGAGGAACGAGTGACGCAAGACGGCAAACTGTATTTCGGCGCAGTGATGGCTCTGGCCGTGGCGGCGTGCGAAAGCGACGGAAACGGCGTGAACAGCTACGGCGGTGACGCGTGCGCGTGCGACGGGGGCGGCGGTGGGGACGGGAGCGCTACAGCGGGCAGCGGCGGAGCGAGCGAGGCGGTCTCGGCAGGTGATGGTGGCGAGGCAGGAGACGGCGGACCGGGCGAGCCGGACGATGACGGCGGGAGCGAGAGAGACGGAGGCGATCCCGCCGACGCGCTGGAGGTGGTTCGCTTCCAGGACGTCGAACTGCAGTGGGCGAGCTCTCCGGTCGAGCTGTACACGGGCAGAGATATCGCCCGGTACCGCGGGCTACAGTGCGTAGCGTGGAATTTGGGCGACGCCGGAGGCGCCCGGTTCGATCTGATCAACGTTCCGGAATCCTGCGGTTTCTATAACGAAGGTACTCTCTGGCGCGGCAAGGCCCGGCAAGGGGACGACGGGCGGCTACGACTGGAAGTCATATGGGATTTCGCTTTTCCGAATGCCTGCGGCTCCGGCCTCTACCTCTTTTCCTTCGAGATCGCCGACCTGGCCATTGACGCGCGGCTGCCGGTGGAGATCGCCACGCGAAGCTGTACGGACGGTTGCGGATGGCAAGATTACTTCGTCGAGATCCCCGCGGATGAACAGAACGCGGGGATCTCGTGCAGATACCTCGGCACTAGCTCCTTGTGGCCCGAAGAACAGCTAGAGCCGGGGAGCCTGCTCGGGGCGCCGGAGGACGGAACCTGTGACCAGGACTTGGTGGTGATCGCCACCGATACAGGCGACATCTGCGCGGAGCCGTGCACGGAGGACGCCGATTGCTCGCTGCCCGAGATCTTCTCCTGCCAGGAGCAAGCGTGCCGGCTCACCGAGCCGTGGGTGGACGGTAACGGCTGAGTAGGGCGCCCTACTCTACCCGCTGGATGATGTGAAAGCCGAACTCGGTCTCCACCGGGCCGCTGATCTGGCCGGGGGACATTGCGAACAGAGCCTTCTCAAAGCCGCGCGCCAGCTCGCCGCGAGCGCGCAGGCCCACGTCGCCGCCGCGCGAGGCCGAGCTGTCCTCGGAGTGCTCGCGCGCCAGGGCGGCAAAGTCGGCTCCGGGCTTTTTCACCTGCTCCAGCAGCTTCTCGGCCAGCGCCTCGGCCCCGTCGCGCGTGTGCTGGGCCCTGTCGCCGCCCGAGCGGGCGCCCTGGTAGCGGATCAGGATGTGGCGGGCGCGGGCGCGCTCCACCGGGCAGCGGCGCACGACTACCTGACCAAAGGGCGCCTCAAAGGGCTCGGCCGCTATCTCGTTCACCTGCATGGAAAAGACCGCGTCGCGAATACCGCTGTAAACCTCGGGCCACTTCTCTCGGGTGTAGGTACCGATATGCCCCCCGCGCTGCCCGGAGCCCGGGGCGTCGGACTGTTTTTCGGCCAGGGCGGCGAAGTCGGGCTGCTGCTTTGCCTCCTTTATCAACTCCATGGCGCGGGCGCGCGCCTGCGCCTTGTCGAGCTTGACGGTGGGCTGGGCGTGTTCCGCCCCCTGCCAGGCCACCACCATGACCTGCGCGCAGGCCTCGTTCGGATCCTTGGGCGGACGCAGGGCCGGCATGGCGGCGGGCTTGTCCGCGGCGGGCGCGGGCGCGGGCGGCGACGGCGACGGAGCCTCGGCCGGGGCTGGGGTCTTTTTGTCGTCGCAGGCGGCGACCGGGAGCAGAGCGAGGATGACGAGCGTCGTTACGATCTGGGGATAGTGCGTCATGACCGGACGAAGCTATCAGAAAACCGCGAAACGGTGGATGGCCTGCACTACCATTTCGATATGAAGCCACCTATATATAGAGGCCGGTAAACCGGCCGAGGGCCAAAGGAATACGCCATGACACCGAAAGAGCCTGCAACGATTCGATCCGAGAAACGAAGAACCGGGCCGTGCACGACGGGCAGCGGCGAGATGACGGTTGCGGTTCGCCTCTGTTCTCGCTCGCGTTTCAACTCCTGGTTCGGGCTTCCGTTATTACTGGCATCCTGTTCGATCTCCGTGATCGCGATGGCTCAGCAGGAGCTGAAAGAATCCGTTACGCGACCCGCGGCCGACCAAAGCGAGGACGCGAGTGACAAAAGAACCGCCCCGGACGGCGCAAGCGCCCCGCCCGAGGTAAAAACCGACCCGGAGACAACCGGGGCGCCGTCGCCCGCCGCCCAGCCCGTGGACGCAACGCTTGCCAGCGACGAGCCGCCCCGGGGCACGGTCGTGTTTACCGAACCCCTCGCCCCCGCGGACCGGAGCTCTGCTGCTACCGATGCTTCCGATTCCGTTGCCGGGCCGCGACCAGTTTCGACCGGGGGTGAACGCGGGGACGAACGCAGGGACGAGCGCAGGGACGACGCACCGGCGGAGTGCGAGGCGGAGTGGATGCGCGAGGGGCTGTACCTGCGGATATTCGACGGCGCCGGGTACGCGCATCTGTTCGGCGACGGTCCCTCCGATTCCACATCGATCTCGGGGATGGGGGCTTTCTCCGCCTTCGCCATCGGAGGCAGCATCGCTCCGCGGCTCGTACTGGCGTTCACCATACAGGCCGTGCAGACCTCCGGCGAGTTCGAGGGCGGCCCCTTGGCGGATGCCAGGCTATCGGTGGAGGGTAACGAAATGTCCGCCAGCGGGACCGCCAGCGCTACCGCGGCCCTGCTGGGCGCTTTCGTCGACTGGTACCCGATGGAGAGCTCCGGGCTGCACCTCGGTCTCGGCGTCGGCCTGAACAGCCTAATGGTCGTCAACGGTGCGGACGACAGCACTCTGGTCGGCATGGGCGGCGGGGCCTCGTTAGTGGTGGGTTACGACTGGCCCATAGCGCGTACCTGGGCTCTCGGGATCGCCCTGGTCGCCTTCGGCGCCACCAACGCGGTGCTGATGGACTCCGAATCGGGCGACGATACCGACTACGATTTGATGCCGATCTCGGTCGGGCTTTCCGCATCGATATTGTATTTCTAGGACCTCGGGGCGTATTTACTGCCTTTCTCATAGGCCAATAGAACACCCGCTTTCTCACCTTCGTCGGACGCCTTTTTCAGTCGGGTGTGATTTCGAGCGAACCGAGAAATTCCTCTTCGGGGAGACTTCGCGCTTCGCTATAAACCAAAATGATTGCCTACCGTTTAGAAGGAAAAGGCATCGTAAAGACCTACGGCCTTCCGATCCCGCCCAATTCGACTAGCGTTCGGTAAAGGCCGCTGGCCACGACCGCGTGTCCCCGGTGTTTACTCCCTGGAGTATCCCGCCGACCTCTTGGTCACGCCCGCCAGGTCTACAAATTTTGGCCCAGACATAAATATACCGCGAGACTGCCCGCGCCGAGACCCGGCTCGCCCTCTATCCTACCAACAATAGAGAACCATATGCGGAGCAGCGTTCGTAATTTCTATTGAGATGGCGTATGGGCTCGGTATGCTTACCCCGCCCTTTCCCTCCTTTGCATTCGAACCTTCGACATTCGAACCTACGGTCCGCTCGACGTGAAAACCGCTGACGAATCTCAGGAAGAACAGCAAGAATGCCGTTGGACAAAGCTACGATTCAAAGTAGTAGAGAAAAAAGCGGCAAGGGCTTTACCGCTCTTGTCGTCGAGGATGATGTTCTGATCCGAGGGGGAATGGTACGCGTTTTATCGAACTGCGGGGCTACCGTGTTCGATACCGATTCGGAGTCGGATGCAATACGCTTGCTATCCAATCATCCTGATCTGGTCGTCGTCGACGTTCAGCTCGCAGCCGGAGGTTCCGGAGTTCAGGTAGCCGAGTCGGCAGCGGCTATGTTGCCGCGGCCGCGCGTCATCGCAGTAAGCGGAAGAGCCACTCCGGTACAGGCGTTCCGCCTGGCCCAGATCGGCGTCTGCGCTTACATCGCCAAGCCCTTGGACCTTACTGCCTTTTTGGCTACGGTCGAAGCCGCTTTTACGAGCGCTCCCGAACTGGATACCATGGTCGCACTGCAGGTCGGGTGCGCTTCCTATTTCGAAGTTCTGGAAAGCGTACGGCGGGTTCTGGTAGAACAGGCTTTGGCGCAAAGCGAGGGGAACCGCGTACACGCCGCTCGTATTCTTCGCGTGACCCGCCAAGCCGTTCAGCAAATGATTCGCGATCTCGATATCGAGAGATGACGCTCGATATCGTACTAGCTACGACGAAACTGTTGGCAGCATAACGGAAAGGAGAATATCCATGCAAAGAAGAGCCAGAAAAAGCGTTCGCGCCGTACGGTTTTCCGAACCTGTCGCGGAGTACACTCGAGCGATGACGGAACTCGATCTATTTCGCGGACCGCGCGGGCGACAGACGATTTCGCCGCGGGTCAAGCCCTTACTATCGGCCCTCCATCAGGTACTGGCGGGCGGAAAGGTCGATGTTCGCGCTATTCCGGTCAGCGGCTCCATCGACAAGAACACGGTAAGGCGCCTTAACCAACTGGCCCAGAAGGCGCTCGATGATGCTAATAAGTACAACAGACTCGATTTCGACGACGTGAGCTATGGTTGATCCTAAGCGCCCGTGACTAATTTTTTCTTTCATCTTTCGGGCGCGACGGCCCCTTCTGCTGCTTTGCTCCTCCTCGAAATACCCCCGGGTACCCCTCGTCGTCGCGCCTTGCACCCGGGACCGTCGCGCTCCGAAATCTGATCGCGTTATTTTTTCACGGGCGCTAACCGATACAACTATGCGGCCGTCCGATTCTACCGATACAGAACCCGAGCGCCTCTTGGTCCCGGATCGCGTGGAGCCGAGCGCCTGCCTTGAGGGTAAAAGCCGCCGCGGATTAGCCGAACAAGCGCGTTTATCGTTTGACCATTGGGTTCGGGGCCTGGATCCCACGCGTCGCCGATCAACCACGACGGTTGCGTCTTTCGCGGCGGTGACGCTTCTCGGCCTATCCGGCATGGCCGTCGCGGCATTTATTCCTGGACCGCGCGAGTTCTTTGCTCTGAATTTTTGGGCGTGCCTGGTCCCGTTCGCGCCTACGGTAGGGATGGGTTTCCCGATGGCGTACTTCGAATCCCGTGGTCGCCTATCGCTGCGCGCATTCGGCGTTCTCTCCCTACTGGGCTCCTTCTTCTTTCAATCGTTTATGTGGTTCCTGGTTGTATTTTCCCGCCTACCCGGCTCAGCAGTGATGTCCGCCTTTCCTATTCTTCTCGTCTCTTTTCACGGCCAGCTATACCAATCTAACATCCGTGCGCCCTTCCCCCTCATTTCATCACTTTGCGCCTTCGCTCTCGCCCTCGCCTTTGGATTCGACGCAGACCACTTGCCCATCTTGTCGATCGCGGGACCCATGGCGCTCGGATCGCACCTGCTTCTAGGCTACTACTCCCGGCTCGATTACGCCGCGAGGTTGCAGCGCGAATCTCTACGTGCCGCGGTAGACGCGCAAATTCTTAAGGATCGCACCACCGAGATCTCCCAAATAGCACTCGTTCTAGATGACCTCCGGGGAAGAAGCCACGATGCAGGCAACGTAGTTTCCGGTTTGCGAATGAATATTCCTTACTTCGTCGACTTGTTGAAGAAGCTCGACGATCAGATTCAGGAACGAACCGAGGCGGTCGAGCTCGGTGAAGTAATCGTAACGAGACTGAATCGCCTACTTTCGCTTCTGACGGATGCGGCCGAGTCATCGCGCACGAATTTGCCCAAGGCTCTGAATGTCTCTCCGTGGCAGGTCTGTTCCGATGTCGTACGCGATATCAAAAACATATATCCCTCCGTTCTTTTCGAGACTACGACCTACCCCGGTCTCAAACGGCTTAGCATTCCCTTTTTTGGAGGAGAAGATGCTCTGCGCCGAGCGGTACACAATATCGTCCTCAATGCCTGTGAAGGTGACGGAAACGGTTCCGCCGCTACTGTGATCGTTTCGATATCCTGGGACGCTCAGACTTCCGAGATCGTCCTTCGCGTTACCGATGACGGTCCCGGATTCAACGAAGATGTTCTAAAAGCTCCGACGGATAGAATCGAGAGCACTAAGCATGGAAGCTCAGGCCTTGGCCTATATACCACATCTCGACTTTTAGCCGCCAACGGCGGCCGGCTAATCCGCCGAAATCTCGCCGACGATCGCGGAGCTTCGGTAGCTCTTCGCCTCAAATCCGACTTTGGTATCTCATGAGCGGCGGAAGTATACGTACGGTTGCTCTTTCTCGTATCGCCGGTTTTGAGCTCACACCGCAGTTGTCGATCTCGTTGTCCACGTTGCTTTTTCGCTGTAGGGCAAGCCTTCTTCAATTCGTCTACGAAGCGGGGATCGACGCCAAGCTCGCTCACGAACCTATCGTTCGCAGGGGCTTAACCGTCGCTTGGCTGAATGCGGCGATTCAACTCTCCGATGACCTTTCCGACGGCGATTGCGACTACCTGGACGATCCTCTTCGTACGGGACCTGTTCTACTTATGATCCTCCATCAGCTCTATAACGCTGCTCTCGCCGATGCCGGGGTCTCGTTTCATACTCTCTCGCGTACCGCTGAACTACTCGTCTCCGTGGGCTCGGGGCAGTACGAAGAGTTGCAGACGCGGCGCTGGACCGAGCGCAAGGCTACGCTGGCAGCCCTAAAACTCAACGGCGACCAACATGCCGCTTTTCTCGAGATCGTCTGGGCAAAAACGCCTCTTGAGAAACGCGCCAGCCGCGTCGGTAGAGATATCGGATGGCTCGTGCACGTTTATACCGATATTGTTAGCAAAGACGACCGTTACTATTCTTTGCCTAAGAGCGATAAGGAGCGGATAAGGCGCGAAGCTCGCCAGCTATGCGCCAAGCTACGACGAAGCGATCTTTTATCGGTACGGCGAATCGCGAGCGCGGTTGCAGGCGTCCTTTAACAGCCGGGCATAGAATCTCTTGTCGAGTATATCTTTGTATTCTCTGCCACGCCATAAAAAGGCCGTTCGAAATAGATAGTTCAGGTTTTCGATCTCGACGGCCCCGGATGCAAGGCGCAACGACGAGAATACCGGTCTTTCGAGGAGGAGCAACACAGCAGCCGGGGTCGTCCCACCCGTAAGGTGGTTTATCTATTTCGACCGGCCTCCTAAGCTTGTAAAAGCCGCTGACGGGCATAAGCCGAAAGTTTTTTTACGCGAACCGTCTATTCTTACAGCATATTACCGTGGTAAATTAGCGATAACATGCGGGATTCGTTGAGCGATGATTTCGGCGAGCCGCACTTTTGTACCGCGTACGGTAATCCGCCGCGGTCCAACCAGGCCAGCAAGGTCGTAGAAGTTTCGTCGAGCCTTACTTTATGCAGGGCGTTAATATCGAAAAGATACGGTGTTCCATCCAGTTGTCCGAAACGCAGACCACTCCGTAACTTCGTAGGTTCGTTTACATCTCCTACTTCTTTTAGGTCTTTTCTACCGCGGTTGCCTTCCGCCTTCGTTATGCTTCGGCGCAGAGTTACGTGCTCGTCCGAAGTCTCTATTTCTAGAGAAGCGCTTATCCCCGTGCCGTCTTGTTCCTCGGTTAGCTCTCCTATCAGGTAGAGCAGCCTTATGAATGCCTGCAGAAGCTCACCGTGCTGCCGTACTAGAACGCAAAATTGCCTTTCGGTAAAAGGGTCCGGATAGGGGCACTTCGAGCAAAAGCGTGCTGAGGCGCACTTATGGCAACCTCGGCGCCTAAATGCCCTTTCTTGATCTCGAAGTATTTCGTCCAATATTCGCTCGCTGGAGGCACCTACGGTAGCGAGCGGCCGTCCCCAGGCGCAGGCGCTCACTCGGCGATCCATCCGTACCAGCACTCGAGACAATCGGCCCGCCGGGCAGCTATCGGCCGCTAGCTTGCAGCCGTCCAGCAGATGAAAGGGAAAGCAACACCGTAGCGATATTGAACCCCGTCGTTGGTTTTCTCGCGCTAGATTGACGAGCTTTTCTTCTCCCCCGCTATACAGATCGACCAATAGCGTCGGATTTTTCAATCCGGCCCTCCAGGCCGTTTGGCCGCGCGAACCATTTGATAGCACGTCCTCTAAGGTGCCCTGCTGTACGCAGAAATCGCCGTGAACCGATCCGCTTGGGAAAGCGGTCTTCGCGCCCTGCGTCGGACACGCGTATTTAACCGTCGCATTTTGCGGAAGATTGGGGCGTTGCGACGACTCGTCTTCGCCGCCTCCCCTTTGACATTCGATACCAACGTTCGGTACCCTTTCGAAGCGAAACAGCATCGCGTCGTCCTCAACTAACTCCGCGATCCAATCCGTACCACCCGTCGTTTCACCGGCGTCAATAACGCTCGACGCGAAGCAGCCGCGTTTACGGCTTTCACGTTCTTTTAGCTCAATATTTCTATCTAGTAGTGCGTACCGAGGCGGAGCCCATGATTTTCCGAGCCCGGTGATGGCGTGTAGGAAAGGGCGCGCTACGGCCCGGCGAAGAGCCCGATACGACTCGCGGAAAAAGTACTCGTACTCCGCCTTTCGTCGTTCTGGCTCGAGTAACGGATTCGGAACCTTCAGGTGCCATCCGGCGTTCGAACGTACCGAAGCCGCGGAATGTACTCCAACTGACGCCGGAACATTGTAGTAGGGTCTCGGATTGAATATGTCAGCGAACGACTTTTCCGTCTCGCCTATTCTTTTTAATACCTGATCTAGTTTTTTGAGGTCTACCGCTTTATCGCTTTCTCCGTGATTCTCATATAGCGCAAAGCTGAACCGGCACTGTCGAAACGCATTCAAAACGTACTCGAGAGAGCTCAAGGAAGGCAGATTGAAGAACTCCATGTAGCAGCTTAGATCTAGTTTTTCCGTGAACGTTTCGCGCGCCCACTGTTCTCCCGCTAAATCGATACCGTCGCCGAATATCGACACCGAGCCAATCGCTCCCGAGTCAGCCAACCGTTTCAAGTCCCTACGTACTGCCTGCGGCCTGCGAATCACCATCGGCCGGCCGCACAACGCCCGCGTCTTAGGGGGTGACCCGTAGCAGAACTCGCAGGCGTGGTTGCATCCACGGTTTACCGGTATATATGGCAGTATCGTCGGAGTCTTTAGAGAAATGAACCCTCCTTCTTCTATTCGGCGGCAGCGTTCTAAGAACGAGGGAAACCATCCGTACTCCGAGTAGCTCTGGCCACTGAAATCCTCCTCGCTGACCGCGTATCGGTGCGGAGAGCTGAAGTCGCGATGAACCAGATTAGGTATTCGAATATATTCCTCCGGTCGCGATCCTCCCAAAAGATTGACTACCAGCGGCGCAAACGAGCCTTCAGCGTCTCCCTTTATCACGAAATCTACGCCGGGCCAGCGTATAATCTGATCGCTGTATATGGTAGCCGTGTATCCGCCAAGAACTATTTTAGCGTCACGATTGGCTTGCCGGTAACGCTCCACTAGATCCCGGACCCCCGCCAAGGACGGAAACCAATGTAAGTCTATCGCGATTATCCTAGACGCGCGAATCGTTTCGTCGTCCACCTCGTCGGAATACAATCCTAGTTTGCCGACTTCTACGGGCAGCGAATTCATCAGCCCGACAACACCCATGGGGATAAAGCCCGGTTGTACGTTATATATCGGGTGAACGTAAAGAAGATCTAGTCTTCGGTTGTTCATAAAACAGCTTCCCTCTTCTCCCTTTTGCGGTTGCCTCCAGTTCCTCTCCTCGTTCCGAACGCGACGAGCGTCCGTCGAACGCTAACGCTTCCACTGTAGTCTCGCGACTGGTTTTCTACGTTCGCCAGCTTTCTTCGGCGTCCTAACCGTTCGGCGGTGTGCCTAACAATCGCTAACGCCGTCGCTCTCTCCCGAAGGCCACAATTCAAACGACTGGTCCGGCCTATTCAGAAAGCAGAATCCGTCGACCAAAACCCGCTTCCCGGCATAGGTTAAAACAACAACACGCAGCATATCTTGTATCTGTTTTCTACAGAAGACCTCAAGCGCCCTATCCGGATCTTCCGGCTCGCGAATTGCACCGAGCTTGAACCTAAATACGTAGTCGCGGCTAACGTCTTGTTCATCTTCTCTTTTCGTTTTCATACTCTCTACCTCTCGTTTTTTCGAGTCCTTCAAAAGAAACGCCGTGACCGGGAGTACAACCCGACCCGGCCACGGCGTTCGACCCGTTATCACCGCGGCTAAAAATCAACCCCAGTGAATCGATAGTGCGACCTGGCCCGGGTTCTTGAGCTGATCCGCCAGGGTATCCTTGTACTTGGCGGTCATCTCGCTTACCAAGTAGTCGGCTACCATCTTTCGCGCTTCGATATTCGCCCTGACCTTTTGGTACGTCGCGTCCAGTGCGGCGTCTTCCAGTCCCCTACTCTCTGTTCTATCAAAACGTACTATCGGCATACTTCCTCCTTTTTGTTGTCGAATACTGCTTGTAACGGACCCCTTATGGGCCCGAAACCTGTGAATCCGTCACAAAGGCTACTCTTCCCAGTCGCCCCGTGACCGCCTGGAATATCTCCTTACACCGACCACAGATTTCCGGGCTGGCACTCCAATCGTCAGGAATGCGATAAATATGTATTCTCATCGGTTCGGGTTTCAGGTTTTCATGTGGTTCGGGAAACGGCTGCAACGCTCGCACGTTCAGGCTTCTGTACGGGACCAGGTCATCATAGCCATTGCGTGCTGCGTAACCCGGATCGAGGCCGTCGCACACTCCGCGCATCAGACACATCGAGCAAACTCGATCGTCCGCGAACACCCGCTCCCAGCCGATCAGGTCTCGCTCCGCGGAATAGCAGCTAAAGTCGACTTCTGCCGCGCAGACGGGTAGTTTTTCCAACGTGATCGTCAAACCCGATCTGCGAAGCTTTGGTACCCATTCGGTTAATGCCCTACGAACGTTGCTTAGACGCGGCTCGAGCCTTACGCATCCTTCCGCTCGCACCAAACCGCTCAGCTTGACTCCGTTTACTTTCCATTCGGTCAAGAGATCGGCTATTTGTCCCATTTTTCCTAGGGTCAGCGTAGTTAGCACAACATTGACGTCCACGCGCAAACCCGCGGCGACCAGTTTCTTTACTCCGGCGACGAATTGCGCGTAACTTCCCTTTACCCGTGTAACTTCTTCGAAGTCTTGTTCAGTAACGCCGTAAAGCGAAGTCCTTACAAATGCGGTTCTTCCCGTTAGTTTCGACAGGCGCTCGGCGCGACCGGATCTGCTGAACCAGCGGGCGTTACTGGCCAACGATAGGCTGTAACCCCTGCGGCTTACCGCCTCAACGATCTCCCAGAAACTCGGATGTAGCGTAGGCTCTCCGCCGAAAAGATCTACGCGTATACCCCTGGTTTCCCTCTCTAGAACCGCTTCGATGTCTTTCAGCGATAGGTCGTCGCGCGGTTCTTCGCTTTCGAGAACCATACAGAACGAACACGCATTATTGCATCGTCTTGTTAGGTCGAAAATAACGAGATTCGGTCGACATAAGATGCGGGAATCTGTACATTCCGTACTATTGTCGTTCTTTCGCATCGCTTTGTCTCAAGTAGCGATTCTTTTTATGAAGATAGGCTCAACGGGGCATCCGGTCGCATGCTCAAAGCTAGACCATGGTTCTCCGCAAAGATCCGCCCATCCGTCCGGCATAAAGGTACTTGGCAGTACGACCAAGTCCGGTCGATGTCCGAACTTCGACACTACCTTTCGAAAGGCGTGTATGAGATCGCTAACCATCCACAGATCTCCCAAAATGATGTTCCCGCCCCAGAAACGTTGCTCGGGCACTTCTAGTTGAATGCAGCGCCCGTTCAACGCCTTCTGCAACTCGGGTACCGTTTCGAGCAGGTCCGAGACCGTATCTACTAGCAGCTCCGAGCAGAACAACAGCACGCGTTTTGCGTCGTATTCCTCGATTCGGCGTGCTATTTGCGCGAGCCATAGCGGATCGAAGTCGTCGTATAGCCATATACCGAAGGGAGTGCGCGTCGGCATCGGGTAGGCCTGCGGCCAAAACGGATAGCAGTCGTCGTTTCCCTCCGAAGGCATGGATATCTCTACCGCTACAATCGTGCCATCTCGAAGCGCCTCGCAGGCAATGCGGCTGCATGGGGCACAGTGCGAGACCAGCAGTTGCTGAGCGTGCGTTCGAGAAGCGACTGTATTTCCGGCGATTCTTAGGAGCGTATCGCCAGTTCGCAGACCGGCCTTTTCCGCCGGCGAAGCCGGGACTATCCCAGCTATTTCGGGGACCAGCGGCCTTTCCGCGTATAGTGCCGGCGAAAGCAGAATCGGCGCTCGGACGCTATTGCGCAGCTGCCGTATCGATGCGGAAACGCTCGACCAAATGGATCTCCACCTAGAACAGGGCTTTCTGGAAATGTGCCGGCTATACCCTGGCAGAGATACCCGCACGGCGGCCGCGCCTTGCCTGTCGAGAAACAGAACGGTTTCGGCCAACTCACCGATCGGAAGATCCGGCCACGCCACTACCGAGCCGATAAACGGGATGCGTTTTTCTCGGAGCAGTGTCAGGCTCTCGTATGCCCGCTTGGGGAAATTGTCCTTCATTAATGCCTTACGCCGTTCAGCCTGCGCGGCGTTGATCGATACGATCATCCATATCGGCGAGAGGACGGGTAGCGCCGATACTACTTCGGCGTCGAGTAAGCTTCCATTTGTAGTAAGCGTCAGAGGGGTATCCCGGGAGCACTCACGAGCTTTTTGCAATATTGAAAGCCATTCTCGGTTAGTAAATGGCTCTCCGGAATACCGAATGCGAAACGCCGGGAGTCCCTTTCTCGTCTCTCGGTCGAAATATCGCAAGCGAGTATTTGCTTCTTGTTCGGAAAGAATACCGCGGTCTCGGGGAAGGACGTTACCGTTTTCGTAACAGAAGGCACAGCGTAGGTTGCAGGCTCCGGAGAGCGGGCCGAGCGCGGCGAATACGTCTGTGTACGAGCTCAACTTCCAGCTCGATAAATTGATCAGCCTAAAGCCGTCGGGTTCTACAGGATGTCCGTCTTGCTCGAGCCGTACCAGCGCGAGCAACGACTCCGCCCGGCGCCGTATATAGTCGACCATAGGATGCTCCGTAGGATTTCGATCTGCCTCCGGCGGAGAATCGAAAGCGTCTCGGTTTGCGCTATTGGATACCAAATGCATAACTATCATTCCTCCCGGCCGTAAATGAGCGGCCACGGTATCAGCTCCACCGCTATCCCCATCCTATGGCCGAGCTCGTGTATTGATCGACCGTTAATGTCTATACCCCAGCCGCTACCAAATGACTGCGGTATGACCAGTAGGTCCGGCGGAGCATCTAGCTGAGGTAAAAGGTCCCGTAGAGCTCGCTCGTAGTCTTCGACGAAACGGCTTTCGAAAAGGTAGCTGTTACCGCCCAGATACGGTTTACGAATCTCCACGACACGCGTGCTGCGGCCTGTAAGCGCCTCCTCAAACGGAGGAAAATCGGAAAGCAATCGTTCGATAGTCTCGGTAGAAAACGGAGAGCAGAATATCAGAGAAAACCGCGCATTATGTTTCTCAATGGCACCGACGATTCTTTGAACGTTCGCCACGAGAACATCGGGTAGCACCACGATACCAAGACGCTCCGACGGATGCCCTAGCGCCTCGGTATACGGATAACGCGAAAGCTTTATCTGCTCGGATCGAATGGCGAGCGAATACTGGCGGCCGTTTCTGGCCACATCTATTTCGAGCGGTAATGCAGGCGTCGACCGCTCCTGTACGAAGAGGCGCAGCTGGTCTCTCCAGCCGATCGACTCGGTTCCGATACGGACCACGACGTCGCCTCGTTGCAACCCCGCGAGCTGCGCCGGCGAACCCGGAATGACGGCGTCTATGCGCGGCGACAGGGGAGGCAGCCAGGCTTGAGATGGTTCCGCCCAAACGGCGAAAGGCACCTTCTCTGCGAACCCGTCCACCCATTCTAGGATCTCGTTCCACGACTCTTCGCTCGCCCGCTCACTACACTCTTCGGGCATGAAGCGGTGAACGTAAGGCAAACGTAATCGTATTCCGTAGGCGCCTTCCTCACCTAAAAACATCGCCGCTTTTTCCATGTCCGCTATCGATATCCCTGCCCCGGCGACGATACTACCTAGAAAGGGGATGCCGGCTTCGCGCAGCAAGCTGGGCGCCCCCAGGGCTGCAGCGGGATCGCTTTTTCTTCCCATGTGTCGGACGCGTTTGTCGGTATCCGCAACATTCAAAGATAACTTGATTAATATGGGCTTTATCGCTTTTAGCTTCTCGACGACCTCGCTGGTTAAGTAACTGCCGTTCGTCGTCACTACGAAGAGACTTTCCGGATCTCGCTTACGCATACTGACCAGTATCTCGACCGCGTCCGGATTACCAAAGGGCTCCAAGTGAGGGCGAGCGGAATCGAAGATACCGCGCCCGGTGGACAGGTCCATGTATCGGAGTCGTGTGCAAGCCTCGCGAGACGACAGCATCGATCGGTCTCGATTGAAGGGAAGATTTTGCTCGAAACAAAACGAACAGCGAGCAGTGCAAATGCCGGCCAGAGCGCCGACGGCATCGACGGCGTTGCGAACGCGCGCGGTTCGCCAATCTCGCGCGTTTCTGAGGCGAAAACCGTCGATCTTCAACGGTTGCCCCTCCTTTTCCAGCTGGATGAAAGAGAGTAGGCGGCGAAGCTCGTCGGCTAAGGCCGCTATTCGCGGCTCCACCAGAGTAAAACTGGAAGGATCGGCCGCACGCGCTCGAAGTCTTGGGGCGGCTTTCTCGGCTTGGTACGACGAAATAGCGGTCATAAGTACCGCGGCATCGATAATAAGATCATATTATTCATATGCCCTCCGGTTTCTTTTCTTTTCTTTTCTGGTGTCGCTCGAAAATTCGATCGAAAATTGACGTAAATGCTACGACTCGACGTTTGTTAAGCTCTATCAAAATATCGGTCCCTAGCCCTCACCCCACTTTCGAACGCCTCTACGGCTTCAGGGCGTGGTTGTGGACCGTTACAAGAATCGGCGGCGCGGACAATGCAAGTTTTCTTGCACCGGCGCTGCTCGGCAATCGTCACTAGAGCACCCAACGGTTTGAAACGCCTTTGAGCTCGCGAGGATAGAGGGGTCAGATGCGGCCTCTTCGCCCTCGCGGATCAGGCCGCAGATACAGTGTTTTCACCGATATTTGACGCCCGCCCGCCAAGGAATATAGACCTTCGTGGCCCGCACCCCACCGTTGCGGTATAGGATTTTTGGTCATGGTTGAGCCTTCTGTCGAATAAACACCTTCGGTTAGATCATCCATGACCTTTTCTGTCGATCCTCTATGCGGTGTTCACATCAAATTTTGGCTCCTTCGGGACGGATAGGGAGCCTCACCGTAATCCCTTCGGAGGCCAATAACGCGGCATTCGCGGTCAAAGTCGTGACAGGGGTTGGCGTCACGCCCGAGGAGTGTGAAGGCAATGGATTCGTGGGGGGGTGCATCGTGGCGCGCCGCGCTTTTAACTTCGTGCCGGAGCGTTCGATCGAGCTACCCATCCGGTTCGAAGCCGTTTGTATCGACTGACGAGATACACTTTTGTATTGACGAGCAAATAGTCGACGGTGCTGGCGACAGCGGCGACAACAACCTGCAGAATTACCCCCTGTTGACAGACGCATTAACGGACCAGGTAGGCAGCGTGACCGTCACCGGCTTGCTGAACAGCACTGCGCTTACTGCATTCCGGATAGAGTTCTTTGCTAGCAGCGACAGCGGCCGACAGGCGGACCGTTTCATAGGTGCCGTCACCGTGACTACCGACGCCTCGGGTAATGCCATGTTATCGCCTATTTTGGCTGCACTCGTATTTGCCGGCGAGTACATAACCGCGACCGCGACGGTGGAACTTGGCGGAGGTTTCTTTGGTGACACCTCTGAGCTTGCAGCCACGGTGGTTGCTTCGAGCCCTCAGGAGGCACCGCAAAATATGCGATACGAGACCGGGCGCGCCGACGGAGCGCAATCGCGAGTGCGCCCGCAGGAAAGACCGCAGGAGATCTCTCCCTGCGGGGGTGCGGTCCAAAAAAGGGGCCAAACGCCGTAACCGATCGAAATCATAGAAGATTACGGGAACGGTAAAACGAATAATATTTCGGGATACGAGCGACAAAAAACGGCGATTTCCGCGGAATTATGCATATTTTCGACCGATATTGGCCCCTTTTGGGGATCGTGCGCATTTCGGCCATCGTGATCACCCATTCCGGCATCGTGATCGGTCATTTCG
>CAYVFC010000063.1:0-43425 GCA_964450715.1 uncultured Sandaracinaceae bacterium | reverse complement strand
CCCGCGGCCTCTCCGGCCTGACCCGCCGTTCCGCCGCTGCCGCCGCTTCCGCCCGCGGGCGCGCCGTCTCCGCCGGCCGCCCCGGCCTGCCCGTCGCTTCCACCCGACCCGGCGGGCGAGCCGGAATCGTCTGGATCGGAAGCGCAAGCGACCAGAAGAAACGGAAGGAGAATAGTAACAATAGCTGTCGTTTTCGTCATGGCTGACCTTTCGCTATTTGAACGATTTAGTCCAACGGTTATCGCGGGGGGGCAGCCGGGTTCTCGGCCCGGATCTGGCTCGCCACGCGCTCGAACCGCTTCAGGTGATTGAATACCGTCCGCCGCGACACCCCCAGCGCCGAGGCGATCTCCACCTGGTTCATCTCTTCCATGAAGTGCATGACGCCGATACGGGCGGTGGTGCGCTCACAGCGCTCCAGCAGCAGGCGCGCGCATTCGCGATCCTCGTGCGCGGCGGGCGAGGCCTGGACCGTGGCCACCTCGCCCGCGGCGATGCGGGGCGCGGCCGCACGGCGCACCGTCTGCTGCCGCAACAGATCGATACAGGCGTTGGTGGAGGTGCGGTAGAGATACCGGACCGAGCAATTGCCGGGCTGAAACCGCTCGCGCCGGAGAACGCGCACAAAGGCCTCCTGCATGGCGTCGGCCGCGTCCGCGGCCTCGCCCAACAGCCCGCGGCAGTGGGAGAAGATCGCCCGAGCGTGCCGCTGATAGAGGTCGCCGATCATTGCCCCGGGGATGTCTGCCTGCACCTGTTCCATACCTGCTTTCGGTGGTTCAGTGGCAAGCAGCCCGCCGATCGGGTCATGCTTACCAGCAGGTTCGCATCGGCTGGGTGGTACCGGTAAGGCCCGCTTCAAATACTGTAGGGGCGCGCCTCGCGCCCGCCTTCAACCAAACGGGAGGGGGCACAAGCCCCTCCCCTATTCGATGGGGACGTCCGGTATCTTGAAGTCGTCCCAGGCCGGGGTGAGATTGCTGGTGGTGGCGTCCTGGTTCCAGAGATAGACAGCCGGATAGGTGGTGATCTCGCCCGAGGCGTCGTCCACCACCACGCCGGCCATGTACAGCTGCGACGAGCGGGTGTCGGGAGGGCTGTACTGGGTTCTCGGCAGTTGAAAGCGTCCGGGATATTCGCGCGCCGAGGAGAAGATGAGCCAGTAATAGGTCCGGCCCGCCCCCGCGCTGCCGGGCGCGGGCGAAACCACGGTGGGCGACCACTTGGGCCAACTGTTGATGACACCGGGGCTGCGCTCACCGGTGCACGCCGGCGGGTCGTTGGCCAGAAGCCGCGTGGCCGTCCCGCCGTCGGAGGCAATGACGTAGATCTCGGCGTCAGGCCGGTAGTACATCATGGCGTTGTCGATGACGGCCACGCGGTTGAAAGCGAGGAGCCTGTCGTCGGCCGAGAATGCCGGATAGTACTCGGCCACGCCCGGCTCGGAGGCACCGGCCAGAGGGGTCACCGTTCCGCCGCTGCCGCCGTTGTAGGGCACCAGGTGGATATCCACCTCGCTGTTGTTATCGCCCAGCCGCCCGTCCTGCGTGTGCGTGGCCGAGCTGTAAGCGATGCGGGTGCCGTCGTGGCTCCAGTCGGGCGTGGAAGCCGAACGCGCCTCGCCCTGTAGCGCGATCATGCCGAAGGCCGTACCGGAAACCGCCGCGATCTGCTGGTTCAGCTGGCTCGCCACGTCTCCCTGGGCCGGATCGGCGGAAAAGGCGGCGGTGGTCTCCAGGTCAAACCAGGCCAGCCCATCGTCCGTCCTCGGATTGGTCCAGCTATCGGTGAATCCGACCCCGCCGTTGCCCGGGTTGCGCTTGCAGTAGCTGGTGATCATCCTGCGGTCGCCCGGAAACCAGTGCGCGGACGAAAAGGTGGGAATACCCAGCCAGGGCTGGTTGACCAGCATCTCGGCGCCGGCGGTGAGATAGGATGGCCGCTGGCCCACGGTTTCTTCCTCGACCGAGGCCAGCACCACGTTCCAGGGCCAGTGGTCGACAAAGGCGGTGGCCGATCCGTCCGGGGTGGCCACGTGACAACCGATACACTGCACGTGCCCCGGTCCCACGCCCTTGGAATCGGAGTACTGCCCGCGGAGATCGCGCCCGCCCTCGGCCAGGATCTGGCGGTCTCCGACCTGCGGGATGGTCAGCGCGTCGATCACGCTCTCGTCGCCCACGGCGAAACCCACCAGCTTGCTGGTATCGGGCGCTACCTCGGACGAAGTGGTGGCCCAGTAGACCATCTTGCCGCCGGCCAGCACGGGCGCGATGGTGAAGCTGCCACGCGTTCCCGAGGGGGTGCCGCCCGAGGAAGTGCTGACGCCGCGGATGGTGACGGTGATCGGCTCGTCGATGACGTTCTTGGCCACCGCTTCCCAGATCTCCTTGGGCAGTACCCAGGTGGTTTGAGTGGTGTATGCCACGAGATCATTGGCCTCGCGGTCGGCCTGCAGCCGGATCTCCCATAAATCCTCGCCACCCGAGGGCGCGAAGCGAAAGCGGGGCCTGAGCCAGTTGGCGGGCAGCAGCGCCCCCGGGCGGCTGTCGGTGGACAGCTCGGGCTCGATCACGCAGGGACCGGGCGCGGAGAAGTTGTCCGCGGCGCCGAACAGGCTGGGCGCGTCGGGCGGAGGTGCCGAGCCGTTCTCGCTGTCGAAGAGGGCCTCCGCCGGGAAGTCCGTACAGTTGGCCTTGCACTCGGCGTCCGGCGCCGGACCCGAGCCCGGACCGCCGGTGGGCGGGACGTACCCCCCCCCGTTCGAGCCCGCCGCGCTTCCGCCCGCCTGCCCGCCCGTTCCGGCCGCGCTCGACCCGGCCGGCACCGGCTCGGCGCAGCTCAACGGCGAGAGGATCAGCGCCATGATCGCGAAAGATTCTATCCATTGCCGCTTCTGCATCTCCGATCCCTCTCTCTGCTCTCGGAGCACGGGTATCGGGAGAAAGGTGGCCGGCGAACCGGGGATCGGGTCAAACCGCTTTCGAATATGGAGACGCTACGAGCGCACGGGTCGGAAAACGCTCGCCGGCCGCCCCTGCTGCCCGCACATTGACATACGGGCTCGTATGTGTAATTTTAGCTAAAATGCAGGCGCCCGGAGCCGGGTCTCGCGGCGCCCGCCTGGTGAGCACGGCGCCCGCAGCGCTCGCCTCCGACCGGAAATGCTATGTGGCAGATCGAGCTGATCGAGAGAATCGTGCGCCACCGCGTCGCGCTGTTGGCAGCGGTAGTCGCCATCTCGGCCGTCTCCACCCACTACGCGCTTCAGCTCGAATTTGACTCCGATATCCGGAACTGGTTCCTGGAAGACGACCAGAGCCTGCGCACCTACCGCGAGTTCCAGAAGAAGTTCAACGCCGACGAGATCGAGGTCATCGCGGTCTTTGCGGACGACGTCTTCACCCCGGAGCTGGTGCGCGCCATCGACCGCGTCACTACCGGGGTGCAGGAGGTGCCCGGCGTCTATCGGGTTCACTCCCTCACCAGCGCCAAGGTCATCGAGTCCAGGGGAGCCTTCAACGCTTCGGTCGAGAAGCTGGTCGAGCGACCGCCCGGGAACGCTGCGGAAGTGGCCGAGCTCAGGCGCCGGGCGCTCGACAGCGCCCTGGTCCGGGGCAACCTGGTCTCCGAGGACGGCCGCGCCGCGGCCATCGTGGTCGAAATCGATCCGCAGGAGATGAGCTTCGAGAAGAAACGGCGTTTGCTCCACGGTCTCGAGCGCGTCGTCCAGCGCCAGCTGCCCCCCGAGGTCGAGCGGCACTTCGCCGGCGCGCTCTCGCTGGAGCAGGCTTTTTTCACCTATACCGAGCGCGATTTCTTCGTGCTGGTTCCGGCCGGCATGGTGACCGTCATCTTTCTCTGCCTGCTGCTGCTGCAGTGGACGCTGGTTGCCTGGGCTCCGCTGTTCGTAGTGATACTGGCCTGCCTCTGGTCCTTCGGATTGATGGGCGCGCTCGGCATCGACATCAACATCATCTCCACCAGCCTGATCACGCTCATCCTGGCGGTGGGGATCGCCGATGGCGTACACGTGGTATCCGCTTACTACCGGGAGCTCGCCGCGGGAAGCGCGCGGGAGCAGGCCGTGGTTCGCGGCACCGCGCACCTGATCATCCCCTGCTTCTTTACCAGCTCCACCACCATCGCCGGCTTCCTCTCGCTGCTGATCGCCGACATCAAGCCGGTCTTCCAGTTCAGCTACCTGGCCGCGGCCGGCGTGGCCTTCGCCTTCCTGTTGAGCATGACGCTGTTGCCGGCGGCGCTCTCGGTGATCCCGGCGCCCGCACCGGAAAAGCTGCGGGGGAGGCAGGCGCGACTGATGAACCGGACGCTCGGCTGGCTGAGCCGACCCTCCCGCGGCCGCAGCCTGGGCTTTGCCTCGCTGGCCCTGGTGGTGGTGGTAGGGGCCGGCTTCTCGCTGCCGCGGCTGATCGTCGGCGCCAATCCCATGAGCTACTTCCGCCAGCAGGACCCGGTGCGCGCCTCCATCTTCCGGGTGGACAGCGCGCTGGGCGGCACCGGTTCCTTCGAGATGGTGGCGAAAACCAAACCCGGTGGGCTCAAGGAACCCAAGGTGCTGCGCCGGATCGCCGAGCTGGAGCGCCGGGTGGAAGGGGTTCCGGGAATATCCCAGGTATATTCGGTGCTTGACCCTCTACGGGAGGTCCGGCGAAGCTTCACCGACGGTCGCCCGGAATCGGCCCTCTTGCCCGACACCCGACCCATGGCGGCCCAGTTCTACCTGGTGCTGGAGGGCGACGAGGACTTTCGCAGCCTGATCCTGGGCGACTACGAGACCACCCGCATCACCGCCCGGGTCAAGCTCTCCAACACCCAGCAGGTCTCCGGCCGGGTCGAGGAGTTCGAGCAGCACCTGCAGCAGTACTTCCGCGACGAGGAGCTCTGGATCGACGCCACCGGCTACCTGAAGCTGATCGACCAGATGGAGAACTATATCTTGAATAGCCAGATCAAGAGCCTGCTCATCGCCTTTCTGGTCATCACGGTGATGATGGGGATGCTGCTGGGCTCGGTGCGGCTGGCCTTCTTCTCCATGATCCCCAACTTCATCCCCATCCTGACCGGCCTGGCCTTCATGGCCTGGGCCGGAATCGATCTCAACCCGGGCACGGTGATGATCGGCAGCATGGCGCTGGGCCTGGTGGTCGACGATACGGTTCACTTCCTGGTCCGTTTACGATCCAATCTCAAGCAATCGGACATGACGGGAGCCATTGCGCAGACCATGGAGCAGACCGGGCGGCCCATCATCGCCACCAGCCTCATCCTGGCCTGCGGATTCTCGACCACCATGCTGGGCAGCTTCACCCCGCCCATGTTCTACGGCCTGGTCAGCGCCATCGTGGTGGTCATCGCCGCGATCGCCGATCTGGTCCTGCTCCCCGCCGCGCTGGTCCTGATCAATCCCCGCATCCGCCCGCGACGGCGGGCGGGCGCAAGGCCCGCCCCTATGAACAGGTGACAACATCAAACGTAGGGCAGGGGCTTGCCCTCTCCCCTGCCCGCCCCTTTCTACCGGGCTGGCGCAAGGCCCGCCCCTACGGGCGGTTGAAGGAGCCATGGTTGTCGGGATGCACCGAGGGCCCGATCAAGAAGTTGCTGCCCCGGGGACCGAAAGCGGTGATCCGCCCGCCCTCGGCCGGATCGCACTCGAAACGGGTCTGTGCGAACTCCAGACGATAACGGCCGGAATATCTACGGGGTTGAACCTCGGCCTGTTGGCGCATCGTCGTCTATTCCCCATGCTCGTCCCGCGCTGGTAAAGGTGAGGAGTCAAAGAATGTCCCTCAAAACTCAGAAGGCGACCTCCGGGCCCAGGGTGAGATCGATGTTCATCAGGAAATCCGGAAACTGCAGATCGAGCTCGGGCGCTAGAAACAGGCCAAAGCTCCGGTGGAAGCGGTAGCGCAGGGTTACGCCGGCGTGGGCGCCCGCCAGGCCTGAAACGGCAAAGGGCGCCGCCTCGTTCTCGGTTCGCGAGGGCGGCTTGACCTGGATTTGACCCATGCTGGCGCCGAGAAAGAGCGAGAGGGAGAGGCCGCGAGCCTGCTGCGACCCCAGCACCAGAAACTCGCCGCGCGCTCCCAGCAGGATGCCGGCCAGGGTTCCCTCGCCCGCGTCGAGCTGGTAGCGGACCATCCCGGAGACGCCGATGCGCTCGGTGATGAAGTAGCCGCCGGACAGGCGCAAGGCGGGAAAGGCCTGAAAGCCCGGGGAGCGGATCTGCACGCAGTACTTGGAGGGGTTGATGACCGTATCCCCGGTGGCCGTGGCCGTGACGTGAGGCCCGGTAACCGTGCCGTCGGCCGGGCACTGGCCGTCGAACACGTCCGAGGCGCGGTTACCGTTGCGGTCGTAGGAGTCGCCGTCCGGCACCCAGAGGCCGTCGGTCACGAAGTTGCCTCCGGTGTCGAATACCGAGTCGGGCGCGCCGGGCGGCGGCCGGTCGGTGAACATTCCGCTCTGCACTCGGGAGAGCCCCAGCGAAAAACCGAGCTGGATGAAGCCCCGGGCAAATTCGCCCGGCTCCTCCTCATCCAGCTCGCCCGGGCTCTCTTCGTCGACCGCGCGCAACTGAGTTCCGGCGCTCGGCAGCAGGCAGCGGTCATGGCAGAAGAGGCCGGGCTGGCACTCGGCGTCGCTGTCGCATTCCTCTCCCAGGGCCCGGTAATCGGGCTTCTCGCACTCCTCGCCGGAGACGTCGGGCGGGCACTCCACCTCGGTACAGGCCGCCGGGGGCATCTGCCCCGGAAGCGCGGGCCCGGGCTGACCGCCCAGGTCCGAGACTACCGGCGCCTCGAGCGGCGACTGCGCCGCGCCGGCGGCGGCCACCACCCTGCCCTCGCCGTCGACCGCGGTGACGTAGTAGCGCACTCGCGGCGCCCAGACGTCGTGGCAGCTGATCTGATAGGCGCCGCCCTTGCCGTAAGGCACCATGCTTACCCGCTTGTAGTCGTCCATGCCGGAGCCGCGGTAGTACAGGAAGACCTTCTGAACCTTCTCGCCAAAGGTCAGCTCCGCGTAGACCGGGATGGGCGCCCGTTCGACCTGCGGTAGCGGCGGCTGGTGCACGATGGTGGGCACGGGTCCGGCCGCCCCGTTCACGACCGGCGCCGGAGCGGGCGCGGGTACAGGTGCGGGCGCGGGCGCAACCGCCGTGGCGGTATTGCCGCACACCGCGGGGTTCACCGCCTGCTGGGCCTGCTGAAACAGCGACTCGATATCGGGCGAGCTGAGCAGCGGGTCGAGCAACGTTCCGGGATCGAAGCAGAGCGCCTGCAGAAAATGGTTGTGCCCCTGGGCGTGATCGTTCATCCCGGCGATGTAGACCACGCCCAGGTTCATGTGGGTTCCAGCGACCAGCGCACCGGCAAGGCCGTTCTGCTGGGCGACCTGCAGCGCCTGGTTCAGGGTGGAGATGGACTTGACGATGTCGAGATCGTTGTAGGCGCGCATGGCCTCGGTGTTGAGCTCGACGATCTCCTCCTCGGGTGATTGGGCCGATGCCGGGTTGAAAACGGGCGTGTACGCGGCCTGCAGGCCGATGGCGATCACCAGCGCTAAAAGCTGTTTCCGCATGGACTCCTCGGTTTCACGGACAACCGTTCAGCCGCCTTAGTGGTATGGCTGGGCTCGATCGGGTCACCCCCTCTTTTGCCCCTCCGGGTCACCGCAACCGCGCGCCCGAGCTTCCGCCGACGTTTCACCAAGCACCTGTTTCCCAAACGTCACCGCCGCGCGGTTACGGTGACCCGGAGGGGCAAAAGAGGGGGAATGACCCGGTCGCTGGATGGTAGCGCACTAAAGCTGTAAACCATGTACCTGTACATCGCCCGGAAATGGACGGCGGGGGTGGCGGCCTTGATCCTGCTAGGCTGCGCGGCGGCGGTGGGTTCGGAAGACGGCGGATCGGGCGTGGGAGGAACCGCGGGCGCGGCGGCGAGCGATGCCGGAGCGCCGTCCGGCGCCGATCCCCGGGGAACTCTGAACGGGGACACGCTGGAGATCGAGGCCGACTTCTGCTCGCCTCGACGTTTTCCCGATCCGGCAGAACAGACCTGTGTCGTCGAACCTGACCTGACAGATGCAAGCGATACCTCCGGGGGGGTAATCCCCGGCAACCTGGCAGAGGCGCTGCAGAAGGCCCTCTGGTTCTTCCACGCCAACCGCTCGGGTCCGGGCGTCGATTGCACCTACGTGCAGTGGCGGGGCGACGCCCACACCGCGGATGGGTCTATCCAGCTCGACCCCGACGACCCGAACGGCGTGAACCTCTCGGCCGGCTTCATCGAGCAGAATCGCGCCGTGCTCGATGCGGACGGCGACGGAATGGTGGACCTTTCGGGCGGGTTTCACGACGCGGGCGACTACATCAAGTTCGGACTGACCACCGCCTTTGCCGCCTCCACCATCGCCTGGAGCCTGTGGGAGTTCCCCGACACCTTCACCGCCACCGGCCTCGAGGGCGAGGCGATCTTCATCCTGCGCTGGTTCGGCGATTATCTGATCAAGTCGAGCTTCATCGATCCAGCCGGACGCCTGGTGGCCTTCGCCCACCAGGTCGGCGATGCCAGCGACCACACCTGCGGCTGGATGCCGCCCGAGGTGCGGCTTCCGGAGCTGTGTCCGCGGCGGGGCTACTTCGCCAGCGAGGAGAGTCCGGCCGCTGATGTGACGGCCGGGGCCGCGGCCGCGCTGGCGTTGATCTCGCTGGTCATCCGCGACCAAGATGCGACCTACGCGGATACCTGCCTGAAAACCGCCGTCGCGCTTTACGACTTCGCCTCTGGCCATCCAGACAGTGTCGCGCGCGACGACGGCGGCCTGTACAACTCCGAGTACGCCTACGACGATCTGGGCTGGGCCGCGGCCTGGCTCTACCGGGCGACCGGAGAGGCGCGCTATCTGGACGATACGCTACGCCCGGGAGGCTGGCTGGAAGGCTTCCCCGGCTTCCAGGTGAGCTGCCTCCAGTACGCCACCAGCTGCTGGACCGAGAGCTGGGCGCACTGCTGGAACTCGCTACGGTCCGGGCTTTTCCTGGTGCTGGCCGAGCTGCTGGGCCGGAGCGATGCCCCGGTTGCCTACCGCCCGCTGGCCGAGGGGATACGGCTCATCGCCCGGGATAGCGCGATGAGATGGCCCCGGGGAGATGTGGCCACCACGGCAGCCGGCTTCTCCTTTCTCGCCTCCTGGGGCTCGGGACGCTACAACGCCGCCGGCCAGTTCGTGGCCCTGGTCTACCTGAAGAACTTCGGCGCGGCCGACCCGGAGGCCGAGGCGGCCATCCGCCCCTGGGCCGTACGCCAGATGGCCTATCTATTGGGCGACAACCCGCTGGGCAAGTCCTACCTGATGGGCTTCAGCGATCATTACGCGCTTCAGCCCCACCACCCGGCGGGTCACGCCTCGACCTCGGGACAGCCCAACGATCCGCCGGAAAACCGCCACGTGATCTGGGGCGCGCTGGTCAACGGACCCTCGGACGCCTCGGACGGCCATCTGGATCTCAGGAGCGACTACGGCGCCAACGAGGTGGCCATCGATTACAATGCGCCGCTGGTCGCAGCCCTGGCCGCCCACTGGGCGCAGCAGGGACGGGTCCAGTGCCCACTGGCCGATTTTCCGCCGTTGGAGCCGCCGGCGGACGAGTTTTATACGCGTAGCCGCATCAACTCGGAGGGCGACGGCTGTCGCTCCCAGGTGGAGATCACCCTCATCAACCACTCGGTCCACCCGCCCCGCTACGACCAGAGCCTGAGCGTCCGCTACTACTTCGACACGGACGAGCTTCAGCAGCAGGGCAGGACGGTGGAGGAGATCTCGGCCTCGCTTATCCACGACACGGGTGCCGGGCACGGGGAGCCCACCCGGCTCGACGGACCGCATCCCTGCCCGCTGGACGACTCCATCTACTACTACGAGCTCGGACACCAGGGATATCGATTTTGGGGCGAACTCTCGCAGCTTCACTCCCCCCGCACGGTCATTCTCGAGCTCGGTACCGAACACGGCCTGGGTTGCATCTGGAATCCGGACGACGACTTCAGCCATATGGACCTGGCAGAGGGCGAGCCCGAGAAGTCGCCCCGTATACCGGTATACAGCGATGGCGAGCTCATCTGGGGCGAGGAGCCGGTCTGCGAGGAAGAGGTAAAGAAGAAGATCGTACCGCCCGATATCCCCATAGGCTGAGTCGGACGGGCGCAAGGCCCGCCCCTACGGCGTTTGTAGTACACATTCGTAGGGGAGGGGCTCGCCCCCTCCCTTCGCCCGGTCGAACGATTCGGGCGCAAACCGTGGTCATTAGACCCAGGCGGCGCGGATCGATTCGATCTCGAGAACACCCTGGTCCGCGATCTCGATGCTCGCGGGGTCCTGCGCGCCCAGTCCCAGTTCGCGGGCATGCGCGATCTGCGCCTGCTCCCATACCGAACGGGTCACGTAGCCGCGGTCCACGCCGGCCTGTGCCCCGTAGTGCTTGAGAACGGCCACGGCCACCGAATCGCAGGCCACCCGGTCGCTCGAAGCCAGCACCAGACCGGCCTCGGCCGTATCCATGTTCTCGGTCAGGCCGCCCGGGCCGCCGGTCAATATCGGAATCAGAGCATCGACCACGTTCATGGTGATACGAGGCACGATCAGGCCCAGCTCCGCCGCCTTCTCACCCAGATCCGCGGTGTGGATGTTTGCATCCGTTCTGGACCCGGGCCCGTCGTAAGGCAATATCCCCACGAAGTTCTTCAGGCAGCAGGTGTACTCCTGGTTGCTGGTGGCCGGGGTCTCGTGGTTCTTCAGTATGGGTACATTGATGAAGTGGTCGAAGGACATGGGATTTAGCGAGACGGGCACCATCTTCTCGTCCTGGATGTGGCTCCATTTCGCGTCACGGAAGCCGGCGTACTCCCCCTCGTTCCAGGCCAGGAAGCTCACCCCCTCCTGCTCGCATACGTCGACAATACCGGCCCCGGTCGCATGGCCGGCCGTATCCATCCCAAAGGCCGCGCACTCGGCCAGGGTGATGTGGGCGGCATCGGTGTGCGCCTTGACGGCCTGGATCACTCCCTGCAACACCAGCGGGCTGGTGTAGATACGCACCCCGCCCAGCGCGAGCCCGGCGGTAATGTTGGGCTTGATGACCACCGTGTCGCCGCCCTTGATCTCGCCGAGCCCCCCGGCCAGCTCGATGGCGTCGCGCACCATCCTCAGGACGTCGGCGTCGCGGACCAGGCCCACCGCGGCGCGTTCCGGGCCCGCGGCTGCTCCCGAGTCAGCGCCGGCGGCCGCGTCCGCACCCGGGCCCGGCCCGGCGTCCGGCTCTGGCTCGCCCTCCTCGTCGGAGGAACAGGAGAGGCCGAGCGGCAGGCTCAGGCCCGCGGCCGTAGCCGCGGCCGCATCCTTGATGAACTGCCGGCGGCTGCGTCTGGTCGCACGTCCTGCGAGAGGCTTTCCATCATTCTTGCTCATGGTCCTTCCTTCCTGGTACGGGTCGTCACGGCGCGCAGGCCGGATCGTCGTGCGGCAACGACAGGTAGTGCTCTCCCAAGCTGGTGAGCGCGCCGGGGGCACCCAGCAGGTCCACGTTGGGTATAGCGCTCGTCCGCCCGGAGAACCAGGCGTAGCGGAACACGTCCGGGTCGGCTTCCAGGATAGCCACCGCGTCGGTCATGTAGCTCGTCTGTTTCTCGAGCGAGCGGTCCGCTCCGTCGCCGCAGGAGAACTCGGTGAGCCAGATGGGTTTGCCGTACTGCTTCAACTCCCCCAGGTACCAGGTGAGCGCCGGCCCGTCGCACGCGTACCAGTGCGCGGCGATGTAATCGACGCGACAGCCCGTGCACGCCGTAAAGAACGCGTCCAGATAGGCGAACGGATCGGTTTCGTGACAGCCGCCGCCGCAGAAGTTGACCGCAGGGGATACGAGCTGCAGGCCGAGCTCGTCCGCGATCGCTTCAAGCTCCGGCCATTTCTCCGCGGCCGCGGCCGCGCTCAGGTTCGCCTGCGCGTAGAAGTTGGGCTCGTTGAAGCCGAGTAGATATTTCGCGTCGGCCGCAATACGCGCCTTCACTTCCGCCGCGTCGAATACGCCTCCCCAGACCATGGGCACGAACTCGGCTCCCAGGCTCGCGTAATCGGCGGCCACCGCTGACTCGGGCCCCGGTGACCAGTTGTACCACCAGCTGACGCCACCGCTGGCCAGGGCCGTCAGATCCGCCAGCGAGTGCTCGCCATAGGCCACGCCGCGCTTGCACCGGGGCGCCGGTTGACCGCCGTCGCCTCCGTCTCCTGCATCGCCCCCGTCGCCCCCACCGCCGTCAACCCCGGCGCCGCCCCGGCCCGCATCGCTTCCGCTCTGCCCGGCCTCTCCGCTCGCGCCTCCGGCTGCCGCCTCTCCGATGCCGCTCGTTCCGGCGCCCCCTTCGCCCGCGCCCGTGCCGCTGCCCGCGGCCGCGGAGCCCCCGCTCGCCGCCAGCCCGCCGTCTTGACCGGCGTATTCCCCGGCCTCTCCCCCGGACGACCCAGCCGTGCCCGACGCGCCCCCGCTCGCCCCGCTCGCCCCGGCGGCGCCATTACCGGCTCCCTGACCCGACGCGCCGCTGCTCGCGTGGTCATCGGCGCAGCAAACTCCCCACGACAGGATAACCGCCAGCAACCATACCTCGCGGGCATTCATATTTCGGTATTGTGCCGGCTCCATCCGCTCTCGTCACCCCCCCCCCAACCTCTCAGTTCACCAACGCGCAGGAAAGGACGGAAAGCGCGCGGAAAGGGGACGGGGCTAAGTTTTAAGTTTTCGCCCCCCCGAGGGGAAAGGGGCGAAAGGGGAACGGGGTTAGGTCCTAAGTCTCGAGTTCCGCCTGGCCCCTCGGTTGACCATCTGGCTAACTGCCTCCGAACTGACCGACAGGTAACGCGCAACCTCGGTTCCCGGCAGTTCCAGAACGCGCACCGCTTCGTGCGCTACCCTCGCTCGGGCCTCGGTCACCTCTCGCGCCCGACTCGGACCGCGTATCGCTTCCGGTTGAAGCCCTCGCTCTCTGCAAACCCTCTGCAGGCTCTCATCCAGATCCCTTTGTATTTGGCTCCCGCCCCGCTCGCTGCTTTCCCTCTCCCTTCTCGCGGTTTCCCGTGAAAACGTTCGCTTTCCAGCGCCTTTACCTCGCTCTTCGTTTCACTTTCGCGTCGTGTTTTCGATTCGAGCCCCCGCTGCCTCTCGGCGGGGGCTCGTCGGCGACCGCTAGCAACCTCCAGAGTGTCACCATGCGACGGCACACCGTCCGACATGAATTGCCGGTAGGCCCTTACCGCTCGTCCCGGGCCCGTCCGAACTGCAACAGGACCTGTTCCGGTTCCTGCCAGCTAGCTTCCCCCTTGCCTATTAAGACCGCATGCCCCGACCAGGGATAGCTGTCTAGAGAGCGCACCGTGCGCACCAGCCCCGCCCGTAGCGGATTCAGGTGGACGTATCGTAAGAGTTCCAGCAAGTACCTTTCTTTTTCAACCATTGAAGCGGTTTTGGTACAGATGACCGCTCCGCTGGTAGCGCCGATTGAATGCTCCCGCTTAGCCGGTTTGCTGCCGCCGCATGAACCTTAAAAGCCCCTCCGGACCAAATCGCAACGGTAGGTGAAAATGGTTCGGCATAAGGCTCCACGCATAGATCGCCGTCCCGGTTTCCGGCGCGAGCTTCGCCAGTCGAGAGACGAAGTCCTCGCGATCCGGGTCTAACCGAAAGATGTCTCGCTTCTCGATCCCACGCGCCATCACGTGTTGCAGGACGCCCTCAGCGTCCAGTCTCGGTCCCCTTGGCACTTGGCATGCCGATGGTTTCTAAAATATTCGAGCTGTAAACAACTTAATTCTTAGCCCCGTCCCCTTTCTACTTTCTAAAATATTCGAGCTGTAAACAACTTAATTCTTAGCCCCGTCCCCTTTCTCCTTTCTTCCTTTCTTCATTCGACCACCGCGCAGAAGTCGTCGCTGCTCAGGCCGGCCCCGCCGCTCCAGATCTCGAAGCCGGCGAATATATTGCTGAGGTACCAGATGTCCTGGACGACCCCGAACTGGTCGGCCGCGTTGCGGATGAAGTCCCGCAGGTCGAAGCTGTACTCGTTGATCGACCCCGACGCGGGCAGGTAGGTGATAACCGGCACGCCGTTCTGGTTGCAGCCGTCTACTGCTTGGCTGCAGATCCAGACCTGCCAGCTCTTGCCCCCCACGCTGACCGAGCCCTGGGGGCTACCCATGGGCGAAATCGACCCGTCGTGATAGAGCCAGACCATCAGGTATCCGCCCGAAGGCGAGCCGGCGTCGCCGCCCGCGCCACTGCTGAACCAGACGTCAAAGGCGGCGTTGTACACGCCGCTGGCGCTGGTCCACCGCCATCCGACCGGCACCGAGCTGAGCGCGCTCACCTGCCGCGGCAAGTTGCTGCCCGAGGTGCTGTGTCCGAAGTTGGAGCCGATGAAGACCGAGGGGTAGCTGCTGGGCGCGCCGCTGGTACCCGACCAGTTGTTCTGGGCGGTGACGCTGAAGGAGACACCGTCGTAGCTCAGGGTCTGGTTGTTGGGGTCGCCGTTCCAGACGTTGTTTTGCACGATGTATTGACGGCCATCGCGGGTGACCGATCGGGTCTCCGAGCCGGTGATGGTACCGCTTCCCTCGCCTGGGCCTCCGCTCAGGCTGCAGCCCTGGCCCACCGGTCCGCCCTCGTCCGACTGCTGCAACGAGGTAATGCAGAAGTCGAAAGAGACCGGGCCCGCAGCGCTTCCCGGCACCAGGACGATGGCCGCCACGATGGGTTGACCGGCGTAGGCCGTGCCCGCACCGCCGGCCCAGCACTCGGTGTTGAAAGCGGAGAAGGGAATGAAGCCGCCCGTGCCCGGTATGACGGCGCACCAGCGATCGGTGCTGACCGAGCCGCCGTCCGGGCCCTGGATCTGTAACCGCAGCTCCGAACCGCCCGGATTGCCGAGGCTCACATGAATGCCCTCCATGGTGGGGGTCACGCTCAGCGCCGGTTCGCCGTCGGCGGTTCCCTGGTTGAGGTTCCAGCCCACCATCGCCACGTTCTCGGTGCCGGTCGACACGCTGCCCGAGGCGCAGAGCGGAAAGTCGAAGAACTCGCCGAAGTCGTCCGGACTGATGGTTCCCCCGGAGGGCGAGGTCGCGGTCCATGCATAACCCTGCCAGTCTCCGCTGCTGATGTATCCGCCGTATGCTCCGCTCCCGCTTCCCGCGTCCCCGCCGCTTCCACCGCTGTCGCCGGCCGCGCCGCCCACTGCCGCGGCGCCCGCCGCGCCGGCACTGCCGGTAACCCCGCCAACCCCCGCCACGCCGCCCGCGCCGCCGCTGCCGGCCGGTGCGCCGCCGAGACCCGCCACGCCGCCCGTCCCGGCCACAGTCCCGGCAGCGCCTCCGTATCCACCGCCATACCCGGCGTAGGGAAAGCTACCGGCAAGGCCGCCCGCCGTGCCGGCGGTACCGCCCGTGCCCGCGCCGGCGGTGTTGTCGCCGGGCTGCTGCTCGCAGGCGAGCAGCGATACCGGGATGGAAAGTAGAACCAGGATTGTGCATGGAGTGAAAGGTTTGCCGAACCGCAAGGGCCTCTCCCGTCCAGGGACCGACGAAATGAATCCGAATAGCGGTATACGAAGTCGCACGGTTGCTAGACCCGCCGGCGTCCGGTCCCTGGCGCGCACCGGCGGGCGGCTTCAGGGGGTATAGTGCCGGAAGCATTCGCTTTCGGGTCACCCGCCATGAGCGCCGCGTTTAGATCGGGAGGGGGCAAGCACCTCCCCTACGGTTCGCGCTTCATTACTCGGTAGGGGCGGGCCTTGCGCCCGCCCGATGAAAACTCGATGGGAGGGGGCAAGCACCTCCCCTACCCCCGATCAACTCCTGGCCGCCTTGTCCTTGCGCTGGCTGTCGACCATGGAGATAGCCGTCAACAGGGACATGGGGCTGAAGGAGTTGAAGGCGGCGCGGTAGATGGCGATACCCGAACAGCCGCAACGGCTGCAGTCCGCGTTCATGCCGTAGATGCAGGTGATGGGGGATCCGTCCGCGTTGAAGCAGTCGACCATCTTGGTGACCGTGCAGCCGGCCAGGTTGTTCCACTGCGAATAGGCGCCGGTGGTGCGGAACTGGTGCGCTACCCCTTTGTTGAACCCCATGATGCGCCAGTACTTCTTTCTGAGCTCCATCAACCGGTCCAGCACCCGGTCCCGCTCCTGCAGCGGGATGAAGATATCCTCGTGCTGCCGGCCCCTCTCCGGGGTGAAAAAGCTGAAACCGATCCCCCGGATGAGCTCGAGACCGTGCATCTCCTCCAAGAAGTTTTCCAGGTCGTGCAGGTTCTGGCGGGTGATGGTGATGTGCACGATGGGGTTCTTGTAGATGCCGTCCTTGATGTTCCGGATGACCTTGTCGTGAACCCCCTTGCCCCGAATGCGGTCGTGAACCTCGCGGGTGCCGTCGATGGAGACCATCCAGACCGCCTCCAGGCCCGGATGGGCCGTGGTGCCGTTGGTATAGACCACGGTGGCGTCGAAGATGCGGGTCGCCTCGCGGATGACGTTGGGCCGCATCATGGGCTCGCCGCCGTAGAGCAGCGCCATGTTCTTGCCCGCCTCGCGCTGCCTCTCCATGAAGGCGATCATCTCCGCTTCGCTCATCTGCGCGGGGTGTTTCTCCCGCCACCAGTAGCAGTGCGTACATTTGAGGTTACACCGGCTGGTGACGTTCAACGCCATGATCATCTTCAGATCGGTGAAGGTGAAACGGTAGAAGTTGAGGAAAAACCGGCGGGTCTCCTCCGAGATCGGGAGCATATGCGCGATGTTCGTCAACCGATCGCTCGCTACTGGCGCGCGAAGACGAGGCCATCGGTCTCCGCGCGACGAAAGTTTATTATACTTATTCCTAGCGCTGAGGAAAGGGGGGAATAACCCCTCCCCGCTTGGGGACGTTTTGGGGACGTTACTCGCGGCCCAATCAGCCCGATCAATCCAGCGCCCCCGCGCTTACCGCCAACAAGTACCAGGCCGTATGCGGCAACCACTGCTCGACCCAGCGCCAGCTGTCCCACCACCATTGTCCGAACTCGGATGCCGAGGCGGGCCAGCGGATGCCGGTGCCATCGGTGTGCAGACCGGTGATGCCGTTGCTGATGCCCCCGGCAAGGGTGTGATGGCCCCACTTGCCCCGGCAATTGGCCGGGTCGCAGTAAGCAAACGGGTTGTTCCGCCCGAAACCGTTGAGAAAGCAGACGTCGAAGGGGTTGCTACCCAGGATCCAGTTGAGCTGGTCGGCGGCGAAAGCCGGCAGGCCCTCCGGCAAACTCGACGGGTCAGCAGCGGTGTCGCGAAGCGCCCGGCCGCCGATCCGGGCCGCGGCGGCCAGCGAGGCCAACCGCGCGTTCTCTCCCTGCCACCAGTAGCCGCTCTCATTGTCGTGGGGCATGAAGAATCCGCTCCGCAAGGCACCGCCCGATTCGAAATGCTGGCGGGCATAGCCGTAGGGATTGGGCGCCTCGCCGCTGACCGACAGCAGGTAGCGCAAGTGCCGGGCGATGGCCGCGGCCGCGGCTTCTTTACTCGGTGTATCTATCTCCACCTCCAGGTAGCGAGCGAGCGCCACCACCGGCAGCCCGGCGTCCGAAGTGTGCCAGAAGGGACGAGAACCGCCATCGGCAACGAAGTAGCCGTCCGGGTGCAGACGCTCGGCCAGCTGCGCTGCGCGATCTCGTGCGACCCGCAGATAAAATTCGTTCGCGGTGCCCGCGTACAGCTCGCTAGCCGCGAGAAGCGCCGTGTAGTCGTCGATGATGTTCTCCACGCCGTCGTCCGCGTAGCGCGCGCTGTTCGCTTGCAGGTGGGCGAAGGCCGCCTCGGCCCCGGACAGATAGCGCGAGGCCTCGAAGTCGCCGCCCAGGCCCCAGCCGGAGATCCGGGCCAGCGCGGCGATGCTCATCCCCCCGCCCTCGCGGAAGGCCGCCTGCCAGTCCGCGGTCATGGCACCGCTTTGCCCCTGGAAGGCGCAGATGCGGCGCGCTTCCAACTCTCCCGTCCACCCGTCGAATATTGTCTGAAAAAAGGCGCCGCTGTCGTCGAGCACCCTCAGCAGGTAGTCGGCACCGTACAGGGCCTCGCCCTGTACTTGCCCGTGAAGACCGGCGGCGGAGAGCAGGTCAGCCGCCCGATCGCGCATCCAGGCCAGCGCCCAGGTTACCAGCGGTATTTGCTGGGGATTCATGAAGTTGGCATAGCTCAGATGCGAGAGATACTTGGAGATGTCCCCGGATGCGTCGTACCAGCCGCCGCGCACGTCGCGGGTCTCGGCCGAGCCGTAAAAGAGCACCCGGGCGTCGGCCGCCCAGACCTCCGGGTGGTCGGCCCGGGATTGATCGAGATAATCGAGCGCAGGCGGAACGGTTCTCTTGAACAGCAGCCGTTCTCCGATCTCGAAACGCTCTGAATGCTGCCCGTTGATATACAGGGTATATCCACCCTCGACCTCGAGCGGGCTGAAGTCGGCGGTGGCGAAAAACGGGCCTCCGCCCCAGGCGGTGAAGCCCGCAACCGGAACCAGCGCGTCCTGAAAGAGGGCGTGGTCTGCTCCTTCGGGCACCACCTGGAAAGAAGCGAGCGCGGCGCTCGCTTCGATCACCGCCCGCTTGACCCCGTGCGCCTCGTATCCCAGGTGATTCAAGTGAATATTTAGAGAGACGTCTGGGTTGATGCTGGTATCCAGAGGGTAGCGCGGCGGGGGCTCGGGCGGCTCGTCCCCTGCGCCCGCTCCTCCGCCGGTCCCGGCAACCGAACCGGCTTCGCCGGCCATCCCGGTCGAGCCTCCCTGCCCCGACGCGGCGGTATTGCCGGTCGCGCCGGCACCCGCCATCTGCGGGCTGGGGCCGGTATCACCCCCACCGGAGCAGGCTAGCAGCGACAGCGCCACCAGAGCTACGAGTAAGCAATGCACGGATCGCATCTGTATTCTCGCAGGAAAAGAAACGAGCGCGCCTCTGCCAGCCGCGGGACGCGGGACGCGGGTTGGATGGCACACGGCAATCGCCCGGTAGCTGCCCTTTATCGCTACACGAGATTCAGTGCGTGAAAGGGCGGCTTTCGGGTTACGGCGGCCGCGGAGAGTGCCAGCTACGGCGTACAGGAGATCGACGTCCGCATACCGCCCCAGCTCAGATAGGTGCGGCTGGACGTACGGTTATGGAAAGATAATAGAGCCGGTCTCATAAACCATTTTGGTCGAATCTCGGAACGCGACGGCCCCAGACGCTAGGCGCGACGACGAGGAATAGCAGCGCTATTTCGAGGAGGAGCAACGACGCAAATGGGGCCGTCCCGCCCGAGAGGCGGCTGAAAGGGTTTATGAGACCGGCTCTAGTAGAGGATCTCGACCCTGCCGGCGGCCGGGCTCTGCCCGCCGTCGCTGGGCACCCGCAGGATGAGCTTCCCCGGGCCCACGCCCCAGGTCCCGTCGCTTGCGCTCAGGGTGGTATCGCGGATGCGCATGTTACTGTCGGTATACCCTTCGGAGTTGTTGCCGTTGCCCACCTCCAACCGATAGGTCAACAGGCACTTCGCGGTCGGCACGTTCGAGCATTCCGGGGGCCCGCCGATCACCTCGATACAGATCTGGTCCGAGTCGCATCCCCCGTTGTCGGACCCGTATCCATAGCCCGTTCGGGCTATAGCGGAGCGCCGTACAGCTCGATCTCGTTCAATCCCGGCCAGCCGTCGGCGGCCGTGACCACGACCCTGACCTGCGTCGCATCCAGGGGCGGATCGAAGACGGTGTAGTCGACCGAATCCAGGATGATGCTGGTATAGCTCTTGACCGGGCTGCCCCAGCTCGAGCCGTCGAGCGAGAAGTAGATTTCAGCGCTCTCGGCGTATCCGGGCTTGAGGCAGATGCCGAGGGTTTCGATGCCGTAGGTTTGGTCGAGCGCGATCGTGTACTGGCTGGGAACCGAGGCGTCGCCCTGAAAGGCCGCGTGCCAGTAGTCGGTGCTGCCGTCAAAGGGACCGGCGACTCCCACCTCGGGATGGGTGCCGGTGGTCCAGGTCATGTCGGTGCTCACCGAGATCTGTCCGCCGCCATACAGGGAGGCGAGATCGATGGCGCCGTCCGGCCGGACGGTGACGGTTGCAGGTGCCGAGACAGCCACCGCGCCGCTCCGGTAAATGGCCCTGGCCTCGAGGGCGTGGCGGCCGGGCGGAACGTCGCTCCAGGTATACGTATAGGGCGCGGTGTCGTCCTGGCCCAGCAGCTCTCCGCCGGCCCGAAATTCCACCCGGCGCACCGATTCCAGCGCATCGGTAGCGTTGGCGGTGATGGTGAGGTCGACCGGGGCGTCGAGCTCCGCGCCGTCGGCCGGCGAGGTGATGAAGCAGGCCGGCGGCCTGGACCAGATCAGGGATTGAGCGGAGTAGCCGCCGGGCTCTTTGACGTAGAACACGGTCAGGATCAGCCCGTCCGTGCGCTGCAGGCTGGACGGGTATCCGCCGTCACTGTCGGGAAGCGCGGCCAGAAAGATGGGCGCGCTCCAGTTGAGCCCCTTGTCCTGGCTGGTGCGCGCCCGCACCGCCAGGTGATCGGGCCTGCGGTCGCCGTAGGTCATCAGGATAGAGCCGTCGTCGAGCTGCAACAAATGGCCCGGCCGCTGGCTGGCCAGGGTGACCGCGCCCTCGTGCTGCCAGCTCAGGCCGTCGTCAAGCGAACGGTACTGGTCGATCGCGCTGCTCCTGCCGTGCGCGAGCCACTCCCCGCCGCCCAGGTCGAGCAGCGCGGTCTCGTTGTGATCCTCGGCGATGAGCGAGCGGATCTCCCAGCTCTGGCCGTGGTCGTCGCTGGTCAGGAAGTACGCGGCCCAGGGTCCCGGCTCATTCCAGATGTCGGTCGAGTATGCCGAGACGTTGAGCCGTCCGTCCGGGGAGACGATGATGTCGCCAAAGGGAACGAGCTCGCGGCCGGCCGAGTCGGTGATGAGATCGCCCAGCTTCTGCCAGCTGTTGCCGTCATCGGTTGATCTCATTATCCAGGGACGCAGGATGGCGTCGCGAAAGGGGTCTTTCTTGTCCTCGCCCGGCTGCTGGACGTCGGTCCATCCCCCCACCAGCGCGATGACGTCTCCGTCAGCGCTTAGCCCCAGCGCGTGGTTGAAGCGGGCGGTCTGCGGCTCGTGGTCGGTGATGCGGGAGAGAAAGCCGAAGCTCTCGCCCTCGTCCTGGCTCCTCCAGCCCGCCGTATCCCCCGCGACCTGGCCGTGGCTGGACTGGTCGAACCCGGCCAGCAGGATAGAGCCGTCGTCGAGCCGGGTCAGGTTGGGCCAGACGATGGCGCCGGACACGGCAACGGTGGGCTCGGGCAGGATGAATTTCAGGGAGAACAGATCGGCGTCCTGCAGCACGAAACGCAGGCGGACCGGCCGGCCCTGAAGCGCGGACAGGTCCGACCCGGATTGCCAGGAAGCGATGGCGTCGATCTCGTCGCCGGTAAGCGGCTCAAAATCGTCGATCGCGTAGCCCTCGATGGGCGTGCGCTCGGCGTCCTGGATCTCGACCTTCAGCTCTCCGTTGCCGCGCGTCAGGTAATTGAGCTGCAGCCGGTCTCCGGTGAAGGTCAGCGGCCGGGTCAGCAGCTCCCCGGCCGTGCCGGCGGCGGTCGGAGAGACGGCTGAGAAACCGTCCAGCCGCAGCGAGTAGCGGCGCAGGTGGTTCTGCGCGGTGCGGTAGTTGTGCCCCAAATAAAAGGAGAGCTCCCGGGGCCCGGTCTGCACGCTGTTCTCGGCCGGGAAGTTGGAGCGCGCCAGCTGCGTGCCGATCTCGGCGGCCGGGACCACGAGGCGATCGGTAAAGGTGCGATCGTAGACCAGGCTGCCGGCCCGCGAGCTCATGAAGACGGCGTCCGACTCGGTATCGCCGTCGATGAAACGCCCCGCCAGGGCGATATAGATATGCGGCGCCCGGAAATAGGGATGGGTGCCGTTCAGGTAATGGTGCTCGTAGCCGGAGGGTGCCGCGCCGGGATAGGCGTACTGCATCAGGCCCTGGTCGTATAGGGTGGAGAAGTCACGGCTGACCGCGCGCCGGATGCGCCGGATACCATCGAACCAGTCGCGGAAATAGCAGACGTACTGCTGCTCGACCTCGGAGTAGAAGGCGACGTTGAGCGAATCGTAATCGAATCCGCTCATGATCGTGCCCTCGCTGTTGGTCCAGTTAATACCGTCTGCAGAGGTAAATCCGACCAGCGTGCCGGTGGGCGATCCGGAACCGGAGGCGGTGGCCTTGAAGCGCTCCTCCGGGGGGGCATCGGGATTGGTATCGATGAAGGGGGCGAAGGAGTCGTCGCGCACCGCATCGGTCAGGATAACGTTGTTGTCGAAGGTACCGGATACCTGATGCAAACCGAGGTTGGGGCGCACCCAGCTCGTGCCGTCGGTCGACTCCGCGTAACAGGTCACCGAGCTGCTGGCGCTCTCCGTGGGCTGCCCGCGGTAGTAGAGAAGGAACTTGTCTCCGTCCTTGATCACCGTGGTATAGACGCTGGCCATCCCCTCCCAGGGTTGATCGAAATCGAACACCGGCCCTTCGTCGGTGGGCGTCTGCAGCACCAGCTCGGCGCCGGTCAAGCTCTCGACCAGCAGATGGTCCACGAACAGCTCGCGGCGGCTGCCGATGTGGATGCACTGAACCGGATCGGGATCGGGCCCCGCGTCCCCTCCGTCCGCCCCCCCGTCCCCGGCGTCTATACCGGATTCTACAGCGGTAGCGTCCAGGGTGGTGTCCGCGTCGGCTTCGCCCGAAGCCGCATCGACCCCGGGCCCCGGGCCTCCGCCGCTGCCGCCGGCGTCCATCCCCTGCCGACCGCCCGCACCGGCGGCGCCCGCGTCGCGGGCGCCGGCATCGAGACCGCCCCCGCGATCGCCTTCGTCATCGTCGCCCGCGCAGCCAGGGCCCGCTAAAAGCGCGCACCCGAATGCCAGCACCGCGATAGACGTCAGCTTGATTTTCATGACCCCGCGAAACGACTGAGCCGCTTCAGTTCAGTATACAACGAAACCCCGGATTGTACCGCCGGCAGGCGTCGGCTATGGCGCCTCTATACCTACCGGGTCGACCACGTACGGTTCCGCGACTGGGTCGCCTACACGGCCGAGGGCAAGGACGTGCCGAGCGTGCACTGCACCTACTGCGAGAGCGAAGAGTACTACTCGCAGTAAAGACGAACGGCGCGACGATTGCGGGCGACCGGCACGCTTATCCGGCCAGAGGATTGCGGGTGCGCAGCTCCGGGAACCGGCTGAAATCGCGATCGGCGGTCCAGAGCTCGCGAACGTTGTGAAAAATACAGAGGGCGGCGATACGAGCGTCATGGACCCGTGGGCCCGCGATGCGCCCTGCCCGAAGCACGGCCCGTAGCTCGGACCAGTACGCCTCGTGCTCGGCCAGCAGTACCAATCCCGGCGACTCCATCCAGGCGTCGACCTGGTCGATGGCCTGCTCCGGGGTACTCGGCGGGTTGTAGATCCGGGGATGGGTGACGATGTAGATGAACTCGTGAATGCAGGGCCAGGGGATGGCCCAGGCGCCGCTCGATAGCTCGGCGACGGAGCGGTGAGCGGGCTGGTTCCACTCGCTGTCGGAGCGGTGTGCGTAGACGAGCAGGTTGGTATCGACGGCGATCAAGAGCCCCGCCCCTCGTAGGCCCCGTCGCGGATGCGTTCCCATCCGGCATCGCGGAACTCCTCCCGCAGGCCCTTTCCGCCCACCCGGGCATCGCGCAGCTCGAACTTCCCGGCCCGGCGCTGCTCTCGAATGACGTGCCGCAGCCCTGCTTCCACCAGCTCGCGCAGGGTGGTGGAACGCTGCGCCGCTACCTTCTTGGCCTGCTCGAGAAGCGGTTCGGGAATATCTACAGTTGTCTTTATATTGCCAACCATATCGTTTCTACCGTATAGCTGTCAAACAGACCCTTTCCAGACCGAGAGCGAACATTCCGAGCGAGGCCGAATCCGAACCGTTCCCCGTCGCCAGGCGCGCCGCTTCGCGGTAGCATCGAACCCGCTATGCCCGCCATGACGATTCTCTCCGACGCCCTTGCCACCCGATCCTGCTTCTTATCGATAACGGCCTTGCTCGCCGCCTGCTCGCTCTGCTCCTGCTTCGGCGGCGGGCGCGACTCGAGTGAAAGCGGCGGCGGGTCGGCACGCGGCGTCTCGATCGCGGACAGCTGCACCCCGCCCCCTGACTGCGGCGGCGACCCGACCGGCACCTGGGAGGTGATGGGCGGCTGCGCGGAGGCGCCCCCGATGGGCTTCGAGTGCGCCGAGGGGGTAAACGGAGGCGGCACGGCCAGCGGAAGCTACACCATCGGCGAGACCGGGTACGATTACGACCTCGACACCGAGCTACGGCAGTGCGGGTGGATCGACAGCGGCGGCGAAGGCAGCAGCGGCTCCCTGGTCATCGACGGAAACACGCTGCAGCTGGGCGGCGACCGCAGCCTGACCTTCTGCGTGGAGGGCGATACGCTCTGGCTCTACGAGCCGGCCCGCCACTACCCCGACCTCACGGTGATGAGGCTTGAACGGCGCCTGCAGGATGCGGGCACCCCTTGACTTTACTTGGACGTTACCTCGAGATGTGCTCAACGACTTCTACGACCTATTCTGTTACCTATAGAGGGAGATAGAACATGGATATATCCGGCAAGAACGTCGTGATCACCGGTGCGGGCAGGGGCATGGGAAAGCAGTTCGCCCTGGATCTCAAGGAGCGCGGGGCCAAACCCTATGCGCTGGACGTCGTGCAGGAGTTCATCGACGAGCTGAAAAAGGAGACCGGCATTCCCGGCCAGACCCTCGATGTCACCAGCGAGGCGGCGGTCGAGTCGTTCTTCGAGAGCTACACGGCTGAAAACGGCCCTCCGGACGTTCTGATCAACAACGCCGGCATCACCGCCGACGGCCTCTTCATCAAGAAGAAGGACGACCAGATGCGGAAGTTCCCCACCGACAAGTGGGACAAGGTGATCGACGTGAACCTAAAAGGGGTTTTTCTCTGCGGAAGGGAGGCCGCCGCGCAGATGGTCAAGGCGGGCGTCAAGGGCCTCATCATCAACATCTCCTCCATCAGCAAGGCGGGCAACTTCGGCCAGACCAACTACTCGGCGACCAAGGCCGGCGTGGTGGCCATGTCCGTCACCTGGGCCAAGGAGCTGGCCCAGGCTGGCGTGCGGGCGGTAGCCATCGCACCCGGCTACGTCAACACGGAGATGGTGGCCAAGATCGACGAGAAGGTGATCGGCAAGATCGTGGCTCAGATCCCGGTGGGCAGGCTCGGCGAGATGTCGGAGATCTCGCGGGCGGTGCAATTCGCCATCGAGTGCGACTTCTTCAACGGCCGGGTCTTGGAGGTGGACGGGGGACACCGCATCTAACCCCCCCCTTTTTTTTCTCGTGCCCCCTCCGGGTCATCGGAAGCGCGCGCCCGGGTTTCCAGCCGAGGTATGGCGACGCCACGGGTGAACGAAGGCCTACGCCGCGCGCTTCCGATGACCCCGCGTACGACCCTCCGTCCCTACAAGAGCGGGACGCGGAAAAAGTCGAAAATCGACGTCGGAGAGCCCCCAAAACCGCGCGACGTTTCTATTAACCGAACATTTAATCTATTTTCGACGACAAACGGACGGACGTTCAACCGGCGAACGAACCAGGGAGGCTTCTCATGCCGTACCGGGCATTTTCAACGCTGCTCCTTATAGGGGCGAGCGCGGGTCTGTCACGCTCAATTAGTTCCCGGCTCAAAATGCCGGACCGAGCATCGCGCAGCGCGGCGGGCGCAGCTGCAAGGAGTGACGACGAGCGAATAGTGGGGCTATTTCGAGGAGGAACGACGCAGCAGATGCGCCCGCCCCGCAAGCGAGGCGACGGGAGTTGCATTTTGAGCCGGGAACCAATTATCGCCACCCGCCTGGCGGTGACGCTCTGCCTCTGCCTCTCCCTGCTGCAGGGATGCGGCGACAACGGCGACGGCTCGGAAAACGGCCCGGAACCGGGAGCCGACGGCGGGACCGCGGACGGCGCGGTCGATGTCGATAACGGTGCCAGCGAGATCCCGGACTACGACTTCAGCGCCTTCGACCAGGAGGTAGAAGCCTACCTGGCCGAGAACGGCCTTCAGGGTGCCGGGGCCGCGGTGGTGCATCGCGAGTACGGCCTGGTACACGAGATGGGCTATGGGGCCTTCGACGTCGATCGCATTTACCTAATCGCCTCGTCGAGCAAGATCCTGAGCGTCGGCGTGGTGATGCGGCTGACCGACCAGGAGCTGCTGGACATCGACGAGCCTATCTCGACCTACCTGGCGGAATGGGGAGAGTACAAGACCGACATCACCACCGCCCAGCTTCTGTCCAACAGCAGCGGGCTGGTGGGCCTGACCGACAACCCGCTGTACGCGCCCTATATCTGCCAGTACATGTCGGTGGGCACTCTGACCGACTGCGCGAAGAGCATCTACACCGCCGATGACGAGGCCGACCGCGTGCCCCCGGATACCGCCTTCCGCTACGGCGGCGGTCCCTGGCAGCTGGCGGGCGGCATCGCCGAGGTGGTAAGCGGCAAGAGCTGGGCCGAGCTGGTCGAGGAGACCTATTTCCAGCCCTGCGCCACCACCTCGCTCGGATACACCAATCAATTCATGGAGGCATTCACCAGCGGGGGCTCGGGCGGCAACGTGGGCGCTGCCCTCAGCTACCCGGATTTCTTCCAGGCCGACGTAGCCAACCTGCCGCTGACCAACAACCCGGCCATCGAGGGCGGCGCCTACATCACCGCGGCCGACTACGGCGAGATACTGCTGATGCACCTCCGGGGCGGCCTCTGCGACGGAGGGCGGGTGCTGAGCGAGGAAGCGGTCGCGCGCATGCAGCAGGACCGCATCCTGGAGGTTTACGGGGGCTCCACCTTCAATCCCCTGCGACAGGGATACGGTCTGGGCTGGTGGGTCGACCGTGAGAACCCGGGAGTCTTCGTCGATAGCGGCGCCTACGGAGCCGTGCCCTGGCTGGATCTCCCCCGCGATTACGGCGCCATCATCATTCTGGAGGCCGATACCCTGGTTGGCGTATCGCTGTATGAAACCGCCAAGCCAGCCCTGGACGCGGTCTTCGACCAGAGCTAGCTGCTTGCGTCTCGGGTAGGACGCGGTGGAGGCCGACGGCTTCGAAGCCCAGGCAAAGCTGCTCTTCGACAAGACCGTGACCGAGCAACTGGACATCGAGTCCATCCTTTTTTATGCGAACGACTGCGCCAGCTGCTCTGCGGCGACGAGCCGGATTTCGTTTCGGTGTAACTTCCGCACGGTTCCGTAGGGGCGGGCCTTGCCCCCGCCCGACGTGGGGAGGGGGCAAGCCCTTCCCCTACGGAGGTGCTAGTATCCGCTCGTGCAGCGATTCGACCGGCAGCAGGTTCTCTCCGCCATCGAGGCGCGCCGGCTGCGCCATCCCCGCCTGGGCGATCTCACCTCACCGGACTGCGTGCGGCTGCCGGCCGAGTCGACCCGGGACTATCCTCGGGAGCGCCGCCCGCTGTTCATCCATCTAACCGCCACCCTGCGCTGTAACGCGCGCTGCCAGGGCTGCGTCAACTCCGAGGTCACCCTGGCCTCGCCTACGGGCGACGGATCGCGAACCACGAACGACGACCTGGTGCCGGAGCGCGACGCGGTTGCCGTGGCCCAGCTGGTGGCCCGGGACCGGCCCGAGGAGGTGGCGGTCTGTATCTACGGCGGAGAGCCCCTGTTGGTGCCCGACCGGGTCGAACGGGTGATGCGCGAGATCCGCGCCCGGGTGGACAATGCCCCGCTGCGCTTCATGCTCTATACCAACGGCCACCTGATCGATCAGGCCACCGCCCGCTACTGCCGCCTGCTCGAAGACGTCTGGCTCTACTCGGTATCCATCGACGGCAGGGCCGGACAACACGATCGCATCCGGCGCGGCACCCGGCTGGACAGGATCGAGGACAACCTGCAGCTGTTGCGCGTGCGCGGCTACCGTAATCAAGTGCTCATGTGGTCGACCCTGCGCGAGGGGCAGTCCCTGGCCGACTGCTTCGCCGAATTCCTGGAGCTTCGGCGCCGCGGCCTGGTCGACCTCTGGTTCTGGCACTGGGTCGAGACGGGCGACCGGTTCCGGGACCTCGAGGGGGCCATCGCCCGCTACCAATCCGATCTGCGGGAGATCCTCGATCACTACTGCGCGGCGCTGGCATCCGGCCGTCCGCTGCACATCATCCACCTGGACGAGCTTCTGCTGTACGCGCTTACCGGCCATCAACGCGGCAGCACCGCCTGCGGGGTCGAGCGCGCGACCAACTACGACATCATCGGCGGCACGGTGCGTACCTGCGCCGATCTCCCGCCCGAGCACACCATCGGCACCATTGCCGAGGATGGATCGGTAGAGCTACAGGAGCGGGATCTTTCCAGTCTGGTGCGATACAAGGACGACCTCGGCTGCCCGTCCTGCGGCATCCATGCCTACTGCGGGGGGCGCTGTCCGGTGCAGGCGCTGACCAGCGGTGCCGAACGTATGGTCGATTACTGCCAGCTGCTGCGCGTCCACGTCGCCGTGCTGCTCGATTTCCTCCCCCGCCTCGAAGAAGCGCTTCGCACCAGCGGTATCACGTTGCAGGCTCTATACGACCGCTCGGCGTATTACGTTCAGTTCACCGACGTCACCCCCTGAACTCAATCTTCGAATAGATGAAACAAGGCATCCTTACTCGCCTCGGCGTCGGCGTAGCCGAGATTCACCAGCCCGCGGATGTAGGTGGGCGTGAAGAGCATGTTGGCGAACAACTCGGATTCGGTGAAAGCGGTTGAGGCGAGCGTGGCGGAGATGAGCTTGCCGGCCAGGCCGGGAAAGGAGAGCTCGTCCGGGGCGCTCTGCGCGGCCTGTAGCGCCAGCTGCAAGGGATTCTGCGAGGGGCGGATATGGCAGGTGCGCACGGGACGGAAGCTGGCGTTGCGCTCGCCGCTGATGATCCGGTTGAGGTTCTCTAAAAAGCCCGCGCCATAGACGCGGCTGCCGCCCTCGATGAGCTTGTTGAACAGCTCCAGCCGGTGCAGCTCGTAGTCGAGCGACTGGTTGAGCATCGCGTTCACGGTCTTGCCGATCAGGAAGGAGAGGCCGGGATAGGCGTTCTTGCGGCAGCCGGCGCGGGCCAGGTTGGAGGCGACGGTCGGATCCTGTTGCAGGCTGATGACCAGTACGCGATCCGCCCCCATGCGCAGCGCTGGATTGAGCGGCGTATTCTGCCGGATGGAGCCGTCGGTGTAACAGGTGCCGTCGATCTGCACCGAGGGAAAGAAGACGGGCATGGCGGCCGAGGCCATGGTGTGCTCGACCCCCACCGTCACCTCCCGCACCTCCCGGGAGGGGTAAGGGTCCTTCCTGTATTCCGTATTCGGGCTGGTCTGATAGAAGACGGTCGAGACCCCGGCGCAGACCTCGGTGGCGCAGAGCGAGATGCCCCGCACCGTCTCCCCGGCCAGGTTGCGCTGCAACCGCTGCCAGGGAACGGTCTGCTGCAGCAGCTCGTACAGCGGCGTGGTGTCGAACAGCCCGGCCACCGGCTGGTGCCAGGCCGCGGGCGGCCGGGAGGGAACGGCTCGCGGGATGGGCGGATCGACCCTACCCCCGAAGGCCAGCCGCGCCAGCGCGCGCAGCTGCTGCGAACCGAAGCGCATCACCTTCTCCGGGGTCAGCGACTTCCAGAACTCGACCAGGCGCTCGGCCGAGTAGCAGGGATCGTCGGCATTGGCGGCCAGGAAGCTCGCATTGATCGCACCGACGCTGGTTCCGCTGAACAGATCGAAGCGGGGGGAGCAGCCCTTTTCCCGCGAGAGCGTCTGCAACGCGTAGAGCATCACCCCGGCCTCGTAGGCGCCCACCGCCCCGCCGCCGGACATGACCACGGCGATGCTGGCGCCCCTTTCGTGTCGATTTATCGCCGGAGCTTGCACGCTTGCCTCGAATCGGTCCTGGCCGCCCTCATGGTACAGCAATTGCCTCCGGGGAAAACCCATCCGGGTGTTCAGATCGGTGTTCACCGGTGTGCCGAAGCCCTGTAAGCTGTTGCGCGGGAGCCCGGCGGTAACAGTACCGGTACGTGCCCGGCTTCAGGACGACGTGATGGAACCGGAACCCATTTCGGAACCGCGAACCGGTTTCGACTACCGATCGAATTGCCCGTCTCAAGAGACCGCGGGCGCGGTTCCGAAATGGGTTCCGTACGGGGGATAGGGTGGGTATCGCCTTTGTCACCGTCGTGCTGATCGCGGCCATGGTCCTGCTGGTGCGGGAAAGACCGCCCGTGGATCTGGTCGCGCTCGGTATCATCGTGGTGCTGATGGTGGCGGGAATCCTTTTGCCGGAAGAGGCGCTGGCCGGCCTGGCCCACCCGGCGCCCATCACGGTTGCGGCGCTGCTCATCGCCGGGCAGGGGCTGGTTCGCACCGGCGCGCTGGAAAGCCTCACCGAACGGATGGTGCAGCTGACCGGCGGCAACAGTTCCGTCATCCTGCTGCTGGTTCTCTTGATCACCGGCGGTTTCTCGACGGTGGTCAACAACACGCCGGTGGTGGTGCTGGTGATCCCGGTGGTCATGGCCATCTCGGCGCAGTATCGCCTCTCCTCCTCCAAGTTCCTGCTCCCGGTCTCCTACGTATCCATCCTGGCCGGCACCAGCACGCTGATCGGTACCTCGACCAACATCATCGTCAGCGATCTCTCCGGAGAGCTCGGGCACGGCGAAATCGAGATCTTCGAGCTGAGCGTTCTCGGCGTTCCGCTGGGGTTGGTAGGCGCGCTGCTGCTCTTCTTCCTCGCTCCCCGGCTGCTACCCGACGTGCGCGCCCCGCTGTTCGAGGCCCGCGGAGCGGACGACGTCAAGCGCCACTATATCTCCGAGCTGCTGATACCCGAGCAGAGCCCTTTGAACGGGCAGGCGAACGTGAGGGCGGCGCTGGCCGAGCGCTACTCCGGGGTGGAGGTCTACGAGGTCATCGGCGAGGACGGCATCTGCGGGCCGCACGCCGGAAGCTGCCCGGCGCGCAGCGGAGACGTACTGCTGGTCAAGGCCAGTGCCGATGATCTGGCGCACATGCTGGAAGAGAAGCTGGTCGTGCTTCCCAAGGGAGAGGACGGCACCGAGGCCCGCCCCTTTGAAAAGGGATCGCTCATCGTCGAGCTGATCGTGCCGCCAGGCTCGAGCGTGGTGGGCAGCTGGCTCTCGCATTCGCTGCTGGGGCCCGATCCCCAGCTGCACATCCTGGGGGTGCTGAGAAGGCGGGTGCACTACAGCCAACAGAAATGGATACGCCTGCAGCTGCGAGTCGGCGACATCATCTTGGTGCAGGCGCCTCTGGAGCACATCGAGCGGCTGCGCGAGCAGACCGATCTGATCGTGGTCGAGGACGTGGTGCGCACCATCGTCAACCGCCGCCTGGCCCCGCTGGCGGCGGGCATTTTCGGGGCGATGGTGCTGGCGGCCTCGACCGGGCTCAGCTCCATCCTGGTCGCCTCGCTGGCCGCGGCCTTTCTCATGATCGCCACCGGCTGCCTTGCACTGCGCGACGCCTATACCGCCATCGACCAGAAGATCCTGCTGCTCATCATCGGCACCCTGGCCCTGGGAGCGGCGCTGATGAAAACGGGGGCGGCCGAGCTCTATGCCCGTACTCTGCTCTCGCTGGTCGGCAACGCCAGCCCGCAGCTGGTGCTGGCCGTGATCGTGGTGCTGACCAGCGTGCTCAGCCATTTTCTGAGCAACAACGCCACCGCCGTGCTGGCGGTACCCATCGCCATCTCGGCGGCGCTGGAGATGGGCGTCGACCCGCGCCCCTTTGTCATCGGTATCTGCTTCGGAGCCTCGGCCTGTTTCGCCACCCCCATCGGCTACCAGACCAACCTGCTGGTCTACGGCCCGGGCGGATACCGGGCGCTGGACTATTTCAAGCTGGGAATGCCGCTCAACCTGCTGGTCTGGATCGGCGCCTCGCTCTTCATTCCCCTGCTCTGGCCCTTTTAATCCGCCGACCACCTACAAGTAAGCGTCCGTGACAAAATAACTCGATCAGGTTTCGGAGCGCGACGGTCCCGGATGCAAGGCGCGACGACGAGGCATATTGGGGATATTTCGAGAAGGAGCAACGCAGCAGACGGGGCCGTCCCGCCCGAAAGATGGATGAGTTATTTTGTCACGGACGCTAAGCGATGCGGCTGCCGAGCCAGACCGCGAACAGGCCGCAGATGACGCTCAGCCCCACGTAGAGCAGGACCATCTGGTGCTCGCCCTGCCGAAAGAGAAAGAGCGATTCGTTTCCGAAAGCGGAGAAGGTGGTGAAGCCCCCCAGCACGCCGACCAGCAGCATCAGGCGCGTTTCCGAACCGAACAGGTTGCGGTGCTCGATCAGCCCGCCCAGCAGCCCGATGACGAAACACCCCAGGACATTGACCGCGAAGGTGCCGACCGGGAACCTTGTGCCTTCGAAGTAGCGCACTAGATAGCTCCCCAGCGAGTACCTGGCGATAGAGCCCAGAAATCCCCCCAGACCGATCACGAGCAGCGTCTTCATGCGTCCTTCAGTTCGGTGCGGATTCTCGAGAGCGTTTCTCCTTCGGCAAACCGGCGAAAACGCGAGGTCGAGATAGCCCGGGCGCGCTCGGGGGTCAACCCGAATGCGGACGGGTGAAACGGTGGCGTAACCGTTCAGGGGGGATAGTCGGTATCTGAAACGACGGCGGCCAATCCATCCCGAAAAACCGGCTTTCGTCCTCGGGCCGGTTCGTCATGTACGTGAGTACAATCCTCACCGGCCCGGCTGGGCGCCGAGCTTTTTCGGGCGCCTTGGCCGCCGCGCTGCCCAAGGCCTGAACGCTTACACGGTGGCAGTCCCTTCCCGTACCGCGTGCGGACGGCGTAGCGCCGCGTGCATCGGTAGACAGCGCGTCAGGGGAGTGTTAAAGGTCGGCGGCGGCGGCTCCCAGACAACGAAGCGCGGGGGGAGATTTCGATGAAAATCACCGACACGCCGAAGGTCATCATCCGTAACTGCGACGCCTATGATCCGCAACGGATCCGGCAGATAGTGCGGGAGGGATTGCAGGAGCTGGATCTCGTCCCTTCCGGGCGTACGCTGGTCAAACCCAACCTGGTCATGACCGGCGACAGGCTGCCGCACGCCTTTACCCGCTCCGAGGTGATCGAGGGCGTGCTGTCAGCGCTGCAGGACGCGGACAAGGGCCAGATGACCGAGCTGGCGGTGGGCGAGCGATGCGGCATCACCGTACCGACATCGCTCTGCTTCCGGCGGTCCGGCGTCGACGCGGTGCTGGCGCGCTTCCCCGGCGTCAAGCGCTACTGCTTCGAGGAGACGCAGCAAAAAGAGATCCGCCTGCACCACCCGGAAAGGCTGCGGGACTACCTGTTCACCCCGGACCCGGTGGCCTGCGCCGACTTCTTCGTGAACGTGCCCAAGTTCAAGGCCCACCCCTGGACCACGGTCACCTTCTCCATGAAGAACTACATCGGCATCCAGGACGACCGGCACCGCCTGCTCGATCACGACCACCGGCTGGGCCGCAAGGTCGCCGACCTGCAGTACATCCTCCAGCCCCAGTTCATCTGCATCGACGCCATCATCGCCGGCGAGGAACGGATGCTGACGCCGGTGCCCCGCAACCTGAACCTGATCATCATGGGCAACAACCAGGTCGCCTTCGACGCGGTCTGCTGCCGCATCATAGGCGTCGAGCCGCGGGAGGTCGAGCACATCCGCCTGGCCGAACAGCAGGGGTTCGGCACCACCGAGGCCGACCGCATCGAGATCACGGGCGACGTGTCGCTGGCCGAGGCGCGGGAGCGGGGCGAGGGATTCAAGGTGGGGCTGATCCAGGTCGAGGAGTACTTCGAGGGAACCCCCATCATCGCCCACGCCGGGCCGCCTCCCGACTCCGGGCCGGACGACTATTGCTGGGGCGGATGCCCGGGCGCGCTGGAGGAAGCGGTCGGACTCTTGCGCGTGTACGACGAGCGATGCGACGATAAGATGAAGCCTATACACGTTGTATTCGGCGCCTATAACGGACCGATCGACGCCGGGCTCGACGAATGGGTGGTCTTCATCGGCGATTGCACCCGCTGGCACGGGCAGATCAACGGGCAAGCGGTGGACATCGAGAGCTGCTACCGGGACCCGAAGACCCATGACCCCTACACGGTCAAGCACAAGGACGTCTATGCCAGGCTGCTCACCGCCCAGAAGCTGATCGGCGAGGCCCGCGGCCGCAAGGGGCAGAAGATCCTGCACCTGACCGGCTGCCCGGTGAGCGTGGCCGAGCAGATGATGGCCTTCTCGGTCCTGGGCGGGGTCAACAACCCGCTACTGGCCAGCGACGAGGCGCTGCCCTTCAACCTGGCCTATGCCGGCTGGCGACTGAGAAGCCTGGGCCGGCGCCTGATGGGCAGCGCCTACCAGCAGCCGGGCGCCTGCAGCCGCGGGTGCGCCGCGCCGGAGATCTGAAGCCGGCGCGGTGGTATAAGGGCGGCATGTCGCACACGTCAGTCGCAGCGCCGCCCGCCAGACCGGCGGCACGAGCGCCCCTTCGTATCGCCGCGGCGCTGGCCTGGACAGCGGCGCTGGCCGCGCTGATCTCGGGTTGCTGCTCCGAGCGGGAGCCGATGCCGTCCGGCGGCAGGTCCGCGGCGGTGGAGCGAAGCTGCGCCAAGCGCGGCAGCGCCCCCTGGGGCCTTCCCCCGGTAGGCCCGGAGCATTTGCGGGTGAGCTACTGGGTACAACGGCTGGGGGGCGTAGCCGATCCGGACGAGGTGCTGCTCTCGATCGAAGAGATCGATCAATACAACGCCGCTTTGGAAGCGCGGGAGAACCGCGCCGATTTTTCGCGGCAGATTCTCGCCGGCCCGGTGAACAAGGCGCAGCTCGAGCTCGAGCTCAACAGACGGCTCGATTACCTGCGAGAGCTGGTCGCCTCGGGCCGCTACCTGGATCGCCGGGGCGAGCAGCTCTCTGGCGACCGTTCGGCCGCTTTCGAGGCCGATCCGCGGGCTCTTGTTCGGGAGCTACGCCCCCGGTTACACGTCGCCCTGGGCCAGATCCAGATCCGCTGCGCCCCCTTCGACGGCGGCCTGTACAAGCCCGATCTGGATCTCACCTATGACCGCAACGCTTGCAGCAGCATTCGCCCCCAGGAAGTCGTACAGGTGCTGCGCGTCTGGCCGAACGAGATGCTGCTGGTGCGCACCGCCTATGCGCTGGGCTGGGCCACCCCCGATATCCCGCTCTCCCCGCCCGTTCCGCCCGATCTCGCCGATACATTTCTGAAAGGCGAACGGCTGCGGGCGACCTCGGCGGCGCGGCTCGACGCTGACGACGGTACGCCCTTTTCCCTGGAGCGCCATCATACCGTGCCTGTGGCGCGCGATATCGGGAAGATCCTCCTGGCGTCGCCGAGCGGCTTTCACCTGGCAGAGCCGGTCGAGGGCATGACGACAACCCGACGCCCGCTGACCCGCCGCGCTTTCCTGCAGACCGCCTTCGAGTACCTGAACGAGCCTTTCGGCTGGGGAGGAACCCGGCGCGGTCGCGACTGCTCCCGCTTTTTGCTCGACCTGTTCGCCGCCTTTGGCCTGGCCATGCCGCGCCACAGCCGCTGGCAGGCGCAGACCGGCACCTACGCCATCGAGATCAAGGAGTCGGATACCGAGCGCAAAAGGCTCCAGATGCTGGACCGGGCCGTGCAAAACGGCATCGCGCTGCTGCACTTTCCCGGGCACATCATGCTCTACCTGGGGCGGGACCAGAACGGCCTGCCCATGGCCCTTCACTCGCTGGGCGAGTACGTGAAGCCCTGCCCGGGCGGTAGGGGCGAGACCCTGTTCCTGGTCCAGCGCATCGCGGTCACCGATCTCGAGCTGGGCCGCGGGAGCTCGCGCCGCTCCTTCATCGAACGGCTGACCCGCATCATCGTCTTCGGCAAGAGTCCGGACCGGGCAAACTTCCCCACTGCCCGTCTCATCGGCCAATAGAGCTACGCCTCTTCACCTTCGTCAGAAGCCGTTTTCGTGTCATTTCGAGCGAAGCGAGAAATCTCCAACACAGGGGCGCACTACTTACCGACCCAAAGATTGAAGGGAAGCTCCCCGTTGCTCCAGTAGGGCTGGCTGCTCTTGACCACCAGGTAGTAGTCGCCCGGATCGAGCAGCTCGATCAACTCCGAGCTCCCGTCCGGGCCGCTGTCGTAGTCGCAGGCGATGGCGTTGGCCTGGTTGAAGACGGTGGTGTCACCTGGATAGAGCGCGATCACGGTATCGAGCTGCGATCCCTCCGTATCGATGGTTACGGTGGCCGACTCGGTCATCTGGAATCGGAAAAAGGCCTCCTTCGAGAACGCGTCCGCGCCGCAGCCGATGTCCGCGATGGCGCCCGGGTCGACCGAGTCGATCACCAGCTCGTAGGCGCCCAGCTCGGCCGGTCCCGTACCCTTGACCACCAGGTAGTAGTCCAGCCCCTGGTCGAGCGAGTGGGTCAGCTCCCCGGTGGCGCTGCAGGCCAGCAGCGAGCCGCCTGCTGCTGAAGCGGTATCCCGCACGGAAAGCTCGTAGGAGCCGCCCGAGGCAGTGGTCCCGGAGACCACCGCGTAATAGGTACCCGGATCCAGGCTCTGTACGATCCGGGTCTCGAGGTCGCCGTCGTCGGTGTCGCAGACGAACGAGCTGGCAGCTCCCAGGTCCTTGATGACGAGCTCAAAGGGCTGGGATCCCGCGCCCCAGGAGGTGCCCTGGTTCTTGACCACCGCGTAGTAATCGCCCGCGGGCAGCGACATGGTGATCGGCGACGCCGTATCCGCGCAATCTATGTCGGCGTTGCTCGGGCTATCGATATCAAAATCGCCGAGCCCGGTGATCAGGGACACATCATAGAGCGAGACGACCGTGCCGGGCGCGCTCGGTTCAACGTCGATCTTCACGGTGGTCGGGCTCAACAAGCTGAACCTGAAGAAGGCGTCGTGGGAGGTGGGCGCCGCCCCGCAGCCGATATCCGGAACCGGCCCTACCGACTCCACCGTCAGAGGATAGTCGCCCTTCTGGCCCGCGCCTGTGCCCTTGACCACCAGGTAATAGGGCTGGCCGGCCTCCACCGGGTAGATGAGATCGTTAGAAGCCGTACAGGTCAGCCGGTTGCCCTGGTCGCCGTTCGCCACCGAGGTATCGCGCAGCGTCATGGCGTAGGGGCCGCCGCCCAAGGTCTCGTTCGACAGCACCGCGTAGTATACGCCCGGGTCCAGCACCCTGGTGATCGCGGCCGGGGGCCCGCCCGCGGTTCCGTCGCACTCGAGCGCCGTAAAGGGGTAACCGGCGTCGGTGAACAGGGCCAGCACCGTGTCAAAGCTCGATCCGGCCGTGTCGACCTCGACCTCCCGCGTGGAGGTAATGGTGAGCTGGAAGACCGCGTCCGGGGCGCTCGTAGCCGCGCCGCAGCCGATGGCCGCCGCGTCCAGGTCCGCGGCCATGAAGGTGGTATCGCCGCCCTCGATCACGGTCACCGTGCCGTTCTCGACGTCCACCTGTAGCGCGCTCGCATCGTCCTCGTTGGCCGCAAAGGCGCTCTCGCAGGCGAATCCGTGCTCGGACGCGCAGTCCTCGTCGCTCCAGGCGCCGCCCGCCATCATCATTCCGCAGTCCTCGACCCCACCCGCGTCATCGGGCTGCGACGCGCCCCAGTTGTTGTACAGCCCTCCTACCGGGTTACCCGCCAAGTAGTCACCCGACCAGAACTGCTCGTTGTTGTCCGACCAGACCCACACGGTCTCCAGTCCGCGGTCGTTGGCTCCGATCCAGATATCCCCGGGAATCACCGCGCTCAGGGCGCTGTTTTCCGCCGTATCATCGACCCGCACCAGATCCATGCCCGCATCCAGGCAAGCGGCCCGCGCGTCCTGCCAGGTGGTCGGCAGCGGGCAGAACCAGTACTGCCTGCCGCTGGCATCCCCCCAGTAGCAGTCGTCCGCGCCGGCCAGCCTGGCGATAGCAGCTTCGTCGAACACGCCTCCGAAGAGGCGCACGTCGTCCAGCATCCCGTCGAATACGACCGGCCCGACCTTGCCCAGCACCAGGTTGGTGACATTGATCGCCTTATCCGCGGTGACAGCCACGTGCTGCCAGGTGTCGGCGCTTAGCGTGCTGCTCTGCACACCGTCCACGTAAAAGGTGGGCGAGACAAAGCCGGGAGCGGTCAATACGCCGCCGGGGCCTGTCCCGATATAGGTGCCCGCGCCGTCGAGATCGATGATCCCGGTACCCACCAGAGAGCCGGTCGGCGAGGAGCTCACCTGAACGGTCACGTTGTCCACGAACAGATCGGCCGCCTGCGCATCGCGCGTCAGCCGCAGCCTGAAGTCGAGATAGCCGAGCTCCTCCGGCGTCCAGGAGCGTCCCCAGCTGTCGCCTGGTCCGCCGAAGACCAGCACCGTATCGGTGGAGCTGGTCCACTGCCTGAACCTGGTAACTGCTGTATAAGTCGCCCCGCCGTCCCAGGAGAGCTCGGCGAACAGCCCGGCCGGGCTTCCCCCGCCCTGGTTGGCCTCCACCCGTACGGTGATGCCCTCCACGATATCATAGGTAGGTACGATCAGGCCGAACGGACCGAAGACCTCGCTCTGGTCGGCCGGAGCCGTGGCATACAGATCATCGCTGCCGCGCGCACGAGCGGACCTCACCCAGCCCGCGGGATCGGGCGCCTCAAAGCCGGACGGGGCCATGGCCCCGGTATTGCCGCCGTTGTCGTAGTAGTAGACCTTGACCTTGATCTGATCGATATAGAACCAAGAACCAGCCGTTATGCTTGTGACGAATGTCTCGACTCTCAGGCGGAATCCCGAGTTGATCTCGCTGCTGGTCCAGGTACGGCCCCAGTCGTCGGCAGAGCCGCCAAACGCCTTGTCGCCGGGGGGAAGGGGGACCCCTGTGTCCGTCTGTGCGTCGGTCCAGCTCGCCCCGGAATCGCCAGAAAGTAGTACCCGATACCCCAGCTCTCCGTCCGGGTTATTATCGTCGAACTTGCCGGTGGTTTCCGTATCCACCAGCACGACCTCTATCCCCTGGATGGTACTGCCCGAGGGCAAGGCAAAGGGCGTTCCCGTGTCCGGGTCCACGAAGGAGTAGTAATCCACCGAATCGGTAGAGTACGAGGGGACGGTAGAGTAAGCTCTATAGTCGTCATCGTACTTCGCCCATTGCGGTTGTATCCATCCGATGTTGTTTTCGAACTGCTCGGTCGACTTGAAGCCGGTAACCCCGCTGCCCACGGCGGAGTAGTGAACCGTGACCGTGATGTAGTCGATGTAGAGATAGAGCGAATCCGAGTCTCCCGGCACGGTGCCGGTCAGCCTGAGCCTGAAATTCGCCTCGCTGAAATCGCCGGGCACCCAGCTCCCGCCCCAGAGGTCGCTCGAGGCGCCAAAGACATGGATGTCATCCGCGGTATTGTTGAAGGAGACCGACTTGACCGAGGTAAAGGTGGCTCCACCGTCCCCGGAGAGCTCGGCCCCTATCGAGTAACCGGTCTGGGTGTCAAAAGTCTTCTTCTTGACCGCGACCTCGATGCCGTCGATGGTCCCGGCCACCCCGTCCAGGCCAAAGCCGTGCCAGACGATGCTCTTGCTCGCGCCCGACATGGAGGCGTAGACACTGTCATCGAAAAGGGCTTCGTGCGGATCGACCCAGCCCGAAACGCCGAAACCGTAGGGGCCTTCCTGCGCATCGCCCAGGTTTCTGGGCTTGATCCAGAAGGCCACGGTCTTGACGCTGGCATCGATATCGCCGATGGCCACGCCGTCGTCGTTGCCGTCGAAGTCCAGGGCATTGTTGACCGCGCCCGCCTCCCACTCGCTTCCGGTCATATTGACCAGCGAGCCGTCATTGCCGCGGCCGCTGCTATCGGCCGCGACCAGGCCCGAGCTCTCGTCCAGCTTCCAATGCCCGGCTCCCGAAGCCGCGCTGTTGTACCCTTTGATGACCACGCGGCCGATGCCGCCGCCGCCGCCGCCGCCGCCGTCCTGCATGCCTCCCTCGGTACCGGCATCCGCTGCATTGTCGCTTACAGCGTCGGCTACCGCGCCCGCGCCGCCATCTCCGCCAGTATCGCAGTTCGTCCCGCCCGCGGCCGCGGTATCGCTGTCGGTATCGCCGTCCGAGCCGTCGGTGGCACACGCTGAACCGGTGGGATTGCCAGCACCGCCGCCGCCGCCGTTGACCGTTACCCAGGCGCTCGGATCGATAGAGATCGAGCCGCCCTCCAACAGGATGGCTCCTCCCGAGCCACCGCCGCCGCCGCCGTCCTGGGCCTCGACACCCGCGCCGCCGCCGCCGCCCTGAGTCGAGATGACCCCGGTCGAGCCCACGGTGAGGGTACCGGCTGCCGAGATCTGCACGGCGCCGCCGCCGCCGCCGCCGGAAGCGGGATTGCCCGAAGTGGTGAGATCAGCCTCGGCGCCCGGGCCGCCCGCGCAGCCGCCGCGGAGCGGAACCAGCAGGGGGCTGCCTACGACATATCCCCCACTACCGCCGGTAATGCTGTCTACGTTAGCGTCGCCGCCCTGACCACCGACAGCGCCGAATCCGCCGCCGCCGCCGCCGCTGCCCGCATTATTTGTCCCGGCTTTTCCTCCGCTGCCCGTACCCCAGGTACACGAGACGTCACCGCCCGGGCCCGGAGTGGCGCCGGCAGCGCCGGCATCGATGCTGCCGTTGATGGTCGCGTTTCCGTACACGGCCAGCACTACCGGCCTGTCGCCGGTCAGCCTGAGCGTAGCCCCTGCCGAGATGGTGAGGTTGCCCATGGGCAGCACGACGATGTCCGGTCCGTTGCTCTGGGTGAGATTTATCGGCGTGGGCATGCTGCTCGTGCAACCCGGGCCGTCCCAGTTGGTGAACTCCGACAGCGTGGAATCAAAGGTCGAGATGCCGCAGTCGAGGATCACGTCCGGGGCGGCTTCCGGATCCCAGAGCGGATCGGCGGGATCGAAGTTACTGGGGTCATAGGAAAAACAGCTGACCGAGGCATAGGGGCACCAGCCGTCAAAGCCGCCCAGGGGGTGGGGGTCGGGCTCGCTCGCCGACAGATAGGTAACCGTACCGGTATACCCGTCGCCCAGGGAGTCGAAGAGCGATATCACCGAGCCCCAGCCCGTGCCCTCGGTGCTGACGTGCAACACGGTGGTCTGGGATGCGGTAAAGGCGTAAACCGCGTCCGGCGCCTCGGTATCCGCGCCGCAGCCGATAGTGGCATCCGAGTAGTCCGCGCTCATGAAGCTGGTAGTGGCGGCGCCGGCCAGCACCCTCTGGTTGAACACGTTGCCGAGGTCAAAGGCGGAGGAGGCGGTCTCGTTGGTATTGGCCGCGTTGCTCGTGTACTGGAAGACCTGTCCGCTCAGCGCGTTGGTCAGGTTCTGCAGGTCGCCCGTGTAGACCTTCCATTTATCGTCAACGCTGCCGACCGGGTTGCCGTCCGCCACCGGATGGGCGTTGTTCTGCATCTGCTCGACCGGGTCGGGCGCCAGGGTCATGGCGCTCTCGGTGAAAAGCCCCAGCACCACGTCATAGGAGGAGCCGGCCGCGTCGATCTCGATCTCGCGGGTACTGGTCAAGGTGAAGCGGAACAGGGCGTCGGGCGCGGACGGATCGGCCGAGCAGCCGATGCGGGCGCTCTCCACGTTGTCCAGGATGATCGAGGTGTCGCCCCCCTGTACCACGCTGACCGCGCCGCTCTCCACGTCGATCCCCGCGGCAGGGTTCAGCGGATCATTGTTGACCGTGGCCACCGGCTCGGGGTCGGCCCACTTGCGCACCCGCACCCAGTCGAAGCTGTTGCCTACCGTGTAACCGTAGTTACACGTCAGGGCGATGTAAGACATGGCCCGATCCCAGGAAGCGTCGGTCTCCGCATCGTCGTCGAACCGCATGCCGTCGTAGTAGCCGTAAATGGTGTTCGCGCTGCGGATCATGTCCAGCCGCACTACTGCGGGCTGGGCGTTAAAAAAGACTTCTTGACCCGGTAGAAAGTAGGGGCCCTCGACACCGTAAGAGTCTCTATTGAAATAAGTGAGGTAGGTATCGAATCCCCCGGTATCCAGCGCGGCGACGAACAGCTTCGCGTCCAGGGCGTTTGAGCCCCGCAACGCGAGCAGGATGCTCCAATCGTGCTCGTCCCAGGTGGTGACCCCGGCTTCCACGATGTAGTCCGGATGCGCGACCGGGTCGATGGGGACCGTATTGATGACAAATGTGGCGTCGTCATTATCTAAATACGCCATGTCGCCGTCCGACCAGACGTTGAGGATTCCGCTGCTGACGACGGCTCCCCCCATAACACCCTCGTTGACGACCTCCCACTTGCCGGTGTCCAACCCGCTAACGGCGTCAAAGTCGTCGGCCAGGATGAAGGTGGCGTCCATGTCGCTGGCCGCCGGTGCCCCCGGGATCCCGTAATGGAGGTAGAGGGTCTTGCCGCCGGCGGGCAGGCTTGGCACCTCGACCCAGATGGTGGCCGAATCCGACGAGGCGTCGAAAGCCTCGATCCAGTAATCGAGCCCGGTCGTGCCGTCGCTGTCAAAGACCCGTATATCGTCGCCGTTCGCGGCCACGTTGGCCCAGAAGGTGGTGTGGGTGTTGTCGATGGCGAGCCGGACCTGGTGGTCGACGAGCTCGCCGCCGGTATCGTTGGTCACGGCGACGCTCTGGCGAACGATCGTATCGGGCGAGATGAAGGTCTCGACAGCCCCGTCGGGCGACCCGTCGAACAGGGACAGCACCGCGTTGAAGGTCGTACCCACGAGCGAGATGTGCGCGGTGGTCGATTGCGAGGGCGTGAAGCGGTAGACCGCATCGGGCGAGGTGTCGTCCGCGCCGCAGCCGATCTGGGCGCCGGTATAGTCGGCGGTCATGGCCGAGGTGTCGGCGCTCATCACCTCGAGGTGGTAGTTGAAGATATCCGCTAGATCCACGGCCGTTTCGCCGGTCTCGTTGGCATTACCCAGGTTGTAATAGGTAGAAGTTATCTGGCTGCTGATGGTCAGGTTGGCCATATCCCCGGCGTAGGCCAAAAACGCGTCGTTGACCCAGGGCGTCATCGGATTGGCATCGGCCGCGGCCTGGTCGTCGTTCTCCATCAGTATGTAGTCCGGGCCCTGGCTGATGACGACGCGGCCGATTCCGCCGCCGCCGCCGCCGCCGCCATCGCCCACGCCTCCGACGCCGCCGGTCCCGGCCGGGCCGCCCGCGGCCAGGCCCTGTCC
>CAYVFC010000062.1:11305-43853 GCA_964450715.1 uncultured Sandaracinaceae bacterium | reverse complement strand
GTCACCGCCAGGCGACAACGGGGGGGCGGTGGTAATCCCACCGCCCTACCCACTGCCCGTTCGCGGGACTGCGACGACCGGAAGCGGGCGGTTCTCCCCGGGCGGGACGAGGCCTGCGGCAACGCGAACGACGACGATTGCGACGGCGCGGTCAGAAGGGAACCGGAACGCCGGCGAAGATGGTGTTCACGTGGGTCGAGCCCAGCACGGTGTACCCGTTCGATTTCATGAGATCGAATATCTTCTCGTCGGAGCGGTTCTCCCCGAAGACCAGGGTCTCGACGCAGATGATCTTCGGACGGTACCGGCTGAAGTCCAGCGACTTCAGGATATCAAGGTCCAGCCCCTCCACGTCAATCGAGAGGAATTCGGGCGCCTCGCCCTTGAAATGCTCCTTTATGATGTCGTTGATGTTGACCAACGCGACCTGGGTCACCTCGTGGCGACTTCGATCTCCCAGGGTCTTTTCCACACGGCGGACGTCTTCGAGCGAGAAGGTGTTGTTCTGGCTCGCCTCGGGGAAAACATAGTAGTCGGCCTCTTTCTGCGCGGTCAGGGCCACGCCGACCTGCAAGACCGTGTCCCGAGGGCGCGCGCGGCGTAAACGGTCGGTCAGCGCCGGGTTGGGCTCGACCAGCACCCCGCGGCCGCCGTTCACGTACATGAGGAAGGTGTTGTTATAGATAATCGGGTCGTGCGCCCCGATATCGAGGTAACTCGGTTTCTTGATCCCCAGCCGCGAGAACAGCGTCATGACGATGATGTCCTCGCCCTGCTGGGCAAAGCTCGGCAGCGCCGATCGCCAGTAGGCCGGCGCCCGCTCGGCCGGAGCCGGCTCGGGTTTCGCGGGTGCCGACGCGGTCGGAGCCGCGGGCGCGGGCGGAGGCACGGTCGCCGGCCGCAATGCCATGGCCAGCCCTACCCCGGCGACCACGCCGACCAGGCAACCCAGAAACAAATCCCTACGGTTCATGCCCGACTCTCTTTCGCTGTCGTTCCGCTCCATCTCGAAGCGGAACCCCGAGCATATCTCAAAAGCGCGGACCGAGTATCTCGGAGTGCGGCGGCCGCGGAATGCCCGACAGCAGCCGGCGACCATCCCGCGTCAGCCAGGAAAGAGGCGCCCGGCGGGGGCGCGACCGCAGTTGAGCCGCCCGGTGCGATCCGATACCTTGGTGCACCCAATGCCCGGGGAGAGGCCGGCGGGGTGGTAACCGTTCAGGGGGGTAGTCGGTATCTGAAACGACGGAGGAAGGCACGAACATGGAGAATAAAGAGATCAAAGCGCGGTAAACTCGGGCTAGACCGCGCAATCATGGGTGTGTCCCACTTGGTCAACTGTAATGGTGGCCCCTTACGGTAACTTCTCAAAAAGTCGTGGCGGTAATGTCATTTCGAGCGCAGCGAGAAATCTCCCAGAGAGATTTCTCGTCGCCTTCGGCTCCTCGAAATGACAGGTGCGGGTCCTCGGTTGACCAAGTGGGACACACCCAATATTTCTCGTCGTCGCGCCTTGCATCCGGGGCCGTCGCGCTCCGAAATCTGATCGAGTTATTTTGTCACGGACCCTAAGTACCGGCGAGAGGCGGTTTTCCGCCCTTCTCCGGTCGTTCGTCCTCGAGAAAATAGGCCACGGCAGTACGCAGGTCGTCGATATCGAACGGTTTGTTGAAGACTGCGGTCGCTCCCATCCGTGAAGCTACCGCAAGCGTCTCCTCGTCCCCGAACGCCGTGATCAGAATCACGGGCATCTTGCAACCCCAGCCGCGGATGCGATTCAGCACGTCCAGCCCGGTCAGGCCGGGCATGCGGATGTCCGAGACCACGATGGCCGGTTCCATTCCCGTGTCCCGGGAGCGGCGAAGCGTGTCGAACAGCTCCAGACCGCTCCCCACGGCCGCCACCCGGTAGCCTTCGAAGACGAAAGCCTCGCACAACAAACGGCGCATCTCCTCGTCGTCCTCGGCGATGAGCACGCGAGCGCTGCCCGGCAACCTCTTGCTGGAAAAGCGCCTGGCAACTGCGGTTTCAATACTTTCTCTCGTATCGCGATCGGTTTCCATAATTGTACATCCTTTGGAGTCGAGAGCGCTCATCGTCCCGGCCGCCTGCGCGCGGTCGTCCGGCACGAAGACCTGCTCGTACGGAAATCGAGATCGAGCAACATCTCGTCGACCTCCGCGTCGTAATCGAAGAAGGTGCTGTTCGTGTCCAGGACCTTTAGGTATCCGCGGTCGGCCTGTTCGAACACGTCGCGTATGACCGACCGTGCCGACCAGGCCTCCTCGAATGACGCCGGCTCAACTCTTCTCCGGTCTTGCCCGCCGGTCGTGCCCGGTAGCCGGATGCGTTCTTTTCTCATGTTTCCACCTCGCCATTTCACCAATGCACGAACCGTGCCTGGAGGAAAGGGCGCATTGCCGGGAGAACGGGCCGCTGGAACGGGGCATTTCGCTACTGCGCGGCCTCGACTACTGACCGCTCGCCGGGACCGGAAACAGCGAGTCGAGGCTCCGCGTTGGTTCTTTTCGCCGACAGATCCCGGTTATAGGCGCTCGTACCGCGTTCGTCGGTGTGTCCCTGTATGACGGTTCTGGATTTAGGAGGCACCGAAAATTTAAGCGATACGAGACCGGGCGCGTCGGCAAAGCGCAATCGCGAGCGCGCCCGGAGGAAAAACCGCAGAGATCTCTCCCTGCGGTCGAGAGCGCTATTTCGAGGATTTTCCGAGGACGAAGGCCGCCAGGGCGCCCGCCCACGCGGCCGCAACCGGATCGTTTTGCGGTGCCTCCTTAGGCCAGCAAGACGAGCACGAACAGGATCAGGATCAGCGCGATGGTCGTCGTGAGATCGATGAACGCGGGCCATAAGTTCTCCGTCGCCTCGTCGTTCAGCAGCCGAGATTTGCGGTGGTGCACGGGCGTCATCCGATCCGGGATTCATCGTGCAAATTCGCGGCGCCGACGTGCGCCCTGAGCGTCTCGCTCAGGGCGCCGAAGCTCAGGCTCATACGCTGGATGTTGTCTTTTCCCTTCTTCCCGGCGGCCGGAGCGGCCGGTCATGGCCTGGATCTCGTAGCGGCGTTTGCGAGGCGGCTGCTTACCGACTGGCCTGGCACTTTTCGTGCCGGAAGGTCGAGGCGGCCATTTCCGCGTTTCCGGGCGTAGCTGGGCGAGTTCGGGCAATTCGGAATTCTCGGTCCGGGATTTCCGGTGGGGCAAAACGCCCCGGCGGGGCACCGCGCCCCGCGGCGAGAACAACCGCTGGATAAACCGCGGCCGAGCGATCCATCACCGTCCCGGTCGATCCCCGCGTCGATGCGCTTGCCTCCTGCCTCGCACTGTTTGCCGGGAAGCACATCCTCGACTTCTACCAGGGCTGGCGCACGATCCTCACCCCGTCACCCCTGTCGCCCGCCGTTGAGTGCATACCGTCGCGGTCGACGTGACCTCTTCAGGAGCGAGCGTCCCGTCGTTGTCGGTATCGCAGGTGGCCGATGGGCCGCGCGACCCTCCGCTGATCGGTAGAGATGACCGCTCCCTCCGAGTCGATACAGCTGCCCGCGTCGATGGCCGCGCTGCCGTCGAGCGGCAGCTTGGTCGGAGCCGGCCCGCCGTGACTTTTCCGAGGACGAAAGCCGCCAGGGCGCCCGCCCACGCGGCCGCAACCGGATCGTTTAACTATTTTGCGGTGCCTCCTAAGGAGGCCGAGCTTCGCTACCGCGCCGTAGACGTTGTGGTCGTCGGTGCTATCGTCGAGACGACGAGGATCAGAACGCCACCAGCTGCTCGCCCGACTCCAGCGTGCAGGCGCCGTCCTGCGGATCGCCGCCGGTGCGGATCACCTCGTCGGGATCCGGCTCGCGATACTCGCCGCTGAGCTCGATGTCGACCATGCGCAGGATGGCGTCGTCGAGCTTGGTGACGAAGTAACAGGGGATGCTCGGTTCCATGTGCGCGCCGCCCACGCCCGAGTCGTCGGTCAGAAACAGATACCGCCCGCCGGTCAGCTGCGCCGCCGAGCGCATGGTAAGCTCGGTAAGCTCGTCCACCCCGCTGGAGGCCACCGGATAGATGTGCACGTCGAGCGACTGCGCGACGCGCACCGCCTCGGCCATGGCCTGCGCATTCTCGTCGTGATGCGGTGCGTCCGCCACCCAGAATGCCAGCCGTGCGGTCGCCTCGCCCTTGCGCCATGCCAGCTGGTTCATCACCTCCAACGCCGCGTCGGATGCTTCCGGATAGTCGCCGCCGCCGTTCGCCGTCTGCTCGGCTAACCGAGCGCGGAAATCGTCGGCATCGCTACGAAAATCAAACCAGCGCACCTTGTACTCGTCGGTTTCATCCCGGTAGACTACCAACGACCAGCGCTGCTCGGCATTGGGATACGTCTCTTCGATCGTCTGGGAGATGGCCAGGAACTCCGTCTGTAGATAGGACAGCTCGTCGCCCATGCTGCCGGTGACGTCGATCACCAGCGAGACGTCGAGCGTCTGGTTCGGTTCGCGGTCTCCGTAAAACACATCGTTCGCCGCCTCGTGCTCCTCGGCGCTGAACCCCGGCGCGCCCGCGAGCTCGCTCTGCAACAGCTTGTCGCGAAATGCCGAAAAGCGTTCGAAATTGCGGTTATCATCCCAGGCGCCGGCTGTCAGGATGCCTGCACCGGCGTAACCGTTTTCGATTCTCGTTTCGTAGACGAACTCGGCTGCCGCATCGCCGCCACCCGAGTCCTCGGACATCGACGGAGGCGCCGCTCCATCGAGCGCCATTCCTTCGTCCATGGATGCACCATCCGGGGCGGGAGCGGCGCCGCCGGCAGCGCCGCTGGCGGCGGTCGGCATTCCGGTGACGGGCTCCCCCTCCGCCGACGCGGCCGCGCCGGGGATCTCGCCGTCGCCCAGACCTTCGAGCACGCCCTCTCCATCCCCGGGTTCGTCCTCGCTACCATCGCCGCTGCCCCCGGCGCCGTAGCAGCCCCCCATGGCAACCGCGTAAAACAGGACAGCTCCCCAACCCCAACCGATAGCTCTGGAACAAGTCATGACAGGCCTCCTCGCCTAACGCTTCCGAGCTGATAGCACTCTACCATCTGTTCTTTTGCAATGGACGTGCCAAGAAAGTCTGCTCATTTCCGGGCAAATACGCCCTCGCGCGTGTGCCAATCTGTGCCACGCGGCACGAGCGCGACATACCGCGCACCCTCGGCTATTCTACCGATTCCTCGAAGGCGCTGATGATTCGAAAAATCTGTGCTAAGGGATCCCCGGTCCTGATCAGAATTCGTCACGAAGTTATCAAGGCCCCGGCGCGACTCTCGCGCGGCCCGTATCGGAAAAGGCACTGAACCGCCAAGGAGGGAAGAGTAAATGACGAATCGTCTGGAAGTGTACAAGTGCGAGGTTTGCGGCAACATCGTGATGGTCATGCACGCCGGCCAGGGGGAGTTGGTCTGTTGCGGGCAATCCATGCAGCTGATGGCCGAGAACACGGTGGACGCCGCCAAGGAGAAGCACGTACCGGTGATCGAAAAGACCGACGCGGGATACACGGTCAAGGTGGGCAGCGTGGCCCATCCCATGGAGGAGAAGCACTACATCGAGTGGATCGAGCTGCATGCGGGAGACGAAGTACACGTGGCTTTTCTCAAGCCCGGCGCCGACCCGTCGACCACCTTCGCGGTTAAGGCCGATCAGGTTGCCGCACGCGAGTACTGTAATCTGCACGGACTGTGGAAAGCCGGCTGACGGCCCTCGCTCCGGCGATAGCGTAAACAGAAACGGCCATCTCGCCTGATACGTCAGACGACCGCCGCTGCCGCCTCGCGACGCAGAACTGGATAGGAGTGAAGAAGTTAGAGGGCAGTAACGTCGCTGCCGCAATAGCGCAGACGGCAGACCAGCGGATCAGCTAGATTGTATAAATAGAACGTTCCGCAGTTGACGATTTGGATGTCGGCCGACCAGTTACAGGTGTCCGCGCTCCAATGGAAGCACACTTGGCGGGTTACCAGGCCGTCGAAAACGGTCGGATGGGTACCGTTGAGCCATCCGGGGGCGTGGGTTCCGCACGAGTGAATCGTGGGAGGCGACTCGGGCATCTGTACACCGGCGTCCCCGATGAAGCGGTACCATCCGGGTCCGAGCCACTCGCCATCGGGATAATACGAAACGTCGTCGCAGCCGTCGCTGTCCGCGTCGGCACATTCGCTCGGGTCGAGCGGATCGGAATCGCCCGCGTCGGGAACGGTGTCGTTATCGTCGTCAGGGTCGCACACGTCGCCGATGCCGTCGCGCTCGGCGTCGGCCTGGTCCGAGTTGGCCACCGCGGGGCAGTTATCGGCATCGTCGAGCACGCCGTCTCCGTCCTGATCTCCCTCGCACGCGTCGCCCACAGCATCCGAGTCCGCGTCGGCCTGGCCAGGGTTGGAGACCAGAGGGCAGTTGTCGACTTCGTCATCGACGCCGTCTCCGTCATCATCGTCGTCGCAGACGTCTCCCTGGCCGTCCGAATCAGCATCGGTTTGTACTGCATTGGGGTCATCCGGGCAGTTGTCGTCGGAATCGCACACCAGGTCGCTGTCGGCGTCGTCGGGGTTATCGTCCGGACAGGGGTCGCAGTCATCGCGTTGCCCGTCGCTATCGCTGTCCAATATATCGTCGTATCCGGGACACGAATCTTCGGTGTCGCAGATACCGTCTCCGTCGGTGTCAGTGTCGGTGCAGAGGGTTTCGTCCACGCAGTGGCCAAAATCGTTGCAGAACAAGCCGGCGCGGCACGGGCTGTTATCGTCGCATTCGTCGCCCGGCTGCCCGGCTCCGGCGTCGCCAGCGTCTTGCCCGCCGCCGTCAACCATAGCGTCAACGGACGAGTCGAGCGGTCCGGCATCGTCGGACGGTCGGCCGCCTTCACCGGCTTCACCGGCTTCACCGCTGGTGCCCGTGCCCCCACCGCCTTCACCGCCGGCACGCTGTCCGCCCTCACCGCCAGCACCGACCGATCCGTCGTCCGGTCCGCTGCCTCCGCTTCCAGCCTGAGCGTCGCCGGCATCGGCCGCCCCCATTGAATAGTCAGCGAAGTCGCTGATCAACGAGCAGGCGGAAAACAGTAAAAGGGAACGATGGGGCCAAAATTAGCCGAAAAACACGCATACGATCTGTTCTCCCCGCGTCTCGCCAGGTCGCGCACCGAGAGGGTTGGCGCCGGATAGAAACGACCGTATGGTCGAAGACGGCGATCCGCTACCCCGTCGTGCAGGTATACAAAACAACTACATCACAGGTGATCGGTCTGCCGCTTTCCATTATACGTGTCTTAGCTTTCCGAACTAGAGCCGGTCTCAGAAATTCTTTCAGCCGCCTCTCGGATCGCGACGGCCCCATCTGCGTCGTCGCTTCTTCTCGTAATAGCGCTGCTATTCCTCTTCGAGGGCGGCGAGGTCGGCCAGATCTTGCGGGCGACCGACCGCGTGCTTGTTTGGGCCAGGAACATGCCGGTGAAGTAAGACGAGTAAGGGGACTCGCGGAGAAACGAGGGGAGCACCAGATCGATGACGCGCAGGCAGCCCAGGAAGTTCTCCTGTCGGTCGAATACCAGGAGGCTACGGTGGCCCTGTTCGGCCACCTTACCGGTCACGTTCTGGAACATAGCTTCCCGGAGCTCGGCGATGACCTCCCGCACGGGCTGGTCGCCGTACACCCGGCGGTAGGACGAAACCGGGACCATCAACTCGCCGATGGTTCGCTCCCGGAGGGGCTTCTTCGTTCCCTCGGAAAGAAGCTTCCGGATCAGGGCCGCCAGTCGCTCGACGTCCACCGGTTTCTGCAGGAATTCGACAATGTTCAGATTGATGCCCTGCAGGACGTCGTCGAACCGCCCGTGGCCGGTCAGGATGACGACCGGTAGATCGCGCCGCTCCTTCCGGATACGGGTCAGGGTGTCGATGCCGTCCATCCCCTCCATGCGCAGATCGAGCACCACGATGTCGGGTGCAGCGGAGCCGATTCGCTCCAGCGCGCGCTCGCCGCTTTCCGCCTCGATCACCCGGAATCCCCTCCTCTCCAGGGCACGGGCGGTGGCCTCCCGGAACTCGGCCTCGTCGTCCACCAATAGAAGCTCGATCTCTTTCATGCTCTTCTCCCCGTCCCCGGTCCGCACTACATCGGCCTGAGCTCCTGGAAGCCCAGAAGCGGCCAGTACAGCGTACACATGACAAACAAAATTCCGAAGGCGATGATCAAGCAGGGCACGCCGACCCTGAGGTAGTCCTTGGGCTCGAGGTAGCCGCTAGCATAGACGATGGCGTTGGGCGGAGTGCCGATGACCAGCAGGTAGGCTAAGGAGGAAGCGCAGGCCGTGGCCAGGCCCATGAAGGGCACCAGCACGGTTCCCTGTCCGGCCACCGCGGCCATGTTCAGGGTGACCGGCCCCACCGCGGCAGCAGCGGGACCGTCCGCCATCAGGTTGGTGATCCCCGCCGTCACCGCGCTGCCCACGCCGATCAACGCCACTCCGGACTCGAGACCGAGCAACGCCAGCCTCTCCACCACCGACCTGGCCATCCAGTAGGCGGCCCCGGATTCGTCCAGCACCCTGCCGAAGATGATGGCGCCGGCATAGAGCCAGACCACGCCCCAGTCGACCTTCTCGTGGTAGTCGCGCCAGGTCACCACCCCCAGCAGCAGGTAGGCCACCGCGCCCGCCACCGCGATGACGCCTATGCCGAGCCTGATCCCGGTGAGGCGCAAGAGGAGATTCGACTCCGTGATCCATCCGGCCAGCATTACTAGGAAGACCAGCAGGGCTGCGATCTGGTTGCGATTCCAGCTTCCCATGCGGTCGATGTCGCGCTTCAGCGTTTCCAGCGCCGGCCCCAGGTCGCGGATCTGCGGCTTGAAGCGCCAGTTGATGAGGAGCCAGAGCGCCGGCATCATCAGCAGGACAAAGGGAGCCCCGTATATGATCCATTCGCCGTATCCCACGGAAATCCCGAACATATCCTCCAGATAAGTCATGATGATGATGTTGCGGGCGCCGCCCGAGGGGCTGCCGAAACCGCCGATGTTGCAGGCCATGCAGACGCAGATCACCAGCATCTTGCTGAGCTCCCTGTCGACCGGCGTCCGCTCGTTGACACTGTTGGAATAGAGAATGATGGCGAGCGGAAGGAACATGGCCGCCAGCGCGTGGTCGGAGATGAAGGCCGCGGCCGGCGCGATGACCAATATCAATATTCCGGTGATGACCCCGATACTGGGCCGGGCCAGGCGGCGAAAGAGCAGAAGACAGATCCGCTTGTCGACGCCGGTTTTGACAAGGGCAGCCGCGAACATCAGGCTGCCCATGATGAACCAGCAGGCATCGGACCAGAAGAGCGAGGCCACCTCTTCCCGGGAAACGATTCCGGAAAAAACCAGGATCAAACCGATACAGAAGGCCACGCCCGGCAAGGGAATGGCCTCGGTCACGAAACAGACCACCACGACCGCCACGAGGAGTTTCCGGTAGCTCACGTACTTGTCGTAACCGGATGGCTTGCTTTTCTGTTCGGTGAACATTTTACGCTTTTCCAACGCCGAAACCGATGTCCGAGCGTCAATCCGGTATGCTTTTGATAATCTCGGCCAGCTGTTGCTCCTGATTCTGACGCACGTGAAGCTCCCGCACCCGAAAGGCGTCCCGGATCTTCTCCGCGATGACGTCCGGGCTCTGCGGCTTTGTTAGGACGTCGAAGACCCCTTCCTGGAATCCGCCAATCGCGGTGGCCAGGGAGGAATGCCCGGTCAACAAGATCACCTCCGTCAGCGGATCCCGCTCCTTGAGTCGGCGGACAAAGGCGATACCGTCCATGCCCGGCATCTTGGCGTCGACCAGGGCCACGTCGAAGGTCCCGCTTCCCAGCAGCCTCAGCGCCTGCTGTCCGCCGGCGGCCGGGGTCACCCTGATGCCCCGTCGCTCCAGGGCGGCGGAAAGCGACTGAAGCAGCTCCGGCTCGTCTTCCACGAAAAGCAGCCGGACTTCCTCCCCGCCGTCCGGCGGCGCCGCGACTCGCAGCCTCCGGGCCTGTTCCGCCGCCTTTCTCGCGGTATCGGCCAGCTCCTCGATACCGCAGGGCTTGGCCAGGTAATCGAAGACCCCTTCCCGGGAGGTCTCGAAAGCCTGCTGAACGCTGCCGTGGCCGGTCAGCAGGATCACCGGCAAGCGGGGCAGGTTTCGCTTGATCTGGCGGAAGACGTCCACGCCGTCCGTACCCGGCATCTTGATATCCAGGATCACGACATCGAATATTTGCCGTCCCAGCAACGCGAGCGCGTGCCGCCCGTCCTTCGCCGGGGAGACCTCGAATCCCCGCCTGCGCAAGGCCCTGGCGGTCGCCTCCAGGAACTCCTCCTCGTCGTCTACCAACAGGAGCCTGATCTCTCTATCGTCATCGTTTGTCTTCATGGCTTCACCTGATCCAGCTAGGCATTGACCTCGATCGCTAGGAGCTCCCGGACGGCCGCCTCCCTCCCCGACGGATCCGCAGGGACGGGAAGGCGCAGGGTCATCGTGGTGCCCCTGCCCTCCTCGCTCCGCACCTCCATGCTCCCGCCCCAGCCCCGGACGATGCCGAAACAGACCGAAAGGCCCAGGCCGGTACCCTGTCCCAACGGCTTGGTGGTGAAGAACGGCTGGAAGATCTTGTCGATATCGCGGTCCGGGATTCCGCACCCGGTGTCCTCGACCGCCAGCAATACCTCGCCCTCCGAGCGCCGCGCAGTGACGGTGATAGCCCCGCCCTTCCCGATGGCATACATGGAGTTGTTGATGAGATTTATCAGGACCTGTTCCAGCTCGCTGCCGTTCAGGTAGAGAGGTGGAAGATCCGGCTCCAGGTCCAGGTACAGATCGATGTTGCGCACCCTGGCCTGCTGCGCGAGCAGGCGTACCGTCTCCTCCAACAACGGTCCGATATCGGTAAGCCGAAGCCGTTCGTCGCTCTTGCGGCCGAACTGCAGCATCTTCCCGGTGATGCCGCCGCAGCGCTTCACCTGGCGCTGGCAGCGATCCACCGACCTGAGCAAATCGCTCTTGAGGGAGGCGTCGGTATCGAGTTCGCCGATCTGATCCGCGATATTGGTCTGCTCGGCCCCGATGATGGCGAGAGGGTTGTTGATCTCGTGCGCCAGCCCGGTGGCCAGCTCTCCCAGGGAAGCCAGCTTGGCCGAACGCAACAGGTCCCTGTACAGCTCGTCCCTCTGCCGGTTGGCGCGATCGATACGGTTGGTCAGGTGCCAGGTCGCCAGAAACGTCGTCACCGCCACCAGAGCCACCGCCGCCAGCAGCACCGCCAACCCCCAGGCCGCGGCTTGGTTGACCGGCGCCAGTATCTCCTCCTCGGCCTGCTGCACCACCAGCATCCAGCGGTTGTCGTTCAGCCAGGTATCTGCCTGGATCGATGCCTTCCCCTTCACCGTCACCCGCCGCTCCCGTACGTCCGGATGAGGCATTCCCGGGATGATGGGCGACCGTTCGAGAACCCGTCCCGAACGGGGCGGCGTCTGGTATTCGCCGGCCGCGTTGACGATGAAAGCGTCCCCGGTTTCACCGATCTGTCCGGTTCGGACTATGGCGTGAAACCGTTCGCTGTTGATGGTCGCCCTCAGGATCCACTCCCGCTCTCCCTTCCGGCCCTTGACCGCGATCACGCAATGCGGGATGCGCCGGAAGCCCAGGAATACGTCGCTGACGTAGGAACCTTCGGCCATCACCTCCCGGAACCATTCCGCCTCACGGTAATCCCTGTCTTTTAAATTGTGGGGTCCCACGTAGGCCAGGTGCCTCCCCTGTTCGTCGATCACCCCCATATCGACGAAGGCCCCCGGGTAAGTGGTGTCGAGTATGGCCAATAGCCGCCGCAACCCGTTCTTCTCGCTCAATACCTCCAGGGTGGCCGTGCGAGAGACCGTTTCCAGCACCCGAATCCGTTCCTGTATATAGCGATCGATGGCCGAGGCGTGGCTCTGCACCACCGCCCGCTGCAACTCCAGGGATCGTTCTATCAGCAGATCGCCGAACACCACCCAGGCGCCGACGCCGACCAGCGCCAGGGGCAGCAGCGAGACCAGGAGCAGGATGGCGACGATCCTCCAGCGCGTCGAGCCCGCGATCCGCGTCCGGCGCGTACGTCCCGAAAGCCAGGCGAAAACGGGTTGTTCCTTCTGCCTCAACTGTTCCTCTTCGGACTTCCCTTCAGCGATTATCTGAACCATCGAAAGCGGGAGCGCGGTATCGAAGGAATCGCGAATGGCTCGTAGCAACGACCACGGAAGCGCCCTGGAGATTTCCACCGCCCGACGATGCCACCGCCGGCTCGCTATTCGTTCCTGCTCGCGCGGATCCGATCCGCGACCTCCTCGAACACGTCGGTCAGTTTGATAATCCCCACCACCCGATCGCCACGGGTGACCAGCATGGACTGCCAGTGGCCCAGCACCATCAGACGGATGGCCTCGGTCAGACCGGCTTCCTCGTCGATGCTCTCCCTGGCCGGCACCATCGCGTCCCTTACCCTGATCCGGGCCGCCCTTGTACACATCTGCTCCAGATTTCCTCGAAAAAGAGAGAATCCGCTCTGCAGCGACTCGATGAACACCTGGCTCACACCCGAACGCGACAGCGCTTCGTAGTCGCTATCGGTGAGGAACTTCCCCTCCAGACTGCGCAGGATCGCCCAGTAGGTGAGCTTGCCGACCACTCTTCCCTCGCTGTCCAGGGCCAGAACGGCTCGATGGTGGTGGCGGTTTTCGCTCACCTCCGTCTGCGCCTTGCTCAGCGCCACCAGTGCCTCCCGGATCGTCGCCTCGCAGGAGACCGTGGCGTACTCGTCGAGCGAAAGCATGATGTCCCGTACCTTCTTTTCCTCCATTTCCGGCCTCCACCCTTGTCCACTGCCCGTCGATGAAAGGGAACTGCCGGTTCCCCGACAATCCTTCCTTTTCGAGTCTTTTCTGCGCAGGACGTCCGGCATCCGCTCCAGCGTCGAGGAAGCAGGAACCGTCCAGGCCTACTTACCGAGTATAGATAGCGGCGCCCAAACGGACATCGGGCCGCCCGCCCAAGTCACCTCGTTGCCTTTGCCATTCGGCCCCGGCGGAAAACGCGACAGGGCGCGGTGGCCGTCTCTGCAGGTCATAGAAACCGCTATCCGTACCGGGCGGCTTCCCCTATCCCGGTTTGGGCCAAACACCGATACTGGCGAGCGGCCCGCGGTAGAATAATCCGATGTTCCGATCTACCATGACTTCCTCGCCGCGGAACCCTCCGACCCGACCGGGCGTGCTACCGATGATCTCATGGCCAACCTGATCGGCTCCAACCGGGTAAGCGACCGTCCCCGGAGACCGCTGCTCATGAGACTGGCACCGCTGCTGGTGTTTCTGACGCTCGCGGGGCTGACGCTGCTCATCTGGGGAGAGGAGGTCAAGTACAACCGTGCCTTGCTGGAGCGGCATACCGAGGATGTCTGCCTTCAGGCCGCCCAGCGCCTGCAGATCCGGCTCGATTCCCGGCTACGGGTGGCGTCGGTATTCGCCGAGCGCTGGTCCACCCACGAGACACGGGATTTCTCCCGGACCCGGTTCGAGGAATTCGCCGAGGTGCTCCTCGACCAGTTTCCGGCCTTTCACTCCATCCGCCTGATACAGGACGACGGCAAGGTCGAATGGATCGCGCCCTCCGGGATCGACTCGCGCTGGCCGGAATTGAGTAAGACCCGGAATCGGCTTCTGGGGGAGAGCCGGCTCGAGAAAGACGGAATCCTGGCCTATCGTCTACACGGAGCAACCGAGTCCGACTTGTTCGCCGTGCTGCCCCTCTTGCGCGGTGAGGAGTTCCTGGGTCACCTGGTGGTCGAATTCCAGTCGCAGAAGCTCATCGGTGACGTATTCCCCGATCGGGTTCGCTCGGAGTTCGACATCGAGGTCGAGGACGCGGATACGGTCATCTTCCGTTTCTCCGAGAAACCCGACGCGGCTCTGGACGAGGCGCTCATTCACGCCCACCATGTGTTTCCCATCCGCGACCGGACCTGGCGCGTGACCATCGCGCCGCGCAGCGAGTATATCGCGGCCACGGGCTGGTTGGCCAAGCCGGCGCTGCCCTTGCTCGGAGTCTCGCTCTCGGTCTGCATCGCCTGGCTGATCCGGCTTCTTTCCAGGCGCATGGAGATGTACCGGGACACCCGCGACCGCGCCCTGGAAGAGATGACCAAGCGGGAAATGGCGCAAGAGCAGCAATGCCTTTCCGAGGAACGTTACCGGAGCGTCTTCGATTCGGCCACCGATGGACTGCTCGTCATCGATGAGATGGGCCGGATCGTCGAGGCCAACCCGGCGGCCAGCGCCATGCATGGGTATTGCCCGGATGATTTCCTCGGGCTTCGCTATACCGATCTGATCGAGCCGGGACACCGTCAGAAGTTCGACGAGTTCAGGAGACAGCTGGCGGCCTCGGGTTTCGTCCGTCTGGAGTCCGTCCACATCACGGCAAAAGGAGAACCGTTCGCCGTCGAGGTGCGGGGTAGCAACTTCCATTTCGGCGACAAGCCGGCGGTACTGGCCATTCTGACCGACGTGAGCGAGCGCCGGCGCGCCGCGGAACGACAGGCCATGCTCTCGCGCAAGGTATTGATGGCGCAGGAGGAGGAACGCGGCCGCGTTTCGCGAGACCTGCATGACGAGCTGGGCCAGATCCTCACCGCACTGCGACTCGAGCTGGACATGCTGCGCAAGAGGATCCCCGAAACAGACAGCGATATCGTGACCGGTTTCGCAAATGCCACCGCCATGGTGGAAAAAGCCGCAGAAGAGCTACGCCATGTATGCCGCGGGCTCAGGCCGCCGTTGCTGGATGACCTCGGTGTCGAACCCGCCGTCGGCCAGCTGGTCGAGGACTTCAGAAAACGTACCGGCGTCCAGGTCGACCTGCGGGTCGCGATCGGCGAGGATGGGCGCTGTGTTCCCCCCGAGGTCTCACTGGCGGTCTACCGCGTGTTGCAGGAGTCGCTCAACAACGTCAACCGCCACGCAAGCGCGAAGGAGGTCAGCGTCTCGCTGGAACGGAACGGAAAGGCGTTACGCCTTTCCGTCTACGACGACGGGCGCGGTTTCGACGCCAACGACGCCGCCTCGATAACCGGATTCGGCATCGCGGGTATGCGTGAACGGGCGTTGCTGGTAGACGGCGCCATCGACATTCGATCCGAGCCGTTCCAGGGAACACAGGTCGTGTTCAGCGTTCCGCTGGAGGGCCAGAACAGAGGAAAGCAAGATGATTCGGATACTGGTAGTTGATGATCACACCCTGGTCCGCGACGGGCTCTGCCGCCTGATCGACGGAGAGAACGACATGCAGGTCGTGGGCCGGACCGGCTCGGGACACGAGGCGGTCAAGCTCTGCAAGGAGACGAAACCCAACCTGGTTCTGCTGGACTACGGCCTGCCCGACCTGGACGGGCTGGAGACGACCCGGCAGATCGCGGATCTGGGTGCGGGAATCCGGATCCTGATCCTCACCATGCACGCCAGCGAGGAGTACGCCACGCGACTTATCCAGGCCGGAGCGAACGGCTTTCTGATCAAGGCCGCCTCGACCGACGAGCTGCTGGCCGCCGTACGCAAGGTCGCCGACAGGGGCATCTATGTCAGCTCTTCCATAATGGAAAAGATGATCACGCGGGTGGGACAGCTACCAAAGGACGCTCCCGAGTCGTCGCTATCCGACCGCGAGATGCAGGTGTTGCTGCGCCTGGCCAGGGGAGCGACCACGCGCGAGGTCGCCTCGTTTCTGCATCTGAGCGTGAGCACGGTGGAGACCTATCGCAGCCGAATCCTGGAAAAGCTCGACCTGCGCAACAACTCCGATTTGACGCGCTTTGCCATAAGGCGAGGCCTCATCGAGATGGACTGAAGACCTCGTGTAGTAATAACCGCCAGTTCCCAACGGTGGTATTTGCCAGGCGCCCTTCGTTGCCGAGTCGACAGCGCACTACGTCTGGCGATGGTACGGTAGATTCACCTCCCGAGTCGGGCCGTCCGGAGGCGCGTTCGTTCCGGCGCTGTTATTGACTGTCTCTGGTTTCATTCGGAACCGGACTCGACCGTCTAGGACCCGTCGCAGAGACTCCACATGGCAACAATCCTGGTAGTCGATGATCATGCGCTGGTACGCAGCGGCCTTTGCCGGCTGATAGACGCGGAACCCGATCTGGAAGTAACGGGGCAGGTCGGCACCGGAGCCGACGCGGTACAATCCTGCAGCGAAAATCGACCTGATCTGGTGCTTCTCGACTACGGGCTGCCCGACATCGACGGTCTGGAGACCACTCGGCGAATCGTCGCGCTCGATCCGAAGATAAAGGTATTAATCCTCACCATGTACGCGAACGAGGAGTACGCCACCCGTCTCATCCAGGCGGGAGCCAGAGGCTTTCTGGTCAAGGCGGCCTCGACCGATGAGTTGTTGATCGCGATTCGCAAGGTTCTCAACAACGGGGTTTACGTCAGCCCCACCATAATGAAAAAAATGGTCACCCGCGTGGGCAGCCCCGACGAATCCCTTCCCGAGTCCGCGCTATCCGACCGCGAGATGCAGGTTCTTCTACGGCTGGCCAAAGGAGCTACTACTCGCGAGGTCGCTTCCGAGCTATCGCTCAGCATAAGCACCGTGGAGACCTACCGCAGCCGCATCCTGGAAAAGCTCAACCTGCGCAACAACTCCGACATGACCCGCTTCGCCATCCGCCGCGAGCTGATCGACCTGGGCTGATCCGTCCGGATTCCTTGTCTACCGGGTGAGTCAGGAGTCTGCGTCGCGCAGCAGCCGCTCCGCCTCGAGCCAGTGAGATTCCTCCTGGCCCTCGGGCCGTCCCTTCCGCTCCCATATATCATAGGCGCTGGCGGCGATCTTCTCGTAGGACGGTCCAGCTCCTACGTCCGACTTCTCTCCGGAGCTCTTCTTCCGCGTCTTTCCACTGTTCTTTCGTTTCGAGCTCTTTCCGGCCGCGGCCGGATTTCCCGTCGCGGTTGCCACGTTTCCTTCTACTGGTTTTTTACCCATGGTTCCCCTTTCCTTGTCCATGTTATTCAGTAAGCGGTCGTACCTGTCTTTTGTAACCCGCCCGCAACGGGAAAAGCCCCGTGTTAGCGCGCACGCTTATTTGTGGTCAGCGCCTCTTTCGAAAGCTCCGCCAGGCCGTTGGTCGCCTGAATCGCGTCTTTTCGACTAATGAGAATCCCTCCTTCCCAGAAAGCTTTACAGCGGTCTCGAGGATATGAGGGTGGCCTGTTTCGGCCAAATGCATCTATCGTGTATCGAGTGAAACCCGCGTCACTGGATTGCGCCTCTGGACGTAGCGGCTTTTGCTACGATCTCGACCATGGATCGCGCATCCGACCACGGTCAAAGGATCGGCCGGGCCCTCAGCGCGGAGGCCGGAAAGCGGCTCCGCGCCACCACCCGGCTCGAATTGGGCAGAAGCGGTACGGACCTTCCGCGGCGATACCGCTGCAAGGGCGAGAGCCGCGGTTGACCGCTAGCCTTCCGCAGACTGGCGCCGCTCCAGCGCTTCCTTCTTCCTCTCGGCGTCCTGCAAGGCGTTCTCCGCCTCTTCCTGCCTCTCCCGCGCCGCCTCTTCCTCGGTCGTGGCCGCGTCGGCCGCCTTGCGCGCGGCTTCCTCGGCTTCCTTGGCCTTGCCGGCAGTCGCCGCCGCCGTTTTCGCTTTCTTGCCGGCCAGAGCGACCTTCTTCTCCGCCGCCTTGACCGCTGCCTGGCCGGCCTTCGCCGCCTTGCTCCCGGGCTTGGCGCCAGCCTCCTCCAGCTCGGATCGCGCCGCCTCGAGCTCTTCTTCCGCTTCCTGCAATACGTTCCCGGCCGCGGCTTCCTTCTCCGCCGCCTTCTGCGAGGCCTCCTCGGCCCTCTCGAACTTCTTCTGCGCCGCTTCCACCTTCTTCTCGCCGGCGACAGCCGCCGCCTCCGCCTTCTCGGCGGCTTTCCTGGCCGCCTTCAGCTCCTTCAGGGCCCCCTTCCTGGCCTGCTCGAGCTCGGCCGCGGTCATGGGCGCGGACGCCTCGTCCTCGTCATCGCTCGATGCCAGGGCCAGCTTTCGGGCCGGCTTCTTCCCTCCGGGCGCGACCGGGGAACCGGCCTCGGGTACGGAGGGGGGTTCGGCCGTCGCCTCCCCCGACGTGACCGGAGCCGTCTCGGCCGCGCCGGACGGGGTCTCCGTCCGAGCCGCCGTTGCTTCCGGCGCCGGCGCAGCCCCCCCGCAGGCCGCTATGAACAGAGAGAAAACGCCGAAAATTCGAGCCGGCCAGAGTGTCTTTGAAGTATCTAGCATATAGATCTCCTTGTTCGACGGCGCGTCTTCTCGCACCGGGATCGCCCGATATATCCTCCAGATTCATTCCCGAAGCAACCGGTCTCAACCGGTGTGGTCGGTAACAAAAACCGCTACCGGCGAAACGTGGCTTCGCCGATTCCATCTTGAGATTTGATCCGATGCCGCGACAGCAGCGTTGGCGGATAAGATACGAATGGTTTCGGACTCCGCACCGCCGCCGGCGTCGGTCGCGACCGGCGGGCGGGATAAGCGCGGTGGCCAGATACGATGCCGGAAGGTCAGTCCGACATGCCCATAAACCAGCACGTGATGATACCGGTGGACTTCACGGACACATCCCTGACGTCCGTCCGCACCGCGAAAGAGATCGCCTTCACGACGACCGAGATCACCCTGCTCTACATCTACGACCCGTCGGACCTGGTCAGCTCGGGGACCTCCGATATCACGCCTCGGCAGAACGGGTTGCCGGCGGATATCGCCGAGAGGCTGCGGCGGCGTTTGCGACGAATGCGGGAAAGCGAGCTCGAGCGCGTGGAGAAGGTCAACATCGAGATCGTCGTCAGCAGGTTTCCGGCAGAAACGATTTGTCGCTACGCCCGGCAGGAGTCGGTCGACCTGATCGTCCTGGCCAGCCACCGACGGTCCGGACTTTCCCGCGCCTTCCGGGGCAGCGTGGCCGAAGAGGTGGTGCGCAAGGCCCCCTGCCCGGTGCTGGTCCTGCGCCCCGCGTCCCGGGCCGCGGCCAGGAAATCGGTCTGAACGGAGGGGCCGGCGCGGACGCTCCTTACCCGGTCGCATCCGGGGAGCGGCGCGGTAAAACCACACCTCACATGAAATACTTCTCTTCGATCCGGATACTGCCTTCGCGAAGTCGTGCGTAATCCATCGCCAGCCGTTCGTTCGCCACCTTCCGGGCTTGGTCTCCCTGCCCGGTATGCTGGTTGTCTGGACCGAAGGCGTAGACCTTCGACACCTCGCGGACCTTGCCGCCGACCCTGAAGCGATAGGTCCCGAGCAAGAGGTACGCCGTCGTCTCCATCCCCGGACCGAGGTCGCCGTTCGACTCGATGCTCATGCGGATGGATCGTCTGCTCAGCTCGACGGCGCCCTCCACCTTTTCGCCGGTTCTCGACAGCGCGATGTAGTTTTCCAGCCTGGCGTAGGCGGCGGTTTCCCTCGGCCACGGCCAGTATTCCTCGGCCCCGTGGTGTCCTTTCTGCAGCTCCTCCGCGGTTCGCTGTTCGGTCGTTTTCATCTCATCCTCCTCGCTTTCTTCCGGGCTCCTCGACGCCGCTTTCCGTCCCCGCCCGGCGCGCTGCCGCCCATTCTCGGATCCCGGCAAGCGCTGCTACGAGGGGCGGCCGGTATTTCGCAGCAGCGCCAGCCTCCTCTTGGCCAGGACCGGGCCGTAGCGCTCTCTAAGGCATTCCGGGCACAGGCCGTGGGAGAAGTCCGCGTCGGATCGATCGGCGACGTACCTCTCGACCGGCACCCACTCGTCGCCCACGCGGATCTTCTTGCAAAAGGAACAGATGGGCAGCAGCCCCTGTAGGTACTTCACCCTCCTGAGAACCTGCCGGGTGAGAATCGCGATGAAAATGGCCACCACGGCCACCACGGCGGTCTCGATCAGGCACTCCGGCCAGTTCAACGGTGTTTTTCCGCGCCGAGAAGACGGTGCGGGAGATCGAGTATCTCGTCGATCCAGATCAGGGCGACCACCATGGCGAAGCCGATGAGCTCGACCAGGACCGTCATTTTCTCCAGGGTCACCTTTTTCATCTTCAATCCTCTGACCCTCAAAATATAACGCCGCTACCTTGACCGATGTATCGGAAACCGCGCCAACATCGGCTAATGGAAATTACCATCGCGTCCGGCGTCTCCCGGCCGAGGGCCCGGAAGCTCGGTGCGGGCACGCCGGCGGCCCGGACCGCGGCGGCCGGCAACGCCGCCGGGTGGCAAATATTGCGATAACGGATCGGGGGATAGCCCGCCGGCTTTTTCGGAAAACCAACGGTACCGGGTGCGGCGCCGTTGCTTCTATCCTAGAGGCGAAACGACGAAGCCGCCGCATCGGCGTGCCCCAACCGTCGGTTCCCGTTCAGGAGAAGGAAAATGTCCCGAGACCCCGTAGCGATTGTCAACAGCCAGATCTTGCGCTGGAACGCGGAGAGAAAAGCCGCTGCGGAACGAGCCGCCGCCTCCGCCGCTCCACGCCCCGTGGTGACGGTTTCCCGCGAGCTGGGCAGCGGAGGAGCCGAAATGGCCGCCGAGGTAGCCTCGCGACTGGAGTGCGAGTTCATCGGATACCGGATGGTAAACGAGATAGCGAAGCGGTCGAAGGTGTGCGACGAGCTCATGCGAGCGCTCGACGAACGCACCCGGTCCCAGCAGGACAGGTGGATCGACGCTATGATCAAAAAATGGGATTTCGATGAGACCGACTACTACAAGCACCTGCTGGTAGCGGTTCGCTCCCTGGCCGAGATCGGCTCGGTCGTCATCCTGGGACGCGGCGCCTGCTTCGTCAAGACCGAAAGGCCCAAGATCAAGGTCCGGGTCATCGCCCCCCTGGAGCAGCGCATCGCGCGGGTGATGAAACGAATCGACTGCGACGAGAAGAAGGCGGCCGAGACCATCGAGAAGAACGACCACGAGCGAAAGAAGTTCATCAAACAGCTGTTCAACAAGGACGTGACCGATCCGCTTCACTACGATATCGTGATCAATACCGGAACCGTTCACATCGCCTGCGCCGCGGCCGTGATCGAGAGTGCGTGGCGCTGCATGGCGGCGAACGTCGGCAAGAAGGACGAACGGCAGATCACCACCAAACAGCCGGTGTACTGAGCGCGGCGCGAATTCATGGCGTTTGCGACCCGTTCGGCGCTCGAGCAACCTGATAATGGGTTCGCCTGCCGCAATCGCGGCCTACAAACCCTTCGCGCAGAAGAAATAGGTCGGTTCCCACTCACAGGTCTGCATGAAAGGCTTGCCCTCGTAGCGGGAAGTGAAGAACGGGAGGTCGGATCTCTGCAAGTCCAGCTCGTACCCGTGTCTAGGCTCGGTCAGGGTATTGAAGAACCCGTCGGTCTGAGCCTCCATCACCGACGGCGTCCAGGCTACCTGCTCGAACTGGATGGGCTGTTCCCAGGTCGTCTTGAACATGGGGGTGATGGTGTAGCCGCACAGCCGTTCCGGCTCGGGGGGAAGCTCGAAACCACTGACCACCGAGTTCCACCGGATGGACGAAGAACTGCTCGGCGACCATGGGACCCGTCAGGTTGATGCACCCGACATCAAAGCTCGGGTTATCCGCCACCTGCTGGATCCGCTCTTGTGTCAACTCCTCCTCGTCCATGGTCGGCGGGTCTCCGGCCAGGGATGGGTCGGCGGTGGCAATCGCCCATTGCAGCGCCAGCGCCCGCTCCTGGCAGTTCCAGTTCACAAAGGCCCAGGCCACCGGGCAGGGCTCGTGGTCGACGGCCCGCACCATGAGCCGACGCGCGTAACCGCCCAGCCGAACGGCGACCTCCCTGCTGACCGGTTTCAGCTCGGGGACCTGCGGAATACCCCCGTCCGGGCCGGCGCCGCTGTCGCCCGCGTCCGGGCCCGCGCCGCCGTCGACAACGTCCGGGCCGGTGCCGCTGTCGACACCGTCGGGCGCGGGATCCGTACCGGTGTCGCCGCAATCGACGTTGAACGCGGCCATGAGAGCGAACAGATGGACCACATAAATGCATCGACCGAACATCGCACCCTCCAGTCGAGAAGCCGGCGTCGCCTTTCTCTTCGGGTCGGAGGCCGTCGGCTTCGCCTCCCGGACCGTGACCCCATCGGACCCGATCGTGTTCGACACCTCGGGCGCCGCAGTACTCGAGCCCCGTTACCAGACACGGCCGGCCACCTTCTCTCACATGACGGCGATATTCAGATAAAGCTCCAAGTCGGCCACCTCGGCCGGTCCGGAAACCGTGAACTCCGGACACGACGCACCGCCCAGCAACATGGCGGAAACCAGGTCGCCGGTCGCCGGGTCGCCGCTGCAATCGCCGCCGCTTTCGCACAGAACGCCGAAGAGCGAGTAGCTGCCCGAAGGAAGATCGACAGGGTCGATCTCCAGGCTGAAAGGAACGCTCGCACCGGTCGCGCTCAGATCCGCGTCTTCGATCGGCACCGCTTCGACCACGGTTGACGGCGGAAGGTCGTCGGGCGTGGGACAGAATTCGACGACCGAAACGCACAGGGTTCCGATCCCGTCGCCGCCCGCGGCCGGCTCCCCGGAGCGCCGGGCAAGAGATGATCGTCGCTTCGTTTCGACCTCCTCTCCGAATCTGCGAACGACGCGTTCGGGCAGGAGGATCTCCGGCAGTCTCGCCCTCCCGCTTTCTCGGTCGGCCTATTTACCCGACCAGGGAACGGGATCGAGCGGGCTTCACCGCTTTTTCGCCGCGGGTCGGGCCCCTTCCCCTTCCGCCCGCTTGCCCTCTCTGTCGCCCACGCCGACCAGTCGCAGCATCGCACCCGCCCCCTGACGCACCGAGAGGATGCGGGTGAAGATAGGGCGGGTCGGGCCCTGCAGCGCCAGCCGCGCCAGAAGCGGCAGGATGATCACCAGCGCGAGCCCCCGCGCGCAGGAAGAGGCCAGGAAGGCCTGGTGGTAGTCGGAGCCGGAGCGGACCAGCAGCCAGCTTCCGAGCAGGCTTCCCGCCAGCTGCAAGGCCCCGCTCAGGGTTCCGGCCAGCGAGAAGAACTCGACGTCGGCCTCGCGCGGAGCGTCGCGGATCAGCAGTTGCAGGCTGGCGTACTCGAAGCCGGCCCAGGCGCATCCGCCGAGCAGCTCGATCTGGGCGAGCCACCAGGGCGAGGCGGAGAGCGTCCAGAGCAAGGGCAACGTCGCGGTCACGAGCGCGCTGGCCGCGAAGATGGTCTGCATGCCGAACCGCGCGCTCAGCCTTCCCCAGAGCGGAAAGCTCACCGCCTTGGCGAAGATGGAGACACCGTGAGCAGGGCGAACTGCAGCATGCTCATCTTCAGGTCGCGCAACATGTAGGGCGTGAAAAAGGGAGTAGCGATATGGACGCCGAACATGAATACACCGATGAACAACGCGATCCGCCAGCGGCCGAGCCGGATCGATTCCCGGATGCGCGATGGGGCGGAAGCACCCGCGGCGCCGAGCGGGAGCGGTTCCTGCATCCGCCAGATGCTGAACGCGCTCAGGCTGCGAGCCGCAAAGGCGAGCGCGAACAGCAGTGCATAGATCGTCATCTTGCACCCGGCATCCTCGCCCAGGTCGAGCCAGACGCCGGCGGCGATGAAGGCGATCAGAAGGGCCGCGTGGGCCAGGGCCGATCGACGGGCGAAGTATCGTTCGCGGTCTACCCCTTCGGTCAGGGTCGCCATCCAGGAGTTCCAGGCCGGCGCGATCGCTGAGCCGGAGATCCAGAAGACCGTCTTGGCGGCCAGAAAGAGCCAGAAGCCCCGGTCCTGAGTCCAGGCGATGGTAAGCAGCGCGACCTGGCTCGAGGCCTGTATCACCGCGCCCGCCACCGACAGCCGCCTTCTTCCTCCCGCCCTCCGGACGAGCCAGGAGCTGGCCAGCTGGCTGGCCATGCCCACCAGGATGGGGATCGTGGTCAAAAGCGCGATGGCGCCGTCGTCGTAGCCGAGGTCCACGGCGAAGGCCCCGAAGTAGCTCTCGCTCACCCCGATCATGACCGCCCAGAAGGCGCCGTCGATGGTCGACCATCGCAGCGATCAGTGCGCCGCATTCTCGGTGATACGCTTCGGGGAGTTCATCTGACCGATACCGAGCGCAGTCAATGCGCCCCGTCGCGCTCCGTCGACCGATCCCCCCGATCGCTCCCGCGCGAAAGCGAGCCCGCGTCCGAGGCGACCCTCGCGGCCAGGCGTAGATACAGCTCGGCCGTTTCCGCCACTTCGGAGAAGCGCACCGCCTCCCCGGGCGCGTGCGCATCCTGCAACCGACCGCAACCTACGATCACCGGCATGATCCCGGCCCGGTAAAACTGGTTGGCGTCGGAATGGCTGGGAAAGACCGATGGGGTCCAATCGCGGCCGCCCTCTCGAAAGGAAGCCTTCAGCGCCTCTACCACCCTTGCCTCCGACGGAACCTCGTACCCGGCTTCCCTGGTCAGAAAACGGATCTCCACCTCGATCCCGGAGTCGCCCTCGCCTTCCTCGACCACCGCGCTTTCGATCTCGGTGCAGATGCTATCGATGTCCGCGGCCGGCGGGACGTGCACATCGACCCGCGCCTCGCAACCGTCGGGAACCACGAATCCCCCGCCGGAGCTGAACAGATCGCGTATATTGTACACCAGCTCGCCACGCTCCTTTTCCAGGTAGCGGGAAAGGCGCAGCAGGATGCGCAGCATCCTGCCCACCGCGGTCCGCCGCCGTTTCACCTGCGACGCGTGCAGGCGTCGGCCCCGCGTGTGAAGCTGCAACTCGATGTACCCGTAGTGACTCAGGCAGGGCGCCAGCTCGGTCGGTTCCCCGATCACGGCCCAGGGGAAGCGGAAGGCTTCGATCAGCTTTGCCGAACCGTCCCCGTTCTCCTCTTCTCCGACCACCAGGCCGAGTAGCAGGGAGGTCGCGGGAATCCCCCGCTCCTGGAGAGAGACGAACGCCTCGACCATTGCAGCGCAGCTGCCCTTCATGTCCGCCGCTCCGAGCCCCTTTATGCAATCACCCTGTTCCCGGTATCCGAACTCTTGCAGCTCGTATGCGGTGACCGTGTCCAGGTGGCCGATGAACGCCAGCTCCGGCGCTCCATCCGCGAACGATACGACCAGGTTATCGCGGTTTTCGTCGACCGCTTGCCGGATCACCGGCAATCCGTGCCGCTTCAGGTAGCGATGAAGGTAATCGACGACCTGCTCTTCTTTCCCGGACGGGCTGTAGATGTCGAGCAGGTTACGGAAAAGCTTGCGGAGCCTGGCGCGGTTGACGGCAAGGCCGTTCGCGTCCGTACCCGCCCGTTTCATGTCTTTCGACCGCCGCCGTTGCCCACGCCGTTCCGCTGACCCGAGAGGTTGAGACTCAGATAGATATGCTTCTGGGGTTTGGCGAAGCCCAGCTTGCGAAAGAACCGGACGGCCTCTTCGTTGTCGGCCTCGGTGTCGACCATCATGATCCGCGCCCCCAGCCGCGTCATCCGCTCCCTGAGCATCGCCACCATCCTGGCGCCCACGCCTTCTCCCTGGAATTCGGGAGCGACCCCCAGCCAGGCCAGGTAGCCGTACTTCCAGGCGGAGCGCTCCTTCTCCATGGTGGTCCCCAGGGCGAAACCGACCACCTTCTTTCGCGCCATCGCCACCAGGCACAGCTCGGAATCGCTCTGGAACAGCTCGACCAGGTCGTACTCGTCCCAGGTCCGGTAGAGATTGGGCACTTCCCTGGCCGTGAACAGGTGCTCGCCCAGGTGAAAGACCGGAGCCAGGTCATCCAGCTCCATCTCCCGGATGGTGACCTTGGCAGGCTTCCGGACCCTCTTGCGCCTGTTTCTTCCGGGAGGTTCTTGCGAGGCTTTCATGGTCGTGCCACCTCTAATCTTGAATCATCTACACCAGGCGCAAGGCGTCAAGCGGAGGCGCTTGAAGGCAAACGCGACGCGGAGCGTCGTTCAGAACTTGGTCGACCAGGCTCGAACGCCCTGCATGATCATCTCGACCGAAACAGTGCCGACGAACAGCGCGGTGATCCGTCCGGTGATCTCGATATACCTTTGGATCAACGGCTCCCAGCGGGGACGGACGAGGTCGTGAACCCACTTGAGAAGCAACATGACCAGAACAGTGGCGATGGTGGCTGCCAGCACGGCCGCGCAGGCTGTGAGTGAGTCGTGCTTCTTGCCTATGATGATGCTGGCTCCGATCGTCCCGGGGCCGATGAGTATGGGCATGGCAATGGCGCCGGCGAGGTGCTTCGGCTCGCCCCGGAGAATCTCGATCGCCCCGGGACCGCGGAAAACGAACTGAAAACCGATGAGAAGAAAAACCAGCCCGCCGAAGATCTGAAAGGAGGCGAACTCCACCTGCATCACGTTGGAGAACATCGCGTCTCCCAGCACCGCGAAGCAGCAGAAGACGGCGGCAGCTATCCACCCGGCCCGGATCAGCACGCTGCTGAACTGCCCGAATTTCAGACTTTGCACCAGGTCGATGAGGTAAATGATGATCAGGAACGGGTTGAGCAGCACCAGGAGCAGGGCCGAGGATTTCACGAGTTCCAGCATGGCGTTTCACCGGGAAGAAACCGAAACGGTCTACCCGAAAACCTCTTCCGTCTCAACGTTTTCTCGCACCAGCTTCTCCAGGATATCGAGCTTCCTGGGATCTTCGAGGTGCAACAGGGGCTCGATCGCTTCCACCATCCTCGCCGTCCGGTAGGTGTCCGTGGCCACGGAAAGCAGGGGTACCCGGCCGTCGGCCGAAAGGCCGATGATGTTGGCCGGAGGCAGCGTCCCGCCGGTGAGAACGATGCCCGCCGCCCTCTGCTCGATGCCCGCCAGAATGATGTCGCTGCGGGCTCCGTTGGCGATGAGCAGCAGATCGGGGCGCTTGAATTCCGCGGTCTTCATGGCGGTCTCCGCCGTCATGGCGCCGACGAACACGTTGCGCACCACCCGGTCGAGCAGGGTGTCGCCGGTGACCACGCGGGCCAGCAGGTTCTCTCGCAAGGCGGATAGCGTGTAGTAGTCCAGCTCCGGTTGACGGGGGATCACGCCCAGCACCCGCAGGCCGGTCCTGCGAATCGAATCGAGATACGCCTGCTCGAACTCGGCCCGGCTCTGCACCTTGTTCACGACGACGCCCGCGCAGTCGACCTCGAGCCCCTGCAGCGAACGCTGCAGGAATACCGCGTCATCGAGCACCTGGTCCTCGTCCCCGCTCAGCACGACGAGCAGGGGCGCTTCCAGCATACCCGCAAGCGAGATCGCATCGAGGTGCACTGCCGAGCCGCGGGCCAGGTCGGCCCCGGCCTCCACGAAGAGCATCCGACCCCCGCCGGCCGCGGTGGCGGCCTTCTCCTGAAGCCGCTCCCGGGTGGTGTCGGCGTCGTAGGCATAGCGCAGCTTGGAGTGGTGAAAACCCATGGACATGTCCTCGGGCTCCTGTCTCAGCCGGAATAGCTTGGCCAGGACCGACGAGTCGTAGTCCCATAGCCGTTTCTTCTCGTAGATGAGCCTGTCGCCGAAGGGTTTCAGGTAGGCGAACCCGCCCCTGCGGACCCGGGCCAGACCGGCGATGACGCTCGTCTTGCCGGCGCCCGGCCGAACCGATGCCACGATGACCTTATCCATACGCCTCACCCTCTTTTCGAGCTTCTACCAGTATTCGCACGTCGACCGCCCTTGCCCCCTTGCCCTGCTCGTAGACCATGACGGGATTCAATTCGATATCGGTGATGTGCCTGCACCTTCTGATGATGGTGGCCAGCTTGATGATATACCGGGATATCTCCGGGATATCTTTCTTCGCCTCCCCGCGCACGCCGAGCAGAAGCGGGTATCCCCGGATCTCTTTGATCATTTCCGTCACCTGCTCCCGGTTCACGGGCACGGCCCGCATGGTCACGTCCTTCATGACTTCCACGTAGATCCCGCCCATGCCGAAGAGCACGATGGGACCGAAGAAGGGGTCGCGCCGGGCCCCCACGATGATCTCGGCCCCCTTCTGCACCATCTGCGCCACCTCCACCCCCTCCAGCGCGGCATCGGGCCGGTAGGCCCGACAACTGGCCATGATGGCCTGGTAGGCGTCGATGACCTCGCTTCCGCAATCCAGGCCCAGCGCGATGCCTCCCGCGTCGCTCTTGTGGCTGATATCCCTGGACACGATCTTCATCGCCACCGGGTAGCCGATAACGTCGGCCGCCGCCACCGCCTCGTCCATCGTACGCGCCAGGTGGCTTTCCGGCGCCGCCACCCCCGCGATCTGCATGACGCGATAACCCTCGTGCGCGTAGAGGAACTTGCGACCGTCCGCCAGGGCGGCTCCGGTCACGCGCTCGATCTCCCCGATGTCCATCTCCGCCTCGTCGACCGTCTCCAGGTCTCGCTGCAGATGGGCATGGTGCCGGTACATGGCCCCCAGGCAGGATACCGCCTGGTAGACGTCGGCGTAGACGGGCAGGTTTTCCCGGCGCAGGGTCTCCAGGCAGCGCTCCACCTCCTCTCCGCCGAAGATGGAAAAGACCAGAGGCTTGCCCTGCTCGCGGTACTGCCGGCTACTGCGGCGGATCATATCCTCCAGGCTCTCCGCGTTGAAGAGCGCGGTCTCGCAGTACAGACCGATCACGGATTGGATGTGCTCGTCCTGCAACGATGCCCCCAGGGCGCCGTCGTACTCGGCCGGCCCGGCCTGCCCGGTGAGATCGACCGGGTTCCGGGTGGACCCGAAGCCGGGCACCACGCCGGTGTACAGGGAGGTCAGATGCTCCTGGTCGTCCAGCAACTCCACCCCGTACTTCTCGCAGGCGTCGGTGGCCAGCACGCCGACCCCGCCGCCGTTGGTGACGATCACGGTCTGCCTGCCCCCGGGGGAATGTCCGGCGCAGAGGAACTTGCACCAGTTGAAGGCATCCAGGATGTTCTCCGCCCGCAGCACCCCGCACTGCTCCATCACCTTGCTGAAGACCTCGTCGGCGCCCGCCATGGAACCGGTATGCGAGGCGGCGGCGACCGCTCCGCGGCGGGAACGGCCCGACTTGATGACGATGACCGGCTTGACCCGGGTAGTCCGTTTCAGCGCCTCGATGATCTGCTCGCCGTGGGTGACTCCTTCCATGTACATGAGGATGACGGTGGTCTGCTCCTGGCCGGCCAGGTAGTCGAGCAGGTCGGTCTCGTCCAGGTCCGCCTTGTTGCCCACCGATACGATGGCGGACAGCCCCACGTGCTCCACGGCGGTCTTGCCGATCATGGCGATGCCCAGCGCGCCGCTCTGGGTGATGATGCCCACACCGCCCGGCATCACCTCGGGCGGGCCGAAGGTCGCGTTCAGTGATACGGCGGCCGAGTAGAGCCCGAAGACGTTGGGGCCGAGAATGCGCATGCCGTGTGCACGCGCGAAATCAACCATGTCTCGCTCCTGCTCGCGGTTGCCGACCTCGGCGAAACCCGAGCTGATGATGACCACGAACTTGACCCCCCTGGCCGAGCAGGAACGTACCGCGTCGAACACGTTCCTGGCCGGCACCGCGATGCAGGCCAGATCCGGCTCGCCGTCGATATCGGTCAGGCTCGGGTAGACCGGCAACCCGGAGATCTCGCCGCCGCGGGGATTGACCAGGTACACCTTCCCGCCGTAGCCGCCGGAGAGGATGTTCGAGGTGAGCTTGGCGCCCACCTTGCCCGGGTCGCGCGACGCGCCGAGCACGGCCACCGACCTGGGCTCGAAAAAGTACCGGATCGGCCCCAGCTTTCCTCTGTCGTTCATCGTTCCACCGTCACGAGGCCCTTGCCGCCGCGGCTTCGCGGGTCGGCATCTGCGCCGGCCCGAAAGGCGCCAGGACCGGACCCGCTCCAGGATCGCGGCATCGCTACCATGGAAGCACGCCAAGCCCGGCGCCGCCGTAGGGAAACCGGCCAAAGCAAACCCTCCCCGCCCGCCATTTCATCGTAGCGGTTTTTGCCATGGCCAGTCCGCCCTTTTTCGAGCCTGCCGGTGCCACGGTACGGCGCGACAACCGCCCCCCCCGGCGCGCCTCACCCTCCCAGGTAGACCACCGCACCGTCCCGGCGCGGATCGGCCGCTCCCTTCCACCGAGCCCCCTCGAGCGCGACCGCGTGGTTGCCGCCGAAGTAGGGGCTGAACGGGCGCGATCCCTAAAAGGGGCCAATATCGGTCGAAAATATGCATAATTCCGCGGAAATCGCCGTTCTTTTGTCGCTCGTATCCCGAAATATTATTCGTTTTACCGTTCCCGTAATCTTCTATGATTTCGATCGGTTACGGCGTTTGGCCCCTTTTTTGGACCGCACCCGGGCTGAACTCCCCGCAAAACCGGCTGGAGAGCGGCCCGCCACTCGGCAAAGAGATCTCGCTGCGTGCGGGACCATGCGCGGCACTGGCTCGACGAATTCCCGAGCTGGGTGTTTCGGAAAACCGAGCAGAACGACTTGTATCGGTCTTGGTAGAGGGATTGCGTGAGTGTAATTGCGGAGCAGTGGACGTGGACGCCCTCGAATACATCGTGTTATTTGCTTTTAGGGTCCGTGACAAAATAACTCATCCATCTTTCGGGCGCGACGGCCCCGGCTGCTGCGTTGCTCCTCCGCAAAATATCCCCAATATTTCTCGTCGTCGCTCCTTGCAGCCGGGGCCGTCGCGCTCCGAAATCTGATCGAGTTATTTTATCACGGACCCTTAGAGCGAACCTTCCGCAGCAAGCAGCGCTCCGGCTCCCGCGGAACTCGAACGGCGGACTGAGTCTGGCGGTTGATGAATCCGCCACGATTCAACAGCTAGCCGAAGCGCTGGCTAGCCAATGATGGCGGAAGATTGCAGCCCGTCGCCCGAGGGAAGTGGTTAATATCGCGTACAGACTGTTCGTAGTGCTCAGGGAGCAGGTGTCGCGACACGGCTCGACTGCTCCAGCACCGGCGAGAATTCGGCGTCCGGAATACATCGTATAAATTCCGCTACCTCCAGCCTCAAGTGTGGTGTTCTATTCCCGCGACAGTGCAGAGCAATAAAATTGGCATGTCGGAAAAGATCGCGGTGTTCCATCGGCGCGGGCCATGATCGGGTGCCGCGTCACGGCGCGAACCAGGCGGCGCTACTGCATGGCGTAAGGAAAGGCGATGTCCGACGTCCCTCCGGCCGCGCCGGCGGACCCCCTGCCGCGAGCACCTCCACGGGTTTGCCCTTTCCCCGACGTCGCGTCGAAGCGAGCGGGCGAGCTTCAGGGCAAGCTTCCGTTGCTGCCGTACACGGCGTTGCCCTGGCCGATGTCGGTACCGGTACAGAGCCCGCAGGTGTCGCCCACGAACAGATCGCGGGCCGTCTCGTTCCCTTTCAACAGGTAGTCCCACCAGGCCAGCGTAACCCCGGTCACGCGCTCGGGCTCCATCATCAGGGTCAGGTGCCCGCTCATGTTGCCGGTCTGCGGCACGTCGTAATAGAAAAGGTAAGCGCCGGGCTGCGCCGCGCCGTTGACGGCTGCCGCGTATTGGGTCGCGGTCGGAGCGCCGATGTCCGTCTCCCCGGAAACCGCCAAGAGGGGTTTGGGGGTCGACGAGGTCGACGAGGTGCCGCCGTTGAAGAGGATCACCGCGTCGATCCGGTCGTCGGTGGCAACCGCGACCGTGGCGCCCGCCCCCTGCGAGTGGCCCATCGCCCCCACCCGGGTGGTGTCGAGCTTCTGGTAGTAGGGGCTCTCCGGATCGCTGTTGGCGGCCACGGCGAAATCGAGCGCGTTGGTCATGGCGTCGTTGCTGCTGACGAAGCGCGAATTGGCGGCAAACACGATGTATCCATGGGATGCCACGTAGCGTAATAGCGCTCCGTAGGACTCGGGCTGAGAACAGGTGCCGTTGCCCCAGATGATGATCGGATAGGTCTCGCCCCCCGCCGGGATCGCGGGCCCATACACTGTGTAAAGCGTCAGATCGACATCCCCCAGATCGAGCATATCCGCGGTCAGCGCTTCGTCCTCGCCGAAGGTTGCCGCGAAGATACTGCACGCGCTCTCCGCGGGGTCTACCGGAAGCGCGTACGCGGAACCCAGGTTCGTCTCCATGAGGGCACCGTAGGGCCCGAGCTCGATCACGGTACCGTCGTCCGGGCTCAGGACACTGGCGCAGGGCTCGGTGCTTCGCATCTCGCAGTTCTCGACCAAGACGATGCCTCCGGCGTCGGCATCGCCGCCGTCCACGTCCGCGCTGCCGTCCATCGTACCGGCGTCGCCCGCCGCGCCGTCGGTACCCGCGGTACCACCGGTCCCGCTCGAACCACCATCCGAGCCGCCCGTGCCGCCGCTTCCACCGGCGTCCATCCCGCCCGTGCCGCCCGCGCCCGAAGAACCGCCGCTACCCGCGGTGCCACCGGTCCCGCTCGAACCACCGTCCATCCCGCCCGTGCCCGAAGAACCGCCGCTACCCGCGGTGCCACCGGTCCCGCTCGAACCACCGTCC
>CAYVFC010000062.1:0-11205 GCA_964450715.1 uncultured Sandaracinaceae bacterium | reverse complement strand
ATCCCGCCCGTGCCGCCACTGTCGCCTGCGTCCATGCCGCCTTCGCCCGCGTTGCCTCCGGCCGTACCCCCCTCTGCTCCGGCGCCGCTCTGCCCGGCGTCCATGCCGCCGTCAACGCCTGCCGAGCCGCCCGCTCCACCCGTGCCGCCCGAACCGCTCTCCCCGATGGCGTGCACGCACCTGCTGTTCTCGCAAACGCGGTCCCCCTTGCACTCGATATCCGTGGTGCAGCCGCCGATCGCGGCATCGGGCACATCCGGGCTGCCGGCGCCCCTGCCGCCGCACCCCGAAGCGATGGCGGCGAGCACCAAAAACGACCCGAAGTACTTCAGTAGAGACCGTACACGAAAAAGCCCCGGCTGCACGAGCCATCCTCCATCCGCTCACACCCTGTCGAATATTTCCTACCAGGAATTGCCCTGGCAGACAACGCCTGGACCGGAGGACACAGGCTCGGGCATCGGCTCGGCTGACAGATCGCGAATCGTCCGGTTCAGGAATCGTGGCGGTTGCCGCCGGCCACCATCCGTCCGGCCCGACCGGCCCGGTGAGGTCGACCGGGTTCCGGGTGGACCCGAAGCCGGGCACCACGCCGGTGTACAGGGAGGTCAGATGCTCTTGGTCGTCCAGCAACTCCACCCCGTACTTCTCGCAGGCGTCGGTGGTCCGTTTCAGCGCCTCGATGATCTGCTCGCCGTGAGTGACCCCCTCCATGTACATGAGAATGACCGTGGTCTGCTCCTGGTCCGCCAGGTATTCGAGCAGGTCGGTCTCGTCCAGGTCCGCCTTGTTGCCCACCGATACGATGGCGGACAGCCCTACGTGCTCCACGATCGTTCCACCGTCACGAGGCCCTGAACGTCATCTTCAGCGTGTATACGTCGCCCTCGACGCGCCTGTCCATATCGAACCCCATGCTCTCGAACACGTGCATCATGGCCGCGTTCTCCGGCAGCACCTCGGCCATGAACCCCATCAGCCCCTGCCCGGCCGCGATCCGAGCCAGGTAGGCTATGATCTGCCTGCCGATGCCGCGGTCGTGATAGCAATCGCGGACCACCAGGGATATCTCGGCGTACCGGCTGGTCTCGATGATGCCGTACTGCCCCAGCCCCGCGACCATCTCCCTGCCATCCTCTTGCAGAACGGCCACGCAGACCATCTCCCGGCTGAGATCGACCGCCACGAACTCCTGCAAGCGTTCGTGGGGCATGTCCGTGCGCCGCGAGATGAATCGGCTGTACATGCTGCGGTCGGAAAGGTCGTAAAAGAAATCCTTCAGCAACGGCTCGTCCGATATCTTCACCGGCCGCAGCAGGATCTGCTGCCCATCCTTCAGGGTGCGGTACATCTCCAGGTCCTCGCGGTACTCCCCCCGCTTGCCCGGCACGAAGGCCTGGTCCCGATAGATGTAGTTTAGCCGCTTGGCCTCCTCGATCAGCCAGGGTCTGAACTTGGGGTGGGCGATGGCGATGAGGGCCATGGCTCTCTCCCGTATGGTCTTGCCGTGCAGATACGCGATCCCGTACTCGGATACCACGTAGTGCACGTCGCCGCGCACCAGCGTGACCGCGGCGCCGCTCGCCAGCGCGGGCACGATGCGGGATACCTCGTCGTTGCGGGCGGTGGACTGGATGGTCAGGATGGTCTTGCCCCCGGTCGCGAGCACCGCCCCGCGCATGAAGTCGGCCTGCCCGCCGATGCCCGAGTAGAGCCGGTTGCCGATCGATTCGGCGGTGCTCTGCCCGGTCAGGTCCATCTCCAGCGCGGCGTTGATGGCCGTCATGTTACGGTTGCGGGCGATGACCAGGGGATCGTTGGTGTAGTCCACCGGCGCGAACCGTATGCAGGGGTTGTCGTGTATATACTCATAGCAGCCCGGCTTGCCCATGCAGAAAGTGGCCACGGTCTTGCCCCGGTGCAGGGTCTTCTTCGAGTTGTCTATCACCCCGGCCTTCATCAGCTGCACGATGCCGTCCGAGATCAGCTCCGTGTGCACTCCCAGGTGCTTTCTGTCCTGCAGGTTTGCCATGATGGCGTTGGGCAACGAGCCGTATCCCACCTGGATAGTGTCGCCGTCCTGTACGATGCGCGAGACGTATCGTCCGATGCGCTCGACGATCTCGCCCGGGGCGGTAGCTTCGAATTGCAGCAGAGGCTCGTCGTGCAGCACCAGGTGGTGAACGTCGTTCAGGTGTATGAAGGTATCGCCCCTTACCCGGGGCATGAAGGCGTTCACCTGGGCGATGACCCGCCGCGCGTTCTCGATCGCCGCCCGGGTGATGTCCACCGATACCCCCAGCGACATGTAGCCGTTGCGGTCGGGAGGCGATACCTGGACCAGGGCGACATCAATGGGGGGAAGCTTGCGGGCGAACAGGGCCGGTACCTGGGAAAGGAATACCGGCGTGTAGTCCGCCATCCCCTGGTTCACCGCTTCCCGGGTGGTGGCCCCGACGAAGAAGGAGTTCTGCCGGAAGTTCCTCCGGAACTTCTCGTCGGCGTAGGGGGCGACCCCGAGGGTCCACACCTGCAACACCTCGGCGTCGACAAAGGCCCTGGGGTGAGACTCCACATAATCGATCAGCGACCGGACCAGGTACTGCGGCTCCCCGCAGGCGGTTCCGACGAAGATGCGATCTCCCCGGTGGACGTTTCCGAATACCGTTTCCAACGGAGCTATCTTTTCCGGGTACCGTTGCCTGAGCTCGGCCTCGCTCAACAGGTTGCTCTCGCTAGCCAGGCTCACGGCAAATCCCATCTGCCGTCGCGGGTCCGGGAATCGGTCTTCGCGCCGATCCGAAAGGCGCCATTACCGGGCCTGCTCGCGGATCGCGCCGGCGCCACCATTGAAGCACGCGAAGCCCCGTACCACCGTAGGGAAAGCCTTCATAACAGCCCTACTCCGCCCGCCATTTCGATGTAGCGTTTTTTACCACGGCCCGGCCCGGCCGAGGGTCGCGACGCCGACAGCTCCTCACCCTCCCAGATAGACCACCGCGCCGTCCCGGCGCGGGTCGGCCGCGCCTTTCCACCGATCCCCCTCGAGCGCGACCGCGTGGATGCCGCCGAAGTAGGGGTTGAGCTCCCCCGAGAACAGGCTGGAGAGCGGTTGATGCACCGTATACCCGCGCTGCTCCAGGCCCAGCACGGCCTTCAGGTCCGCGGGCCGGGTCTCCAGCAGCACCTCCTCCGCGCGCAGGCAGTGGATGCGGGAAGCCGCCACCGCGGCCTCGATCCCCTTGCCCACGTCTATCCAGTGGCTGATGACCTGGATGACCCCCGAGATGATCCGTTCGTCGCCGGCGCTTCCCGCGGCCAGGACGGGCTTCGCGTTCCGGGCGACGATGCTGGCGCTCATGGACGAGCACGGTATGCCGCTTGCACCCAGTGCATGCGGGTGGCTGCGTTCCTCGGGCACGAACTCCCGCATGTAGTCGTTGTAGAGAAAACCCAGCCCGGGGCTCGCCACCTTGGCCCCGAAGTAGGAGTTCAGGCTCTGGGTGACCGCCACGGTCATCCCCTCCGCGTCCACCAGCGAGAAGTGCGTGGTCTCCCCCTTACCGACGCGCAAACGGCTCCGGGCAATTTTCCTGGCCTTGTCCTTGCCCGAGCTGCGGGCCACGTGCTGCTGGTAGTCGATCAGATCGGGTATCGGCCTGTAGGATCGTTGCCGGTGCGAGGCCATCAGGGTCTCGGCCAGCGATACCAGCCTGCCGGGGCCTTCCGCGGCCAGCAACCCCTCGGGGACCTGTTCCAGGATATTGAGGGCCAGGAGCACGACCCAGCCGCCGGCGGGCGGGGGCAGCGTGTGGACATTCCAACCCCGATAGGTATCGCAAAGCGCCGGAAGCTCGGGCGGCTCGAGGAAGCCGGCCAGATCGTCCCGGGTGATCCAGCCCCCGTGGTCGCGCATGTCCTGTTCGATCTCGCGGGCGATCTCTCCCGAGTAGAAGTCCTCTACGCCCTAGTGGTTGCTCGGTATGGTGGTGGCGCAGTGCCCCTCCAGGTTGGCCGGGGTGATCCCATCCGGGATACGCGCCGGCGCCCGGGAGGTGCCGTTGACCACGAAGGGCCGGCCCTCGGGGGGATGGACGATGAAGGTGCTCTGCCCGCCGATGCCCGAACCGGCCGGCTCGGTGACCCCGAGCGCCAGGGAGACCGCCACCGCGGCGTCGACCGCGTTGCCACCCTGCTCCATGATCTCGACGCCCGCCTCGGCCGCCTCGGGCGAGGCAGCCGCCACCACGCCTCCGTGAACGGGTGCCATATTCGATCTATTTAGGCGCGCCTGTCCCTTTTGTCTATTGTTCCGGGCGACCGGACCGGACGCCGAGTGCTGCCGGGCCGGTCGCGCCGCGGGCAGTCACCCGTCCAACCTGAACAGCTGCAGGTTGGCCAGCACCACGTGGTCGGCCGATCGGGACTCGGCCACGATGCCACGCACGGCGTTGAAATAGGCGACGTGCAGCTCCTGGATACGGTCCAGATCGGCCGCGGAAACCGTGAACAGGTTGTACGAGAAAACACCGGGAGCGTCCGCCTTCAGCTTCCGCGCGGCCACTCCGGCCCACCATTGCTTCAGCCGCCTGTTGGTCGCCTCGTCCTGCCGCGTGTCCACCGTGCCCACCCTCGCGGGGACCCAGTGTTTGCCGCTCAGCGCGGCCTGTCCGGTGCGGGCCAGCACCTGCAGGCACTGCTCTTCCTGTCTCCGGCTGATCCCCAGCCGGCGTGCGATCCAGCCGGGCCGGTGGGCGGGAAGCGCGCGGTAGTCGTCCAGCTCCAGGGCACGCAACACCGCGTGGCTCCAGGGTAGCTCGAAGGCCAGCCGGCGCAGCGCCTGCAGGTCGGCCCAGGCGACGGCCGCCGAGGGCAGAGCGGCCGGGTCCACGAATACGGCGATGAAATCCAGCAGGCGCAGCGAGGTCGCCTCCACGTAGCGCAACAGCTCCGGTAGTGCCGGCTCGCCCCTGCCCTTTAGCCAGCGTGACAGGGTGAAACGGCTGAAGCCGGAACGGGCTGCCAGCTCCCGGATGCGGGCCGACCCTTTGAGCTCGCGTAAAAACGCCGCCGTCGCGCCCGGCTCCCGCCACTCCCAGCGCCTGAGCCAGGCCGGCTGCACCCGGAAAAACCGCTCCAGGCACTCCCGCGGGTCGCGCCGGGCCAGCTCGGCGGCGCGAAACAGGACCCGCGTCGGAGGCCAGCGTCGCCCCGACTCCCAGGTGTAGACCGTGTTGCACCGGTAACCCAGACGCCTGCTGAAGGCCAGCTGGGACCGCTTGCCGCGAAGAACGCGTATGATCTCCGATGAAACGCGCTCGTATTCCAGGGTCCTGCTCGTTTGCGCCATATATAACCATTTTACACATTCATGGGCAATTCTGCACCATGAAATGTGCATATGAGTGCTAGACAGCGGAACCGCCGCGAGCGACAATTGGATAGATAGAAGTAACCCGGCCGAGAGGTCCGGTTTCCGAAAGAGAGCGGGAGTCCACAGAAGGAGCCAGAAATGAAGTGCTTTCTCGCGGTCGCGGTTTCAACGCTGGTATTCATAGTTCCTCTGACCGGCTGCGAGGTGAGCGGCGCCGGCGCGAACGAGCCCGACCAGACTCTGGATCCCGACATCAAGGGACCGGCCATCGTGCAGGGCGGGCAGACCGGCTCGGTGGGACCGAGCCCGGCGGCATTCTGGACGCTGGGCGAGCTAACCCCGACGGACGGCGAGACCGGGGTGCCGCGCGACGCGCCCATCATGGTACGGGGCGAGCCGCACTCCGAGGCCGCCTGCTTCGGCAACGACTTTTCCGTCCACATTCGCGTGACCGTGCGCGAGGCCGGCTCGGGCGCCGAGGTCGAGGGCGTGCTGGGGGACTGGCTGAACGGCATGGGCGTGGGCGGATCCGACACCGCGACCGATCCGAGGATGGCCCAGTGGCCGATCGGCGACTTCTTCGCGGCCTGGCGCCCGACCGATCCGCTGAAGCCGGGCACGGAATACTCGGTTGAAATCGAGGCGCACAATACGCAGTACCTGGACTCCGCCGGCGGCGTGGTCCCGGAGGTACAGGGACCGCGAGCGCTGCAGGCGAGTTTCACCACCTCGGACGCGATGCTGCCGACCCTGGCCCTGGCGGCCGAGCCGGCGGTCGAGTACTTCTCCTACCAGGCCGAGCTGATCGAATGCGGTCCGGGCGAGTGCAGCGACTGCCGGCTCACCGGCGCCACGCGGCAGGCGGTGTTTGCGCGCATCCGCTTCGGCGCGCTTTCGGGGGGCTGGGACGCGCACCCCTACTCGGCCGTGCTGTTTCTCACCGACGACACCCCCAACCTTTACTCGGATCCGGGCGACGACCACTACCCGCACGAGGTGACATCGGGAGAGCGGGTCTGGATCGAGGCGGGCAGCGGTTTCGACATGTCCCTCATCATTCCCGAGGAAGACTGGGTCTATACCCCCTGCTTCGCCTTCCAGCTCGAGGACGCCTCGGGTCAGACCGTCGAGCCAGAGCCCATCTGCGCCGACGTTCCCGCCTGGACGGTGGGGCATTAAGCCCCGGGCGGCCCAAAATGCCACGTTCGCTTGGCATCTGGAAACCGAATTCGGCCTGAAAAAACGGCGAGGAAGGCACCAGCGGTCTGGCACGGACCGTGCAAACAAGTGCTTCGAGAGCGAAGGCCGGATACAGGCCATGGGGGGGCGCTCTCGGAAAGGATCTATAGAAATGTTCAAGGTCGTGTTGACCACGAGTAGCCAGCGGGAATCCCTGACCGGAGTCGCGGCGGTCGTACTGTCCGCACTTCTGGCCGTCGCCTGTGCCTCTACTACCAAGCAGCAGAAGAACACCGCGGGCGCCGACCGGACAGGCGCCGCTGCTTCGAGAGCCAACCCGGACGACCTCGCGCGGAACCGGGCCTCGGCCTCCGAGGGAAGCCCGGCAACCTGCGGTATGTCTTCTGTCTATTTCGATTTCGACTCCAGCGACCTGAGCGCCGAAGCGCGACGAGTCCTCCAGCAGAACGCAACCTGCTTGCAGGGGAACAGGGCCGGCGCGATCGTCGTCACGGGAATGACCGATCCGCGGGGCACCGAGGAGTACAACCTGGCGCTGGGCGACCGCAGAGCCAGGGCCGCGGCCAAGTACCTCTCCTCTCTGGACCTGAGCCGGAAGCCGGTGACCGTGCGCTCGGTTGGGGAGGAGTTCTCCAGGGGGAGCGAAGAAGGTGGCTGGGCCAGCGATCGGCGAGCCGAATTCGATCTTCGCTGAACCAGGGGGAGCGAAAGACAAGCGAATTTGCCGCAACCGGAAAGCCACCTTCCGAGCGCCCCGTCCCGCGTGCCCCGGGACGGGGCGTCGTTTTCAGGGGCGGCGCGCAACGCACCCCGGCTCCGCCCGAAGCCCTACTTGGAAATGCCCCACCGTTCGAGTTTTCGGTAGAGGGTCTTGCGATCTAGCCCCAGCACCCGGGCGGCCGCCGTACGGTGGCCGTGGACCGCCTCGAGCACGCTGCGGATGTAACGCCTTTCTACCTCCTCCAGGGTTACCAACTCCTCGGGTTGTCCGGCTGTGACAAGTACATGGGAGCGGCTGAAGTTGCGAATACGCTCGGGTAGGTCGTCGACGGTTATCCTGTCGAACCTGGCCAGAGCGACCGCACGCTCCATGCAGTTCTGCAGTTCTCGAACGTTCCCCGGCCACTGGTAGTCGAGGATCTTCTGCTCGGCGTCGGGCGAGATGTCCCGGATGGCCTTGCCGGCTACCGAGGCCGAGCGCTGCAAGAAACTCTGGGCCAACGCGAGGGCGTCGCTACCGCGCGAGCGGAGTGGAGGCACCTCTATCTCCAGCACGTTGAGCCGGAAGTAGAGGTCCTGCCGGAACCTGCCCTGCTCGACGGCCTCCAGCAAATCACGGTTGGTGGCTGCAATGATACGCGCATCAAACGGCGTTTCCTGGTCGCTTCCCACCGGCCGCACCACTCTGTCCTGAAGCGCGCGCAGCAGCTTGGCCTGCATCCCTAAAGGCATCTCGCCAACCTCGTCCAGGAACAGCGTGCCCCGGTTGGCCTGCACGAAAAGCCCGGTCCGAGCGCTCTTGGCATCGGTGAACGCTCCGCGCGCATGGCCGAACAGCTCGCTTTCCAGCAGAGGCTCGGGCAGGGCTGCGCAGTTGACGGCGACAAAGGGGCCCGAGGCGCGCCGGCCGTGCAGGTGAAGCGCCCGCGCCACCAGCTGCTTGCCGGTGCCGCTTTCGCCCGTGATCAATACCGTCACCTCGGAGTCGCGGACCCGGTCGATGAGGTCGCGCAAACGCTCCATGGCCGTACTGCCTCCAATCAGCTCGTCTTCGGCGCCCCGGGACCGGTTCACCAGTTGCTGTAGCCGTTGCAGGTCGTCGTGTAGTCGCCGGTACTGTACGGCGCGCTTCAGGGCAAGTGCCGCCACGTCGATCTCGAACGGCTTGGTAAGAAAGTCGTAGGCGCCGGCGCGGATGGCCCCGATGGCCGTCTCCATGCTGCCGAAAGCCGTGATCAGGATCACGGGCAGCGTCGGCCGAACCGCCAACGCTCGCTCGCAGAGATCGAGCCCGCTCAGCTCCTTCATGTTTAGGTCCGTGACCAGCGCGTCGAAGTCCTCGGAGCCCAGCCGGTCGACCGCCTGCTCCGGCTCGGTGAGCGAGTGCACCTCGAAGCCGTGAAATCGGAGCCCCTTCTGCAGCACCTCGCACATGGCGCGGTCGTCGTCCACGACCAGTACCTTTCCAGCTGTTTCGCTCATATCTCTTACTCCGGAAGGAATACGATAAACCGGCTGCCCCGGCCCGGCTCGCTCTGCACCTCGATCCAGCCGCCGTGCTCGCGCACGATACCGTAGGCGACCGAGAGGCCGAGCCCGGTGCCCTCGCTCACGTCCTTGGTGGTGAAGAAGGGCTCGAACACGCATTCGCGCACCTCGGCCGGCATCCCTTCCCCGTCGTCCTCCACCGCGATCGAGACCCCCGGCCCTCCCGCCAGACCGACAACCGCAGGGGCTTGCTCGTCGGCTTTTTCTATCCGGACGCGTACCGCTCCTCCGCCGGGTTGAGCTTGCACCGCGTTCACCACCAGGTTAGTCAGAACCTGCTCCAGCTGGCTTTCGTCGATGTTGGCGTCCAGACCCGCGCCTGCGAAAAGCTGCAGGTCGACACCGTTCTTGGCGGCCAGCGGCCCCAGCAGGCTGATGGTCCGCTGCGCCATCGCGTGCAGGTTTCGCCGGCTCCTCTTTGGCGTACGTCTGCGCGCGAAGTCCAGCAGCTGGCGAATAATGTCAGCCATCCTCCGAGTCTGTTCCACGATAATCCGGGCATCTTCCGCGGCCTCGGCTCCGCTCGTCTGTCCAGCGGCGATCATCTTGGCGCGCGCCAGGACCACGTTAAGCGGCGTACCCAGCTCGTGCGCTACTCCCGAGGCCAGCTTGCCAACGGTACTCAGCCGGTCGGCGTGCCGTAATTGCTCCAGCGCGGCGATGCGGGCGCCGGTCTCCTTCTCCACCCGTTCCTTCGACAGGGCCAGCTGCTCGCTCATGGCGTTGATCTCCTGGGCAAAAGCCCCAATCTCGTCGCGATGTCCGAGCTCGAGCCGCTCGTCCAGGTGACCGTCACCGATCCGTTGCAGCCTGGCCGCCAGCGTCTTCATGGGCCCGCTTACGAAGTAGCGGACGCAACCATAGATGATGACCGCGCACAACCCCATCATTATTACCGACATAACGAACGCGCGGATGATGGTTACCTTGATGTACGCGCGCTCGTAATCCAGCGATTCCTTGAGCTCGATGTAGCCCAGCACCTTGCCCGCAGGCATGTATGCGATCCGCGTCACCAGGAAGCGCGGCCCGGATTCGTCTGTTTGCACCTCTTCCACGACCTCTCTGGCAAGGGGTCGTCCGCCAGGCCTGGCAACCTCTTGCTTCGAAATCGGTATCCAGCGGATATTGACATTTTCGCGTTCGGCGTTGGCCTGCTCCAGTATGTCGATCGCGTCGCGCAGCTCACCGCGGGAGGCGACCCTGGAAACCGCCAGGTCGAGCGCGCTGATCAGCGCTCGGTGGTCCCGGCGCATGTCGTTGCGGAAAGCCGCGCTCTCGCGCCGTATACGAGAAAAGCTGAAAGCGAAAACCACCACCGCGATTCCCAGCGTGGTGGCCAAAACCAACTTGGAATTCAAGTTCATATGATATGGATACCCGCCGCCAGGCGGCTCGGACCTCCAGCCCCTAATGCCCGTCGGACCTCGAACGCTCCCGAGTATATCCAGTATCCGGAGTAAAGGGAGCCAGACCGCAGCTCGGCACGCATCGAGAGAAGGGAAACGATTCTACCTGTACCGAGGGATCCATGTGCCCCCCACGCGCAATACCTGCGAGCCGCCAGGCGCAGAAACTGCGCGAACAGCTCGCTCTCGACCCGAAACGGTCCGAGAGCGAGCCTCGGTCACGGAGGAAAAGGCCGGAGCATGACGGCTACGCTGCCGCTACGGCCGAGGGGTTACTCCCAGAACTCTTCCTCGTCGTCGCCCTCGTCGTCGTCCTCGCCCTCGTCGTCGTCCTCGTCCTGGTTACGGTCTTCGCCGTACTCGTCCGCCTCCTCGTCGGAGCCGTACTCGTCCGCTTCGTCCTCGGCGCTGCCGGCGCTCGGGTCGGTTTCGACCGGGCTCGTTCCGGCCGGGTCGGACGGCGAGGCATCGCCCGTTTCCACCGTGTCCGAGTCCTCCTCGAACCCCTGTACGATCTTGCCGCTGGACGGCCGGGCCGCGGAGCCGCTGGCGCAGCCCAGGAGCAGGAATACGGCCGTCATCAATGCCCAGAAAAGGATCGGTTTCCACATGACTCTTCTCCCTTTGATTTGGCGGCGTGGAACGCCGGCAGACCGGAAGCAAATGCACGCTTCGTGCCACTATCCCGCCCCCGGGCGTCGGGCAGCCTCGGAGACCCCGTGGGCATGGAGTCTGCAAAAACCTTCCCGGATCCTGTCTACGCAAAACAGATCTCTCCCCGGAGACGGTCTGAAAATGTGTAACCGTTCAAGGGGGTAGTCGGTGTCTGAGAGGGTGTTTAAAAAGCGCCTCCTGTCGTCTTTGGGTCCGTGACAAAATAACTCATCCATCTTTCGGGCGGGACGGCCCCGGCTGCTGCGTTGCACCTTGAGTAGCCGGGGCGGTTACCCGCCC
>CAYVFC010000061.1:0-44466 GCA_964450715.1 uncultured Sandaracinaceae bacterium | reverse complement strand
GTTTTGTACCAGCAAAATTGTGTAGGATCTTTAGGCGCAAGGCCCGCCCCTACGGGATGAATGACGCCTACCCGAACCACTTGCGCATGGTGTTGCGGGCTTGCTCCTTGACCTCTTCGTCCACAAACGCGGCGACCGTGGCCAGGGCCATCACCATCACGCCCAGGTCGTCCACGTAGCCGATCATGGGGATGAAGTCCGGGATGGCGTCGATGGGACTGATGAAGTAGCCGAGCGCGCCCAGGATGGTGGCCTTGGCCCAGGCCGGGGTTTCGGGCTTGCGCATGGCATACCAGAGCCAGAGCGCCTTCTCGATCACCTCCTCGCCGGCGATCTTGGCGACGTTTTCGACCTTCTCCCAGAAACCAACGTCGGTGTAGTTCTTTTGGTAGTCGCTCTGATCCATGCCGGCTCGGCCTCCGTCCGACGAGACCGGATGCAAGTTGCGTTCCTGCCGCCCACGGTAAGAATGACGCCACGAAACCGTAGGGGAGGGGCTTGCCCCCTCCCTTTGCCGCCCCTAAGGGATTCGCGAATCCTACGGTGCCGCGATCGGATCGGGAAAATCTCCCTTGCGGGAGGAAAAACTCCCGAGCTTCTGCAAGTCGCGCTCCCGCTCCGAGCCGTCCGCCCCCGTAACTAGCCCGGATTCCGGCCATAAACCCGCCGCCGGCCTTGGCACGCTCGTTGAATAGCATTGTTCCGCACCCGAGCGTTCCCGATGCGGCGGGGACGCTTTCCCCATGTGCGGAGCAGGAGTGCCGAGAACGAAAACAGAGCAAGACGGATGCCTTCGAGAACGCTGAACATCATCAAGGCGCTCTACGGAAGCGAGGTCGGCGACCCCGCAGTACGCCGCAACGGACTGGTGCGCGCCAACGGCGGCAAGGGGGCGGCGGCCATTATGCGGCGGAACGGCGTGGTCGACCTGTTCCCGGAAGACCAGGGCTGGCTGAGCCGCAGGAATGCCATCCTGCTGTTCACGGCCGCGGTCGTCGTCTTCCACGTCTATCTCAGCGTCTATTACTTCAACAAGCTCACCAGCACGGAGCAGGATGTGGCCGCGCAGCTCGCCAAGATCGAGAGCCTGCTCGAACGCCGCCGAAACATGAGCGTCAACCTGGCGCGGACCCTGCTCGACTACGCCGCACACGAGAAGCACCTGTTCCGGCACGTGTCCGAGATGCGCGCCTCGTTCAGCAAGGCCATCGCGCGTACCCAGGGCACCGGGGCGACCTCTGCGCCCCCGGCCGCGGCCGCGGGCATCGCGGCCGATCCCGCACCGGGCTCGGGCGCGACGAGCACCGGTAAGCCCGCCGCTCCGAAGCCGGGCAAGTCGCCCGCGCTACCGGGCGGCCTGAAGCAGGTGGTGGATTACCTTAGCGCCTCGGTAGCGGGAGAGCTGACCGGGGGCGGCGGCCTTTCGGGCTTATTGGCCTTTGCCGAGCAGTACCCGGACCTCAAGCTCAGCGGCAACTTCCAGCGCTTCATGGACGCCCTGGTCGAGGTGGAGAAGGACATCGCGGGCGAGCGTATCAAGTGCGCGGATCTCATCAACACCTACACCACGGCACGGATGACCTTTCCCGGCAACCTGTTCGCGGCCCTGTACGGTTTCGAGGAGATCCCCTACTTCGAGACCGATCCGGACGCCAAGGTTTTCACCCCGGTGGAGTACTGACGGCATGGCAGAGCAGACCGCGTCAGCCGTTCAGCCGGCTCTCAACACCGCCATCAGGAAGACGATCGGTGTCTCGATCTTCGTGCTCTTCTGCACCCTGTTCGCCTATTACTCCGATTACAACTGGGCCACCGGCACCGGCAACCTTTGCTTGATCCTGTTCCTGGCCGCCAACGTGTACATCCCGGCCAAGCGGTTGCGCATGCGATACCGCTTCCGCGGGGTGCAGCCCTATTACACCTGGCTGCTCAGAGCCCACTGCCTGCTCAACACCGGCGCCTTCATCACCGCGCTCATCCATTCCTACATCACCAGCTGGGCCAATATCTGGCTCTGGGTCTCGTTGATACTGATGGGGGTGCTGACGCTGAACGGCTTCGTCATGAAGCTCAAGTACCCGCCCCGCTTCCGCAAGGGGCTGTACGTCCTTCACACCCAGCAGATCGTCTTCTTCTGTCTTCTCTACGCCATGCTCAAGGGCCACTACGTTTTTGCCTGGCTGCCGCCATGAGGCGCGGGGGCAGCCGGTAGGAGGAACCATGGTTTCCACGTGTATTGGAGTTGGACTGCTGTTCAGCCTGGTCTTTGGCGGGACCTATCTATACGTCCGCATCGAGGAGCTGGACCGCCTGATCACCGAGCAGAAAGAGGGAGCGCTCGCAGAGAGCGAGGATGACAACGGATAACCACAACCAGGACGGCGGCAAGTCCGGCGGCGGCGTCTTCGCCCCGGTGGTCGGGCAGATCTCGGCAGCCTTCGAGCCGGCCGACGCTTCCGGGCCCCCGTGCGGCGATAGCCGTTTCCGCTACGCCGCCTGCGAGAAGTGCGCGAACTCGGTGGGCGTGGTCAACCTGGCGGTCAATACGCTTCTCATGCTCATCAAGGGCTACCTGGGCGTGGTGGGCCGCTCGACTGCGTTGGTGGCTGACGCGATTCACTCGGGCGCCGACGTGATCTCGGCCGCCATGCTGCTGTTCGGCCTGCGCATCGCCAAGCGGCCGGCGGACGAGCACTACCCCTACGGCTACGGCAAGGTCGAGTTCCTGGTGGCGGTGGTGATATACACCTCGCTCATCTCCGCCGGCTTCGTGATCTTCTACGACGCCATCACCACCATCCTCAGCGGCGAGCAGATCGAGCCCTCGGGCATCACCCTGTTTGGCGCCTTCATCTCGGTAGCGGTCAACGAGGTGATGTTCCGCCAGAGCTTCTGCGCCGGAAAGCAGATCTGCAGCCCCTCCATGATCGCCAACGCCTGGGAGAAGCGCTCGGACGCGCTCTCGTCCGTGGCCGTGCTGGCCGGCATTGCCGGCGCCAAGCTGGGCTTCTACTTCCTGGACCCGGCCGCCGCCATCCTGGTTGCCTTCTACATCGTCAAGTTCAGCATCGAGATGCTCTGGGAGGCCTTCAAGGGCCTGATGGATACCGCGCTACCGGACGACGTGGTCGAGGGCATCCACGAGTCGGCCCGCGGGGTCGAGGGCGTCAAGGGCATCGGCAGCTTGCGTACCCGCGAGGTCGGCCAGAACGTCTGGGTCGATCTCGAGGTGCTGGTGGACGGCGAATCGCGGATGCCCGAGACCGCGGCGCTCAAGCAGCGGATCGAGAAGGCCGTCTCGGGCAGCCTGGGGCGGATCGCCAACGTGGTCGTCTTGTTCAAGCCGGTCACGGGCGAAGACGAACAGCTAGTAGAGAGCGGATAGAAGATGGACAAGCAGCCCGATTACTCCTTCTGTACCAAGCAGTTCAAGCCGGCGCTCATCGGCATCGTGGCCGCCTCCATGGCGGTGGTCGCCTGGACCACGTATCACGAGATGTACGGCCCACCGCGCCACCGCGGTTACGGCCATTTCATGGGCCGCCACGACGAGCGCGGTCCCGGGCGCGGTATGGGGCGCGGGCCCATGATGCCCGTAGCCACCGCGCCGCCCATCAAGGCCGGCACCCCGCAGCCGCACCCGGACTGGGGCAATTGCACCACCTGTCACAACGTCATCCCCAAGGGCACCATGGAGACGCCCCCCAAGCCGGGCGCCCGTCCGGCTGCGGCCACCATGATGGTGGCCACCGCGCCGCCCATCCCGGCCGGCGCCAAGCCCGCTCACCCGGATTGGGGCAAGTGCACCAGCTGCCACAAGATCCTGGGCGGCGCCAACAAGGGCGCCGGCAAGGGCGGCAACGCGGCGACCGCCGCCGCCACGGCCGCGCCCCCCATCGGTATCTGGGTCAAACCGCTCACGCCAGCTGCGGCCGAGCAGATGGGGATGAACAACAACGACGGCGTGGTGGTGAGCTCGGTCGCCAATCCCTCGCCAGCTCAGAAGGCCGGGATCCAGGCCGGCGACGTCGTCACCCGCATCGACAAGGAGAAGATAGAGACGGTCAACGACGCCCTGAAAGCCATAGCCGACACCCGCCCGACCGACACCATCAAGTTCAAGATCCTGCGCAACGGCCGCAGCCGCAAGCTCTTCGTCTCCCTCGACGGCGCACCCGCTACACCAGCGGCGCCAGTGGTAGCCCCGGCCCAGCCCCGGCCAACCCCGGTCGGCGCGCCGCTTCCGGCTCGGACCCGTATTGCGGTCGCTGTCACGAGCAAGAGCATGCAGGCCCAGGTGGCGCCCGCTTTTGGCGCGGCCCCGACCTTTGTCATCTACGACGCGACCTCCGGCCACTACACCTTTGTCGACAACCCGGGAGCGGGCACGCTGTCGGGCGGTCAACAGGCGGTGGCGCTGCTCTCGCGCAGCGGCGTGGGCTCGGTGGCCGCCGGCAACGTGGGCCCGGGCTCGTTCGATCGACTCAACCGCTCGGGAATAAAGGTCTACTCGGGCGCCTTTGGCTCGGTGAACCAGGTGGTCACCCGGTACCTGCAGGGCAAGCTGGTGGCCGCGGGTCGTACTGGTCTTCCGGGTACCCGGCCCGCTCCGGCCGCCCGGCCGGGCGCGACCAGCGGTAAGGTCGCGGTGGCGGCGCAGGGCAACACGCTCGAGTCGCCGGTCGCTACCAACCTGAGCAATGCCCGCTACCTCATCGTCTATGACCTGGCCACCGGGCAGTACAAGGCCGTGGCCATTCGACCGGCCGTGAATCCGGCCAACAGCTCGGTGCAGAACGCTCACCTGGTGGTGGACCAGGGCGCCAAGGCGCTCATCGTGGGCAACGTCTCGCCCACCACCATCCGCTCGCTCAACCAGCTCGGGGTCTTCTCCTTTGCCGGGGTCTCGGGCGCCGCGGGCCAGGCCATCGGCCTGTATCAGCAGGGCAGGCTCAAGGCCAGCACGCTGCCGGCCATGAACAACGCGGTCGGCATGAAACAGGGAGGGGGCGCGGCCCAGCAGGCCATGCTCTAGGCGAACGTGATCCGAACCAGACGCATAGATACCCTGGACACGGGATACAGCGGCGACCTGAGCGTGATCGCCATACTGGCCGCCATCATCTCGGTGATGGCGCTGGTCTGGCTCGTGCTCAAGATCAGCGCCGATCCCATGGAGCGCACGCGCCTTCCGGAGGAGGCCAAGCTGGCCGCGATGACGCTGGTGCCCGCATCCGGACCCTGGCTCGGGGTCAACGTGATGGGGCCGGACGAGCCCTTGGCCGGAGGACAGATGCCAGGCGGCGCGACCGTGACCGGAGTGATGGTCAACTCCCCGGCCGAGAGCGCCGGGCTCGTCAACGGAGACGTGATCACCGGGGTGGGCAATACCCCGGTGAACCAGCCGCTCGACCTCAGGCGGGCGTTCTTGGGGAAAAAGCCCGGCGACACCGTGATGCTCACCATCAACCGCGCCGGAGCGCAGCAGCAGGTACAGGCGCGGCTCGGCACCGCGCCCGCCGTGCACCTGGCCGCCGCGACCGCGCCCGCCGGAAACGCGGCCGCTGGCAACGCACCCGCCACGCCCGCGCCCACCAGCGGTAGCCAGGTCTGGCTGGGCATCGACGTACAGGCACTCGAGGGCATGCTCGCCAAGCAGCTCGGACCGCCCGCCGGCAGCGGTGTGGTGGTGGCCAACGTTTACCCGGGCTCCCCGGCAGCCGCGTCCGGCATCCAGCAGGGCGACGTGATCCAGGGCGTGGGCCGGACTCCGGTCACCAGCATCGACGCCTTTGCCGCGCTGGTCGCCGGACGCAAGCCGGGCGATACCCTCACCATGAAGGTGTACAACCGCAATGGCGTCCGGGACCTGGCGGTTACCCTGGGTACACCGCCCGCACCCGGGCAGCAGCTCCAGCCCACGCTTCCCGAGCCCGAGGTGGAGATAGAAGCGGCCTGGCTCGGTCTGGATCTGATCCCGCTCACGCCGGCCGAGGTAGAGGAGCTCGGCCTTCCGCCCGGCTCGACCGGCATGCTGGTGGACGGCATTGCGCCCGGCCTGGGCGTGGACGCCGGCTTTCAGGTCGGGGACGTGGTCGTGGGCGTCAACGGCATGTCCACCCCCACGGTCAAGGCTTTCAAGGAGGCCGCCGAGGGAGCGGCCGGTGCTCTGGTGGACGTGGTCCGCTTCGGCCGGCACATCTACATCTCCATATCGCCGCCCGGAAACCTGGCGGCCAACACCAACCAGAAGCCCCAGGCGCGCCAGGTGGGCTGGCTGCAGCTCTGGTAGGGGACAGGGGCGCGGGTATCTAGGATGAAACTGCAAGAGCAGAGGAGGCAGTCATGACGAGCGAGGATAAATCGGTGGGAATGCTCCAGGACTACCTGGGCCTGGACGGCAAGACCATGATCACCTTCACCGGCCTGGTGGTGAGCGTGCTGGTGGTGGTGACCGGGATCTACGTCTCCATCTTCGGGTTCGACACCTGGAAGACCAACATGAAGCGAGCCGGCTCGCTCATGGTGATCAACGCGCAGCAACCGGTCAACGGGGCTCAACCCGGGATGAACAACGGCATGGCCCTTCCCGCGGCAGCTCGGATGCCGGCTCCGGCGACTCCCTATGCCGTACCCCTGGCCCCACCGGCAGCCACGCAATTCGTCTGCCCGGCTTGCGGAGCCAGCGGGCTCCCGGCCTGGACCACCAACGGCGCCCCGGTCTGCCCGAGTTGCGGCGCGGTCATGGGTGCGACCGGAGGACAGGCGACAGCGCCGGGAACCACCCTGGGGTTATGAGTCATGGCTGAACGCGAACAAGACACGAATCAAGTACCACCCGACCCGCGCCGGAGAGGTATACCCGCCGAACCGGCCGTACCCGAGCCGGGCGAGGGGCGCCGCGCTGCGAGCATTCCTCCGGACGAGCGCTACGACGGTGGCAGTGACGGCGGCGACGGCGGCGGTTCCGGTTCGGATGGCGACGATACCTTCTTCACGCCGCTACAGGGCTGGAAGGCGTGGGTCATCTTGACCGGCATCTTCGTGGCCATCGGGGTAGCGGTTCTGTACGTGTATCAGGCTGGAGACACGAAGACCATCCTCGGAAACCAGCCCATCCCTGCGGACGATCAGTACGTGTACGTGATGCCCGCCGCGGTGAACGTACCGGTCGGCGGATCGGTGCAGGCGCCGGCCAAGCAGGCGCCGAAGAAGCCCGCGGCCGGACAGGCCGCTACCGGAGCGCCGGCCGCTCCCAAGCAGACCGCGACCTGCCCCATCTGCAACACCACCGGGCTACCGGTATGCGCCGGGTGCGGCGCGGTCATGCAGCCGATCAACGGCGCACCGGGCGTATACGCCTGCCCGGTCTGCGGTATGGCCGGGGTTCCGGTCTGCCCGAGCTGCCACCAGGCCATGGCTCCGCCGGCTCCAGTGCCCAAGGCGCAGCCAGTGGTCGGGGCGCCGATGGCCAACATGGGCGGGCAGTTCTACTGCCCGACCTGTGGGGCGACCGGGCTTCCCAACTGGGCGGCCAACGGGGTTCCGGCCTGTCCGAGCTGCCAGGCGCAGATGCAGATCAGGTAGGGAAAGAGATGCAGATCCTGTTTACCGTCGCGGTGACCGCGTTGCTGGTGCTCTTCGGGGTACAGAACTCCAACCACGTGACCGTCAGCCTGATCATCGGGGGGCCAACCCAGATCCGGCTCATCTTCCTGCTGTTGATCGCCGCCTCGGCCGGCTTTCTCTTCGCCTATATCCGCATGCTCAGCCGCGAGGTGCAGCTCAAGAAGGAGATCCGCAGGCTCATCGCCATGAACGAGGCCAGCGAGGCCGCGCTGGCCACCATACAGGAACCCGCCGAGTTCTAGAGCTTCTCCCGCAGTGCCCACCAACCGATGACCGCCCAAGCCCTCAACGTCCTGGTCAGCGTCTCCGTGGTCTCGTCGGTCTTCGGGACTATCTGGCGCGCCCGGATCGACCGGCTGACCGCGGTCGGACTGGGAGCGGCGGCCATGCTGGCCCTGGGCGCGCTGCTCGGCTTTTACCTCCCCGTGGACGCGCTGGGGGCCATCCGCTTCCGCACCCTGTTCCTGCTCTGCGGCATGGGCCTGGTCTCGGCCGTGCTGGACGAGGCCGGCTTCTTCCGCCTGGCCGGCGCCCGGCTGAGCGCGTTCACCGGCAGCAGCGGCACCCGCACCCTGGTGATCCTGTGTCTGGTCACCTACCTCTTCTCGCTGGTGATCAACAATCTGACCACCATCCTGGTGGTCGTGCCCATGACCATCCGGCTCTGCGACCGCACCGGCCTGGACCCCCGTCCCATCGTGGTGGCCGAGATCATCGCCTCCAACCTGGGCGGGGCCTCCTCCATGGTCGGCGACTTTCCCAACATGCTCATCTCGGCCGAGGTGGGCCTGAGCTTCTCGAGCTTCGTCCACCGCATGATGCCGCCCTGCCTCATCCTGCTGGGCGTGCTGCTGTTCATGGTGCGGGGAGCGGGCGGCCATCCCCTGCCCTCCCGGGGATCGGCCGACGAGGAAGCGGTCGACCTCGACGCGCGGCAGATGGGCACCATCAAGAAGGCGCTGGCCGTGCTCGGCCTGGTCATGGTCTGCTTCGTGCTCTCCGATACCATCGGCATCACCCCGCCCCTCATCGCCATGATCGCCGGCGTGACGCTCTTGCTGCTGGGCGGAGCCAATCCGCTGAACGTGCTCAGGCGCTTTGGCTACCGGGACCTGGCCTTCTTCACCTTTCTCTTCATCCTGGTGGGCGGCGTGGACGCCTCCGGCCTGCTGGGCTCGGCCGCCGGCGCGGTTCACCGGGTCACCGAGGGCTCGGCGCTTCTGCAGTGCCTCCTGCTCATGTGGCTAGCAGCGGGCGTGACGGCCCTTTTGAACGCGGGCCCCACCACCGCGCTCTTGATGCCCATCTTCCTGGCCCTGGGCGCGGGGTCCTCGAACCACCTGCTCTGGTGGAGCCTGTCGCTCGGCGTGTGCGCCGGTTCCAGCGCCACCCTGATCGGAGCCACGGCCGGTCCGGTGGCGGCCACCATGCTCGAGCGTCACCTCGGGCGCGCGGAGGGCCCGGATGGCGAGCGGCTAGCCTTCGGCGCCCGGGAGTACGCGCGCACGGGCCTGCCCGTGGCCCTGGCGTTTCTCCTGATCTCCAGCTTTTACGTATCCGCGGTTTACTCATTCTATACAGAGGTGCAGGTGTGAAAGAGTGCGACCGGTGCGAATACCGGGGATATAGCCGGCAGGTCTGCCAGGCCCACGCCCGCAGCTGCGCCGCTCAAGGCGGCAAGGAGCGCAAGCCGATCCCGACCTCGGTCAAGATCGGCGCCGGAGCCCTGGCTGGCGCCGGAGTCGGCGTGGCCACGATCGTCCTGGGTACCACGGCCGTGTCTCTGGTGGGCGGCGCGGCGCTCATCCACGCGGCGCTCTTCAAGCTGGGTGCGGGCGCGGGCCTGGCCGGGGGCGGGGTGGGCTTTTTCAAGGCGCTTTCCAGGCAAAAAGACGCTCCCGGCGAGCTGGCAAGCGGCAACGACGGGTGACGGGATCGCGTATGCAAGGCAGGCGAAACCTACACGGAAACCTGGATTTTTCGCGAAAGCGCGAAAGGAATTTAGGGATTTGCGAAGGCGTGATTGCGGATTTCGTATTTCCTATTGAGCGGCTTCTTGATATAAACTCGACTTCCGAATTACGATCGGCTCCTTTCCGTTTCACCGAGAGGCTCGTTTCAGATGTCCGTTACTAGGCTCCCGCAGGCGCAACCGGGCTCGGATACGAGCGTTACCGTTCTTCTCAAGGCGACCGAGCCCACGGTCAGGGAGCGGGTGCTGGTTTCGCTGTCCGACACCGGGTTTACCGTTGAGCAGGCCGAGAGCGGCCGGCAGGCCCTGGAGCTGTTGCAGAGCCGGGACTTCGACTGCGTGCTGCTGGATGTACAGCCCTCGGTCGAGGACGCCGACGGGCTGCTGCGCACCATCTCCCGCATCTCGGAGCGCGCGCCTACCCTGGTGATGTGCTCGGCCAAGGAGATCACCGTGGCGGTAGAGGCGGTCAGGGCCGGCGCCGCGGACTTCATCATCCGCGAGATCGAGAGCGCGCAGCTTCGCGAGCGTATCGAGCGGGTACTGAGCCGCCGCCAGCCGCAAAAGGAGACGCCCCCGGCCGAATCTCCGGCTGCCGAGGATCCCGCGGAATCGGGACAGATGGTGATCGGCGGAAGCCGCGCCATGCTCGAGGTCATGAAGCTGGCGCGCCGCGTGGCCCTGTTCCCGGCCAGCGTGCTGCTGGTAGGCGAGAGCGGCACCGGCAAGGAGCTCTTTGCCCGGTGGATCCATCGCATGAGCGATCGCGAGAGCGGGCCCTTCGTGGGTGTGAACCTGGCGGCTATTCCCTCGGACCTGGTGGAGAGCACCCTGTTCGGCCACGTCAAAGGAGCTTTCACCGGAGCGGCCGGCACCCGCACCGGCAAGTTCGGCCAGGCGCGGGGCGGCACTCTGCTGCTGGACGAGATCACCGAGCTCAAGCTCGAGCTTCAGCCCAAGTTGCTGCGCGTATTGCAGGAGAACGAGTACGAGCCCGTGGGCAGCGACCGGCTGGTCAAGAACGAGGCTCGTATCATCGCCGCCACCAACCAGGACATCACCGACCTGGTCCAGCGCAACGCTTTCCGGCGCGATCTGTACTACCGGCTCAACGTCATCACCATCGCGCTTCCCCCGCTCAGGGAGAGGCGTGAGGACATCCCGGATCTGACCAAGCTCTTCTTCGCCAAGTACAATCGTCTCTACAACCGGTCCATCAAGGGCGTTACCGACGAGGCCATGCGCGCGCTACTCGACCACTCCTGGCCGGGCAACGTGCGCGAGCTCGAGAACGTGGTCCAGCGCGCCGTGATCAAGGCCGACGGCGAGCAAGCCGATTATGGGGACCTGTTCGACGGCCAGATCTCCTGCGAGGACCGGATGATCGAGGAGATGGCCGACGCCAACGGCACGCTCGAGGACCTGGACCGCCGTTACATCACCGAGATCCTCAGGCGCACCGACGGCCACCAGGGCCAGGCCGCCAAGATCCTGGGTATCGACCGCAAGACTCTCTACAACAAGATCGTCAAGTACAACCTGGGCCGCACCCTGCGCGTAGCCAGCGGCGGGGAATAGCTTAGCCCGTAGGCGAGCCTCCGTAGGAGAAGCTTGCCCCCTCCCGGGCGGGCGCAAGGCCCGCCCCTACGGAAATTTCGCTAAAGCCGCTAAAGCGGGACCGCTAAAGCGGGACGGTCCTAGTTTCCTAGTTAACTCACTCGTCGGCATTGGGGCGTTAACTAGTTAACTAGGACCGTCCCGCTTTTTAATCGGGAAAAACTCCCAGGCGGGAGGAAAAATTCCTGAGCGGTCCGGCAGCGCACGCCTCCGGGAAAACTAGCGAAGCGCGTTTTCCGGCGTCCTGAGCCCTCTAAGCACCGGTATCCGTCCCCGGGGCCCTTGGCACGTTCGTTGAATAGTACTTGCCCGGCGGAGAATCGTTCGTTCCCGGCGGAGAATCGTTCGTTCCCGGCGGAGAATCGTTCGTTCCCGGCGGAGAATCGAAATGCAAGAAGATTACTTCTACACCCAGCGCCCCCCCATCAAGCCAGGCCTGCTCGGAGCTTACCTCAAGCTCGGCAGCGCCATCGCCGTGGGCGCGGCCATGGCGCTGGGGATCTACTTCTTCATCCTGCAGAACCCGACCCAGGGCCAGACCCAGGCCGGGGCGAACAACCCGCCCCCGGCGCCGGCCCCGGCCCTGTGCGTCTGCCCGAGCTGCGGGCTGACCGTTCACAAGCCGGCCAACCTGGACTGCGAGGAGATCCGCTGCCCCAACAGCGGGCACAAGATGGTTCCGGCCGTGGCTATCAACGGTCAGAACGGCGCCACGCCGGTGGCGTTGACCCAGAACCAGGCCGAGACCATGGCCGAGCAGGGCATCGTCACCCCGGGTCCCCTCAGCCAGAACCAGCAGGAGACCCTGGCCGAGCAGGGCATCACGCCCGGCGGGCCCAAGCCCCTTCCGCCCCTGCCGGCAACCCCACCCCCGCCTGCACCCAGGGCCAATGCCCAGACCAACCCGCAGCTGGCCGCCATGACCCCGCCCGCTACCGGGCCCGCTAACGGGGGCGGCAGCCCGACCTGCGTCTGCCCGGCCTGCGGCAAGACCACGCCTCGCAACCCCGGCTTCTCCTGCGCGCAGGTACCCTGCCCGAGCTGCCGTACGGGCATGACCAATGCCCTGATGGTGGGTCGCACGCCTAACAACAACACGGCCAGGCCCATCGTGCTGGCCGCCACTCAGCCCGGGACCGGCACCACCGGTACCTGCCCGCTTCACAACCACACCGGCGCCGGGCAGGTGGGCGCGGGCACCGGGCAGACGGGCGGTGGTATGCATCAGATGGGCGGCGGGATGCACCAGATGGGCGGGGGTATGCACCAGATGGGTGGCGGGATGCACCAGATGGGTGGCGGCGGCGTGCACCAGATGCATCCGGGCCTGCACCAGTCGCTGGGCGCGCAGCCAGGTACCGGTCTGGTGCAGCTGCAGACCGCGCCCGCCACCGGCACGGGCGGCAATGCCGCGGCCAACGCGCAGATAACTTATTCAAACACGGTCCAGGGCATCGTAGAGAAGAACTGCTACCGGTGTCACTCCGGGCCCTTTCGCAATCTCACCACCTATTCCCGGATCAAGGGGTACGCTGACAACGGGCTGTTGATGATGATGGTGCAGCCCGGCGGTCCCATGAGCCGTTTCCTCTCGGCCAACGAGGCGCACCAGATCATGGCCTGGATCAAGGCGGGAGCGCCGCAATAGGTCGGGGGCACCGGTAATGGAGGAATCGCGGATGAGAAAATGGCACGTACTGGGCGGCGCGATGGCACTCGGCCTCGGGGTATACGGCGTGTACGACGAGTACTTCGTGGTGGTGGAGTTCATCAAGGGCTGTACCCAGCCGGTGCTGGTGCTGGCCGGGCTGTCCGCGCTGCTGGCCGGGGTGCTGGCCGCCAAGTTGAAAACCGCCCACGTGGTGGTGGGGCTTCTGCTGCTGGGGGTCGGGGTCTACGGCTTTTTCGACGAGTACTACGCCACCCTGGACTTCTTCAAGGGCGTGGTACCGCCGCTGCTGCTCATCATCGGCATGGTGCAGGTAGTGGCGGGCGTCAAGCAATTGCAGTGAGTGTGGTGAACAGAGAAATGGAACGAGCCGCGAAAGGAAGACGGAACAGACCATGATGCACATTATTATCGGTCTATTCGCCATTGCCCTGGGCATCTGGGGCGTGTTCGACGAGTGGTACTACGTGGTGGACGCGGTCAAGGGCGGCTCGTCCCTGCTGCTCATCCTGGTGGGGATGGTCGGGATCCTCGCCGGGGTGGCTCCCCAGGGGCTGTTACCGGAGCAGGCGGGCGCGCCAGGCGGCGCGACCCCGGAGATAGAGCGAGAGGGAGACGAGTAACATGGACAATCCTTCGACTCAGCCAGATCAGAAGACCAACGGCGGCACCAAGAAGGCCCCGGCCGGGAACCCGGCGGGCAAGAACGCGGCCGGCAAGAACGCCGGTCCCAAGGCCGCGGCGCGCGCCGCTCCCGGCGGGAGCGCGGCGGCGGCCTCGGCGCTTTCGACCGAGTTCCTCATGCACTCGTTCCTGCTCCTGATCGGTCGCGTAGCCAACCGGGTGCTGGACTTCTACAACAAGCTCTTCTCGCTCGGTAACACCGACCAGGCTCGCATCTACGAGAACCTGGCCCGCGGTTTCCGCAAGAAGGGGCTGAACGACAAGGCGCTGACCGCCTATCGCGAGCTCATACGGCTCAAGCCCGACCACCTGGAGGCGCACCTGCAGATGGGGCGCATCTACCTCGGTCGCTCGGAGCTGGAGCTGGCCATACAGAGCTACCAGAACGTGCTCCGCCTCAAGCCCAACCACGCCGAGGCCACCCACGGTCTGGGCATGGCCCACGCCCGCGGCGGGGACATGGAGCAGGCCATGGAGATGCTGGGCAAGGCCGTGGAGCTGGCGCCCGACCGGCACGAGTGGCTCTACCGGCTGGGCGTGCTGTACGACAAGCAGGGGCAGGGCGAGCAGGCGGTTCAGAAGCTGCAGAAGGCCCTGGAGATCAAGGGCGACGAGCCCCGCTACCACCAGTACCTGGGATTCGTCTACGAGGGCATGGGCCGGCACGATGACGCCATCCCGCACTTCAAGGCGGTGATGGAGCACGAGTCGGGCATCGAGGATGTCTTCTAACCGAAAGCGATTGTCTTCATGTCTACCTCCGTCGGGTCGGGACTTTTCGTGGGGATGGCGTTGGGCTCCGCCCTGCTCGCCGCGCCCGCGCTCGCCTTTCAGGCGCCCGATTCCCTGGCCCGGCTGGAAAACCGTATCCGGGAGGCCGTCTCCCGGGCCCGACCCGCGGCGGTCAGGGTCAGCGCGCTCAACCCGGGCAGCGCGCCGCTTCCGCCCGCCATGCAGCTCGAGCCGGCCGCCGCCATCGCGCCCTACCGCAGCATCGGCTCCGGGCTGGTGGTGGATAGCCGCGGGTACGTGCTGACCAACGCGCACGTGATCGGCAACTCCCCCTCCATCCGCGTGCGGCTCTGGCGCAACCCGCCCGTCGATTACGCGGCCGAGCTGTTTCACGTCAGCAAGGCGCAGGACCTGGCCGTGGTGCGCTTGCAGGGAACCGGCCCCTTTCCGGTCGCCAGCTTTGGCAAGGCGGGCGCCATGCACACCGGGGACGCGGTGATCGCGGTGGGCAGCCCCTACGGGCTCGAGCACACCGTTTCCATGGGCATCGTCAGCCGCAAGCTGGACTCGCTCTGGATCGACGGCCGGCAGTACCGGGATCTGATCCAGACCGACGCGGCCATCAACCAGGGCAACAGCGGCGGGCCGCTGCTCGATCTGGATGGCGAGGTGGTGGGGATCAATACGGCGATATACGCCCCGCGCGGGGTCTTCGCCGGAGTGGGCTTCGCCATCGCCGCCGATCGCGCGGCCGCTTATTTGACGTCCGTATTGCCGGGCAATGGTGTGGGGCTAGCCGCCGCAACGGCTACCGCGGCCAAACCGCCCGCCAAGGAGCCGATCGTGGCCGGCACCCCGGCCCCGCATCCGCAGTATCCCGGCAAGTGCTCGGACTGCCATACGCTGCTGCCCCCGCCTTCGGCCAAGCCCGCCGGTCCGCGTATGGTCACCATAGCCGCTCAGGTGCCGTTCGGATCCGCGTCCGCCTCCGCGGCGGCGGTCGACCCGGTGCCGAGAAACAGCGAGGGCGAGCCCATTCGCGGAGTGGGCACGCCGCTTACCATCTATGACACCGGTATGCGCTGGATCATGGCCGTAGCGCTTCTGGTGGTTGGAATCGCGCTGATGAAGTGGCTACTGAGCGCCGCCCTGGCCCGGGGGATACGGCTATGAACGTCAATCCGCGCGCGTTGTTGATAGCGGCGGCCGCGGGCGTGGCCGTGGCGCTGGTCGTGGCCTTTGCTCCCTGGTCGCGCTCGCAGGCGCTGTCAGCGCACCGGATGCACCAACCGGGCCAGGTTTATGTCCCCTCGCCCCGGCCGGCCTGGAACCAGGGCGCGGTGCCCCAGAACCAGGTACAGCAGGGGCTGGCCCAGGTGGTGGCCGCGGTACGGCCGTCCGTGGTCAGCATTGGCGGCCGTCGCGATCTGAATCAGCTCCCGCCCGGCGCCGGGATGCAATTCCTGCAACCCTTTCCCCTGCACGGCGCGGCGGTGGGCTCGGGCGTGGTCGTGCATCCCGAGGGCTTGATATTGACCAGCCGCCAGGTGGCGGGCGGTGCCAGCGAGGTAACGGTGGGCATGTTCCGCGCCGACCGCGCCACCTATACCGCGCGACAGGTGGCCTCCGACCCGTCGAGCGACCTGGCGCTGTACCGGCTGACCGTCGGGGGCCGTTTCCCGTTTGCACTGCTGGGCGACTCCAGCGCGGTGCGTACCGGCGACATCGTGGTGGCGGTGGGAAGCCCCTTCGGCCTTTCGGAGACCGCCACCCACGGTATCGTCAGCACCACCCGGCGCACGGTCAACGTGCAGGGGCAGCAGCTCACCGACGTCATCCAGACCGACGCGGCCATCAACCAGGGCAACAGCGGGGGGCCGCTGGTCGACATCCGCGCGCAGGTGATCGGCATCAACGCAGCCATCTATTCCACCAGCGCGAGCTTTACCGGGATCGGCTTCGCCATCCCCAGCAACCGGGCGCGGGCTTTCATCCAGTCCGCGCTGGGGTGGTGAACTCGAATGGATACGGAATCCAGGGTGAACGCCCACGATTGCATACGCTGCGGACAGCGTACCGGTTATGTCGGCATGGGAGCCAACGTGGTGCTGGTCGCGCTCAAGGTCCTGGTGGCCGTCACCGCCTCCAGCAGCGCGCTTCTGGCCGATGCCCTTCATTCCAGTACCAACATAGTCACCGCTTTCGTCATCATCATCAGCCGCAGGCTCACCGGCAAGCCGGTCGACGAGAGCCACCCCTATGGCCACGGCAAGGTGGAGTTCCTGGCAGCGGCCGGAGTGAGCGTAATCGTGCTCGCCCTCGCTGCGGTGCTGGCGGTGGAGGCCATCAAGCACATCCTCTTCGAGGCGCCCAGGCCCCCGCACCTGTCCGCGCTGGTGGTGGCGCTCATCTCCATCGCCAGCAACGAGATGCTCTTCCGCTACCTCCGGTGCGCCGGTATCCGGTTGCGCAGCCAGACCATCATGGCCAATGCCTGGGCCAATCGCGCCGACTGCTTTTCCTCGGGCGCGGTGCTCGTCGGCGTGATCGGCGCCCGGCTGGGCATACACCACCTGGACCCCATCGCCGCGCTGGTGGTGGCCGCGGTCATCACCAAGGTCTGCGTCAGCAGCATACGCGAGGCGCTGGCCGGCCTGATGGACCGCAGCGCGCCGCCCGAGACCATGGAGGCGCTACGGCAGGTGCTGACCCGCGAGAAGCAGATACAGGAGGTCCGCCAGCTCAGGGCGCGGCTGATGGGCGACAAGATCTGGGTGGATCTTTCCGTGCGCGTGCCAGAGGGCCGCACCGTGGCCGAGTGCGAGTCGATCGGAGCGCGCCTCAGGCGCAGCATCCAGGCGAGCGTCGGGGACGTGTCTCAGGTGCTGGTCTCCTTCGAGCCCAGCGAGAGTTGAGCAGAGAGGGTAGCGGAGCGAGACGGAGCAGGACGAGAGCATAGAGAGATGAAAGAGTGCAGGGATTGCGAGTACCGGGGATACAGCCCCGAGTTTTGCGCGGTTCACGTCAAGAGCTGCAAGGCCGGTATCGCCGGCCGCAAGCGGGAGATCCCGCGGCCGGTCAAGATCGGCGTGAGCGCTCTGGCCTGGGCCGGCATGGGCGTGGCCGCGGCCTGCGTGGGCGTGGTGGCAGTGTCGCTGGTGGGCAACGTACCGCTCTTGCACGTGGGGTTGTTGAAGCTGGGCGGCGGAGCCGGGTTGGCCGGCGGTGGGGTGGGGCTGGTGCGGGGGCTGGTCAACTACAGGGACGGCAGCGGTGAGTAACCGGAAGAATCCGAGGCGGTGAGCAAGGCGAAAACCACGCAGAGAGCTCGATAGAAGAAAGGAAGGGACCATGGAGTTTCCGAGACTGAACAAGAACAAAGGCAACGGTGGCAACGGCGGCAACGGCGGCCGGCACCCGCAAGAGTCGCCGGAGGACGGCGGCAACGGGCGCAGGTACCGCGACTCCGCGCTGGACGGCGAGTACGAGCGCCGGTACGCGGACGGCTCGGCCCACCCCGGGCAGAGGCCCGGCCCGCAGCAGCAGGGCGGCAACCAGGGCGAGTCCTCGCTCCTGGTCGGGGCCAAGACCCTGGCCGGGGTGGGCATCGGCCTGGTCACCGTGGTGGTGGCGTCCACGGCCGTGGGTCTGGTGGTGGAGACGGTGGTCATCCCCTCGCTCTTGCTCAAGCTGGCCGGCGGCATTGCCGGCGGAGGCCTGGGCATGGCCAAGGGGCTGAGCGACGAGCGCAAGACGCGGTGACGGGACGCTGATCCGGAGCGCAACTGGAGACCATGGCCTACAGGATATCGGAGGCGTGCGTGGGATGCGGGGCCTGCAAGAAGCAGTGCCCCTGGGAGGCCATCTTCGGCGAGAAGAAGAAGCGCCACGTCATCGATCCTACCCTCTGTAAGGAGTGCAGCACCTGCTGGTGGACCTGCCCCAGATACGCGGTGGAGGACCCGGAAGGGTATTGCCGGCAGGGCGGCAAGCCCCGGGCGCCCAAGGCCTGCATCGACGGAGAGCACTGCGTGGGCTGCCAGACCTGCCTCTGCAACTGCGAGCAGCAGGCCATCGAATACGAGAAAGGGCTGCTGACCGGCCGCTGCGTGGTGGACCAGACGCTCTGCGTGGGCTGCGCGAGTTGCCGGAGCTGGTGCCCCAACGACTGTATCGAGGTGCGGGTGGATGACGACCGCTGAAGCCGGTCGAGGAAAGGGCGATGGATAGAGAGGACAAGAGCTGGAGGAAGCGTTTCAATCCCATGCGCCTGGCCGATGCGGCCAACGACGAGTTCGTGCGCATGGCGCAGATGCTCGGGCGGCTTCTGACCTGGGACGTCCGGCTGGCACCCGAGCCGGATCCGGCCTCGGCCGCGGGCGAGTCCCCAAACGAGCGGACGCGCCCGGAGAGCTACCCGACAGATATCCCACCGCTCGATCCGCAGACCTGGAGCGCGCTGGCGCAGCGGATCGACCGGATCGTGAGCCGCACCGGAGCGAGCGGCGCGGCGGTGGCGGGAGAGGCGCCCGCCGGGGACGACCCCGACGCCGATGGGCAGACGCTGCGCGCCGAGCTCAGGGATGTCTTTCACCACGACGCGGCCCGGCGCCTGCAGTCGGTGCGCTGGATCGCCCGGGAGCGGATCACCGACGCGGTCCCCCTGCTACGGGCCGTGCTGGCCGTGGAAGAGGACGAAGAGGTCAAGAACGAGGTCGCCGCCGCGCTGCACGCCCTGCGTAGTGCGGAAGCGAGCGGCGTGGCATACAGAGAGTAAAGGAGTCGATCATGAGCGTTCTGGTAGGCAGTCTCTTCTTCGGCGGGATATCGGGAATCCTGGCCTACAACAAGGCCCGTAACGCCCTGGGCTGGTTCCTGGCCGGTTGCCTGGTGGGGCCTTTTGCCCTGGTTGTGGCCTTGCTCCCCATGGGGCTCAAGCCCGGGATCACCCGCAAGTGCCCGGCCTGCTCGGAGACCGTACGCTCCGACGCCCAGGTCTGCCGCTTCTGTCACACGGATCTGAGGTGGAACAAGTACTGAGGACCGGGTTTTCTTCGCACCCTCGACGGTTAAGTCACCGGAAAGGAGAGCACATGGCGGAGTCCGCGAGAGTCAGGAGCATGAGGCCTGCTCAGCAGCAGGGGGGCGCGCCCGCGGTCGATCCGGCCGCGAGCCGGGAGGCGGCAGAGCCCCCGGGCTGGGAAGTCGACGAGGAACCGCGCGGCCAGAGTGAAGCATCGCCCGAGCTTCCGCGCCTGTCCGACAGTATCGGCGAGCTGTCCGGAGCCTTTGGAGAACTCCGGTCGCTGCTCGGTCGCTCCCACGAGGTCAACAGCGGGCTGGAAACGGATCTACGGGCCGCCCGGCAGCAGGTCGCCGACTGCAGGCGCGAGCGCGAGAGGTTGCAGCAGCGCCTGGACCGATACGAAAAGGAGCAAGAACAGGCCGAGCAGATGCGAGCGGAGATGCACCATCTATCCGAGCAGCGCGACGCGCTGGCCTCGCGGGTCAGGGAGCTCGGCAATGCGCTCGGCCACTCGGCGCGCGGGGCGCAGGAGCTGGGGCGGCTGTTGCAGCAGTGCGGCGCCGAGCGCGACCAGGCCAGCGAGGAGGCGCAGGGGCTTCAGTCGCAGTTCGAGAGGGCGGTCAAGGTCATCGAGCAGCTCAGGCGAGAGGTGTCGGCGGGCCGCAAGCGCGAGCAAGCGCTTGGGGAGGGCATGACGAAGCTACAGGCGCGGGTCGACGAGCTGGTTCCCCAGCGCGATAGCCTGAGGCACGAGCTGTCCGAGGCGCGTGCTGCCATGGAATACATCCGTCAATCCATACTGGCGGCGGGAAGGGGGTCGCCATAGGTACTACCGTCGAAAGGTCGTGTTTGTCATTTCGAGGAGCCGAAGGCGACGAGAAATCTCTGTCAGACATCCCGGGGCAGGAGATTTCTCGCTTCGCTCGAAATGACACGGGCGCTCGAAATGAAACTTGCTGCCGAAAACCGTCCCCGGTGGACCCGGGGGATCCTGTTTGAGACCCGCTTGTTTTGGGATAAAATTGATAACTAACATTCATGAAGATCGCGGAAAAAAAGGAGGAAATTCTCAAGCTGGTCGAGCAGCTGAGGCCGGATCCCGCGATAAAAAAGCCGGCCAAGCGCGGCTCGGCGCGGGAACCGGTGCGCCGCCCAGCTCCGCGGTCCGAGCCCGCCGCCGTGCCGCCCGGGGCCCCGACCGGCGACCGGCTCGCCGGGCGCCGACGCGCGCTGGAGGACATCAGGCGGCGCCGCGACCAGATGGCGCTCGACCTGCTCGAGGACCGCTTGCTGGGCATCTGTCAGTCGCTGGAGGATAGGATCGCCAAAATGGAAGAGATGCTCCAAGGGGGCGTTCCGCAAGCCAAAAACAAGGGGAAGAAAGCCGGAGACAGTGGCACGGAGCTTGCATCGAGTCTGGATGATATTTTACCCGATATAGAAACCAATGCTTTACCAGCCGAAAAACCGACCGCTAGCGGATCGGGCAGACCCCAGGAGGCCAGGCTTAGAACCTCTAGACCGCCGCGGCGGCCCTCATTTCCGGCGAAAAAGCAATCGGACCGGCCGGTGCTACCGGCCGCTGGCAAGCAGTTCCTCGCCGGAATCATCCAGGAGGCCATGCTGCCGGACATCCTGCAGCTCATATCCTCCAACGACCGGACCGGGATTTTTCGCTGCGAACGCGAGGGCAAGATCATCGATCTCTACTTCCGCGAGGGCCACCTCTACCACGCGCAGGGGGAGACCATGACCGGCCAGTCGGCATTCTTCGCGGCCATGGCTCTGCAGGAAGGCACCTTCTCCTTCACCGAGACCGAGGAGATACCCGAGGAGAAGACCATCGACGGCAACACGCAGTTCATGATCCTGGAAGCGCTGCGCCAGATCGACGAGGAAAGAGGCGGCGAGTGATCCCTTATCTCGACAGACCCGAGCGGAGGGGACCACTGCTCTTTTGTTATTTCGACCGCAAAGAGAAATCTCTTTCGCGCTGGAGATCTCTCACTCCGTTCGAGATGACATTTGGTAACGTTCGAGATGACAGCAGGGGCGGAGTGCGGGATAGATGAGTGAATGAAAGACGACTCGAAAATAGCGGGGAAGGCGTCCCAAGAGAGGGCGGATTGGGGAAAGGAACCGCTGCCGCGCCCCGAGTCGGGTCCGCCGGCCGGCATCTCCGATGACGAGCGGCGCCGCGCGGCGCGCTATGCCCTGGTCCACTTCGTCTGGTTCAAGGTGCTGAAGGAGGAGACGGACAGCACGGGAGACTCGCTCGAGGCGATCTGCAAGATATCCGATGTATCCGAGACCGGCATGGGTTTGTATGCCACGGTCGCGGTGCCGGTGGGCAAGCGGGCTTTTTTCGAGATAGTAACCCGGCACTTCAGCCTGAGCTGCGTCGGGCGGTTCGTCTATTCGAGCAAGGCGAACGAGCGCTACTACCGGGTGGGGGTCAGGTTCTCGATCGTCCCCCCCAACGATCGGCTGTTGCTCTCCCAGTACTTTGCCGGGGAGCCCGAGGACGAACAAGAGGAGCCGTAACCAGCGAACCGTAACCAGCGTTGAACCTATCGTGGCCAGCAAAGAAAATTCGATGACCGGGATCGTGAGGGCTCTCGGCAAGACAGTCGGCTTTTTCGGAAGGATGAGCCTGCCCCGACCCCGGCTCCCCTCCAGGGAAAAGAAGCCGAGGGCGGAGCGCGCAGATCTGGTCCCGAGCCAGCCGGCCGACCACGAGGGGTTGCAGGTAGAGATCGACCGCATGGAGCGGGAGCTGGACTCGGTCTACGCCCAGGTAGTCAAAGGCGCGGGCGCGGTCAGCCGCAACGGCGTGGCCGCGGGCGGTCCGGATCTGGCCGATCTGCTGGAACGATCGCGCGAGCTAAAGGAGCGGCTCGGGGAGCGGCGCGCCGAGATGGCGCGCCTGGAGCGGGACCGGGCCCGCGAGAAGCGCCTCAGCCGCAACGTCTCGCTGGAGGCAGATCTCCGCGAGCAGCGCCGGCGCCCGACCGCGCAGCCCGAGCAGCAGGCGCCCGAGGGCCGCGGCAAGCGGGCCATGGCAGACCCGCACAAACGAAAGGCGCTGGACAAGGCGGCCCGCAATGTCTCGCTGGGCGACGGCTCGCAGCAGGTCATCTTCGAGAAGGCCTTGCAGGATCTCTTGGAGGACGACGCCGAGATCCGGCGCGCCGCGGTGGTGCGGCTGGGCGAGCTGCGCGACCGGTCGCTGGTCGGGGTGCTGGCCGAGGTGCTGGAGGATAGGAACAACAACGTGGTCACCGCCGCGCTCAACGCGCTGGCGCTTCTGGGAAGCGATGCCTGCGAGCCGCTCTTCGGCCGCTTCGCGAGCAGCCCGGACCACCACCTGCGTCTGGCCTCGCTGCGCGGGCTGGCCAAGGTGGAGACCGAGAGCGCGGGGCGGAGCATCCTGAACGCGCTGGGAGACGAGAACGCGCAGGTGCGCAAGGGCGCGGCCACCTATCTGGGCTGGCGGCGCGAGCGGGCGGCGGTGCGAGGGTTGATGCAGACGCTTCACGACGAGAACGAGCAGGTGCGCGCGGCAGCCGCGGGCGCGCTCGGCCTCATCCGCGACGAGCGGGCGGTGCTCTCGCTCATCCGCTCGATCGGCGACCCGGAGCTGGGCGTGCGCGAAGCGGCCAAGAATGCGCTGGAGTCGGTGCTGGAGACCCCCGTAGATATAGATATAGATATAGATATAGATCCCTTCGATGCGCGGTTGGAGGAGCTGAAAGACTGGTGGAAGAAGGCGCGCATCGACCGGCACGTCACCGGAGAGGTACAGCTTCCGGATCTGGGAGGGATCAAGGCGTCGCGGCCCAGGCCCCCGCCGCCCGAGCCGCCCGAGCCGGCCGCGCCGTCCGAGCCCGCGCCGCCTCCGCCGGTCGTAGACTCGGACAAGGTAGTAGACTTTCGAGCCAGCGCGGCAGCGCGCGCGGCCAGGGTCATCAAGCTGGCACAGCGGCCCGAGGAGCGCGACGCCGAGCGGACCGCGGCCGAGGCGCGCGAGACCGCTGAAGCGAGAAGGGCCCGGGAGTCGGCCGCCCAGCCGCCGCCCAGGGTCGAGGACGAAAGCGAGGAGATGGCCCGCCCGTCAGAGGCTTCCCCGCGCCTGCAGCCCGGGAGCGCGCCCGCATCCGAGCCGCCGGTACAGGACGAGCAGGAGCAGGCCGTCGAACAGACCCGTCCGAGTGACGTGGTGGCATCGGCTCCTCCACCGCCGGAACAGGAGCGGGAGAGCGAGCCGCCGGAAGAGGCCGAGGAGACGCAGGCCGAGGGGGCGGCCGAGTCCGAGCCGGTCGAGGAAGCGCGAGAGAGCGAGCCGGCCGAGGAAGCGCGAGAGAGCGAGCCGGCCGAGGAAGCGCGAGAGAGCGAGGCGCCGGACGAGCTAGCCGGGCTGGGAGCCAGGGCAGCGACCATGTCCGAGCCCCCGATCGAGGTCGGGGAGCCGATCGAGGCGGCCGAGGCCATGGACGGTCTAGGGGTAAAAGCAGCGACCATGTCCGAGCCTCCGATAGAGTTGGGGGAGCCGATCGAGGCCGGGGACGCGCTGGCCGGGCTGGGCGTAACGACCGCTTCCGATCCCGAGCCAGCGGACGGGCTGGATGACGGCGAGGCGCCGGACGAGCTAGCGGGGCTCGGCGCGGTGGCGTCTTCTTCTGACGACGCCGAGCCAGCGGCCGGACTGGACGACGGCGGCGCGCCGGACGAGCTGGCGGGTCTGGGGGCGGTAGCGGCTTCCTCTGACGATGCCGAGCCGGCCGGCTCGCTTCTGGACGAGGCAGGGCTGGACGGAGAGGCGGCAGGGCTAGGCGACCTGGACATCAAGATCGGCGGCGGGGACGACGCGATCGGGGACCTGGGCTTGGGCGAGGCTGATTCCGAGGGCGGCGGGCTCGACAACGAAGAGGAGGGGGCCTACGAGTCGCTGCTCGGGGAGGATTTCCCCATATCCGACGCCAAGGAAGAATCCGGCCCCAATTCAGGGTCGGGCGACAAGAAGAAGGGGTAGCCTGCGGCCATGTCCGACGAGCAAGACGGCAAGGGCGATCGCGAGCAGGCTCCCCCTACGAGGATAAGCCTGAACCCTCTGGACGGGGACGACTTCTTCTTCGCCCCGGCTGACGACGAGCAGCAGACCGGCGGCGACGACGCGCTGCTCGAGACCGACGACCGGCAAGCCCAGGAGATACGCGAGATATTCGGCACCGCCTTTCCCCAGTACCTGCAGCCGGTCGAGGAGATCTTGGAGCAGGTGCTGGCCGGCAAGGCCGACGAAGAGTCGTTTCAGGCCCTTCTGGGAATGCTCGCTTCGCTTCAGGCAGCCTCGCAACGCATGGGGTTCGACCAGATCTACGACTTGCTGAAACGGTTGAACGACCACGTCGACGAGCTGGACCGCACCGCAGAAGGGGCGGTCTCCCGCGAACAGCGCGAGGCGGTTATCTCAGACCTGCTGGAGATCAAGGACAAGGCCGACGAGATGGCCGGCGACAGCCGGATCGCGGGCACCGAGAAGCAGAAGACCATCTTCTCGGTGCTCAAGGGCAGGGAGGGTATCGGCGACCTGGTGCTGCGCCGGCTGAGCGCAGCCGGGATTATTACCGTGGACCAGCTGGGCATGGGAAGGCCGGACGAGATCGCCGCCGTCAGCGGGCTGGACATCGACATCGTAAACAACGTGCTCGGTGTTCTGCGGGAGGAGGGCCATCTGAAGAGGCCCTCCCGTCCGCCGCGCGCATCCGGCGCGCCGCGCACCAGCAAGGCTCCTCGCGCCGCCAAGGGCGCCGGTGAAGCGGCACACGTCTCGGCCGCCCCTGCCGAGGCCGAGGGCCGAGCGGAGATGCCGATCGACCTGAAAAACCTGCACGAGCAGGTGCTGGAGCAACTCAAGCTCGAGGTCGAGAGCGAGGCGTCCGTGGAAGAGGTGCGGGCGCAGATCCGCAAGCTGCGCGCCGCGGTGCTGGAGCGGCGCAGGGCGCTTTCGTCGCTGGAAAACAGCGCGATCGAGAAGAAACGCTCGCTGTCCGTCCTGCAGGACCGGCTCGCCGACCGGTCTACCGCGGCCGAGGAGCTGCGGGCCAGACGCGACTCGCTGGCGCGCGAGGCTGCCGCGGCCAAAGAGAAGGTCAGGCAAAAGGAAGTGCGGCTGGAGCTGCTGTTGAAGGAGAAGCGGAGCCTGTCCGCGCAGACCAGCGACCTCAACCGCGAGGTATCAGGGCTGGTGGACTCCGTAGGGCAACTACGCCGGTCGGTAGCCCGCAAGCGGGTCGGCGGAGAGTAGGGTGGGGAGCGGTAGAAGTTCGCGGAATCCTTCACAGATGCTACTATGGCGGATGTCTGTCTCGCGTCGAATCGGCTCATCCGTTCGCTCGATCCATGCCCTTCATCGACGTCAAGAAGCAGCAGCTTCAGTGCAAGATCGTCTATTACGGCACCGGTCTGGGCGGTAAGACCACCAATCTCAAGGTCATCCACCAGAAGACCGACCCCAAGATGCGCGGCAAGCTGCTCTCGCTCGAGACCGAGACCGAGCGCACGCTTTTCTTTGATTTCGTCCCGCTCTCGGTGGGCAAGATCAAGGGACTGGACACCCGTTTCAGCTTCTACACCGTGCCCGGGCAGTCTTTTTACAACCTCACGCGAAGGGCCATCCTCAAGGAGGTAGATGGCATTGTTTTTGTATCAGATTCTCAGGAGGAGCGCCTGGAGGCGAACATCGACAGTATCTTGAATCTCGAGGAGAATCTGGAGATCTACAACGTGAAACTGAAGGATCTGCCTCACGTGATCCAGTACAATAAAAGGGATCTCGAGAACATCGTACCAGTGGAGGAGATGAGACTAGAGCTGAACCGTTACGACGCACCCGACTTCGAGGCGATCGCCATCCAGGGCAAGGGGGTCTTCGAGACCTTGCGCACCATCGTGAAGAACGTGATCGGGAAGGTAACCAAGGACCTGAATCTCTGAGAGGCGTGATGGATTTGGACAAGGACCCAGCGGTAATTTCCAGGGCGGCTGAAGGCAGGCCCGCGGTCGATGGCGGCGGGCCCATGCTGCAGGAAGCGGTGCAGACTCTTTCGCGGATGATCCGCGACCTGGAGAAGCAGCTGGAGCGGATGCTCGAGATCAACGAGGCGCTGGAAAAGGACCTGGAGAGGGAGAAGAAGAAGACGGCCAGGGTCGAGCAGGAGCGCGACCTGCTAAAGGAAAAGAGCTCGCGGATGGAAGGGGAGCTGGCTACGCTGGACGACTTGCGGGCCGAGATCGACCACCTCGGACAGGAGCGCGTTCGCCTGGCCGCCATCATCGAGGAAGCGGGCAAGCAGGCGGTAGAGGCCGAGCACCTGAACCGCAAGCTCGAACGTACGGCCGAGCGCATGCGAAACGAGCGGGACGACGCGCTGGAAGAGGTGCAGAGCTTGGAGGCGCAGTTCGACCACGCCATGGAGATGGTGGCCGACCTCAAGACGCGGGTGGCCACCTTTGCCGAGGAGCGCGACGCGCTGGCCGGGCGGCTCAAGGTGATCGAGGCACAGCTGGGCGCGGTAGAGGATCAACGCGACGCGCTCAAGGCCGAGGTGGATGAGTCGCGGCGGGCGCTGGACGAGATCCGGCGGCAGGTGGCCGACGCCTGCGTCTCCTCGCAACGCTACTACTACCAGCAGTTGGAGGAGAAAGAATAACAGGCCGCGAACGGGACCATGGTCAAGACCGGCGACAGCGCGATGGACCCCACCCCGGGTGGCGGCGAGCGGAGCGATGCCCTGGTGGCAGCCGCCGAGCTTGAGCACCGCCGGCGCGAGTCGCGACAGCGCCGGGAGCGGCTTGAGCAGGAGCGCCGCATGCTCGGGGAGATGCGCGACGCCTTGCAGCGGGAGCTCAAGCTGGTCGACGGGCAGCTCGGGACCGCGCGCGAGGAGGACGACCGGCTGCAGGGGCGGATCGACGCCGCCGCCCGGCGCCTTTCCGAGGTCGACCGCGGCATGGAGGAGCACCGGAGGGAGGTCGCGGTCTGGGAGAGGCGCCGCTCCGACAGCGAGGCGCTGGGAACCGAGATCTCGCAGAAGATAGACGCGGCGGAGCGGGAGCTGGCCGCCGAGCGGGACGCCATGCTCTCGGTCTCCGAGGAGCTGGAGCTGGGCCGCTCGTTGCTGGCGCGGATCGATCAGAGACTATCGCTCAGCCGCGTGAAGGGTTAGAACCAACCGATCGGGGGAGCCGACCCCGATACGACCACGGAAAGCGAAATCGGTGAGAACGGTATTCTTCATAGGTCTGGACCAGCTGGCCGGAAAGATAGACTTCGGCGAGGGCGGTACGCTCAGGGCGATCTACAAGTCCGAACCGGCCGAGGCGCTGCAGGCGGTGGGCAGAGAGGGGCCGGATCTGATCGTGGCCAGCAATAGCCAGCAGGAAGCGGGGGCGGAGGATTTCGTAGCCATGACGCGCACCTGCTACCCCGATCTGCGCGTGCCCATCATCCTGGTGGACCTCTCGCAGCCCGAGGAGGACGCCGTCATCAACGAGTACGACGAGAAGGAAGGGGCCTACTACGAGCGGCAGGTGCCGCTGCGCTACCTCAAGGACGAGATCCGCCGCGCCTGCGGGATGGAGGAGCAAGCCGACCGCGAGCTGGACCTGGACGAGCTCAGAAACATCGGGCGCAACGAGTTCGTCAAGCGCAAGGATAGGAAGTTCAATATCCAGACCGAGATCATGGTGGGCGAGACGATCAAGATCAAGACCACCATCTTCGAGGGAGGCGCCATCCTGGATCACGCGGTCAATAGCTTTGCCAGGACGGAGCAGGATATCGTGCATAAGCTGATCAAGGTCGCAGGTTCGCAACACTACGACGCCGTTGCCAAGGTGCGGCGGGGCGTATACGATTGAGGACTCAGCCGTGGCGCAAATAGACGTCAAAAAGAACCTGATCCAGGGCAAGATCGTCTATTACGGCCCCGGTCTATGCGGCAAGACCACCAACCTGGAGTACATCAACCGCTCGGTGAAGGGCACCAAGGAGATGGTCTCGCTGGCCACCCAGGGCGACCGCACCATCTTCTTCGATTTCCTGCCCATGGAGCTGGGGCAAATAAGGGGCATCAACACCGCCTTTAAGCTCTACACGGTCCCCGGCCAGGTCCGCTACAACCTGACTCGCAAGATGGTGCTCAAGAACGCGGACGGAGTCGTCTTCGTGGCCGACTCGCAGCGGCTGATGGCCGACTCGAACCTGGAGAGCTTGGAGAACCTCTTCGCCAACCTAAGCGAGCTCAAGGCCGACGTCGATAACATCCCGGTGGTTCTGCAGTACAACAAGCGTGACCTGCCCGATCTGCTCACCCGGGAGCAGCTCGACAAGGCGCTGAATGGCAAGGGCTATCCGGTCTTTTTAGCCAGCGCCATGACCGGCGATGGCGTGGTCGAGACCCTGGCCAAGATATCGAGCCTGGTCTTCGAAAAGATCTCGGCCGAGTTCGGCGGCGATGCGTCGGGCGGGGAGGGGGCGCGCGCGCGCAGGCCCAAGCGCACGACCAAGCCCGGGCTTCCGGCGCAGAAGGCCGAGCAGCCGGCCGCGGCTGAGCCCGCGGCCGCGAACCAGCCGCTCGCCCCGAAACCGGTCCCGGCAGCGCCCGAACCGCAGCCGCAAACGGCGTTAAAGCAGGCCCCCACCCAGAAGGTCGCGGCGGCCGAGGCCGGCGGGGCAGGGCAGCAAGAGGCGGTCGCCGGTGTCGAGGAGATGGCCGCCGCGCTCACTCCCTGGCTGGAGAGCGTCAAGCAGCTTCTGAGCAAGCAGAACGAGCGGATGCTCAAGATCCTGGAGAACAGCCTCAACAAGGTCGACGAAACGGTCTCGGTCGGGGTCAAGAAGACGGTCGAGGACGCGGTCTCGGCCTCGGCCAGGAAGGCCGGCGGAGGCCCGGCGCCGTCCGAGCTCAAGAAGGCCGTAGCGGAAGCGGTCGCCGCCACGGCCGGGAAACCCGGGGGCGAGGCGGTGACGCCGGACCTCAAGAAGGTTGTAGAGGAAGCGGTCGCCGCGGCGCTCAAGAACGAGATGGCCGAGCTGGACAAGAGGCTCGGCGCGCCGGGCAAGGCGGCGGCGGGCGATCCCGGCGACCGCACGCAGCTGCTCAAGGACCTCAAGGCCGAGTTTCCCACCAAGAAAGACCTGGCCGATCTGCGCTCGCAGATGGCCAAGCTGGCCGTAGATTCCTCGGTGCAGCTCAAGACGGGACTGCCAACCAAGAAGGACGTCGACGATCTGCGCAGCACGATCACCGGACTTTCGGCCGGGGGCAAGGGCGCGCCAGCCGGCAAGGAAGCGCCGGCCGTTTCCCCTCCTGACCTTGACGAGCTCAAGAAGCAGATGGCCGCGCTGTCCAAGAGCCTGAAGGAGGGGCTGGAGGTAAAAAGCTCGCTCGCGGATCTGCAGAAGGACATCTCCGAGCTTCTCTGCCAGACCGAGGCCCGGGTCGTGGACGTGCAGCGGTCGGTCCGCGACGCGGTCGACGAGCTGCGCGAGGCCATCATCAGGCCCATCCGCCAGACCGTGCAGCCCGGTGCGCCCGAGGCAATACCTACGGAAAAGGAGGCAACGGAAGAGAAGGCCGAGGTAAAGCCCGAGACACCCCCCGAGGCCGAGAAGTCGGCCGAGGAGCCCGCCGAGCCGGAAGAAGAGAAGCCGGCAGAGGAAGCAGAGCAGAAGTCGGCCGAGGACAAACCGGCGGAAGAGCCGGCCGAAGAGAAGGCGGCCGAGGCCGAGCCGGCGGAGATGCGCGCGGAGCCGGAAGAGGAAAAGGCCGCGGATGCAGAGCCGGCCGGGGACAACCCCGAAGAAAAGGCAGAGGAGGAAGCGGCCGAGGAGAAGGCCGAGGAAGAGAGGGCCGAGGAAGAGAGGGCCGAGGAAGAGAAGGCCGAGGAAGAGAAGGCCGAGGAACCGGCCGAGGCCGCCGAGAAGGAGCAGAAGAAAGAGGAAGAGGACTTCTCCTCGGATCCCCGCCACAAGAACGCGGCGCGCATCGCCCGGGTGATGGTGGCCGATCTCAGCCTCTACTACTCGGCCGACGTGACCGAGGGGATCAAGGCGGGCGACATCGACGAGCGCCTGAAGAACCAGTTCGACGAGATGCGCAAGACCTTTGCCGCGCGGGTGCCGGAAGAGGTCAGGGAGAAAAAGGACCACCTGCAAGAGGCCATCGATAACTTCATCGAGAAGAAAAGCAAGGACATCGCCGTTGGTTAGCAGTGTGACAGCGGGCTAGGGGGTGGTCGTGGCCCGATACGATGCCGATTACGAACAGCCCGAATATGGCTCACCCATGCGCCGCGGGTTCTACCGCACCACCTATTTTCTGGGGCTCGCGGCCGGCAAGACCTGGCACTGGATCACTTCCCCGTACACCGCCCTGACCCGGGCGTTTTCCGGAACCGATGGCCGCACCGAAAGGTCCGCGTCGACCGCTACCCGGACCCGGAAGCTCTTCTCCCGCATCTCCAGCATCAATACCCGCCTGAGCACCATCGAAAGCTCCATCTCCCGGGCCGAGCAGCAGCGCGAAACCAGGAAACGGGGCAGCAGGCACGAACCGCGGCGCGAGGCACCGCTTCCCGAGAACGCCGACGAGCTCACCCAGAGCCTGGCCGAGGCGCTCGGCGACCCGGATCCGGCCGTGCGCGAGATCGCACTGAAAACCCTGGGCGAGATGAAGGGCGAGGAGGTCGTGGTGCTGATATTGGAATCGCTGCACGACTCGGATCCGCACGTGCGGGCGGCGGCGGCGGCGGCCGCGGCCGGCACGGGCTCGCCAACCGCGATTTTCTCGCTGATTTTGCTGCTCAACGACGGGGAGCTGGAGGTCAGGCAGCAGGCCCTGGCCGCCATCGAGGCCATCACCGGCAAGCGGGTCGATTTCGATCCCGAGGATGAGCCCCGGGCTAGGAAAAAACGGGCCGAGGAGCTTCAGGACTGGTGGAAGGAGGAGCGGTTCGCAAAGCTCTCCGGAGAGCTCAAGATCGCCCTGAAAGAGTGGAAGAATAAATAAAGCAATTCACGACTAGGGTCCCACCGTCTTTCGGGGGGTCGGATTTGCGATATACTTAAGCGGTAACGGCCGGGATCTATCCTACCTCGGCGCCGATGTAGGCAAGGACGCAGATGTTCATAGCAGTCATAGTCTTGCTCAACGCTATCGCGATCTCCGCCATCGCCGCCTACTACTCCATCGCCGGCCTGATGGCCATCTTCAGCGGGGCCGCCACCACCATCGCCGTTATGGGCTCGGCGCTGGAGATCGGCAAGCTGGTCACCGCCAGCTGGCTCTACCACTTCTGGGACCGCGCTCCCATCCTGCTGCGGGCCTATCTCACCATCGCGGTGGTGGTGCTGATGTTCATCACCAGTATGGGCATCTTCGGCTACCTCTCCCGCGCCCACCTGGCGCAGGTGGGGCCGGCGGGCGAGGCCAAGGCGCAGATAGAAAAGATAGATTTCGACGTCGCCCAGCACCAGAAGCGGATAGATTCGGCCAGGCACATTCTCAAGCAGTTCGACGATGCCTTGCAGAAGTACTACGAGATGGAGTACGTCACCCGGGCGCTGCGCGAGCGCGAGGTGCAGAAGCCGGAGCGGGAGGCGCTGCAGGCCACCATCGACGAGGCCAACGCCCAGATCGAAAAGCTCACCGCCAAGCGCTTCGAGGCCGAGCGGACGCTGAGGGGCATCGAGGTCGAGGTGGGGCCCATCAAGTACATCGCCGAGATGATCTACGGCGGGCAGGCCAATGACTTCATCGACGAGGCGGTGCGGGCGGTGATCGTCATCTTGATCTTTGTCTTCGATCCGCTGGCCGTGCTGCTGGTCATCGCCGGCAACATGTCGATCCGCATGGCCAGCGAAGCGCGACAGGAGCGCAAGGCCCGCAAGAGCATGGCGCCCGCCGCCGACAAGAAGAGCGAGCCGCCGGCCGAGAAGAAGGGGAAGCGCGCCGCCAAGAAGAAGGCGAAGAAGCCCGAACGCGAGCAGGAGGCGGCCCGCGAAAGCGAGCCGCCGCAAGAGGACGAGGAAGAGGAAGAAGACGAGCGGCCGGCAAGGCGCTCCCGGGCCGAGCAACCCGAGGAACCGGACGAGGAAGAGGAAGACGACGAGGCGCGAAACGAGGACGAGGGTAGTGACGACGAGCTGGACGAGCGCTTCGACTCGCTGATCGCCGAGGAACCGAAAGAACAGGAGCCCAAAGAAGAGGTGCTGACCGCGGCCATGATCGGTCGCAAAGAAACGCTTTCCGAGGAAGAGGGCAAGGCCAAGAAAAAGATCCTCAAGCTGGTCAAGCCCGTGGATCTGGACGAGGAGAAGGGCGAGCAGTTGATGGAGAGGGTCGAGGAAGCGAGCGCAGCCGGGGACTACACGCTGGAGCGCATTTTTGGCGAGATCGTGACCGAGATGGGCGACAAGGGCACCAGGGGTGCGAACGACAAGGGCTCCGCCAAGAAGAAGTCCGGCTCCAAGAAGTCGGGTCGATGATCGAGGTCGTTGAGCCTCCGCACCGCGCCGTAGCCGGATCATGAAGAAGCGCAACGAGTCATTCCGGGATCTGAGAGTGGCGATTCATCCAGCCGCCAGGGGCCGGCTCAACGAGGAGACCTCGGGCCATATACGGGAGCACCTGCGCAAGACCGAGGACGTGATCAAGACGCTCAGAAAGGACCTGGACCTGTACCGGTCGCAGGCCGGAGAGCTACAGCGCGAGCGCGACGACCTGTCGCGGCTGCTGGGCCAGGCCGAGTACGGCCAGCGGGACCGGGATGCGCTGGAGAGCGAGGTGGGTTTCGTCCGCGCCGAGCGCGACCGGCTGGCCGAGGTGCTCGAGCCGCTGCAGGCCGAGAACGAGCGGCTGGCCGAGCACTGCAGGCTCCTGGAGGCGTCGCTGGCCGAGGAGCGGAGGCAGCGCGAGCAGGCGCAGCAGGTGATCGTCTACCTGGAGGAACAGATCCGCGAGCTGGAGGCCATGGTGGACCTCTTGCGCGATCACGAGTCGTTCCTCGACGAAGACGAGGAAGAGACGAACGAGTAGGGGAGGTGCTTGCCCCCTCCCCCGTTCAGTTCGTTCGACGAAGGTCGGCCGCAAGGGCCGCCCCTACCGTCATATCGACCGCAGGCATAATCTCCTTCTCGACGGAGATCTCTCACTTCGTTCGAGATGACACTTCTATTAAGGCATCGGTTGCAGGCTGACGGTCACCCGGCGGTTGCGGTGCCGCCCCTCCTTCGTGTCGTTGGAGGCGATCGGCTCGGCCTTTCCGGCGCTCTTGAGCTTGAAGCGATTGCGCGGGATGCCGCGCTCCATCAGTACTTCCATGGCCCGCTTGGCTCTCAGTAGCCCCAGCTCCCACGACAGGCGCTCGTCCGCTAGCGGAGTGGTATGTCCCTTGAGCACGATCAGCTTGTCGCTTTGCCCCTCGAAGCTCCGGACCAGCTCGTTCCACCGCGCGCCGTCCGTGACGGTCGGGGTGCTGCGGCCCTTTTCAAACGCGAGAGGTAGTACGGTTTCCGGACCGATCGGCGCCTCCCGCGAAGGCTCTGCCGGTGGAGGCGGGGCGGGCGCTGCTTTGGGCTCCGGTTCTGGCTCTGGTTCCGGCGCTTCCGCAGGCTCTGGCGCCGCGGCCACCTGCGGCGCTTCCGCGCCCGGCTGCTCTGCCGCGGCTGCTACCGGTGGTTCCTCGGCCGGTTGCGCGGCCTCTGCCTCGGCCTTGCCGCCGGGCCGGAGGCTGCTGGCGGTCTGCTCGTCCTCGCCTCCGGATAGCGCGATGAAGCCGACCGCTGCCACCGCGATCACGCCTGCCGCGCTAACGACAGGGATCAGCCATGCGGGTCGCTTCTTGGGTGGTTGCAGCGATGGCGCGAGAAGCGGCCCCGCTAGATCGATCTCGGGGGCTAGCTCCGGTGATAGCTCCGGCTCGGGTAAGGGCACCGGCTCTGGCACCGGCTCTGGCACGGGCACCGGCTCGGGTACTACGGGCCGGCCGATCAGCTCGACCCCGGCCGCTGGCTGCGCCAGCACGGTATCCTGAAAGCTCGCCGGTTCTGATGCCGCCGCTGCTCCGGGCTGGACCGATGCAGTGAACAGGTCTTCCGCTTTCAGATCCGGCGCGGGCTTCGGCGCCTCGGGTGCGGCCCGAGACGGACCGGGCGCAGCAGCGGCAGCGGGCTTTGGCGCTGGTTTGGGAGGCGGGTCGGGCGCGGCCGGAGGCGGACCGGGCGCAGCAGTGGCAGCGGGCTTTGGCGCTGGTTTGGGAGGCGGGTCGGGCGAGGCCGGAGGCGGCGCAACGGGCGCGGTCGGCATTCCGAGCATGGTCTTTTTCATACTGCCCGCGTCTCGGGCCTTGCTCGCCGGTAGCGGCGGCTCTGGCGGGGCTGCCGGTGGCGGCTTGGCAGCAGCCGGGGGCGGCGCCGGTGGGGCCGGGGCCTTTCCCACCGGAGGCGGCGGCGCGCCGATGTCTGGCCCGCCTCCGGAGAACATCAGCGTCTTGGCAAACGCGCGCCGGGTGGTGGAGGCAAGCGCGACCAGCTTCTCGATCTCACTGAACTGGACCTCGTCGACCGAGGACTTGCCCGTGCTTTTGTCGCGGGTGTGCAGCACCGGGGCCAGGCCCTCGTCCTTGTCCGGAAGCATGACGAACGCCTTCTCGAATTCCGGGAAATGCGCGGTGACCATGGCCAGGAACTCGATGCCCTCGGTGAAGCCGAGATCCATGCCCACGATGAGCAGGTGCGGATCGTGCTTCTCGATCAGGTCGAGCGCCTGCTCGGGATCGCTCTCGAAGAGCAGCTTGGCGCCGATCTCGCCCAGCCGGGCGAGCTCCTGTTCGTATTGTTGACGCTGCTGGTCCCGAAGAACGCACAGCACGGTTCGAGGAGTGTTCATTGCTATAGAATATTAGATACCCGAACGCGCTGTCCACTACCCCTCCCCCCCCGGGGGGGGGGACGGAGGGAGGGGGCAAGCCCCTACCCTACGTGGTTTCTGGACAGGTTGTAGGGGTTAATGGCTAGATGAGGACGTCGAGGCCTCTCTGTACGAAAACGCCCCTTTGTTACGGAAGAATTGCGCGTGGATATCGTCGCTTTCACCTTGCTGATCGGTAGCGCCTCGGCCCTGGCCGGGTTTCTGGGCGCGCTCACCGGGCTGGGGGGCGGCGTGGTGATCGTTCCCCTGCTTACCCTGGTGTTCGACGTGAATATCCACTACGCCATCGGCGCCTCGCTGGTCTCGGTCATCGCCACCTCCAGCGGGGCGGCGGCGGCCTACGTGCGCGACGGCTTCACCAACCTGCGCCTAGGCATGTTTCTGGAGATCGCCACCACCCTGGGCGCGGTTGTCGGCGCCTATCTCATCGTCCATCTGTCTCCCTCGCTGATCGCGGTGATCTTCGCCTGCGTCCTGGTTTACTCTGCCTATTCCTCGCTCCGGGAGCCCGAGCACTCCTCCCCGGACGATCCACCTGACGAGCTGGCCCGCCAGCTGCGGATGGACGGCTCCTACCCCGTCCCGGACGGCTACCGCAACTACCGGGCGGGCGCTGTTCCCCTCGGTTTTTCGCTTTCGGCCGCGGTGGGCGTACTTTCCGGCCTTTTGGGCATCGGCGCCGGGGCGCTAAAGGTGATGGTCATGGAGCGTATCATGCGCATCCCCTTCAAGGTGTCGGCCGCCACCAGCAACTTCATGATCGGGGTGACCGCGGCCTCCAGCGCCGGGGTCTACCTGAGCCGCGGTTACGTGGATCCGGGTCTGGCCATGCCGGTGATGCTGGGCGTGACCGCCGGCTCCTGGCTGGGCGCGCGGGTGCTGTTCAGCGCCGATACCGAGGCGCTGCGCAAGTTGTTCGCTATCGTGATCCTGGCGTTGGCGGGCCAGATGTTCTTCTACGGCATCACGGGGAGCTTCTGAGATGGAAGCGGGCGACGGGCGATCCGGACCGGGCGGGATGTCGGTTATCTCCTTTTTGCTCATGCGCCGCCGCGCCGCGCCGCCGGACCGGCTGCCGCCCACGGCCTCGTCCGAGGAGCAGCAGGTGGCGTTGATGGTCAGCCGCCTGCTGCGCGGCGGGGTGCTTCTCTCGGCGGCCATCGTGCTGATAGGCGCCATCGTCTACCTCAACCAGCACCCGGAACAGGTCCCCTTCTACCACGTGTTCACGGGCGAGCCGCACCAGCTACGCACCCTGCACGGCATCGTCTACTCGGCTCTCTCCTTCAGCGGCCGGGGGATCATCCAGCTCGGCCTGCTCGTCCTACTGGCCACGCCCCTGGCCAGGGTGGCGGTCGCGCTGGTGGGATTTATGATGGCATACGACAAGCTCTACACCGCGGTAGCGGGGCTGGTGCTGGCCATCCTGGTCTTCGGGTTTCTCGCGCTGCCCCCGTAAGGTGGATGGATCCCCGGAGGAGAAGCGAAAAAGGGTAAGACCGCCGAATTTCTATCGACTATTTGCAGGCTCGGATGGCGAAATTCACCCCGAGGGGTGAAAAAGCGACGGGGGACCATGCCGTGCTTTTCTGGAATTCCGCCTTCACCCCGAGGGGTGAGGAAACAGACCGTTACAAAAGGTACTTTTAGTAACTACGAGAGAGCGGTTTTCGTTTGAGTTCGCCGAGCGCGGGATATAGGATTTAAATTGTTCGAGCAGGGCGTCGAAGCGAGACACGCCTCCGCCGCTTGTGCGTATCGAGAGCGAGCGGAATATTTACCATGAGCGGTATCATCGAATTCCATTGTAAGGCGTGCGGTTACGCGGCCGAGAGGATGCTGGTCGGGATATCGCCGGATCCGGCCGAGTACGACCCGGTCGCGGTCACCTGTCCGAACTGCCAGCGCCTCTTTCCGCTGCACCGTCCGGAGATACCGGGAGGCTGCCCACGCTGCAGATCCCCGGTAGTGGCGCAGGACTCGGACGCCCCGGTGAAGTGCCCCGCTTGCGGCGAGCCCATGAGCGCCCGACCCATCGCCCGCTCCATTTTGACCGGGGTTACTCGAACCGCCTCTCGTTAACGCGGCTAGACCGCGGTGCTCTCCTCGAACGGGCTCACCGGCAGGATCACGGTAAAGGCGCTGCCTTCGCCCGGCGTGGTTTCGACCGAGATCCGGCCCTGGTGCTCCTCGGTGATCATCTTGGCCACGGCCAGCCCCAGGCCGGTTCCCCGGTGTCCCTTGGAAGAGAAAAAAGGCGTGAACAGATCGGTCATCCGCTCCTGGGCGATGCCGGTTCCGCTGTCGCTGACCGTGACCGAGACCCGCTGCTCCAGCCCGTCAAAGGCGCTGGTTACCCGAATGCTGCCGCCCCTGCGCGGAAGTGCCCCCATGGCGTTGTCGATCAGGTTGAGGAACACCTGATGCAGCCCGGTCGGGTCGGCCTCGATGCGAGGAAGCTCCTCCAGGTCGACCACCATCTCGATACCCCGTTCCGCTACCTGGGCCTTTTGCAGCTCCAGGCAGTCCCGCAACAGCTGGTTCAGGTCCAGGTGCTGCGGCACGGGCTCGCGCTCCTTGCTGAAGGCGAGGATGTTGAGCACCGTGGCATTGATCTTGCGTAGGTTGTGCCGCACCATCGGCCAGGCATTCTTGGCCGAGGCCATATCGTTCTTTTCCAGGTGCAGCTCTACTACGTCGGTGCCTGCTCCCAGCGCGTGCAGCATGTTCTTGATGTGGTGCGACAGGTAGGCGGCCGCCTCGCCCAGCGCGGCCAGCCTCTCCTTCCGCAGCGCGGCCTCGTGCAGGCGGACGTTGTCCAGCGCCAGCCCGATATGGTAGCCGACGGCCGTCAACAGCTTGAGCTGCTCTACGGTATAGCGGTGTCGGGCGGTATTGATGTCCAGGTAGATGATGCCGTCGATGGCCTCGCGCCCGGTGATGGGTACGCAGATAGCGGAGCGCGTGCCGATGTTGATCACGCTGTCCTGCGGATCGAAGCGGTCGTCGTTTATAGCGTTGGCCGTGATCAGCCCGGCCTGTTTCTCGATCACCTGGTTGATGATGGTCCGGGAGACCGGGATATTCTCGACGTCGCCCGTCCGCGAGCGCGACGCTTTCAGCTCCAGCTCGCCGTTTTTATCGATCGTCAGTACGTATCCCCGTTCGGCCGGCAGAATGTCGAAGACCCGTTGCAGGGTTTTATTCAGCAGCAGGTCCCGATCCAGTATCGCGTTGACGTCCGCCACCAGGTCCAGGATCTGCCGTAGCGTTTCCGCCGCGCTCTCGTCCTGCAAGATGACCGCGCTGGGGCTGGTGTTCGCATCCACGGGGAACGCCTCCAGCACTGTGTGGCTCACCCGCTCCCCTCTCTCGTCGAGCCAGGGGCGCAGGTCCGACGGGTCGGTCGCCGCGCCGAACACCAGTGAGGTGTCGCCCACCCGGATCTCGTCGCCGGGTCGCACCCGTACGCGTTCGGTCAGCCGGACGCCGTTCAGTCTGGTCCCGTTGGTGGAGCCGAGATCCTCCAACAACCACTTGCCCGTCGCAGGGTCGAGCTGCAGCACCGCGTGTGCGCGCGAGACCGCCGGATCGAGGATGACCAGCTCGCAGCCGGTGCGGCCGATGACGTTTTCCCCCTCCACCAGGTTCCAGGTTCGGCCCAGCTGTTTACCCTCGACAACGTGAACGAATGCCATAGCGTATCCCTGGTACCGGTCTAGCCGGGGGAAGGCGGGCGGCGCGAACGCTGCCTGTAGATTTCTATAATACCACGGATGGGAGGGCGATTTCTTCTCCGAAAACGCCACCGTAGCGACGGACGGCGTCCCGGGCAAGGCTTTCCGACCTTCGAGCCGAAAAAGCACCGATCACGCCGTACGGGGACCGCTCATGCCGAAAAGGGACAACTCCGGCCTCTGCTGACCTGGTAACCCCGACTCCTCTCAAGCTCAGTCGCTCAGCTGCGACGCGTAGGTCAAGGGAAAGATCCTCCTGTTCGAGAACTCCATTCCGTCCAAGGCGCCGCCCCACACGAGTTGCTCGACCACGTTGTCGATGGCGTGGTTAAACGGAATCTTTTTCTTGAACGCGGTCCGGAAAGTGGTGCCGAGCATCTTGCGGACCGTGGTCTGGATCTTCTCGATGGCTCTTCCCTTGCCGATTCTGGCCATTTCTACGTAGTAGATCGAACACACGCCGCCCATATTGGCCACGAAATCGGGGCAGTAGACGATTCCTCTCTGGTGGATCAGGTGTCCGGTGGCCGCGTTCTGCAGCTGATTGTTGGCTGCTCCGCACAGAATCTTGAATTGGAGGTTGGGGACGTCCGATTCTTTAATCACCTCTCCGCGTGCGCAGGGAACGAACACGTCCACCTCTTGCTCCAAGTACTCATCCGGATCGATCACGGTAACCCCGGGACAGATCTTCTTCACCCCGCGCAAAGCCTCCCTTCTCGTGTCGCAGATCAGAAGCTGTGCCCCGGCCTTGCGAAACATCTCGAGCAGGCCCATGCCCACCTTTCCCACGCCCTGGATCAAGATCCGCTTCCCCTTCAGAGACGAGTCGCCGTCGAATAGATCGCTGCTGAAAAAATCGATCGCATACTCGGTGGCGGCGAACACGCCCTGCGCGGTATAGGGAGAGGGGTCGACCCGTGTGCCGTAGACATGGCGGGTGTGCTCTTTGACGAGCTTCATATCCTCGACCGTCGTATTCATATCCTCGGCCGTGCAGTACAGATCTTTTGACCGGTTGACCCAGGTCACGAATTTGCCGAACTCCCTCAGCAGCGCGCGCCGAGACCTCCCCGAGATTCGAGGGTCGCAAGCGATCACGGCTTTTCCGCCGCCCAACGGCAGGTTGGCCGCCGCGTTCTTGTAGGTCATACCCCTGCTGAGCCGAAGCGCGTCCGTCAACGCCTGCGATTCGCTCGCGTAGGCCGTCATCCGGCAGCCCCCCAGCGCGGTTCCGCGGTTGCCGTCGTGAACGGCGATGAGGGAAATCACGCCGGGTTGAAGCTCGGCCCGATAGACCGCTTCCCAACCGGGTACGCTCAACCGTGCTACCTTGGCCTCCTTGAACATTCTAGACTCCCGCGCTTATGTGGCGAATGGTTTGCCCTCTTATAAGAAGATTATATGAGAGGGACGAAGAAGGGCGAAGAAGGGTACGCTCCTGTAGGGTCGAGATTCGTAGCGGCGGCAACGTCGGGGCATTGCAACGATGCAGGACCGTCCCCTTTCCGTGGTCCCTTTTCCGTGTTTTTCGTTTTTTTATGCGACCTCGTACTACGTGTCGCCCAAGGTGCGCCGCGCTCATAGGTCGGAAATCGCGATTCGTTATTGAATGCTCCGTCAAGTGTTTCTACTATGCGAACATCTCTTGTTCGTTTTGGCAACTGCCCGCGCTAGGTTCGAAGGGGAGCGACGGAAGGCGCCTGCACCTGGGTGGTTGTGATTCGCGCGCGATAGTCTGCAGGCGATGAAAGGGGAGAAGATGAGACCTTATCTATTGGCTCCTCTGGCGGTTGCGCTACTTTTCGGCACCCTGGCCTGCGGGGGCGGCGATAGCGATGGCGTTGAAGGCCCAGACAGCGGCGGCGACGAATCCGACGCGGGTTCTCAGCAGAACGTCCCGGATCCCGGCACTACCGTTTGTGAAGGGTGTCTGATCGATTCGATCTGCTACCCGGACGGGGTATCCGATCCATCGAACGGGTGCGCAATCTGTGAGGTGACGGAATCCGCCACGGAATGGTCGAGCAACGACGGGGCGCGGTGCGATGACGGCCAGTTCTGTAATGGAACGGACGCCTGTTCCGACGGAACCTGCTCGATCCATGAAAATCCTCCGTGCGTCGATGACGGCCAATACTGTAACGGCAGTGAAGCCTGTGACGAGGAAGGCGACATCTGTGAGCATTCCGGAAACCCCTGCCCGTCGTCAGAGCTATGCCATGAGGAGACCGACGGCTGCGTTCTGTCCTGTACGGGCTGCGTGATCGACGGCGTCTGCTACGGAGACGGTCAGGACAATCCGGACAACGAATGCGAGTATTGCAGTCGATCGGATTCGACCACGGCCTGGAGCGACAATGACGGCGCTACCTGCGACGATGGCGAATTCTGCACGGTCGACGATGAGTGCTCCTCCGGCGAGTGCGCCGGCACCGCTCGGGATTGCGACGATGGCGTTTACTGCAACGGCGTCGATACCTGCGACGAAACCGATGATGAATGCAAGCACGCGGGCGACCCTTGTGACGACGGCGCTTTCTGTAACGGTGAAGAGGTGTGCAATACTAATACGGATAGCTGTGAAAACGGGAGCTCCCCCTGCGGCTCGGAAGACGAAATCTGTTACGAGGACGAGGATCAATGCTGTATGCCGGAGGCCGCGCTGGGCTGCAACGGCGACGGCGAGGTCGCGGATTTCGATTCGTGCGGTCACGAGGGTGATTTCGTCAAGCAGTGTCCGGTTGCCCAGGTGTGCCAGGACGGCGCCTGCGGTTGTGCGGATGGAATTTCGACCGGCGATGATTGCACCAGATGTGTCGTTTTCGTTAACGGGGCCTCCGGGAGCGACGCCAATTCCGGCGCCAGCTGGGGCCTGGCTACCGAAACCGTACAGGCCGGGATCGCGGCGGCAGAGCCCGAGGGCTGCGAGGTCTGGGTGGCCGCCGGCACCTATTACCCGACCGAAACGCCCGGAGGTGCCGGTAGCCCGGAGAGGGAATTCTCCATCCACCTCGAAGACGGCGTGGACGTCTACGGCGGATTCGTCGGCGGTGAATTCTCGCGAGAGCAGCGCGATTTCGAGAACAACCTTACCATCCTGAGCGGCGACATCGGAGCCGAGCGCGACGGCTCCGACAATGTCTATCACGTGGTCACCGGCGCCAACAACGCCACCATCGACGGCTTCACCATCACCGAGGGGAATGCCGACGGCGAATCCCTGCTGACCCAGCGGGGCGGCGGGATGTATAACTACAGTAGCTCCTCAACGGTTCGCAATTGTGTGTTCCTGCTCAATTCGGCCGTGCAAGGCGGCGGGATCGCGAACATATCCGGTGACGGTGTTACGATGAGCACCGAGATAACCAATTGCAGATTTGAGGGAAATATCTCCGAAGACGGCGGGGGGATGTATACCTACGCCAACAACGCAAGCACCTTGGAGATACAGGTAACCGACTGCGTTTTCTCGGGCAACTCGGCGACCGGTGATGGCGGCGGAATATCCAACGAGGTTATTACCACTACCGCCATTTTGATCCCGACCTTGATCAACGGTACTTTTATCGGCAATACGGCCAAGAACGGCGGGGGAATTCACGACGCGGCCAAGAGCGGCGCCATCTTGCCCACGAGAAGGGGCTGCACATTCATCGGCAACACGGCGAGCTCCTACGGCGGGGGCCTTCGCGCGAGCGCGAATTCCTCCGCGCAACTCGATTACACGTTGACCGACTGCACCTTCGAGAACAACTCGGCCGGAATGGATGGCGGCGGATTGTACAACACCTCCACGGTATCGAGTACGATGACCGCTGTTCTGGACGCCTGCGTGTTCAGGAACAACACCGCGGTCGACTACGGAGGCGGAGCCTACGCCTACTCCAACAACGCCGAACTATCGGCCACATATACGAACTGTAGCTTCGAGGCCAACGCGGCCGAGTATGGCGGCGGCGTCTGCGGCAATTCATCGGCCGGTACGATGAACGCGCTGTTCATGGATACCGAATTCCAGAACAACAAGGCGGTCAGCGCGGGAGGGGGCATGTACAGCTCTACCGGCAATTCCGGCACGCTCGATCAGATGTTGGTAAACGCCGTTTTTCGAGAGAACTCTTCGTTTGAACGAGGGGGCGGGATGTATGTAAGGGCGATGAGCTCGGGAACGACGACTTCGAGGCTGGGGAATTGTACCTTTGCCGGCAACGCGGCCAGGCTCGCCGGTGGGGGCATGACGATGTTCAACAGCAGCTCTACGATTAACACGGCCGAGGTCAACAGTATCATGTGGGGCAATTGGCCCGACGAGCTGGAAGAAATCGGTACCATCACCATGATGGTCGCCTATAGCGATATCCAGCAGGAAGCCGGTATCTATACCGGGGAAGGCAATATCAACCAGGACCCGTTGTATGCCAATATACCGGTCGCGTCCCGGTTGACCATCGCCGACGGAATTGCCAGTACCCTCCTGTTCGAGGACGCGGACAGTACGTTCAACGTAGACGATGTGATCGAGGTGGCGAACGACGGCGTGGCCCGGGTGGTAACGGGCAGCGTAGGAAAAATCGTGACCTTCACGCCTGCGCTGGACGCTCCGTCATCGCTGGGCACTCTCGTACAGAATTGGGGCCCGGGCGCCACCGATCTCGAGTTGAATCCGCGTATTGGCGCGGGTTCTCCCTGTGTCGACGCTGCCACCGACGAAGCCGCGCCCTTTGCCGACAAGGATGGAAGCATGCGGGTGGACATCGATCCCGAGGAGACAGACGGCTCCTATACCGATATGGGCGCCTACGAGTACAACGGACCATCCTGCAAACCGTCCTCGGTTTTAGTGGAAAATGGGCACTACTACTGGGAGGGTTGCGTAGAATCGAACCGGGCGGACGCACTGGCTTACTGTAATCACTTCAACGGAAGCCTGGTGAGCATAACCAGTGAAGAGGAAAACGATGCCGTGGTGAGAGCCATGAACGCAGGCTCGGTCAGCTGGATAGGAGCCTATCTGGATTCTACCTGGCAATGGACGGACGGAGAAACGTGGGGTTACACGAACTGGTATCTGGACGAGCCGGCAACGAACAGCGTATACGCGAGTATTTCCTACGGGAGAGGGGCGAGCGTCGGCACGTGGGTCGGCGAGCAGGACGATCCTTTTGGCATCACCAGGAATTTCGTCTGTGAGGGCGCCTTCTAGAGCACCGAACAGGTCGGGAAGGCGGGAAGGCGCGGGAAGGGGTCGGAGTTAACAAATTAACTTTTCACGCGAAGACTCCGTGAGAACGACGCGACCGACATTGCTACGAGAACAGATCTGCCGGTCTTTCACTTCTTGACTCCGCCCCGTTCCTAAGGAGGCACCGCAAAATAAACGATCCGGTTGCGGCCGCGTGGGCGGG
>CAYVFC010000060.1:0-44736 GCA_964450715.1 uncultured Sandaracinaceae bacterium | reverse complement strand
CCGCCTTGGGCGGCTCACAAACTAAAGCCCCCGGCTTTGCCGGGGGATACTTACTAGAAATCTTCAACACGATCGATCGCTATAACTTCTTCGATTCATCGCTGTCGTCCGTCGCTTCCAGGCGAAAGGTACCATCTTCCGATTCCATCGGTTCGGGCGCGGGGAGCGGGATCACCCGACCCTGCTCGTCGGTCGGTCGGAAACGGCCCTGACCGCGCAGTGCTTGCCAGTCCTTCCCCTGGTGGCACTCCTTGCATTCGCGGTACCTGCCCGTTCCGTGACACTTGCTGCACAGCACGCGCCGGTGAACCGACAGGGTATTCGAGTGCCGGAAGGTCCCCAGATTGAAGCAATCGTATTCCACGTCGCTCTTGTTGATGAAGGTATGGCAAGTATTGCAGTTGGAGGTGACGGCGAGGCCGTCGTCGTCGGTGTGGTAACCGTCGTGGCAGCGGAAACAGCCGGCCGAAAGCTGGTGGCCGATGTTCTCGGGATAGACGCGCCAGTCCTCCTTCATCTTCGGAAAGAATTGTTCCCTGTAGATCATCTGGACACGTGCGATCGCCTTTCGAACCGCCTTCTCTCTCTCCGACCACGTTTCCGGATGCTCTTCGCGATAGAACTTTAACATACGGCGCTCGATCTCCGACTCCGCCCGGGCGGAATCGGTATAGGTCTTCGAGAGGATACTGGTGGCTTCTCGCATGATGAAGGGAAGCCGGAAGTCGATCCTACCCGTCTCCAACTCGACCTCCAACGCTTTCTGCGGCGACAGGAAGTGATGGGCGCCGCGGTTGTGGCAGTCCATGCAGTCGATGGTCCGGGTAATGACGCCGGGCGTATTCGCTACCCGGTCGGCGCCCTGCTTCCGGTAGATACGTACGCTCCCGTCCTTTTGCGTGTGCCGTATCCAGGTGATGTCCTGTAGCTCGTCATCCGCGGCGACGTATTCGATGGTGCCCGCCGCCAGCATGTGCATGTGAATGCCCTCGGCCTGACCGGTACCGATGCTGGCGCCTCCGGTCTTGATCATGATCTCGACCTCCCGGCGGCTGTTGTTCGTGTCCGGCGAGAAATGGGTCCGTCGCTTGTACTGGGTTCCGAAGAACTTCGACGGCCAGTGGCACTCCTCGCAGGTGTCCCGCGCCGGCCTGAGCTCGGTGATGGCAACCGGGATGGGCCGGCGATAGCTGTCGGTGAGGACCGCATACACCTGGCGCAACCCGGAGATCTTCGACTTGACGAAGAAGTTCGCCCCGGACCCGATGTGGCACTCGGCACAGCGGACGCGGGCGTGCGGAGAACGCGCGTGCGCGGTCGCCTGTGGCTTCATCACCGAATGGCAGAACTCGCCGCAGAATTGGGTCGACTCGGAATACTCGTACATGTTGTAACTGGAAACGGCTACGACCGGAAAGACGACCAGCGCGGTGATGGCGACCAGGATCAACAACGGCCCCCGGAACAGCGGGCCCACCGGCTTGACCTCGTCGGGTCGAACAAGCGTCCCCTGCCTGGCTTCTCGTCGCGTTGCCAGAAAAATACCCGCCGGGATCAGAAACAGAGCCCCCATGAAGCAGGCCGGCATCACCATCACGATGAACGCCTCGAAGTACCGATTCATCGAGCCACCGGTCAGCGAAAACAGCCAGTAGACCGTCAGCATGATCAGCGACGCCGCGAATAGCATCATGCCGATGACGCTGATCCAGTTGTCGATCAGTCTGAAGATCTCGACGACGCTGGCTCGAAGCATCCGTAGCGGCGACATCCTCTTTGGCGTCGACTCCTCTTTCATCTCTGTAACCTCCAGTCCCGCGACGCGTTTTGCTCGTCAACCGATGCCTTACGCAACCCGTCCACTCGGCGCTCACCTTCCTCGGCCGGAGCCGCGGTGGCAGGCGGCACACCAACCCGGAGCATGACACACGGTACACCCGTCCTGGAAACCGGAAACACGGCCGTGCCTCGACACCCAGTCTCCGCGGTGGCCGAGCGGGGGCGTACGGCGGTGGCAAGAGATACACGCCCCCGTCTCGTGGCAGGTCTTGCAGCGATCGCGATTCCACTTGGCGCTGGTTCCGTGGGTGCGGACCCGCCACAGGCCCGTATGGTCCGCCGGCCTCTGACTTCGGTGGCAGCCGACGCAGGCCGCCTTCTGGTGGCACTGTCCGCAGCGCCTGCCGTGACCGAGAGCCGGAGCCCAACCGGCTTCCCGTCCGTGCCTGCGCAGCCATGACAGGTCGTGGCTCGAAGGGGCGTTTCGATTTATGCCGGCGGCTGCGTGGCACTTACCACAGCGCTTCTCCGGCAAAGCCACCCGCCGCTCGGCGTGGCAGGAAAAACAGTCGTCCGCCGGAAGCAAGGAGTCGGATCCGAAAGCGCGATCCTCGATGGTGGACTGGTGACAGGCGCGGCACTTCAACACCTCTCCCTGCCGGGCGCGTTGATGCACGGTATGCTTGAAGGAAACCCCTGCTGCGAGGCGACGGGCTTTTTTCGGCAATATCCAGGCGGGCGGAGGGCTCGGCTCGTGGCAGTGCTTACAGAAGGCCTTGTTCAAGGAGTAGCGGTCGGTCTTCGGATCCAGGGTGTGGCAATCGGTACAGTCCTTCTTGCATTGCTTGCACTTGTCGATGAATTCGCGATGGGTCTTGTGCGAGGGAAGGGGGGTTTTGCCGGAAAAAGCCCTGGCGACGGGCTTCGCGGGTTTCGGTTCGGGGGTCGCTTCCAACCGAACCGCAAAAGAAACGGCAAGACCTGCCACGGCCAGAAAGATCGTTCCCCGGTAAGTTGACCTGGAAAAAGCCATCCTAGTTCCGCAACCTCTCCTACAGTTTCTCGCCGACGGTAAATGTTACCGTATGGATGTCTCTGTCCGATTGCTCGAACCCGTATTGGCAGCGAAGCGAGAGCCAGGGAAATGGGCGGTAGCGAAGCTCGCCGAAGTAGCTGCGTAGGTCGTTCAGCTCTCTCACGTCCGCGTAGTAGTCGTACCTGTAGCGGTAGAAGTGGCTCCCGGCGGTCGCCTTGAAGGGCCCTTTCTCGTATCCGACCGATCCGCCGAGCACGAACAGGGAGTTCTTCGAGGTGTCGGCGCTTTTCAGAACGTAGTTGTACTCGAGTACCAGGCTGGCAAAGGGGCCCGCCACCACGATGTCGAGCGCTTCCAGCAGCAGGTAGACCCGTCCGAAATCGCGGTTGTAGGCCGTAGGCTCGCCGTGGGTGAGGAACCGCTTCTGCCACCCGAGGTCGGCGCGATAGGTGCCGAAGGCGGTGGTGAAGGCTTTCCATGCGCTCAGGTCCACCTTGAGGTGCGGCGAGCTTCTACCCAGCACCGCGAAATAGGGGTTGTCGCTCTCGTTAATTTCGCCGAGCGTGATCAGCTGGCCGTCGACATCGGCATCGAGCCCGAGCTGCAGACGCGACCACTCGAACGCCGCGCTGCCGCCGGCGTTCGAGAACGAGTCGTTCAGGTTCCGGAGATACCCCTTGAGGCGGGCCAGCTCGGTTATCCGGTACCACGCCGTCAGGCCGTAGAAATGCTCTTCGATCCGATCCGCCGCCCCGATGTCTTCCGACACATACCGGTAGTCGACGTCGACGCGCAGGGGACGTAGCGGCCGCAACGTCACCGCCCCGGAAGCGAGCCAGTCCTCGAAAAGGCCGGGGCTCAGCTCGAAAAAATGAACCGTACGCCCTCCGAAAACCGATAGGTCGACGTACGGCCGGGAAGGAGCCAGCCTGACAGTCGCCCCGTCAAAGGTGACCGGGTAACCGTACTCGGAGACCTGTCTTCCGGCTCGCGCCAGCGACAGCAGGTTTTCGGAATGGTATTCACCGTACAGGGAGTATACGTCGAACGCGTCGTGCCAGGCCTGCGGGGCCTGGTAGTCGTCCACCGACGCGAAGGAGGTCTGGCTTCCGCTCGTGGGTATACCGTCCAGATCGCTCCAGAAGGCCGCCGAGAGATCGCCGGCGAAATGATCACTCTTTTCCCAGAGGTACCCATCCAGAGACAGGCGAAGGTCATGGTCGGACTCGCTCCCGTCAACCCTGCGCTCGACCAGGTTTCCGGTATCGCCGTCGATTTCCTGGACCGCAATATCGCCGCCGGTATGGCGAAAACGATATTCCTCGGATGCGTTTGCGGAAAGCGTCCAGGCGGGCTCTTCGTCCGCAGCCGCCGGGTCGGTTTCGGGCGGCTGCGGCTCGGTAGACGGCGGTTCCTGGGCAAAAGCGGCATCTCCTAGCAGGGACGCGAGCGTCCAGACCACGGCAATACCGAATCGACTCCGAACCATCGTCCATGCTTGTACTCCGGTTTTTCGCCGAGGTGTAGGCACGGTTTTCAGCGCACCCCTCGATCGAAGCCGTTTTCGAACCGGGAACCGTAGCTGAACGACGAGCTGCAGGATAACGAATTCATATCGGGCAACAAGGAAAGAGCGTCTTCAGCGAACAGGTCCAGCCTGGCGAACCAGGCGAAATCACTATATATTGATCACGACCAATTCGGTAGGGTATACATCCTCCGAACGCGATTTTATCGTACGACAATGCCGCAATCCGGGCCTGAGATGGCGACCGATGAAAGAAAGGGTTGGTGCTTTTTCGCCGCGAGCGTGGGGGTTACCCTCTGCTTCATGCCGGGCTGCGGGAGAGAGCCGCTGGGGGTCGGCCTGTCGGAGCAGTTCGAGACCAACTGCAGTTTCTGCCACGGAAGCGCGATCAACCCGGCGCCGCCACTCGGGCTGGACGGATCATCCGATACGAGCGAGCTGGGGGTCGGCGCCCACCAGGAGCACCTGCAGGCGTCGCGCGTCGCCCAACCGGTCGAGTGCGAGCAGTGTCACCTGGTGCCGGAAAAGGTGGACGCACCGGGGCACCGGCCCGAGGGAGAGTCGGACACGCAGGCGGAGGTGGTCTTCGGAGAGCGGGCAGGTCAAGGAGACGCGGATCCGAGCTGGGAGCGAGAAGACGCGCGCTGTGCCAACACGTATTGCCACGGGGCCACGCTCACGGGCGGCAAGGGCACGGCGCCGGTCTGGACGCAGGTCGATGGAAGCCAGATCGAGTGCGACCAGTGCCACGGCGCCCCGCCGCCCTCTCCGCACCCGACCGCCGAGGGGATGGTCGACTGTGCGACCTGTCACCCCGATACCGTGGACGCGAACGGCGATATCCGGGTAAATCGAGGGTTCCATGTAAACGGAACCGTCGAAGCGTTGGCCGAGTGCAACAGCTGCCACGGAAGCGCTACCAACGACGCACCGCCGTTGGCGCTGGACGGGGAATCCGACACGAGCGAGCTGGGGGTCGGCGCCCACCAGGAGCACCTGCAGGCTTCGCGCATCGCCCGGCCGGTCGAGTGCGAGCAGTGCCACCTGGTGCCGGAAGAGGTCGGTGACCAGGGGCACCAGCCCGAGGGAGAGAACGATATCCAGGCGGAGGTGATCTTCGGAGAGCAGGCGCGTCAAGGAGACGTGGAGCCGAGCTGGGAGCGCGAAGACGCGCGCTGTGCCAATACCTACTGCCACGGAGTTACGCTCACGGGCGGCAAGGGCACAGAGCCGGTCTGGACGCGGGTGGACGGAAGCCAGATCGAATGCGACCAGTGCCACGGCGCCCCGCCCCCCTCTCCGCACCCGATCGCCGGGGGAACGACCGACTGCGCGACCTGTCACCCGGACACCGTGGACGAGAACGGCGATATCAGAGTGGCCGATGGGCTTCACGTGAACGGAACGGTTGAAGCGACAACCGAGTGCAATAGCTGCCACGGAAGCGCTACCAACGACGCGCCGCCGTTGGCGCTGGACGGGGCGTCCGACACGAGCGAGCTGGGGGTCGGCGCCCACCAGGAGCACCTGCAGGCGTCGCGCATCGCCCGGCCGGTCGAGTGCGAGCAGTGTCACCTGGTTCCGGAGGAGGTGGACGACCCGGGGCATCAGCCCGAGGGAGAGTCGGACGCGCACGCGGAGGTGGTCTTCGGTGAGCAGGCGCGTCAGGGAGAGGTGGAGCCGAGCTGGGACCGTGAAAACGTTCGCTGCGCCAACACCTATTGCCACGGCGCTACGCTCACGGGCGGCAAGGGCACCGAGCCCGTATGGACGCGGGTGGACGAGAGCCAGATCGAGTGCGACCGGTGCCACGGCGCCCCGCCTCCTCGTCCCCATCCGCCGGCTCCCCAGCCGTCCGACTGCAACGCCTGCCACCCGGGAACGGTCGACGAGAACGGCGATATCAAAGCGGCCGACGGGCGTCACGTGAACGGAACCGTTGAGGTGATTACCGAGTGCAACAGCTGCCACGGAAGCGCGACCAACGAGGCGCCGCCGCTCGCGGTGGACGGGTCGTCCGATACGAGCGAGCTGGGGGTCGGCGCCCACCAGGCGCACCTGCAGGCCGCGGCCATCGCCCGGCCGGTCGCCTGCGATCAGTGCCACCTGGTGCCCGAAGAGCTGGACGATCCCGGACACCAGCCCGAAGACGCGGGGGATACGCAAGCCGAGGTGACCTTTGGCGCGCTGGCGAGCCGGGGGGGGCTGGACCCGAGCTGGGATCACTCGACCGCCCGCTGCTCCAATACGTATTGCCACGGCGCCACGCTGGAGGGAGGCACCGGAACTCAGCCGCTCTGGACCCAGGTCGACGGAAGCCAGCTCGATTGCGACCGGTGCCACGGCGCCCCGCCTCCTCTGCCCCACCCGTCGGCGTCCCAGCTGTCCGAATGCAACGCCTGCCACCTGGGAACGGTCGACACGAGCGGTAACATCAGGGCGGCCGATGGGTTTCACATAAACGGAACCGTCGACGAAACCACTACTTGCTTCACCTGCCACGGCACCGAAGGCGTGAACGAGGCGCCGCCGCTCGGGCTGGACGGATCGTCCGACTCGAGCGAGATTGCGGTAGGCGCCCACCAATCGCACCTGCAGGCCTCGACCATCGCCCGGCCGCTCGCGTGCGAGCAGTGCCACCTGGTACCGGCAAAGGCGTTCGACCCCGGGCACCAGCCCGAGGACGCGGCGGATACGCAAGCCGAGGTGAGCTTCGGCGCGCTGGCGAGCCAGGGAGGTCTGGACCCGAGTTGGGACCACTCGACCGCCCGCTGTTCCAATACCTATTGCCACGGTGCCAGGCTGACGGGCGGCACCGGAACCCAGCCGCTCTGGACGCAGGTCGACGGGAGCCAGCTGGAGTGCGACCAGTGCCACGGCGCCCCGCCACCTCTGCCCCACCCGCCGGTGTCCCAGCTGTCCGATTGCAACGCTTGCCACCCGGGAACGGTCGACGAGAGCGGCGAGATCAGGGCGGCCGATGGGCTTCACGTGAACGGAATCGTCAACGAAACCACCACCTGCTTTACCTGCCACGGCACCGAAGGGGTGAACGCTGCGCCCCCGTTAGGGTTGGACGGATCGTCCGACACGAGCGAGATAGCTGTCGGCGCACATCAGTCTCACCTGCAACCTTCCATCGCAAGGGCGGTCGAGTGCGAGCAGTGCCACCTGGTGCCGGTAAAGGCGTTCGACCCCGGGCACCAGCCCGAGGACGCAGGGGATACGCAAGCCGAGGTGAGCTTCGGCGCGCTGGCGAGCCAGGGGGGGCTGGAACCGAGCTGGGACCACGCGACCGCAGGCTGCGCCGATACCTATTGCCACGGTGCCACGCTGACGGGCGGCACCGGCATCGATCCGCTCTGGACGCTGGTCGACGGGAGCCAGATCACCTGCGATTCCTGCCACGGTTTTCCGCCTCCCTTGCCGCACTACCAGGATCTCCCTTGTGAGCTGTGCCATTTCGATACGGTCATCAGCGGGCAAACCATCAACCTCTCTTCCGGCACCCACGTCGACGGGGAGATCTCGTTGCCCTAGAAAGGGGGAGGAGTGGTTCGTTCGCAAAGGATATCCAGGGCTCGGCTGTTGTTCGCGGTTTGTCTTCTGTTGCCGCTGCCGGCCGGGGCAAAAAAGGGCGGCGCTGCCGCCGAAAAGGTCCGCGCTGCTGCCGAAGAGGGCGGCGCTGCGGCCGAAGGGGGCGCCGAGAGCCCGTTCGCCATCTACGATAACGAGACCTGCCTGCGCTGCCACGCCAGCAAGGAGCTGAAACCCGAAACCGAGCGGGGAAAGACCCTCGATCTGTACGTGACCGACAAGGAGTTCGCCGGCACCTTTCATCGAAAAGTCGCCTGCATCGACTGCCACCAGGGTGGAAAGGATTTCACCAAAGCGCCGCATAACGGGGGTAAACCGCTCACCGTTACCTGCGATCGATGCCACCAGAAGGTCGTCGAAACCTATGCCGAGAGCATTCACGGAAAGCTCGGCCGCGAAGGCAACCAGAAGGTGGCTCACTGTCAGGACTGCCACGGAAGGCACAACATCTATCCGAAGACCGATCTACGCTCGAGCGTGAACAAGTTCACGCTCATCAAGACCTGCGGCAAGTGCCATCGCCCCGGGGGAAACGCCGACGACGGACAGGTGAGCCAGCGCGAGCCGGCCAGGAAGTTCGTCGACTCCATCCACGGCCGGGCCTTGCTGCTCGATGGGCTGATCGTGGCGCCAGGCTGCAGCGACTGCCACGGGTCCCATGAAATATTACCCCGCAAGGAGGCCGGGTCGCGGATCAGCAAGCAGAACGTGCCCAAGACCTGCGGGGGCTGTCACACGCTGGTGGAAGAGACCTACGAGAAGAGCATTCACGGACAGTTGCTCGCCAAGGGAGACAAGAAGGGGCCGACCTGCATCCAGTGCCACTCCTCCCACGATGTCAAGTCCGCGGCGCGTCGCGAGCTCAGCGTCGGTATCGACGCCAGGTGCGGCGAGTGCCACGAGGATCGGCTGAAGCGCTACCGCGAAACCTTTCACGGCAAGGCCATCGCGCTCGGCCGGAGCAGCGTCGCCGCCTGCGCGGACTGCCACGGGCACCACGACATCCTGCCCACCTCGAACCCGGACTCCCGCATCAACGAGCGCAACCGCCTGCAGACCTGCCGGGCTTGCCATCCGGACGCCACCCGGAACTTCGCCGGATACCTGGTACACACGGACCATACCGACAAGCAGGGAAGCCCGATCGTGTACTGGACCTTCGTGTTCATGACCACCTTGCTGGTCGGCACCTTTCTCTTCTTCGCACTGCATACGATTCTCTGGACCGTTCGCTCCGGAGCATTATTTTTCAGCAACTTTCGCGCTTTCCGCGAACGCAAGCAGGCGGCGAAGAAGGATCCCGAGCAGTACGTGCGGTTCACGCCCGTCGAGCGTTTTCTTCACTTCCTGGTGATGTCCAGCTTCATCCTGCTGGTGGTCACCGGGATGCCCCTCAAGTTCTACTACACCGACTGGGCCCAGTTCATGCTCTCCCTGATGCAGGGGCAGGAGGTGGCAGCGGTTCTGCACCGGGTGGGAGCCATCATCACGGTCTTCTACTTCGTCACCCACATCCTGGTGGTTCTCTTCAACCTCTGGCGCAGCCGGGCGCGTTTTCGCGATCCGGAGACCGACCGGTACAGCCTCTCCCGGTTCAGGGCCGAGCTATTTGGCCCCGACTCACCCGTCCCGACGCTGCAGGATTTCCGCGATTTCAGGGACCACCAGAAGTGGTTCTTCGGCAAGGGCGAGCAGCCGCAGTTCGACCGCTGGACCTACTGGGAGAAATTCGACTACCTGGCCGTTTTCTGGGGCGTGGGCGTGATCGGTCTGAGCGGCCTAGTCATGTGGTTTCCGGAGTTCTTCACCCGGTTCCTGCCGGGCTGGATCATCAACGTCGCCCTGCTGGTGCACTCGGACGAGGCGTTGCTGGCGGCCGGTTTCATATTCACCTTTCACTTTTTCAACGTGCATTTCCGCCTGGAGAAGTTCCCGCTCGATACCGTCATTTTTTCCGGCCGCATCAGCCGCACCGAGCTCCACCATGAGCGTCGCAAGCAGCTCGAACGCTGGGAACGCGAGAACAGGCTGGAGGAGCACCGCGTCAAGGACGAATGGTCGGCGTGGAAGAAGATCGCGATCCCGGTGGCGTATTCCGCATTCTTGCTGGGGATCCTGCTGGTGGGGCTCATCTACTACGCCATGATCACCAGGCTTCTACACGGTTGACGGCTCGGGAGCGGAAACGGATCGCTCGACAGGACCCGAAAAACCGGCGGGATTGCCGGGGACGCGAGGAAGGTGCGGCCTTCTGTTCGGTGTTTACGCGCAACGGCGGCCGCCCCGGCGAATCGTCACTGGTACACGTGGGCGCTCTGGCCCGCCGTCGGCAATAGACTCATCCCGAGGTAGGTGAACATGACCGCCCCGAAGCCGGCGATGACCAGGGTCGCCAGCCCCCTGCCCCGCCAGCCTCCGAGGTAGTGCAGGTGCAGGTAGCCCGCGAAGACGAACCAGGTGACCAGGGACCAGGTCTCCTTTGGATCCCAGACCCAGTAGTCGCCCCAGGCCTCCTTGGCCCAGGCGGATCCGACCAGCAGGCCGAGGGTCAGCATGGCAAAACCGAAACGAACCGCCCCGTCGAGCAGCGCCTCCAGGTCGATGGCGCCCCCGGCTACCAGGTCCGGCCGCCCCATGGTGATGGGTTTCGGTCTCAACAGGTAGACCGCGGCCGCCCCGGTCGCCACGAAGAGTGCGGCATAGCCGAAGAAGTAGATCGCCACGTGGGGGATGAACCATCCGCTCTGCAGCGCGGGCGGAAGGTTGACCACCTCCTTGTCCTGGCGCAGCAAGGCATACAGCATGGTGCCCGCGCACGCGAGCGAGGAGGGCAGCCCCAGGATGCGGGCTCGATAGACCAGCTCGACGAAGAGGTAGACGAGAGCGGTGCAGGCAGCCAGCAGCACCAGCGACTCGTATAGCGTCTTGAAAGGGGGCTGGGAAATGGCCACCCAGCGTGCGACCAGCTGGAACAGGTTCACGCAGAAGCCTGCGATCAGCACCAGCAACGCCAGCACCCGCAACGCCCGGTGCGACTTCAGCCACATGCCGGCGTAGAGCAGGGCCGCCGTTCCGTACAGCGCGAGAGAGATTGCGGTTAGTAATTCGGCGCTCCTCGTCATTTTTCTTCTCCCTGTCCTCCGCCCGCGGCGGCGCGCGTCCCGGCTCGCGGCAGGTATAGGGCCGCCAGCACCCCGAGGACATTGAGCACGAATCCCAGATACACGATCCACAGCCCCGGATCCCGCACCACCTGGAATCCCGAAAAGGTCGGATCATCGGGCCGGTAGTCGGCCTGGTAGATGGCGTAGCCCTTGTACTCCAGGGGATGGTTGACCTCGACCGTCCGGGTCAGAACCTTGCGACCCTGCTCCAGGATGGAAACCGTGCTCAGGTAATCGCGGACGTTGTCCCCCTTCGGTTCCAGGACCAGTACGGTCCGGTCGTCCAGGCGCAGCGGGCGGCCGGGTCGCAGGTATTGCGGCTGGTTCATGCCCCGGATCTCGACCTTGACCACGGGGTTGTTCGCGGTATTCGAGCGCGTGGCGTGCGCGATCGACGTGCGAGCCGATCGGTGCAACGCCTTGACTCTGTATCCCTTGCCGCCGAGCTCCACCGTCTCGCCGGCGTCCAGCTTCTGCCTCGACCCCACGACGCCGTTTGCCACCGACCAGAGCTCGCTCGCCTCACCCACCGCCACCGCGTCTACCCGCCGTTTCGCTCGTCCCTGATCGTAGATGTAGCGAAGGCCGGACAAGGTCGACCGGGCGCTCTGGCCGTGGAAAGAGGGAAAATTGGAGAAGAGCCAGGTGCGGGCGATGGATTTACCATCGGAATCCGTAACCGCGATCTCGAGCGCCGGGTTGTCGGGACGGTCGGATCGGTTCGCAGGTTTGCCACTGGTCGTATCCATGAAGAAATCGTTGAAGCCGCGCAGGATCTCGATCCGGTGATCGGAGCCGGCGATCGGATAGCTCTTGCCGATCTCGACCGGTAGCTTCTGCCCCGCTACCACGACGGCGTGCGGAGAGCTCGCCCTTGCCGCGCTCTGCGTTTCCAGGAATCGCTCGGCTCTCGCTCTTTGCCAGAAGAACGCCAGCGACGGGTTACCGAGCTCAAGCCGGCCGCCGCTCGCCCCTCCCCGGTCGAAGACCCAGGCCGGTCCCGCGTCTCGTTTTCCCGCCTCTTCCAGCCCGAGAGCGGCCACGGCCGGAGTGCCATCGGGCGGGGCGCCCGGCAGAGGCGTGACGACCGTCTGCCGCTCGTGGTCCGGCCAGTAGTCCAGGATCTCGACACCGCGCCCGGCGAGCTCTTCGTCCTGCCCGGCCGCCGGGCTCACCGCCAGCAGGCGCTTTCGCTCGGTCCCCTCTCTGCCATACACGGCAAGAACGAATTCCGGGTCGTAGTGCAGAAGCTTGAAATCGTCGAGCCTGACCGTGAAGCCCAGGGAGCGCTTTTCGGGCTTGCCGTCCTCCCCTTTCAGCACGATCGAATCGGACTGCTTTCCCTTGTGCAGGTTCAACCTGCCCTTCACCAGCCCGAGGTTGCCCACCGCCGCCCCGGCCAGCACCAGCAGCAAGCCCAGGTGCGCCCCCAGCACGCCGAGGTATCTGCGGGTGATCCTGCGCTTGCGCACCACGGTCAGGGCGAGGCTGCCCGCGGCCAGGCCGAGCAGCGCGCAGAAACCGAAGCTGTGAAAGATATCCTCGAGAAAGAAGAAGCGAATGAAACCGAACGCCGGTCCATAGGTTTCGCGCATCACCGCTTCCGGCTCCCGCTGCAGTACCAGGGTCCCCGCCACTGATAGCGCCGTGAGAGTGAAGATCGCGGGCACGGCGAAACGGATGGAGATCAGGAAACGGCGCCAGCTACTTATGGCTCCGGCTCCGGCGCTCAGGGCGAATGCGACCAGCCCGACCGCGGCTCCGCGCGCGCCGACCGCCCAGCCCTCTAGAACCCCGGTTCGCGCCAGCAGGTGCTGGAGCGCCGCGCCCAGCAGGAATACCCCCGCCGCCAGCGCGAATCCCCTGGTCATGCCGTGCCGGGAAGCGGGGCCGCCGCGTCCGGCCTTGCCGCCGATATTGCTGTTCTCCTTCTTGCTGTCCGTCATCTCTTCTCCGTATACCGGGCTGGCCGCGCAGTGGTTCCAGGCTCCCTTGCCGACCTTTTCCGGTACCGGCCGGCGAGATCACCGGCGCGGGACGGCCGCGAGCCCGAGACTGGCGTCCCTAGAAGGATTTGAACCCCCGTTTCCGGCATGAGGTACCGGCGTCCTGGGCCAGACTAGACGATAGGGACTCGGTGTTTTTGTTCCGTATGCCTAACAAACACTTACACTATTGAACCGATCCGAGAAAATGCAACCCCTGGGACATAGACAATTGAACCGATCCAAGAAAACGCGGACACCGGCACGTAGACCGTCGACCTGATTCGAGCCAAAGCAGACACCCGGCAGGAAGCCCCGAGTCGGACATCTGCGGAGCGGTTTTCCGCGCCTCCCCCCTGCGGGGCGTCACGACCGAACCGGAGTGTTTTCAAGTGGTTATGCGGACGCGTTCTGTTCCGTACGCGCAGGGCGAGGGTATTTATGCCGCGGGTCAGCGGGCGACAGCTTCGCCGTGCCCGGTGCTACGCCTGTTTTCTTACCAGTACTCTCCAGTATCCGTTTTCCTTCTTCAGTTTCTCGATGGCCTGTCCGTCTTCGGAAAGAGAACAGGGAACGTTCTCGATGGGCTCGCCGCCGTCCAGCAAGATCTCCAGGCGTTCGCCGTCGCGCATCGTTTCCAGGGCCAATCTCGCCTTCACGTAGTTCATGGGACAGGCAATTCCGCGGTAGTCCGCAGAACGGTCCACGCGCTGCCGGCCCGCGGACGCGTCCTGCTCCGCGGTCGCCTCCGGGCTCCGCTCGCCGGGAAACCGCAGGGAATCGTCCACGCTCTCGTACAGGTCGAACACCGCGTCGCAGAAGCGTTCGATCTGTTTCTCGTTCAGGGGCAACTTTCGCCTTCTCCCGAACCGTGTCGTTCGAGATAATTCATGTAAATATCTGGCCGTATCGTAGCGCTCCCTGCCGTCCCGGCAACAATCGATTTCGGCGGCTCGATATTGTTCGGCCCGCCACGGCAGCGGTTGGCGCGCTGCTCGCCTGGTGCGCACGATTGACAGACGGGGACTCGGACTGTCCACGACCGGACGGCGCCTGGAAGCCGGATCTCGAAGGCCGCGAGGGGCCAGTCTGCGGTTTGCGTCGAATGCGTGGCGGATCGGGGGTCGAAATCGGATCGGGTTCGGGTTTTGCGCGTAAAAAAAATGGAAAAGGGCCCGGGCCCGGCGGACACGGCTAGTAAGCCCCCCCGCCCGGGTGAAAAAAGTGCGCCGCGGCCGCCCGGTTTCACAAAAAAAGAGTTGACTGGGGATTATTTCCGAGTATATCACTCAGTGATTGGCACGCTAAACGTACGGCTGAGTAGGCCAGGCCGGTGATCATGGCCGGGGAGAATTAAGTAAGGATTTTATGGGTTTGAAAAAGGCGGGAGGAAAAAGGCCGGCGATCCGGCCGTTTCTCTCCCCCACGACGATTCTACGCATGGCAGTCCGAGAACAGAATTTGGCCGTTCTGTATTCCAGGCCGTGTGAAAACGACGGGCATGATGCCCCCGTTTTTCGCGATTGCATCGTTCTGGCCGTACTTCCGGACGGGACGATGATGATCGAGCTCACCCGCGCCGACAGGCGCGCGAAAAGATTACCAAAACCGACGGACGTCCAGGGAGAGGCGAACTATGCGAATTTGTAGGGATGAAAACACCTTTCTTGGAGCGCTGGGACGGATAAGTGTCCACCGCGTACTGTTGGCGCTGATGCTTGCGGTTTCGGCATCCGCTTGCGGAGGGTCGGACGGAGCGCAGGGCGAGCCCGGGCCGCAGGGCGAGCCCGGAGCGCAGGGTGAGCCCGGGCTACAGGGCGAAACCGGGGGACAGGGCGAGCCCGGAACGCAGGGCGAAACCGGGGCGCAGGGCGAGACCGGCGATACCGGCGATACCGGCGATACCGGGGAGCAGGGCGATACCGGCGATACCGGCGATACCGGGGAGCAGGGCGAGACCGGGGCCGGTGGAACCAGCACGGGTTCGATCTCCGGCACCGTGATCGATGCCGATACCGAAGAGGAGATCGAGGGCGCCACCATCAGCGGCAGCCCGGCATCGTTTTCGGAGGTTGCCACCGCGGCGGACGGCACCTTTTCCATCGCGGACGTGCCCATCGGCGTGTACACGCTGACCGTAGAGGCTGACGGGTACGAGGACGGTACTGCGACGGTCTCGGTCGTGGCCGGCGCGGAAGCCGTCCTCGGTTCCCTGGAGCTAGAAGAGGAGGAGGAGGAGGCGCCGATCGTCGAGCCGCTGGTCACGGTGCTCGGCATCGGGACGGCGGACCAGATCGCGTATCCGGGCGACGAGGTCGCGATCACGCTCACCGACGGGGGCCACGATCAGGACAAGATCGTTACCTCGGGCCTGGCCAACGTGGGCGCGGGTGCGTACATCTTCCTGCAGGGGGCCGACATGCTGCCCGACGACGGCGACTCGAACACGGACGAGGAGATCATCACGGGTTACGCCTGGGCCCTGGTCACCCGGCCGATCGGCTCGGCCGCCGTGGTCGACGACGACGACACGGCGCGGCCGTATGTCCGCACCGACCTGCCCGGCCGCTACGTGGTGCGGCTCACCGCCACCACCTCGGGCGGCGACGTGACCGAGAACTTCGAGTTCTACGCCGGCGATTACGTGGGAACGTCTACCTGCGCCACCTGCCACAACGGCAGCTCGAAGCCCGACAAGTACACCGGCTACTCGGAAACCGGCCACGCCACCAAGTTCGAGATGACCTACGGCATGTACAGCGGCTCCAGCGATTACTGCATTCGCTGCCACACCGTGGGTTACGACGAGACCGCGAACAACGATGGCTTCGACGACATGGCCATGGATATGGGCTGGGATGCCACCAGCGAGAGCCTGATGTCCTGGGCAAAGGTCACGAACGCCTGGACCCTCGACGAGGTGATGGATTCGAAGATGGGTACCCGGGCCAACATCGGCTGCGAGAACTGCCACGGGCCCGGATCGACCCACACCAAGGCGTACAGCCACGCCCCGTCGGTCTGCGGCCAGTGCCACGGCCAGCCGGAGCAGCTCGCCATGGCCCCGCACGGCAACATGGAGACGGGCGACCACAACTCGCTCTCCTCCAGCTGCGGCGTGTGCCATACCAGCGAGGGGTACGCGGAGAACGCCAAGGGTATGGACCACGAGCCCAGGCCCGGCCTGCATTCGCTGGCCTGCGCCGGTTGCCACGACCCGCACACGCCCCTTGACCTGTCCGAGGCGGCCGACAAGTACATCCAGCACAACAACACCAATAACGACGCGTACGTGAAGACCCAGCTCCGCCGCTTCGGCGACTACAAGCTGCCGAGCGGCAAGGAGGTCGACTCCGGAATCGGCGCCACCTGCGTGGCCTGTCACAACGGCCGGCGGGGCGATCCGCACGAGCGGGTCACACACGACAGCCACTGGGGGCCGCACCACGGCTCGAACCAGGGCGCCATGCTGTACGGAGAGATGGCGTACGAGTTCGAAGGGGAGTCATACGGCAGCTCCTTCCACGGAGGGGTGAACTTCACTGTGAACGACGGCGATCCGGGTACGGTGGACGTGCCCGAGTCCTGCGTCACCTGCCATATGTACACGAACTCCGGCGACGCCTGCACGGACGACGCCCAGTGCGCGCCGTACGAGGCGTGCAGCCACGGCCATTGCGCCACCGAGAAGATGGGCGGCCACACCTGGGCCATGTCCTGGACCGACCCCGATACCAGCACCGACTACGACTTCGTCGAGGCCTGCCAGCAGTGCCACGTGGGCCTGGACAGCTTCGACCGCACGGCCAACGGCGACTACGACGGCGACGGCGATGTCGAGGGCGTGCAGAGCGAGGTCAAGGGCCTCATCGCGCTGCTAGAGGCCTTGCTACCGGTCGATTCCGACGGCGACTGGGATCTGCCGCTGTCCGATCCGCCGACTACCGCAGAGCTGAACATGCGCGGCGCGGCGTACAACGTCGAGTTCGTGCGAGACGAGGGCTCTTTCGGCATCCACAACACCAAGTACGCGGTGCAGTTGCTACAGACCTCGTACAAGGCCGTGACGGGTAACGCCGTGCCCGACGCGGACACGCCGTAACCTCCCAGGCAGGTAATAGAGAACAGAACTCAAGCGCGGCGGGCGGCTTCAGACGCCCGTCGCGCTCGTTTTCTATGACCGGCCGGAAACGGGCCTGTGCGGCAGATGCATCCGGGTTGCGAAACGGGCCAGGGCGCGGGAACGTCCTATTTTAAAAGACGCGCGCACAGTACTTCGTACGGTCGGAAAGACGGCGATCGTCGGGCGGAGCCCGGCGGCGACACGGCCGATATTAAAAGGATGAGGAGAGGGCACTTCGTCGCGGGGGAAGGCCGCTGATCGTCGAACGGAACCCGCAGGAGGGGGGCGTTCTCCGGGCCGCCCTCGCGCGGCGTACATGGCCGGGCGCCCTCCGATAGGGGCGAGATGGGTTCCAGCACCCACCAGGGACACCCGCAGGCCCATTTCCCTGGACTCCGGCCGGGAGCGACGCCATGCCGCCCGGCCGTCGGCGGGCCGGCCGCCGGCCTTTCCCCGCGGGCGCTCAATTTGACGGAGAGGCCTCGTTCCTCCCGGAGAAGAGGGTGTGGGTGGCCCGTACGGTCGGCGAACGCCGGGGACGCTAGAATAGGCCGGAGCAAGGCCGCGTCAAAGACGGGTGCACGGCGCTTAAACCGGTCGCGGCCCCGGTGTGTTAACCTCGTTTTTCCGGGAATACTGCTGCAGGGACTCATTTGCCATGCTATCGTCACAACGGATTCTGCGGTTGAATTTTTGGAAGAATAAAGCATGCGCCACAGGGGGACTTCCACGGGGGAGAAGGACGAGATAGATGGCGGCTAGAAAATTCGTTTTCGTGCTGGCAACCGTCCTGGCGCTGGCCTGGCCGACCCCCGCGCCTCTCGAAGCCGAGGGAAAAACTGCGAAGAAGGCTCGTAGAGCCGGCCCCGGCAAGAGGGCCCATGGCGAGCTGAAACGGACCTTCCAGGACAAACCGCTCAAGGACGAGAAACAGGTCAAATTTTCCCATGCTCCGTACCTGCAGGCCGGGTGCAGCATCTGCCATGAAAGCGACGATCGAAACAAGCCGGGCAAGTTGCGCGCACCGACCAATAAGATTTGTTTGAGCTGCCACGAGTCCACCCTGAAGGAGATGAAGGAAAACGGGGTTTCCCACGAACCGGTGCAGAAGGATTGCAGCTACTGCCACAACTCGCACAACTCGAAGTACCGCTTTCTGCTCCACGACACCCCGCGAAGGTTGTGCAGCAACTGCCATGGGGAGGTCGCGGCGGCGGTGAGGAAGTCCCGGGTCAAGCACGATCCGACCATCAAGGGGTTGACCTGCCGCAACTGCCACACCTCCCACTCGTCCCGGGTCGAGCACCTGCTCCGCGGTTTGCCCTCGCAGCTATGCCTGGAGTGTCACGGTAAGGACGACATCGTCGGCAAGAACGGCGACAAGCTCATCAACATAGGCAAGCTGCTCGCTACCAAGCCCGTCCACCACGAACCGGTCGACAAGAAGGATTGCTCGGCCTGCCACGCGGTTCACGGCAACAACAACTTCCGCCTGTTGGCCAAGCCTTACCCGTCCGGTTTCTACGCCCCCTTCGGTGACGAGACCTACGCCCTGTGTTTCAACTGCCACAAGAAGGAGACCGTCACTCAGGCCGAGACCACCACGGCCACGGCTTTTCGCGACAAGAATCGCAACCTGCACACCGTACACGTGGTCACCCCCGAACGCGGCCGGACCTGCCGCGCCTGTCACGGAGAGCACGCCTCCGAGCTGAAGCACCTCATTCGCGAGCAGGTCCCCTATGGCCCGCAGGGCTGGATGCTCAACATCAACTACCGGCCGACCCCCACCGGCGGCACCTGCACCAAGACCTGCCACGGTGCGAAGGGGTACAACAACAAATGACCACCAGATCCAGAACCCATGGCGCTGTCGTCCTGATCGTGCTGGGAGCGCTACTTTGGTCGGCGTCCGGCCAGGCCTTCCGCAAGGTAGCCGTGGGTGTCGAGTTGCCCGACGTCCGCCTGCGGGCGGTCGAGGGCGGAGAGCGAGCAACCCTTGACCGAAAGGCAAGGGTCAACCTCGTCGCCTTCTTCCGGCCCGACCAGGAGTACTCGCGGGCGGCCATGGAGATGCTGGCGCGCATCTGCAGTGCCTACAAGAAGCGCGGGGTTGGCTGCGTCGCCATCGTATCCGACTACTACGACAAGAAGCGGATCGACGCCGCCATCAAGGCGGCAGGGTGGCCGGCCGCTCGAACCCTGATCGACAAGGAAGACCTCTATACCAACCGGCTGGGCGTGGTCATCTACCCGTCGATCGGTATCGCGGACGGGTCGCGTAAGCTGCGCGCCTACGAGCCGTTCGTGAAGATCAACTACGAGCAACGGATCGATGCCCATGTCCGTTTCCTGCTCGGCGATCTCAACGAAAAGCAGCTACAGAACGCTCTGGCGCCTCCGGTCCAGGAGGTGATTGCGAGCGATCGCGACAGCGCGCGGTCCTATTACAACTTCGCCCGGCGGCTATTCGACTCGGGCAAGCTGGACAATGCCGTCGAGCAAGCCGAGCACGCGCTGAGCCTCGATCCCGGCCTGGCCGACGCGCAGGTTCTCATCGGCTCCGTTCGAGCCCGACAGAAACGATGCGACGAGGCGCGAGCCCGGTTCCAGAAGGCGCTGGCGCTTGACCCTTCCAACAAGCAGGCGGCCCGGGGCATGGCCCGCTGTAAGCGTCCGTGACAAAATAGCTCACCCATCTTTCGGGCGGGGCGGCCCCGGCTGCTGCGTTGCTCCTCCTCAAAGTACACCCGGTATTTCTCGTCGTCGCGCCTTGCATCCGGGGCCGTCGCGCTCCGAAATCTGATCGAGTTATTTTGTCACGGACGCTAAGTAGCCTGACGGAGCCGCACGGGGCGCGGGCGCGGCAACCGGACCGGACCTGCCGTATCGGGGACCGGCCTAATCGTCCTGTTTCTGTGCTTCGGTACGCCGGTGCAAGGGCGACGGCGTCAAGGGGACCTGTCTCCGGCCCCGAGGCAATGCGCGGCCATTCCTCGGCTTTTTCGCTTTTCCGGCTCGGGGATTCCGGTTCGCCCTGGACCGGTCCAGGCAACCTTCGTCTGACGAGATTTGCGCGCAGGAGGGAATCGCGGATGTACCGGCAGACGGAGCGCCGAGGCCCTCCTCGCGGTATATACGCGCTTTGGCTTCCGCCTCGATCCATTCGCGAATAGAAGCCAGGGTTCGGGAATCCGAAAGGTCAGCCAGGGAGTAGCTGTCGAGAAGCGCGTCGATCTGCTTCTGCAACAGCGTCCAGATCAGACGGATTTCGCAGAAGTCGGAGGACATGCAGATGTTCGGGTCCTCGACACACACCGCCAGCGATATCGGACCGATAACCGCCGTGATCACGTCCCTCACGGAAATCGTCTCCGGAGAGCGCTTCAGCGAGTAGCCGCCGTTACGGCCCCGCACGGCCTTGATGAGAGACCGGTTCCTGAGCTCTACAGCGAGCTGGTCCAGGAATCTCCGCGAGATGCCCGTTCTTCGCGATATCTCGGACAGCCGTACCGGTTTCTTGTCTTTACCGAGGCGGTCTATCTCGATCATCAACCGCAAAGCATATCTGGCTCTGGCGGACAGCCTCATCGCACGCTTCGGAGTGCTTCCGCTCCATCTTCACTTTGCGGTGAGTTCACACGCATCCCGAAGGCCTGGGCAGACCGGCCAGCCGGTAGGCTCCGCGGGCCACGCCGCAGGGAAAGAGCTCGCAGATCCTCCCGGCCGAAAGGCCGGTGGCCTTACCGACATATACTATCGGGGGACCGTACCCGTGCCTTTGATAGAACTCGCGCACGCATCTGATCACCTTCCAGTGTTCGTCGTTCAATGGACCGATGGCATTACGCTCGGCCAGCTCGGTCGCCACGTCCTCGCTCCAGCTCAATATATCCTTCAGGAAACCCTCTTCGCCGAGGGTTTCCGGCCTGCCTGCCCGTTGCGCTGTACCCGTCATTGTCCCCTCCCTTTCGGCCTCTCAAAACAGCACACCACGGCCGGTTGTCAGAGCTTTTGAGGAGTCGACTCTATCACTCGGTGATAGAGGGGGCAAGCCCTTTCATCAAGGGGTCTCGCCCCCGGGCCGGCGGATGCGCGATCCTCCCTTGTGTGACTATCACTATGTGATAGCCTCCAGGTATGGACCTCGGCTGTGTTGCAGAAGCGAACGCAACCCCCCCGAGGTACAAGCTCCGGGCGCCCGGTTTCGGCCTGGTGGCGCTGATCGCGGTCGCCGGGGTTCCGGCCAGCGCCGGATCCGAGCCCCCCCCTCGGGTACCGCCGATGGCGGACGGTACCTTCGAGTTCACCCACCCCCCCTATACGCAGGGAACCTGCGATATCTGCCATGTCCGAGCGGACCTGAACGATGCCGGCCCGGCCAGGGAGTCGATCTCCGACATCTGCTTCTCCTGCCACGTCGAGCTCCTCAACGCGACGAGCTCTGCCGCGTACGTCCACCAGCCTGTTCGGGAGAGCTGCCAGCGCTGCCACAACCCCCACAACTCCATCCGCCCAAACCTGCTCGTCGCCGAGCCTCGAGAGCTGTGCAGCTCGTGTCATGGTGCTGTCGCCCGCGAAGTACGGCGCGCTAAGGTCAGCCACGGAGCGTTGACCAGGGGCAGCTCCTGCACCAACTGCCACGACGCCCACGCCAGCAACGTCGAGGAGCTTCTCCACGAGCTACCGCATGACCTCTGCGTCAGATGCCACAGCGTGGACGCCTTCGTGGACAAGCGAGGCAAGCCGATGCTCAACTTCGAGAAACACCTCGCCGAGAACCCGAACCGCCACGGGCCGGTGAGGAGCGAGGAGTGCAGCACCTGCCACCGTCCGCACGGTGCACGGCACTACCGCCTGCTTCTCGAGAGCTACCCGAGCGAGACCTACACCAAAGATTACCGCAGCGAGCGGTATGCGCTCTGTTACCTCTGCCACTCGACCGAGATCATAGAGGAGAAGGTGACCCGCCTCACCGGGTTCCGCAAGCAGCAGAGGAACATCCATCGCGTGCATGTCGTCGAGCAGAGGCGGGGGAGATCCTGCCGCGCCTGTCACTCGGTCCACGCCTCCAGGCAAGCTTTCCACATCCGCGAGAGCTTGCCCTATGGCTCCTCGGGCTGGGAGCTCAAGCTGAACTTCACACCCAGCCCGGACGGCGGATCGTGCGAGAAGACCTGCCACGAGACCCGGGTCTACCTGAGGGGGGAGCCGGACCAGGGCGAGCCATCCCTCCTGGCCGGCCAGCTCTGGCGCACAATCGACGGGCGGGAGCTCGACCTCGCGAGGGCGGCAGAGGCGACCGTGTTGGTGTTCTTCAAGCCCGACCAGGCCTTCTCCGTGCTGGCTCTGCACCAGCTGAAAAAGTGCCAGACCCACTTTCCCCGTGAGAAAGCGCGCCTCGTCGGGGTCGTGCGGGAGGGCTACTCGAAGGAGGCCGTGAGACGAGCGGTGGCGAGCGCCGAGCTCGAGATCGAGGTGATCGTCGACGAGACCTCCCGGCTCGAGAACGAGTACGGAATCAAGGCTCACCCGTTCTTCCTGGTGCTGGACGAGCGCGGTACACCGGTGGAGCGCCAGGCGATTTCCAAGGCCAATGTCTGCGTTCCGTTGATCGAGAGAGTGCTATTCGCCCGCGCCGAGATCAGCAGGGACGAGCTGGAGCGAGCCACTCATCCGCAGTCGATCGCCATCGACGAGGAACGCGCCAAAGCCATGCGGTACCTGGGTCTGGCGACGGTGCTGCTCAAGTCCAGGAAATACGACGACGCGGGGAAGATGGTGCGCATCGCCCAGGAGCACGATCCGGCCTCCGGGGCGGCCCACGCCCTTGTACGAGCCATCCGCCTCGCCGGGGGAGACCGTCCGCAGCTCGAGGTGCCGCGGGCTTCGTCCAGGCCGACCGTGGACGGCGATCTCACCGAGTTTCACGCAGCTCCCGAGCTCAGGTTGAGGGCCGGTCCGGCGGAGGCCTCGTACCGCGCACTCTGGGACGACTCCGCGCTCTACCTGGCTGTCCGGGTCACCGATCCAGACCGCTTCGGTCGAACCGGCCGCGCTCCTCGTGGGGCGGATCTACGCGACGGGGTAGGCCTCTGGATCGACCCGGATCACGACCGGCTCCCGGCCCCGGATTCCTGCGACTGGCGCTACTTCGTGGCAGCGACCGGAGAGCTCGCCGTCGCCAACGGCACGGGTGCTCGCCCCGGGCGCGGCAAGGCGACCGCCACCCAGGCCGTGCGCAGTCGCGACGTGCGCGGGGCGCCGCGTTCGGACGGGAGCTACGACGTCGAGCTCGCCATCCCGTTCACGGCTCCGGGGATCGTACCCGCACCGGGGAAGGTGCTGGCCGTGGACTTCACGCTCACCAATGCCGGCCTGGGCCGGGTTTCCCGCGCGAACTGGTCCGGCCTGTCCGGGTTCGAGACCCCCTCGGAATGGAACGAGATCGTGCTCGTCGAGGCGCCCAGCACGGAAGTCGACGGGCCGGAGCGCCCGGCCGAGGTCAGAAACGGGCAGCCGGTAGCACGGGACAGGGAGGAAAAAGGCCGGCGGGACGCAGGAGGCTGCGGCTGTTCGACGATCGGCGCCGGTTCCTTCACGGAGGTGCCCCTGCTGCTCGTGCTCCTGCTCGCGCTCGTGTTCGGTGCAGTCCGGCTGCGCTACCAGAGCACCTTCGATCAGGTTGGTTCGCCAATGAAAAGGAGAAGGGATGACTAGAGCGAACGACCACCACCACCGCGGCGGCTCGGCGCCCGGGAGATTGAGCCCGGTCGAGCGCAAGACGCGCCGCGAGTTCATGCGCGATCTGCTCGTCGCAGCCGGGGTGGGGGCGGGGCTGATTTCCTCCGCCTGCACCCCCGAGGAGCTGGACGAGCAACTGCAGAAGCATTACCTCGAGATGGCTCCGGACGAGCGCAAGGCGGTCGCCGAGCGGCTGGAGCGCGCGTTCCTCGACAGGTACGGGAAGCCGGTCCGCGTGGACACCGCCGAGGCCATCCCCGGGGTCAAGTTCGGCTACGCCCTCGACCTCGGCCGCTGCGTGGGATGCCGCCGCTGCGTCTACGCCTGCATGGAGGAGAACAACCTCTCGCGCAACCCCCAGGTGCAGTGGATCACGGTCTACCGGCTCGAGCGCAAGCGCGGGCTGGCGATCCACCACGCCGACCCGTACTACGATCCACCCAAGGTCCCCGAGCCCGAGCACTTCTACCTGCCGGTCGCCTGCCAGCAGTGCGAGAACGCTCCCTGCGTGCGGGCCTGCCCCATCAAGGCGACCTGGCGTGAGCCTGACGGGATCGTGGTCATCGACTACAACTGGTGCATCGGCTGCCGCTACTGCATGGCGGCCTGCCCCTACAACGCCCGCCACTTCAACTGGGGTCACCCGTCGCTGTGCACCGAGGGTGGGCAGCGGTGCCGCGTGAGCGTCTATCGCCCCGGACGCCACGACTGGAAGAAGGCGCCGGCGCAGGTGCTCAACCTCGACACGCACTACCTGGGCAACCGCCCCCGCGAGCACGGCGTCGTCGAGAAATGCACCTTCTGCATCCAGCGGGTTCGCAACGGCCGGTACCCGGCGTGCGTCGAGGCCTGCCCGGTGGGCGCGCGGAAGTTCGGCGACCAGAACGATCCGCGCAGCGAGATCAGCTACATCCTCGGGCACAGCAGGATCACCTTGCTGCGCGAGGAGCTGAACACCCGGCCCAACTTCTTCTATTACTTCGAGGCCTGAGCGGGGAGCGCGTCATGAAGATCATCAATTTCTTGCTTTCCTGCCTGCGCCTGGTCGTCCGGGGGAGCAAGGCCTACTACGCGTGGCTGGCCTTCCTGTTCGCGCTGATCTTCCTCGGCCTGATGGGCTACCGTGAAAACCTGGAGATCGGGCACATCGCGTCCAACATGCGCGACCAGGTCTCGTGGGGATTCTTCATCGGCACCTACGCCTTCCTGGTAGGGGTGGCCGCGGCGGCCGTGGCCCTGGTGGTGCCGGGGTACGTCTATGAATGGAAGCCGATCAAGGAGATCGTGATCCTCGGCGAGATCGTAGCCATCAGCTCGGTCGTGATGTGCCTGCTGTTCGTGATGAGCGACCTCGGGCGCCCGGAGCGCGCCTGGCACATGCTTCCGCTCGTCGGCCGGCTCAACCTGCCGCAGTCGCTGATGGGCTGGAACGTCCTGATCCTCAACGCCTACCTCCTGCTCAACGTGGCGATCGTCACCTACCTGCTCTACTGCTTCTTCCACAAGCGCCCCTACAACAAGACGGTGACCTACGCTCTGATCCTGGTCTCGATCCCGTCCGCGCTGAGTATCCACGCCACCACCGCGTTCATCTTCGACGTGCTGCCGGGGCGCCCCTACTGGAACTCGTCGATCCTGGTCCCGCGCTTCATCGCCACCGCGCTGTGCTCCGGGCCGGCTCTGATGATCCTGCTCTTCCAGGTGCTGAGGAAGGTGACGACATTCGACTTCAGGGACGAGGCGATCCAGAAGATCGCCGAGATCACGGTCTTCGTCATGGCGATCAACCTGCTGTTGTTCATCGCGGAGGTGGTCAAGGAGTTCCGCTCAGACACCGCGCACCTGGTCCACATGAAGTACTACTTCAGCGGGCTGACCTTCTACGCGCTGATCGCCATCGGCTGCAACATCGTCTCTTTCTTGTTCTTTCTTCTGCCCAGGCTGCGCCGGAACCTGGTCTTCCTGAACCTGGGCTGCGTGCTGATCATGATGGCGGTCTTCATCGAGAAGGGGATCGGCCTCGTCCACCCGGGGTTCGCCCCCACGCCTTTCGGCGAGATCTACGCCTACTTTCCGTCCGTCAGCGAGTGGATGATCTGGTTCGGGGTGCTCGGCGCGGGCGGGCTGGTGTTCACCGTGCTGACGAAGATCACCCTGACCCTCGTCTTCGACGAACCGAGCTGATGCAGTCGCGTCGCATCGGGTGAGACCGAGTTGGATGCTGGCGCCAAGAGAGCCGCGTGGGCTTCGGAGCGAATCGCCGCCCTCGTCCTGCTGTTCCTCTGCGCGCGCGTCTCCTGCTCCAACCGGGACGACCGACCCCCCGGCCGCTCCGCAGCAACCGGCCCGGCCGCAGCTTGCCGCGGCCGACACGAACTGGACCGTCGGCGGTCCCGGCGCTCCGGCCGCCGGACCGGGCGAACGTTGCGAGCCGCTCACCGGCACCTGCGAGCCCTACTGCGAAGGGGATGACGTCGGCCCGCCTATGGAGGATCCGCCGTCGCTGTCCGGCCAGCAGGTGGCCCGGCTCGGCGCGGCCGTCTTCAGGCAGACGCTGGCAGCGCCCGCGGTCTGGCTGCTGGTCGACCCGACCTCGCGGGCCGGCACTCTCGCGGTCGAAGCGGAGGTGCTGAGTCGGCTGAAGCAGAAATACCGGGTCTTCGGCAGCGGACAGGAGCTGCCCGGCGAGTACGTCCGCCGGCGGGGATCGTGGGTCGGGTACGAGCACGGCTATCGCTTCAGGTACCAACTGGACTTCCTCAGCTCGTCGCGGGTGCGGGTCTGGATCAAGACGACCCACGGCAACTGGGGCTGCGACTTCTACTTCAAGGTGTTCACGTGGGAGGGATCGGAGTGGCGGACCGCCTGCGTCTCGCCGATGAGCGATTCCTGCTGAGCGTCCGCGGGACCGGAGCCCGTCACTCGGACGCATGCGACAGCATCTGCTGCCGGAGCATCTCGGGCCGGATCGGCGGGGGCTTGGGCTTGAGGGGCTTGAAGCGAGGCGAGTGAGGATCGTGGCAATGGGCGCAAAGCAGGTACTGCTTCTCGCCGTTCCAGCTTCCGGTGCGCTTGCCGTGAACCCCAACCCTCCAGTCGCGCAGCTTGGGACCGTGACACTGCCCGCACAGCTTGTAGGACTCGTCGAAGCGCACCGTGGCCCCGCTGGCCAGGCGCAGCTTGGCTCGGTGCTTCTGGATATGGCAGCTGAAGCACCACTTCTCCCGGGGACCGTGGTCGAGCACGATATTCGTGTGCTCCTTGACCAGCTTCCGTTTGACGAAGTTGTCCGGCAGGGTCTCGTGGCACCTGGTGCAGGGCCACATCCCCTCGGAGAACGGCGGCGGAGGCACCGGGAACTCGCTTGGCCCGTCATCCTCCGCGCCGCGGCCCCCGCCCTCCTCGAGAGCCTCCCGGGACCAGCCCGCAGGGCCGTCGCCGACCGCCTCGTAGCCCGCGGTCGTGAACCCGGACTCGGAGCAGCCAACCACCGCTGCCAACGAGGCGAGCAGCACCACGCCGACCAGCGGCCGCCTGAAAGCGCCCGGCCTCATGTGCGTAAGGATACGGCGGGAAGCGCGAGATGACAAGTTGCCATATCACACAAAGTATACTACAGAGTGATATAGCTCGGAATCCGGACTGGAAACCGTCGTGGCCCGGATCCGGACGATGGCGATGCCCGAGAGCTCAAAGAAGAGCCGCCCGCGAGTGGGGCGGCGGTCCTTTCTCAAGGCGGCCGGCGCAGCCTCTGTCTCGGCGCTGCTGGCCGCCTGCGACGAGCGCGCCCGCGCCGCCGGGGGGTCGTCGAGAAGTGTACCTTATGTGCCTCCTGTTCGTCACGACGGACATCGGCAGCCCCGAGCGTTTCCTCCACCTCTTCCCCGTGACCGGAGAGCCCAACTTCCCCGGGTCCATCCTCTCCTGGGATGTTTTCGTGCTCGGCCTCTACCTCGTGCTCAACTTCATCGTGGCGAGCCATATCCTGTACCGCGGCTACCACGGCCTGCCGTACTCCCGGCGCCTGGTCTTGCCGCTGGTGCTCTTTTCGATTCCTGCCGCGGTCGCCATCCACACGGTGACCGCCTTTCTGTACAGCGGGCTGGCCGCCCGGCCCTACTGGAACTCGGCGATCCTCGCGCCCCGGTTCCTTACCTCCGCCTTCTGCTCCGGCCCGGCGATCATACTGGTCCTGCTCCAGATCCTGCGCCGCTACTGGGGCCTCCCGATCAAGAACGAGGCCCTCTGGAAGATCGCCGAGCTGATGGCCTACGCAATGTTCGTCAACCTCTTCCTGCTAGCGTCGGAGGTCTTCCGCGACTATTACTCCGCCACGCACCACGTCATCCATATCGAGTACCTGTTCTGGGGGGTCCACGGACAGATCTCCCCGATCGCGATCTACGCCTGGGCCTCGGTGGTCTTCAGCGTCGTGGCGTTCGTGCTGTTCCTGATCTCCCGGACGCGTAGGCACCCGGTCACGCTCAACCTGGGCGCGGTCCTGATCTATGCCGGGGTCTATATCGATAAGGGCGTGGTGCTGGTGATCCCGGGGTTCACGCCGTCGACGGTCGGCCAGATCTACGAGAAGCCATTGCATAAATACGGACCGAGTATTTCGGGGCGCGGCGGCCCCAGCTGCAAGGAGCGACGACGAGGAATGGCGGGGCTATTTCGAGGAGGTGCGACGCCGCAGATGGGGCCGCCCCGCCCGAAAGACGACGGGAGTATTTATGCAATGGCTTCGAGTACTTTCCGAGCGCGACCGAGATCCTCGTCGCGATGGGGGTATTTTCCCTGGGCTTTCTGGTCTTCACGCTGATGCTCAAGGTCGCGGTCCCGATCATGATGGGGCAGTTCGGGCTGGAACCGATGGCGGGTCCGGGGGGTCGCGCCATCGGTCAACAGGTAAATTCTTAAAAAGCCATGGCAACCGGCCGTGATGTGTCATTTCGGGTGCGCCCCACTTGGTCAACCGTGGAACCGCATGTGTCGTTTCGAGGAGCGGAAAGCAACGAGAAATCTCTCTTTGCGATTTCTCGCTACGCTCGAAATGACAGCACCGCCCCGACTCTTTTGAGAAGCGATGCCAACGGTCGGTAAGTACCTGTAATCATGGGGGTTGTGCGTCCATGTAAGCGGATCGTGTGGAAGTCGGAACAGACGGTGGCGACTGAAAAGGGTACGAATGGACAGGGTGAGTGGCAGCTGCTACGATAGAACGTTCATATTCATTTCACTGTCGAGGGTCGGAGAAAGGCTGGAACTTTGTGCCGCAGTTGTTGGTCGACTTCAAGGCGATTCGCGAAGAGATCGGGTTGAGCCAGGCCGAATTCGCCACGTTGCTGGCGGTTTCTCCCAGGACCATACAGAGTTGCGAGCAGGAGTGGCGTAAACCGAGCCCGTTTCTCGAAAAGCACTCTCTCCTGCTGTTGATGGCGCACCGAAACGGCGCCAGGTTCGGGTCGCGGTCGTGCTGGAAGGCTACCAGGTGCCCGCCGGATCGATGCAAAGATTGCATAGCCTACCGTTCGCGGCAGGGCCACCTGTGCTGGCTGATGACCGGAACCGCGTGCAAGGGGATACGCGTGAGAACCTGGTCGGACAAGATCACCATGTGCCGGGAGTGTAGCTTCTTTCGCGTGCTGCTCCGCGGAGACATTCCTAGCGCTTTCAGTTGAGCGCTCCCGATTTCGGTCCTCTGGCCCCAACACTTGACAAAAAAGGCTTATACACATATCACGTAGTGATAAGCACGCCGTATGACATGGGCGATGATGCTATCGCTAGTCGCCGACGCGATCCGAGCGAGAAGGGAGCCGTCCGGCCGGAAAACCGGCTCGGCTGAAGCAAACGCGGCGTTGCCCGACTGACCGCTGGACCATGAGGACCTTCATCGTAGTTAAGGCGATTCGCGAAGAGATCGGGCTGAGCCAGGCCGAATTCGCCACGTTGCTGGCGGTTTCTCCCAGGACGGTACAGAGTTGCGAGCAGGAGTGGCGTAAACCGAGCCCGTTTCTCGAAAAGCACTCTCTCCTGCTGTTGATGGCGCACCGAAACGGCGCCAGGTTCGGGTCGCGGTCATGCTGGAAGTTCAACAAGTGTTCGCAGGAGCTGCGCAAGGACTGCATAGCCTTCCGTTCGCGGCAAGGCCACCTGTGCTGGCTGATGACCGGAACCGTGTGCAAGGGGATACGCGTGAAAACCTGGTCGGACAAGATCGCCATGTGCCGGGATTGCGGCTTCTTCAGCGCGCTGCTCTGTGGCGACGTTTCCATCGTTTCCGGTTGAGCACCCCGTTTCCGTCCGTCTTGCACGAGCGCTTGACAAGGCGGGTTTGCCTACGTATCACTTAGTGATAGGACCGCCGTAGGCGTCAAGCGATGGATGTTTCCCCGATCGACGCGCGAATGCGACCGTCCAAAGGGAAGACCGATTCGATTGCACCAAACACGGCGTTGCCCGAGGGGAGGCCCGACCATGAAGACCGCTGTTGTATCTGCCGATCGGGATATACATTTAGAACGAAGCCTCAACGAAGGGGATGACCTGCCATCGGTCCGTCAGGTGGTGGATGAGCTTTGCCGCCGGGACCCGATCGGTACGGGGTTTTCGCTCCTCCCCCCGCGGCGGGCTGCGCTGCCCTCGCGTGATCGGGTCATCGAAACGGTCGAACAGCTCAGAACAGCCCTCTTCCCCGGCTACTTCGGCGACTCGGAGATAGGGACGCGGAACGCGCCCTACTATGTGGGCGCGACCCTGGACCGGGTGATGCGCGACCTCAAAGAGCAGGTACGGCGCGGATTCTGCTTCGCCTGCCGGGAAGAGGATACCCGCAACTGTTCGCAGTGCGAGACCAGAATCGCGCATGCCAATCGCGAATTTTTAGCCCGGCTGCCGCGCGTCCAGCGCCTTCTTTTCAAGGACGTGGTCGCGGCATACCAGGGCGACCCGGCGGCCACCAGCCCGGACGAGGCGGTGCTCTGCTATCCCGGTGTCCTGGCCATGACCAACTACCGGATCGCGCACGAGCTCCACCTGCTGGGCGTACCCCTGGTACCGCGCATGATCACCGAGTACGCTCACAGCCTGGTAGGCATCGATATTCATCCGGGCGCGACCATCGACGAGGGGCTGTTCATCGATCACGGTACGGGCGTGGTGGTGGGCGAGACCTGCCGGATCGGCAAGCAGGTGCGGATTTACCAGGGCGTGACCCTGGGCGCCAAGAGCTTGCCTCTGGACGAGAACGGCAACCCGGTGAAGGGAGTCCCCCGGCATCCCATCGTGGAGGACGAGGTGATCATCTACTCGGGGGCGACCATTTTGGGTCGCGTGCGCGTCGGCCGCGGCTCGGTCATCGGCGGAAACGTCTGGCTCACGCGGAGCGTTCCGGCGGGAAGCCGGGTCACGCAGACACCGGTACGCGAGGAGAGATTCGAAAACGGCGAAGGCATATAGGATGCCAAAACAGAGGACTGTATCGATGCGTGACCCGGGCACGGGGGTATTGGTGGCGGCCCTGCTGTACCTGGGCGCGGCGGCCTGCGGATACGGCGACGATGTGGATGGCCGCATCGTCGCCGGGCAGAACCAGAATGCCGGCGCCGAGGTGGCCAACTCGATGATGAAAGTAGCAGGAGGGACAACGACCTAAGGGTCCGTGACAAAATAACTCATCCATCTTTCGGGCGGGACGGCCCCGGCTGCTGCGTGTACTCGGGTCCTTCGGACCCTGCGTATTGCCGCCGGAAACGTACAGCTTCGCGGACTAGCGCCCGCTCCGCGTTGTACGTTTCCGACGACAACGTCTCCGATTTTTTAATATCCCCAATATTTCTCGTCGTCGCGCCTTGCATCCGGGTCCGTCGCGCTCCGAAATCTGATCGAGTTATTTTGTCACGGACCCTAACGCCGATCCCGAGCCAATGAATCTACTCCCGCGCACCGCGCCTATGCGTGAGCGGCGGCACGTCGCCGTGAGTTGGGGTGCCTGCCCGCGCGCCCTCCCCGAGCCCTCCTCGCGCTTGAGCAGCCCTTTGGAGCGCTGTTTCGCTATAACTGTAAAGTTAGCTTATTTTTAGAATTCCGTAGATTTTGGCGTTTCACTCCTGCTACACTTATATTAATTAAGGAGTACGGGGTATATGGGGAGCTCGGGGACGGCGCGCGGGGGCGCGTTTCTAGGGACTAGAGCGGAAACCGGCACGGGGTACCGGCCGCAACGCCCCTTGCTGCTCGCGGCCATCTTGCTGGCGACGACCGCGGTCTACTGGCCGACCCTGGGACACCCCTTCCAGTACGACGACCTGGCCAAGCTGGCCGATAGCGCCAAGCTCGCGCGGCCGCTCGGCTTGCTCGAATCGTTCGTTCGAGACGGGTATACCGAGGACACGACCAGGCTGTTGCCCAACCTCACCTTCTCCCTGAACTTCGCCCTCTTCGGTCGCGACAGCTTCGGCTACCACCTGACCAATCTGCTTTTACATCTATTGAACGTCTGGCTGGTCGCGGTGTTGGGCCAGACAGCGCTCGCGCGTCTCGGCCGCCGCGATCGGGTGACACCGCTGCTCGGTGCCGCCCTGTTCGCCCTGCATCCCCTAAACAGCGAGGCGGTCAACTACTGCAACGCCCGGCCCAATCTGATGGCCACGACTTTCTACTTGCTATCCCTGATCAGCATCACGCGTGCGCTCTCGTCTTACGGGATGGCGCGTCACGTACGCCTGCGGCGCTGGAGCGGATTCGTCGGTGCGGTGGGCGCGGCCCTGCTCTCCAAGGAGCTGGCCATCACCGTGCTGCTAATGGCGCCCCTCTTCCCGGTCTGGATGAAAGAAGCGAACGCCGAGCTGGATGCTAGGCAACGCGTACGCCTCCGGGCGGCGACGCTCACCCTGGTCGCGCTCGGCCTGGTCACTCTGGCAACCACCGGAGCGGGCGGCGAGGTCTACCGGCTCGTCTGGGGGTCGGAAAACCCGGACGTGGGATGGCTCGGCACCCTTCTGCTCAACCTGCTGGGGCAGGCGCAGGTGATGATGAGCTACCTGGGCCTCGCGCTATTGCCCCTGCCCGCGTTTCTCAACGTGGACCATTCCTTTCCCTGCCTGCGCGAAATGATGGTCGCGGCGGGAAGCGATCCGGCCAGCGCGGTTAACCTTTTGCTCGCCCCCCTGCTCAGCGCGCTGGTGCTGGTGGGCGCCGCCATCGCCGCCATCGCCTTCCGGCGCTCGGCGGCCCTGGCCTCCTTCCTCGCCCTCTGGCCCCTCATCACCCACCTTCCGACCTCAACCCTGCCACGCAACGAGATGATGGTGGAGTACCGGACCTACCTGCCCATGGTAGGAATTTGCCTGCTGCTGAGCTGGGCCATGAAGAGCGCGCTGGATGCGCTCGCCGTCCGCTGGCCCGGCTCGAGGTTGCAGCCGCTGGCGCTCGGCCTTCCGGTCGTCCTACTGGCCGCTATGGCCGTCGGAACCGCGGCGCGCAACCGGGTCTGGCGATCCCAGCTCTCGCTCTGGAGCGACGCGGTAGAAAAGGCGCCCGACTGCCCGCGGGCGCTGAACAACCTGGGTAATGCGTTGGTGGCGCGGCAACGCCTGCCGGAAGCCGTCGAAGTCTACCGCCGCGCTGTCGCCATCGAACCGAAAGACGCCGAGCTTCACAGCAACCTGGGAAGGGCGCTCTTCCTGCGCGGCGAGCCCAAGCAGGCCGTCGTGCACTACCTCGATGCGCTCAGCCTCGACCCCTCCCTGGCCAAGACCCACTACAATCTGGGCATCGCCCTGATGCAGGCAGGGATGAAGTCCGAGGCGATCCACCACTACCGTCTGGCCCTGCGCATTGAGCCAAGATACGCCAACGCCCACAACAACCTGGGCGCGGCCCTGGCCGTACAGGGAGAGCTGGAGCAGGCCATGCAGCACTACCGCCGAGCGCTCGAGCTCGATGCCGGGCACGCCGAGGCGCACAACAACCTGGGCCTGGCGCTCATGTCCCGCAACCAGCTACAGGATGCGGCCGCGCATTTCCGGCGCGCGGTAGAGCTCAATCCCGAGTACGCGCAAGCGCACACCAACCTCGGAGTCGCCCGTGTCCGCATGGACAAGTTGGACGAAGGCGTGGAGCATCTGGTCAAGGCCACGCGGATCAAACCGGATCTTCTGCAGGCCCGTATCGATCTGTCGATCGCGCTGGCCCTGCAGGGCGAGCGGGAGCGGGCGCTGGAGGAGTGCCAACAGGCGCTACGCATCGATCCGGATAACGCCCGCGCCCTCTGGGTCCAACAGCGGCTGACGAACGATGAAGCGTCCGTGACAAAATAACTCATCCATCTTTCGGGCGGGACGCCCCCGGCTGCTGCGTTGCTCCTCCTGAAAATACTCCCGGTATTTCTCTTCGTCGCGCCTTGCATCCGGGTCCGTCGCGCTCCGAAATCTGATCGAGTTATTTCGTCACGGACCCGTTCCCGAATAACTTGTTCAGTTGCGGGCGCGTGGGCGGGCGCGCTCGCGGCACCAGAACTGGGGCGATTCTGTTGAATCACCCCAGCGTCCTCGGAAAAATCCTCGAAATAGCGCTCTCGACCGCAGGGAGAGATCTCTGCGGTCTTTCCTCCGGGCGCGCTCGTTCACGCCTTCCACGAGGCGCGAAATCGCGCTGCGGTGGGGCTCGTCTCCTCGAGGCTGACCTCCGGCTCTTCGGCCCGGTTGGCATCGAGCGCCGCCAGGTAGGTCGATGCGATCAACTGCAGCAAGCACCGGTCGAACAAGCGGGGCGGGTAGCTGAGGGTTCCTCCCACGCGGTAGCGACCCCCGTCCTTCTTGATCGCTTCCGCCTTCAAGGTCGACCCCCGGTGAAAGGTCGCCCAGCGCCGGGTGGCCCCCATCACCGCCAGTGAGGTGGAAAAGACGTGCATCATGACGCGATAGGCGGGTTTGTCGAATATCTGTCCGATGTAGTGCCGGTACCAGGAAAAGAACGCCTCGTCGCTCTCGAAACGGCCGTCGCGTATCATCAGCATCAGCGCGTTGGCCGCCACCTCGGAGAACCAGGGGTTGGGGTAGCGACCGGCGAGCAGGGCATCGATGGGAGGGGGTACCGGTTCCAGACGGGATAGATCGGAAAACTCGTCCGTCAGCCCGCGCAGCACGTCGGTCTTGATCACGCATTGGGGATAGCTCTCCAGCCCCTGGGGCAGCCCGCGCAAGTACTTGGCGGCACTCGGAAAATGGATCGAGTCGATCTCCATGGCCTTGGCTCCCCGGCGCGGTACAGCGATTCGTTTCCCTGCATCGACGCGGAGCGTACCGCACCGAGCCGACGTAGCCTACAGGCTACCAGAAGGAAACCCCGGCGCAAAGTTCGGTCAAGACCCGGCGTAGTCCCGCATCAACGGCAAGACGGCCGAGAAGCAGATCAAGTAAACGGCCACGGCCAGCGCCAGGGTGAGGTAGAAGCCCAGCGTCATGGAGACGATGACCGTCGCGATGGAACCCAGCACGCTGAAGCAGCCGTTGATGGCCCAGGCCCAGGGTACCAGCGAGGGATTGTGGTGGCCGGCCAGCCGCAGGCCGTAGGCGAAGGGCACGCCCAGGATCAGCCCCGCCGGAGCCAGTACCGCCAGTGCCGCGGCGATACGCACGGGCAGAGACAGCGTGATCAGCGATTCGAACGCCAGGGGCCAGCTCAGATAGAATAGAACCATAAAAACCGTCAGGGCGAGCGGCACGAGCCACACCTTCCGGCGCCAACCGGTCGACAGCAGGCTGCCCAGCCCGGCGAAGAAGAGCAGACCGGCCAAGGTCACGGTGATCGAGTAGAGGGGATGGCCCAGGAACACCGTGAGCTTCTGGATCATGCCCACCTCGATCATGATGAAGCCCAGGCCGACCCCGGCGAAGTAGGCGAAAAGCCGTAGCGCACCCCGCCGCTCCAGCCCGGTCCGCCCGACCAGCGGCAGCACGATCAGGAGCAGGCTCAAGGCCAGACTGAGGCCCAGCTGCACCAGCAGGAAGAAGGGGTTGCCCTGGGAGACGCTCGACGGTTCGCCGACCAGCTTACGGCTAGCCCAGGGCTGGCTCCAGCGCGTGAAGTTGAAAAAGTAGGGTCGGTCGTCGGTAGTGGCCGTGATGTTGCGCGGATAGCGCAGGGCGTAGGCGTTCTTGTAAGGCGTGCGGATATATTCCGCGACCTCGTTGCGGTACCGCTGCCCGGGGATGTAGACCGGCGTGATGGCGTTGCGCCCCACGAAAGCGAGCATCGAGGCGATCTCCTCCTGGGTGAAGCCCGCGGGCTTGGCCAGAAAGGCGGTGATGTCGTCGCCGGTGCGAATGGCCATGACCGATTGCGGAAAACGGTCCAGCGCCGGCCGCGGAAAGGCCGCCCAGAAGTTGGAGACCATGCGCAGAGCCTCCATCTCCTTGGACATGCGGGTGATCTGCACGATGCCGTCCTCGGCCAGGCGATCGAACATGCTCCCGAGCGCCTCGCGCGTGTAAAGGTAGTTCTCGGCCAGCACATAGGCCCCGGACTTGAGACCGGTCCAGGTATCCACGCCGGTCAGCTGGATGACGTCGTAAGTGCCGGTGTCGTGCATCAGCGCGCTGCGCCCCTCGTCCGCCACCAGCTCGATGCGCGGATCGCGCGTGAGCGCGCGGGAGAAGTGGGGATAGATCCGTCGATGGATGTCGAGGATGGGCTCGTTCAGCTCTACCGCCTTGACGCGGCTGGCCCCGGCCGCGTAGGCGGCCCAGACGTCGTTGCCGCCGCCCACCCCGATAATGAAGACGCGCGGGCGCTCTTTCAGCCGTACGGCCGCCGAGTACAGGGAGTTGCGCACGACCTCCAGCGCCTCGGGGTGGTCGCTGAAGTTGACCATCACCGTTCCGGCGTTGGCGTCCTGCACGATGGGCCGCATCTCGGGAACGGGCGGCAACCCTTCCCGGTTGGCCCCTCGCCCAAAGATCTCTCCCGGCGCGGTCACCGGCAACAGATCGATGCGACTGGTCGCCGTCCACTTGGTATGGGCGCCGCCCGCGGACTGGTCGATGGACAGCATGGAGGTGAGCTCGATGACGAGGCGCCCCCGAACCGGTAGCAGCCGATCCAGGCGCGGCATCAACCAGAGTCCGGACAGGGCCAGTAGCGCGGCTGCTACCAGCACCGGCTTGCGCCGCGGCGGCTGCATCGCGCCCAGGCTGCCCGCCAGCGCGAGCAGGAACAGCGCCACCAGGCTGCCTCCGGCGCCGAAGGCCGCCAGCGCGGCCGGGGCGAGCAGGCATCCCAGGGCGGCGCCCACCAGGTCGACGAAGTAGAGGCGGTTGACCTGCTCGCCGCTGAAGGTCAGCAGCATTCCAACCACCGTCCCCCCGAGGAAAAAGGGCACCGACGCCACCAGGTTGAAGAAGGTGAAGTGCAGCAGCTGGCGTGGGTCCGAGAGCGTCAGCAGTCCCAGGACCGAGGCGGCTACCGGGTAGGTGCAGAGGAAAAGATAGGTCCCGGCCAGCGAGATCAGGTAAGCGAAGGAGAAGCGGCCCAGCCAGAGCCGCGCGTCGGCCCGGAAGCGCGCCTGCTTCAAGGTGATCAACGTTCCGCTGGCGCCAAAAGCGAGCAGGCAGTTGCTGATGACCAGAAACCCGAAATGAAAGGCCAGGCGCAGCGAGCAGATGCGGATCAGCAGCACCTCGTACATCAACAGCGAGCACGACAGGCAACCGATGAGGACGTACTTGTAAAGATGCCCGGTCAACGCGCGTCCGCCGGCAAGAGCCGTAATGGGGTGGCACTGGTTCGCGACCGTCCGGCCGGAGGCGGGACCGTACGCTCGATTCGTATGGGGGGCCATACCGCAGAACCGGTCGGGCGGAAACTCGCGGCAGGCAAAAAACCGCTGCCGCTCCCGGAAAAACCGCCCTGCCGAACCGAAAAAATGCCCGCCGTTCGACTACCGAATTGTCGCCGGACGGTTCGATCGGTCACGCTCGGCGGCTAGAAGCTGACAAGCCCATAAATTGCGGCTAGACTCTGCCGGCTTTGGCTAGATCAGGCCTCGAAACCACGTCGTCGGACGATCGGTCGGCCGCGGTCTTCTTGTTGATAGCTCTCACCGCCAGCGGACCAGCGGGCGCCCCCGCCGTCCCACCGCGTAGGCGTCGACAGCAAGGGTATCGTTCATGCGCACATTGACCTCGATCGCTATCAAGTGGCCGTGGCTGACCATCGCCATCGCGCTGGCCGCCAGCGTCTTCTTCGGCGCGCAGCTGAAAGACGTCCGCATCGACAACGAGATCAAGAACTTCCTCCCCGAGCAGCACTACGACCAGCAACAGTTCTACCGCTCTCTGCAGGTCTTCGGCGGAGAGTCGGTGGAGATCATCGGCATATCGGTCGAGCCGGACGGGCCCCACGGGGACATCTTCAACCCGCAAGCGCTCGCGGTTATCGACGAGCTCACCGACTGGCTCCGCGACCTGGAAGTCGAGGCCCCCTACGAGTACGCCATGTGGGTCAAGCCCGAGCAGGGGGGCGAGATACTCAAGAATCGCTCGGAGCGCGTCCCCTGCACTGAGGAACAGATCGAGAAGGTCAACCAGGCCCCCATCCCGGCCGACCTGCAGAACTACCACAAGCTCTGGGTCTGCAAGGCGCCCCGCAAGCTTCACCTGGACGACGTCCTCAGCCTGGCCAACACCGACGTCATCTACGACGAGAAGACCCCGCCGGCGGACTCAGAGGGCGAGGTAGAGCACGCGCTAAAAATCCAGAAGCTGTGGGAAGAGAAACCGAAGACCCAGGCCGAGGCGGACCGGGTCCGCAAGCTAGTCGAGTCCTGGGACTTCTACCGGAACCAGGTGATCAGCCCGCCCGACCCCAAGGACGGCAAGATCAAGTCCGCGGCCATCTACGCCTTTTTACCGGAAGGGGTGGGCATCGAGTTCTCGGAGAAGCTGCAGGACCTGATCGACGAGAAGCTCGCCAGCATGGACAAGCCAGATGACGGCCTGCGCTTCCAGACCGGCGGTTTCCCCTTTCTCTCCGTCTGGCTGGGCCGCTACCTGCTCAACGACCTCATGCGGCTGGTCCCCTTCGTCATGCTGGTGGTGCTGGTAGTGCTGACCATCAGCTTCCGCAACGGCGTAGGGGTGGCCCTGCCCTTCATCACCGTATCGCTGGGTACCGTCTGGACCGTGGGATTGTCGACCATTCTCAACAAGCCGCTGACCGTGATCACCAGCGCCATCCCCACGCTGATCACCGCCGTGGGAAGCGCCTACACCATCCACGTGGTGCACCACTACTTCGAGGAGCGGCGGGCCGGGGTGCCCAACCGCCAGGCCATCCTGGACAGCATGGACAAGGTGGGGCTGGCGGTGGTGATGGCAGGGCTAACCACGGTGGGAGGTTTCTTCTCTCTATCAACCAGCTCGGTGATCCCCATCCGGGACTTCGGCTACCTGAGCGCCTTCGGCGCCCTGGCTTGCCTGGGCATCAGCGTGACCTTCGCCCCGGCTGTGCTGGCGGTCTGGTTCGACCGCAAGGGGGCGGCAGAGAAGGACAGCTTCGGCACCTCGGGCGAAGAGCACGATCCGGCGCGCGGCCCGCTGGGCGCGGTGCTCACCAGGGTCTCCGCCTTTGTCACCGGGCGCAAGGCGCTGGTGGGCCTGCTGGCGGTGGCTGCGCTCGCAGCCTGCGGCTACGGGGCGAGCAAGCTCGAAGCCACCAGCAACATCACCCACTTCTTCCTCAAGGACAGCGAGATCCGGCAAGCGCAGGACTACCTGCGGGAGAATTTCGGCGGCACGGCTCTTTTCTACGTCACCATAGACGGGCAGGAAACCGACTACTGGAAGGAGCCCGAGCGCTTGCAGAAGCTGGACGAGCTGGTCGAGCACATAAAGAAAAGCCACCCCGGCCTGGTCGGCCAGTCCACCACGGTCAACGACTACCTGAAAAAGATGTGGATGGCGCTGCACTACGACGACCCGGCCTACCACGTCATCCCCGATACCCGGCAGGGGATCTCCAACTGCCTGTTCATGTACTCGATGAGCAGCGATTCCCTGAAGAAGACCGTGGATACCGCCTACCAGCGCGTGCGGGTCACCTTCAAGCTGCGCAACGGGCAATCGAAGATGATGGGCGTGGTCAAGCAGGACATCGACTCCTGGATGAAGAAGAACATGCCGGAGATGGTCGGCAAGCCCGCCCCGGCGCCGAGCCCCGGGCAATGGATCCTGCTCAATCTGGGCCTGAGCAATCCGCAGCCCGAAATGCTGGGTGCGCGCTACCACTTCTCGGGCGAGAACTTCATCGCCTACGCCGTCGACCAGCTGGTGGTCACCGGGCAGATGCGCTCGCTTTCCTTTTCGGTGCTGATCGTTTTCATCCTCTGCACCTTCATCTTCCGCAGCCTGGTGGGCGGCTTCCTCTCCATCATCCCCATCGTGGTCACGGTGCTGGCCAACTTCGCCATCATGGGCTTTAGCGGCATTCCGCTGGATCTGGGCACCTCGCTGGTGGCCAACGCCGCGGTGGGTTGCGGGATCGACTACGCCATCCACTTCATCAACCGCTACCGGAAGGAGAGCGGACAGGGCAAGGAGCCGGTGGCGGCGGCCCGGGAGACCCACCTGACCAGCGGCAAGGCAATCATCTTCAACGCGGTCGCGGTGGCGCTGGGCTTCTTCGTGCTGATCTTCAGCAACTTCAACCCCGTCATCCGCCTGGGCGTGCTGACCGGGCTGACCATGTTCATCGCCAGCTTCACCGCCCTGACCGTGCTGCCGCCGCTGCTCATCCGCCTGCGCCCGCGCTTCATTCGACGCGCTGTGCCGGACGAAAAGTGAAGTCCTGCGCTTTTATCTCGAACGAAGGCCAGCCTGTCATCTCGAACGAAGTGAGAGATCTCTCTCGGTAAAGAGATTTCTCGCTGCGCTCGAAATGACGGGGGGGGGCGATGTCACAGGGGGAGGTGATGTCACAGGGGTACTGGCGCCGGGAGGTTCTGGTACCGGCGCTCACACCTCTTCGATATCCTCGTCCTCCAGCACCTGTTCGGGCAGGTCGACCAGCGCCAGCTGCTTGCGCGCGTCGCCCAACTCCTGCGAGGTATTGCGCAACCGTTCGCTGAGCACCCCGAGGAAGGACCAGAGCAGCTTGACCGCCACGTCGTGGTCCTTGCGGACGACGTCGTAGAACTCGGTGCGTCTCATCACCAGCAGCTTGCTCTGCTCGTCGCTGGAGACGCTGGCGCTGCGCGGCGCGGAGTCGACCAGCGCCATCTCGCCGAAGTGCTGCCCGGGCCCCAGCCGCACGATCACCGCCTCGCCCGTGTGCACGCGCACGCGGCCGGTGAGCACGATGAACATCTCCTCGCCCGGCTCGCCCTGGCGCACCACCTCCTCGTCCTTCTCGTAGGTACGCACGTCGGTGAGGTTCATCACCCGCACCAGCTCCTGGTAGCTCAGATAGCGGAACAGCGGCATGGCCTGCAGCGCTTCCAGCTTGAGGTTGACCTCCTCGGCCAGCCGATCCAGGCCCGCTGCCGGGTCGGGCACCTTGATCACGATGGAGGTGATATTGTCCTGCCCCCCGGCGCTATTGGCTAGATCGATGAACTTCTGCGCGACCTTCTCCACCGGGTTTTCCTCGAAAACCCGCATGATGTCGCTATCCTCGGTGTAGTTGCAGAGCCCGTCGGAGCAGAGCAGGTAGCGATCGCCGGCCAGCACGTCAAAGTCCAGGGTATCGGCCTCCACGCTCTCGTAAACGCCCACCGCCCGGGTCATGGCGTTCTTGTACTGGAGCTTGTCGACCTCCTCGAGCTTGATGCGGCCCCGCGCCAGCAGCTCGTTGATCAGCGAGTGGTCCTTGGTCATCTGGTAGACGGCATTGCCGCGCATCATGTAGATGCGCGAGTCGCCCACGTGCGCGATGAAGCCGCGCGTACCGATGACCATCAGCGCCACCATGGTCGTGCCCATGCCTCGCTTGGCCGGGTCCTTCTGCGCCTCGGCATACACGGCGCTGCAGGCCCGCAGCACCCCCTGCTCCATCATGCGCAGCACGTCCAGCCGCGTGGTCTTGCCCACCCCCTGCTCGTACTCGGTCAGCAGCGCGCGGTTCTCGTGCAAAAAACCGCGAAAAGCGTGTACGGCGACGTTGCTGGCCACCTCCCCCGCGGCGTGCCCTCCCATGCCGTCGGCCACGATAAAAAGGTTGATCTTCTCGTCGACCAGAAACGCATCCTCGTTGTGGTCGCGGACCCTGCCCACGTCGGTCAGGGGCCAGTAGCTCACTTGCGCGGTTTCAGGCATCTACCTCCTCCGTCAAAGGGGAGCGGTGGCCGTACGCCCTACCCCGGGGCCCGCTCGCCTTTGCCGCGACAACGGCCCGTGGCCGCGGACGGCCGCGCCCGGGACGGAAGCAACCGGGGATAAGAATAGCAGCACCGGCGAGGGAAGGAAGAGTGGGGTAGCCATTCGGGGCGTAATCGGTAGCAGAAACGACGGCGGCCAATCCATCCCGAAAAACCGGCTTTCGTCCTCGGGCCGGCTCGTCATGTACGTGGGTACACTCCTCGCCGGCCCTGCGGGCGCACTCGGTTTTTCGGGCGCCTTGACCGCCGCTTCGCCCCAGGCCTGTACGCTTACGGGTGGGGAGAAAAGAAGGGCGAGCTATGCTATCCACCTGGTACATGGCTTGGAGCGAGCAGGCGCGACAGGGATTTGCCCTGGCGGCAACGGTCGCCGACGATCCCGGCGGCAAGAACGCGGCCGAGGGGCTGGTGTCGTCGGCCGCCGAAGACCTCTGCCGCGTGGCCGTTGCGCTGGCGCGCCTCGAGCCCGATGAGCGCCGGCAGAGGGTGAAGGAGATCGCCGCGCTCCTCACCCCACCCCTGCCCCGGGCTCCGGATCTGCCGCCGCGCGCGCTCAGGCTTCTGGCGACCGAGGTCGACCGCGAAACCGGACGGCGCTGGATCGCGGCGGCGCCTCTGCCCAGGCCGGGCTTCGAGCCCGATCCCGGGATCAAGGCCCTGGTACGGCTAATAGCCGCGCGAGCGGCGGCGCCCCCGGCCGCCGGACCAAACGGCGGCGACCGCTGAGGGAGGGTTCGAACCCGTGGCACGCATCATTCGCGCGGACAGAACCGGCCCGGCCATCCTGCCGGCCGAGGTCTGCGACGCGCGGGAAGAGGCCGCCCGTATCGTGGAACGCGCCCGGTCCGAGGCGCGCGCCCTTCGCGAGCAGGCCGAGCAGCAAGCCGAGAGCATCCGCGAGCGGGCCCGCGAGCAGGGCCGGCGACAGGGCCGCGCCGAGGCTGCCGCGCTCGTCGCACGCGCGGCAGCGGCCCGCGATCGGGCTCTGGCCGAGGCCGAGAAACAGATGGTGGAGATCGCGTTGGCCGCGGCCCGGCGTATCGTGGGCGAGCAGCTGCGGGTGCACCCTGAGAGCATCGTCTCGGTAGTGGCGCCGCTGCTGGAACGCGCCCGGCTGGCGCGCCGCATCCGCATCCGGGTGAGCCCTCCGGACGAGGAAGCGCTGCGGCAGGCGCTGTCCGCGCTGCAGGAACACGCGGGGCTACAATGCGCGCCGTCGATCGAGCCCGACGAGTCGATCGAACAAGGCGGCTGCGTGCTGGAAACCGACGTCGGCCTGTTTGATGCGCGTATCGAGGTCCAGATCGAGGCGCTGGGGCGGGCGCTGGAAAAATGAGCGAAACCGTGGAGCCGGCTGCCGAGAGAGGCCAGCCCTACGTCCGACCGGATGCGCACGGGCCGCGGTGGACCATTCCACTACTGCTGATCGGGTTGACGTTTCTATCTACCGCCTATGTCGGTGCGATCATGGAGGGCGTCGACCCGACCCGCATCCGGGATCTCGCCGCCGGCGTCCCCTTCTCGTTCCCGCTGATGGCCATCCTGCTGGCCCACGAATTCGGCCACTACCTGGCCGCCCGCCGGCATGGCGTACCGACCTCGCCCCCCTACTTCATCCCCATGCCCGTCTTCATGCTGGGCACCATGGGCGCGATCATCGCCATGCGCGGCCGCATCCGGCGCCGGGACGCCCTGCTGGACATCGGCGCGTCCGGGCCGCTGGCCGGATTGGTCGTGGCGATCCCGGTATTGATCTACGGCATGGTGGAGTCTCCGGTACAACCGATCCCGCCGGACGAGCCCTACCTGCTCGAGGGCCGCTCGCTGCTCTACGTCGCACTTCTCTACCTGCTCAAAGGGCCCATCCCCGAGGGTCACGACATCATGCTCTCTAGCACCGCCTTCGCCGGGTGGGCCGGGTTGCTGATCACCATGATCAACTTGCTGCCCATCGGGCAGCTAGATGGCGGCCACATCGCCTATGCTCTCTTCGACAGAAGACAGATCGACTTTTCCAGGCGGATGCGCCGCCTGCTCCCCCTGCTCGGCGTACTTATTGCCCTCGGCTATGGTTTATCAGCCTATGCCGAGGGCAAGCGGGGAGATGCCCTGCAAAACGAGTTCCAGGCCGGCCTGCCCTGGCTGACCTGGTGGATACTGCTCACCATACTGGCCCGCCTATCCCGTATCGAGCATCCCCCGACCGATCCGGGCGAGCTATCCGGTCGAAGGCAGCGGGTCGCGATACTGACGCTTTTCATATTCGCCCTGCTCTTCATGCCGGCCTGGATGCGGTTCGTCTTTCCCTAACCCCCTCACCTTGTTCGATGCAACGGTGCGGGCGCGCCAAAGCCCGCCCGCCCCGGTGGCCATCCGCCCCCACGCCAGCGGTTTTTGGGGTCGG
>CAYVFC010000059.1:0-44888 GCA_964450715.1 uncultured Sandaracinaceae bacterium | reverse complement strand
GGCGGGGGGGGGGGGGTTTGGGGGGGGTGGCCCCCCGGGGGGGGCGGCCCGCCGGGGGGGGCGGACGTCCCGCTCGGCGCGCGCGCGGGGGGTGTGGGCGTCGGCTCCACCTTGGGGGGCGGCGTGCGGCGCGGCGGGCGGGTACGCACCCGGGGCGGCGTGCGGCGCTGGGCCTGCGCCCGGCCGTTCAAGGGCGCTTCCGGCAGCGGCGGAGACCAGAGCAGGGCCGCGAGGAAGAGCAGGGCGAAACAGCTCGCCAACTTTTTACTCGTTCTATTCGATGGTTTCATGGGTCGAGAGTCGTTCACTGGATGCGATAGCTCACGTTGACGTTTGCTCCGCGGCGTTGCAGCGCCACGGTCAGGGTGTCTGCGCTTCTCAGCTTGGAATAGGCCTCCAGCGCCCGGTCGGGGCTGGTCATGTCGTAACCGTTGATGGTGCGCATCAGATCCCCGTTCTGTAGCCCCAGCTGGCCCAGCAGACTGTTGCGGCGTATGCCGTAGAGCTTGACCCCTACCACCTTGCCGTCGACCTCGTGGGGGACGATGCGGGCGGAGCGCATCAGGGCGGCCTGGTTCTGCAACACCTTGTCGACCAGGTCGCGGGTGACGGAGAACTCGGTGTCGCTTACCCGCTTGATGTTGGCGTCCAGCTCCGCCTTGGTGAAGCCACCGGTCTTCGAGGTCTTGGCGCTCACCGAGGCGGTCGTCGGTCTTCGCGGCGTCGTCGTGCGCGCCGGTCTCTTTTCGGAACCGGACTGCTGGAACAGGGCCAGCGAGCAGGGCTGGCCCGTCGATGGCTTGAGGAAGACGGCGCTCGGGAAGATGGCCAGCACTTCATTTCCCTCCACCTGGCCCCCTTGCCGGTACAGCAGCGGGCTGCTCGCCCCGGTGCTGATGGTGGCGAAGGACCAATCCTCGAAGCGCTCCGAGTGCACCGACGCCACCAGTTTCATCGAGCCCTCGCAAGGCGGGGGCGGGGCGTTGGGATCGACCACGAACTCCTCGTCCGGGATCTCGTCCGGATCCACCAGCGGCTCGGTGACAGGCGGCGGCCACAGCGGCCCGGTGGTCGAGTCGAAGATGTTCCGCTTCAGGATGGCCATGACATCCGGCGGGCGGGTTCCGGGAAGCTCCGCCGCTGAGGCGGTTTTCGGCCGGCTCGCGCTGCTCGCGCTGGCGTCGACCGGGAACAAGTGGGCCGCGAGTATGCTCGTTGCGCCGCGCGCCAGCAGCAGCGCGCATAGGGCGAGCGTGACGCCGATCACGATGGCCGTGAGCTTCTTCTGGTCGATATCTATGCCCATGACACTACGCCGCTGCTTAAATAAGCAAAGGGTGTGCCCGGTTCTAACTGATTGAAATTACGGGGAAAATGAAACCGCGCTCCCCTTCTCTCTTTCGGTTCAGCGACAAGCTGGCACGCCAGGACGGGATCCGGATTCCCTTCGTGACAAAATGGCATCGGCCCGAAAGCAACTATTTGAGATGTCGTGGCAGAATTGTCATTTCGAGCGAAGCCAGGAATCTCAAACACAGATTTCGCGTCGCCTTCGGCTCCTCGAAATGACAGATCACGGCCGGTTACCACTAATTTTTCAGAAGTTACGCCCGGAAGGCTACCGCTGGGTCTCGCCCGCGCGTTCCGCTTCCAGCTTTCGGTAGATGGTACGGGTGGCGATGCCTAAAAGCTGGGCCGCCAGCCGCTTGTCGCCGCCGGTGTGCCGCAGCGTGGCGTGGATGACCCGGCGCTCGATCTCCTCCAAAGGGGTGCCGATGGCGAACAGCAGGTCGCCGGTCGGCTGCTCGGCCGCGGTCACCACGGCGGGCAGGTCTTCCAGGCCGATCCCGCTCTTCTTGCCCAGAACCACGGAGCGCTCGATGACGTTCTCCAACTCGCGGACGTTGCCGGTCCAGCGATAGGCGACCAGCTTGTTCATAGCCTCGCGCGAGATGGTCATCAGTGGGCGGTTGTTCTTGCGGCAGTACTGCTCGAGGAAGTGATCGCAGAGCAGCGGGATGTCGTCGCGTCGCTGCGCCAGGGTGGGGCAGGTGAGCGAGATGACGTTGAGCCGGTAGAACAGGTCCTCCCGGAAGCTGCCCTGCGCCACCTCTGCGTCGAGGTCGCGGTTGCTGGCCGCGATCAGCCTGAAGTCTGCCCGCTCGGTGCTTCCTCCCAGCGGCTCGTACTCGTTTTCCTGCAAAACGCGCAGCAGCTTGACCTGCACCGCCGCGGAGAGCTCCCCGATCTCGTCCAGGAAGAGCGTTCCGCCAGCGGCCTGCGCGATGCGCCCGATGCGACGGGCCACGGCCCCGGTGAAGGCTCCCTTCTCGTGCCCGAACAACTCGGACTCGACGATGGTTTCCGGCAGCGCCGCCAGGTTCACCCCGACGAAGGGGCCCTCGCGGCCGCTGAAGCGGTGGATATGGCGGGCCAGCAGCTCCTTACCCGTCCCGCTCTCGCCCAGGATCAGTACGTTGGCGGTCGACGGTGCCGCCTGTCGGGCCGTCTCCAACGTCTGGCGCAGGACCGGCGAGGAGCCGACGATCTCGCGGTGCCGCAGCGCCGAAAGCTCCTTTCTCAGACTGCGGTTCTCGGCCAGCAGCGCGTGTCGCTCGGCCGCCTTGCGTACCGTCTTGACGATCTGCATGCGCTTTAGAGGTTTTTCCACGAAATCGTAGGCGCCCTCCCGCATGGCCTCCACCGCCGTCTCGATGGTGCCGTAGGCGGTCATCACCACCACCTCGGAGTCGGGTGAGATGGTCTTGAGCGCCTTTATCACATCTATCCCGCTCATCCCGGGCAGCATCAGGTCGGTGAGCACCACGTGTACCCGGTGCTTGCGGCAGATCTCCAGCGCGGCCTTGCCCTCTTCGGCGACCAGCGAGCGGAATCCCTCGCGGTCGAAGATCTTCTGCAGCGACACGCGGTTCGACTGCTCATCTTCCACGATGAGAACGGTGGGCTCGTTCTGAGCTTCCATCGTGCCTCCTTGACATTGTTCAAGACAAAATGGCACACGCAGACAGGTTGTCAAGAGCGGCCGATAGGGACGATGTACGTGTCGCCTCGCGCTGTCCGGGTCGATGCGTAATAATCCTTTCGTAACGACGACATCTCAGAGGGCGGGAGGCGGCGCCCGCCACCATTTGTCGATGACGATACGCATCCTTTCGCGATACCTGGCGAACACTTCGACCGCGGGGCTTCCGCGGGGTCGCTCCGTCCCCCGATCGCTCCGGGCGGCAACCGGGTGCGCGCTGCTCGCCGCCTGCTCGATCGGTGCAGGCGACATGGCGCTGCCGGATCTCGGCGACGCGGCGTTGCCCTTTCCCTTCGTGCAGCAGAGCGAGATACCTGGTGGCGGGGCGGATGGGGGGCCCGAGGCGGTACCGCTGACCCTTACCGCCGTGCAGCCGTCGAGCGGTCCCTTCAGCGGGGGCAACCGGGTGACAGTGCGCGGCAGCGGGTTCACGCAACAGACGGCTCTGTTCCTGGACGGCGAGCGGGTAGAAGCGGCCGAGCTGAGCCTGGTGGACAGCCATCGGCTCTCGGTGGTGGTCCCGCCGGGCGATCCCGGTGCGGTCGATGTGACGGTCGAGCAGGAGGACCGCACGCAGACGCTGCCGGACGGCTATACCTACAACGCGCTGGCGGTGAGCCCGGACTCGGGCTCGACCGCGGGAGGGACGCTGGTCGAGATCGAGGGCAGCGGTACGGCCTTCACCGCGGACGTCGCCGTCAGCTTCGGCTCCGAGCCCTGCCAGGTACAGCAGGTGCAGTCGCCGACCCGGCTCAGCTGCCTGACCCCGGCCATGGAGGCGGGCACCGTGGACGTGGAGGTGGATTACGCCGACTCGGAAGCGTCGCCGATCCTGGCCGCCGGCGCCTACACCTACCGCGATCCGTCGGCCACGGGCAGCGGCGGGTTGAGCGGCGGTCCCATACGCGGGACGCTGAACGTGACGGTGGTGGACGCCGGCCTGGGCGTCCGGCTGCCCGGCGCGCTGGTAATGGTGGGCGAGGACCCGGAAACGCCCTACAAAGGACTCACCGACGGGAACGGGCAGATCACCTTTTCCGGAACGGACCTGCAGGGGCCGCTCACGGTTCACGCGGCGCTCAGGTGTTACGAGAAGGGCTCGATCGTCGCCTTCGACGCCCACGACGTGACCCTCTTCTTGCGCTCGAACCTGGGGGCCGATCCGGACTGCCTACCGGAGCCGCGTTCGCTGGAGCAGTTCGAGTTCGATATGCAGGGGGGCGGCGGGGGCCACGGGCAAGCAGGCGCCTTCATCTCCGGCGAGCTCATCTTTCCGGGCTGGGACGAGTTCATGTACAACGACTGGGAGCTCATCCCTTCGCCGCGGCAGGGGGAGATACGGGTGGCCTACGTGTTCGCCACTCGTTCCAGCCTCGACGCCGCGGCCATCGCCCCTGACAGCGCCGGCGGATCCAATCGCATCGCGGAGGGCACGAGCACAGTCGGCGTATCGGGCTATCCCTTTCGCATCTTCGTCCGTCCCTCCGGGCTCGCCATCTACGCGCTGGCCGGTATAGAGAACAGCATCAGCGGCGAGTTCATTCCCTACCTCATGGGCGTACGGCGCGATCTGGTCGCGGCGCCCAACCAGGAGGTTCCGGATGCCGACATCTTCGCCGAGATCCCGCTCGACCGCGAGCTGCAGGTGCTGTTGGGGGATCTGCCCGAGCGCACGCCCGAGGGGCCGGAGCGTTTCATCGTGCGCGCCAGCATCGACCTGGGCGGCGAGGGCGTGATTGTGCGCGAGGTCGGCGGGGCTTCGATCGACGTGATACAGAGCGCAAACGGCGGCGCGCCTTTCCGCTTCTTCGCGCAGCCCGCCCTGCTGGGCAGCCTGGCCGGCGCGCGCTACCGCATCGAGGTGGGCTGGTACACCCGGAACGAGAGCGAGCCGCCCTATACCACGACCTTTCGGCACGGTATCGCGCAGTCGGAGGCGCCGGTGCTCTTCGACGATCTGCTCGGCATACCGCAGGCGGTCTCACCGGCCGCGGGCGAGCCGATTCCGGAGGATCGGATCCTGCGTTGGAAGGCCGACGGCGAGCAGCCCGACCTGCACGTGGTGACCATTATCGGGGGCGACGGCGTGCCTGCTTGGCGCCAGATCATATCCGGCGAGCAGCGGCAGACGCCCATACCCGACCTGTCCGGGCTCGGCGAGCTCCGGGATATCGCCGCCGGGACCATCAGCTGGGGGGTTTACGCGGTCAAGATACCGGCCTTCCTCTACGACGCCTTTGTCTACGACTACCTGTCGAGCCGCTACTGGACCCACGAGGCCTACAATGAGTTCACCATGCGGTTGTAGGGTCGCGCTGATCATCTGCGTCCTGGCGTTCGCGTCCGGTTGCGATACGGTGGCCGAGCGCATCGAGCTGCCGCCCATCGGCGATGCGGGCGCGAGCGCCGCCCTCGAATTCAGCTGCACGGCGGAGGACGCCGTCGCGTGTGTGGGCGGCACCTATCACAGCTGCGAGCGCATCGGCGAGTTTCTGCAGGAGAACAAGATCGGCTGCGCCGCGCGCGGTCTGGTTTGCGTGCCCGAGCTCGGATGCACCGCCTGCATCCCGGAGCTGGTGACCTGTGATGGCCACAGGGTGGTGCGTTGCCTCTCGGACGGCATGAGCACGGAGCAGCTGGAGGTCTGCGACCACGCCGGTGGCTTTACCTGCCACGCCGGCGGCTGCGTGAGCATGTGCGCCGTGGCGCAGAACGAGCGCAGCTACCTGGGCTGCGAGTTCTACGCGGTCGACTTGGACAACGCTACCATCAGCCAGATCCACGACGCCGCCAGGCAGCAGTACGCCGTGGTGGTGTCCAACCTGCAGCAGGTTCCGGTCGAGGTGTTCGTCGAGGTGAACCAGGCGGCTTTCGGCGAGAGCGCGCGCGTCGAGCAGGCTGCGCGTACCCTGGTGCCGCCGGGCGACCTGGAGATCTTCGCCCTGCCCGGCCGCGAGGTCGACGGCTCCTCGCGCGAGGGATTGAACGACGGGACCCATACGGCGCTCAGCTCCAATGCCTACCGCATTCGCTCCAGCCACCCCATCATCGCCTACCAGTTCAATCCGCTAGACAACGTGGCCGTCTTCTCCAACGAGGCCTCGCTGCTCATCCCCACCTCGGCCATCGAACGCCGCTACACGGTGGTAGGCTGGCCGCAGACCATCGGCCACTCGGAAGACCCGGCCGAGGACTTCGACTTCACCGCGGACGACGAGGATCTGCGGGCCTTTTTGACCGTGGTCGGGACCGAGTCCGGCACCCATCTGCAGGTCGAGCTCGGCCCTGATGTCGGGCAGGTGGTGGGCGCCGGTCCCATCCCGCAGCTGGGGCCCGGTCAGGCGTTGGAGCTGGAGCTGGGCCCCTTCGACGTCGTCAACCTGGAGACCCAGGGCCTGAGGTCCGACTTTACCGGCACCCGTATCATCGCCTCGCAGCCGGTTTCGGTCTTCGTGGGAAGCGAGGCCTCGGATGTTCCCATTTTCGATCAGTACGAGACACGTCAGTGCTGCGCCGATCACCTGGAGGAGCAGCTCTTTCCCGACGCTACCCTGGGCACCTATTACCTCATCGCGCGCATGCCGCCGCGCACCCGGGCGTTGAACGGATCGTTCATCGACGGCTCGTCGGTGGCCGAGGTGGATGAGCCCGAGTGGGTGCGACTGGTGGCCGCGGCCGAGGGCGATACCGTCGTTAGCACCACCTTACCGCCGCCAGACGATCTACTGATCCTCGCCGAGCGCGAGGGCGCCATCCTCAGGGCCGACCGCGATTTCGTCATCTCCTCGGACAAGCCGCTGGCCGTCTTGCAAGCGCTTCCCAGTCAGGAGGTGGTGGGTATTCCCAAGGAGCTGCCCGGCGGCGATCCTTCCATTATCGCCGTACCGCCCACCGAGCAGTACCGCGACAACTACGTCTTTCTGACTCCGGACAAGTACGCCTTCGATTTCATCACCGTGGTGGCCGAGAGCGGTACCCACGTGCTGCTGGACGGCGAGGAGCTTCCCGAGCACTGTACGTCGACCGAGGTGCCGAGCGGAGGCGAGGCCAGCGGCCGCGACTACCTGGTCCATCGTTGCCAGCTCTCCTTTCCGGAGGTGACCCGTTCGCCGGTTACCGCCATCCGTGAGGGACGGCAGTCGGACGGGGTACACTCGATCACCGCCGACCGGCCGGTAGGGCTCATCGTCTACGGCTTCGATCGGTTCGTGAGCTACGCCTACGCCGGCGGGCTCGATTTGAAATTGCTTTATTGAGGGGGACGGAGCCAAAAACGGGTGTGTCCCACTTGGCCAACTGACGCGCCGCATTCGTCATTTCGAGAAGCCGAAGGCGACGAGAAATCTCTCTGGGAGATTTCTCGCTTCGCTCGAAATGACATTCTTACTCCGCTACCTCGTAGACGTACCCCACGAAGACCTGACCCTCGTGGGTGAGGTAGGGCATGACGGCCGCGCGGGTCTCCTCCGCCAGCGGAACCCTGAACTCGGCCGTTTCCGGCTGCCCGGCCTGTGCCGTCACCCGTTCCCCCTCCAGCGCGGCGACCAGGTTCCGGCAGATGATGTCCGCCAGCTCCAGCACCAGCTGCTCGGGCTGCGGCGCCTCTTTATCGGGCTTCTCGCCAGCCAGCCAGCGCTCCCTCGCTTCGGCCACCGGTTGCGGCACGGCGAACAGCAGGTGGGTGTTGACGTCCCCGGTCAGCGTGACCAGGGCGTTCATATCCGAGAGCAGCACCTGCTCGGAGATGATCTCCAGCTCGCCGGGCTGGTTTTGCACTCCCCAGGCCCGGAACATCAACAGATGCGAGAGGCGGAAGAGCTTTTCGGCCAGGTTGCGCATGGGCAGGTCGTCGGGCAGCGCGAACAGCGTCCGCATGTGCTCCTCCCGCGCCCGCAGGAAATCCGCCAGCGCTTCGTCCACCTGTTGTTTGGTGACGTAGCCCAGCGAGACCAGCGCTTCTCCCAGCATGACGTGATCGATGCGTTGCGCGGCTACCAGCTCGTGTAGCAGTCGTTTCTGCAACAATCCCAGCTTGAGCGCCGCCTCCCCGAAGAGCAGGTTCTCGGAGAGCTGCACCGCGTTGATGCGGCCGACGTCTTCCTCGGTCAGCAGGCCGAGCGCCACCGCGTAGTCCCCGATACGCGAGTTGAACTGCTTCTGGTACTCGGTGGCGGCTGCCAGCTTGGCCGGGGTGATGATGCCCCTGGAAAGCAGGTACTGCCCGAAGAAGAGGTTTTTCACCGGCCCCCGCATCGATTCTTATAGCTGGTTGCGCTCCAGCATCTTGCGGTAGGAGCCGGCGCGCCCGCCCGAGGGGAACTTCTCCACGTACTTCGCCATCTGCTCGATGGCCGCCTGGGAATTGCCCACGGCGCGATAGGTCTCGATCAGCAAGCGGTATTCCCGCTCGGTCCGGGCCCTACCCGCCAGGGCCTTGATGACGCACTGGTTGTCTCCTTGCGCGATGCACTCGGTAGCCGCCTCAAACGGGGTCTTCTGGACCGGCTTTTCTTCCGCCGGGGCATCGACGACCGGCTCGGGCTCGGGTATTGGTGCCGGCTCGGGCTCGGGCGTTGCAGCCGGCACCGGCTCGGGCGTTGCAGCCGGTGCGGGTTCGGCCGGCTTCTCGGCCACCGCTGTCGTGCTGCGCGTACGCGGTTTCCTCGGCCGGCGAGCCTTCCGGGGCCGGCGCTTCGGTTCTGGCTCTGGCTCGGCTACCGGCGGCGGTTCGGGCTCGGGCGCCTGTTCTTCGACGACCGGTTCGGTCTGCTCGGGCTCGGTTGCGGCCTCCCCGGTCTCGGGAGGGATCGCGGATTGCGCCTCGGTCTGCGCGGCCGGCTCGGCCGGTTGCTGTTGCTCGGGTTGTGACGGCTGCTCGTCGGTCGCCGGCTCCGCGCCAGCTTCGGTTTCCGGCTCCGAGCGTCCGAAGAATCCGAGCGAGGCGGCAATCAACAGCAGAAGGCCTGCGGCGGTGAGGCCGATCAGCCACCCCGAGACGGAACTGCGCTCGTCCCTCGCGCCAGGCACCGGGAGGGTCGTGCGGTCCCTGACGGGGTCCAGCTGCTCTTTCGCAAGCTCGGCTATCCGGTCCCGGCTCTCTTGCTCGGGCGTTTCTTCGGCCGTCGACTTCGGCTCCTCGTCGTCCTTCTGTGGCTCTTCAGCGGGAGATTCCGCGGGCGGTTCGGCGGCGACCGCCGCTTTTTCCTCGGCGGAGGGTTCCGGCGTCTTCTCCTCTTCTTTTTCTAGCTGCTCCGGCCTTGCTTGCTCCGCGGCCTCTGTCCGCGGTTCGGTATCGGGCAGCGTTTCCGCGGCTTGGGCAGGCGGCTCGGCTTCCGGAACCGGCTCTTTCGCATTTTCTTCCTGCGGACGCTCGGGCTCCGGCTCGGGCTTGTTCTCGGCGGCTTCTGGCGGCGGCTCCGGTTCGGATTCCGCTTCGTCCTTCTTTGCCTCGACGGCCGGCTCCGGCTCGGGCTTGCTTTCGGGCGCCGGCTCGGCCGGCTCGATCTCTGCGACCTGCTGGGCGGCCGCGCTTTCCTCCAGAGAGCCGACTTTATCTAGAATCCCCTCGATCAGCTCGGGGCTGCCCGGTTCGAGCTTGATGAACTTCACCCCCATGCCGCGCGGTGCGTTTTCCTGCTCTAGCTCCCGGACCCAGACCACGCGAGCGATGCCCCGAATGGCGCTGGCGCCCTTGCCGACCTGGCATTCTAGCTTGAGCAGCGTACCGGCGGGAGCGGGATTGGGGGACTTGATGAACATCCCGCCTCGCGAGAGGTCGTAGCACTCCTCTTCCACGAACTCGAAAACCGTCGGGCTTCGATAGCGAGCGATAAGCGATACGACAGCTCGTTCGTCCTTGCGGGATTCGACCACGCTCGTACCTCCCCTTGGTAAGCTGACTCGGATAACCGCGTGCAAACCAGGGTCAACGCAGGATACTGGATGACAGGGTCTGTCGGAAGAGTTTATCCCTTTTCCGCCAATAATGCACTTTTGTGCACATGAACGCGTCTCCGCTCGCCGGCGGTGCTTCCTGCACGGGCCTGCTGTTTATTACGCTGACACCGAAATATTCTACAAAAGCTCAGGGGTGCTTGGAGCGGGCCTTGCCGGTCATGGGTACGAAGATGACCGGGATGATCTCCTCTCTGTCGAAACCAGACCCGGTGCGGGTGAGCACGATCAGGTGCTGTTGCCAGTCGCCCACCGGTGCCACCAGCCTCCCGCCTACCTTGAGCTGCTGCTTGAGCGGTTCCGGCACCTTGGGCGGGGCGGCTGTGATCAGCACCGCGTCGAAGGGCGCTTTTTCGCTCCAGCCGTCGTAGCCGTCTCCGTGTCGAACCGTTACGCGCCGGTAGCGCAACCTTTCGAGCAGCTGGCGGGCGTCGCCCGCCAGCTCGCCGACGATTTCAATTGAATATACCTCAGCGCCGACCGCGTCGAGCACCGCCGCCTGGTAACCCGAACCGGTACCGATCTCCAACACGCGGCTGCCCGGTCCTACCCGCGCCAGCTCGGTCATCAGCGCCACGATGTAGGGCTGGCTGATGGTCTGTCCCTCGTCGATGGCCAGAGCGCGATCTTCGTATGCGTGCTCGCGGTTGCGCTCAGGCACGAATAGATGTCGCGGTACGCTCCGCATCGCTTCGAGCACGTGTTTGTCTTTTATACCCCGCCGCTCTATCTGGTCTCGGACCATGCGCTCGCGCTCCGCCGCTCGCCCATCTTTGTCGCCGTCCTGGGAGCCACCCGGCGGTTGCGCGGCCGGCTGAGCGGCGCCGGGACGGCCGCCCTGATTGCCGCCGATATCGCAGCAAAGCAGCGGGGAAACCAGCAGTAAAGAGGCCGTACGCATCATGCCCCTGATGATAGCACGTCGCGGCCGGGAGGGGCGATAGGGGTACCCCTCTGGCCTGTTACCCGTACCGGTGGGGTAGGGATTGCGCGAGAAGCGCCGCGGCGGCCGTTCCCTCGAGCGGAAAACCGAGCCGTACGCCGGCAGGGCACGGCAGGGGAACGTCGCGCCGCGTTCTGCCGAACGCTGTTCCCGTCGTCTACCCTCCAGCACGTCGGCTGGGATCGGGACGGGAGCGCGGCGGAGCTTCTCGCCCTCGCCGCGTTTGCTACGGGTCCAATAAATAAAGCAAAAAGGACGCCGAGCCGAGTGTCGGATAGATTGAGTAAATGCGGCAAACCGCCGCTTTACCCGGGGCTCGTTCTCTACAACGGCCGTCCGGATCGACTTGTTCTACCAGCTCGCGACCTCGGTCGCGGCTGGGCCCTCGGCGGAATTCGCCTGCGAAGAGCGCTTCTTCTGGTTCAGTACGCGGTAGTAGGTGTTGCGTGTTTTCCCGCAATTTACCGCTACCATTCGACCCTGCGGCGTATCGATGGTGCCGCCCCAGTGCCAGGCACGCCCTCGGCACGGATCCGTTAGGCCGCCCTCGCTCCACCGGGCGGAGCGCTTGAGCGCGTTCCGCCAGAGCGGCAAATGGCGCGACCAGGAAGCGGCGCGCGGCCAGCCATTCGGTTTCTCATCGCTCCAGGAAAGCCCTCGCAGCCAACGCTGGCGTGCGGTGAACTCGCGGGTGTAGTCGCCCAGTCCGGCGCAGTAGTTGCGGATTACATCGATAAAACGAAACGCGGGCCAGTTCTCGGTCAAGCGCCGCCAGCGCCGTGCCAGTACGTAGGCGATGGCGACGTGATCGCGCTCGGCCCTCCACCCCGCCTCCGCTACCATGGCCCGGGCCAGCCAGATGTGCGTCTCGCGATTCCACTGGCTCTCGGGAATCGGACGCGCCTGCGCACTGGCAGTCGATGCTGCCAGTACCATGACACCGGTGGCGATAAACGCCCTTACGTTATTGTCGACCATGGGACCGACGCGTGCTCTTTGTCTGCGAAGCTACGTCCTCAGATTAGTCGGCGCGAAGTGCCTGTCGATTGAGCGAAGCGACCGTCGTGATGCAATAACGACCATCGCGAGGCTAAGCCGTGCCATTTCGAGGTCCGAATGTCAAATGTAAACGAGGCGAAAAAAGGTACCCCTGGCGACCAATTTGTTAGCGCGGAGTCGCCCTCTATCGTTAAGTTTTGATCAGCGTGTGTCTTTTACAGAATTTCGGAAACGCCATACGTTAAGCGTTTCCGGGCTCGAATCCGGGCATGACACCGAGAGGCGAGAGTCGGATATGAATCGCGGAAATCGTAAGTAATTCAACCGCTAGAAGAAGAACTTACCGATCCGTCGAACTTTGGAGTCTCATTTTCGTACGCGTCGCCGCTCGCACGGAAGGGGCGTAAGAGCGGAATTTTCGGCAAAGGGGTATGACGCGGAAAGTAATGACCAGTTTAGGCTACCGGCTGCGCCTTTTTTTCCTACGAACGATTGCCGGTCGGATCTTGGACCCTTTCGGCAGATCGTTGTACATAGCGACCGACCGGCGAAGGATATGCCGGTAGACGCGGGCGGGAACCGGTGAAAACGTGCAGAGGGCTGGAGCGAAGACGAGAATCGGTGTCGATCTGGGCGGCTCCAAGATAGAGATCGCGGCTCTGGACGACAGCGGCGCGACGGTATGGCGGGAGCGCGCCGCCACGCCGGCCGAGTACGATCGGGTGTTACAGACCGTAGTCGATCTGGTGGGGCGGGCTGAGGAGGAGCTCGGTGCGGTGACCCGACTGGGGGTTTGTACTCCGGGATCCATCTCGCCGGCGACACGGTTGTTGAAGAATTCAAATCTCGTATCCTTGAACGGCAAACCCGTTCATCGAGATCTCGTCCGACTACTCTCGCGACCGGTTCGGGTTGCCAACGACGCGGATTGCTTCGCGCTATCCGAAGCCACCGACGGAGCCGGAAGCGGGGTTCGCGTTTTATTCGGTGTAATCCTAGGTACCGGCACGGGCGGCGGCGTGGTCGTCGATGGAAAGTTGCTCTCGGGGCCCAACGCCATCGCCGGCGAGTGGGGGCACAACCCGCTGCCTTGGGCCCAGGGCGACGAGCTCGCCCCCGCCTCCTGCTACTGCGGCCGGCGGGGTTGCATCGAGACCTTCCTTTCCGGTCCGGGCCTGGCGCGCGACTACCGGGCGGCGACCGGCCGGCAGCTGCGCGCCGAAGCCATCGCCCAGCTGGCCGAGCAGGGCGACGGCCCGGCCGGCGCGGCGCTGGCCCGCTACCAGGACCGGCTGGCCCGCTCCCTGGCCAGCGTGGTCAACATCCTGGATCCGGACGCGATCGTACTGGGCGGAGGGCTGTCCGGAATCGCGAGCCTGTACCGAAGCGTACCCCGGCTCTGGGGCCGGTACGTCTTTTCTGATACGGTTGAGACGAGGCTGCTACGCGCGCTACACGGCGATTCGAGCGGCGTACGGGGCGCCGCCTGGCTCTGGTGAGAAAATAGCAATATCGACGGATATTTCTACTACTGCAGGCGCTATGACAGGCCGCCAGCCACTCCGGAGGCTGGCACATGTTGGCACACGAATAAGCACTTGATATCATTGAAATTCACTGCTGGCACAAGGGTTGCAGGTATCCATATTGACCCAGCGATACCAGGGAGGTTCGACTATGTACGCGCAGACAAGATGGCTACCGGTAGTGCTCGGAGCACTGCTGACTACCTCGCTTGCCGGCTGTTTCGTTGCCTCGGGTGACGACGAGGAGGAGGGCGGCGGCGGCGGAATCATCTCGACCACTCAGGTCGTGGCCGCGTTGCAAAAGGCTGACGACTGCGACGACCTGCTGGAAAAAATCCAGTCCGACGTGATCGCGAAGCTCGACATAATGGCCAGGGAGCTCATCGAGAATCAGACCCAGGTTTATGGTACGGATGACGGGGTCTGGCGCTCGGACGGGGTAACGCAGGGCGGAACCGGCGTGGCCGCGGAAGAGGGGGGCAGCGATATGATGGACACCGGCGCCCCGTCCCCCTCTGGCGGTGCCGCCGGCACGGGAGGGAGCTTCGCGCCCGAGCCGTCCGCTCCTACCGGGGGTGACGGGGACGTGATCCTCGACGGGGGCGGCAGCAGCAACAGCGGCGAGACGACCTCGGACAGCGCTCCCAGCGGCCATTCCGAGACCACCACCCAGGTCGAGGGCGTGGACGAGGCCGACATCGTCAAGATCGACGACGAGGGCCAGCATATCTACCTGCTGCACGGCGAGGAGCTGTTCGTGCTCGATGCCTGGCAGCCCGACGCGACCGCGGTGCTCAGCCAGCTCGGGGTAGAGGGCTCTCCGCACGAGATGTTCGTCAGCGGCAACACGGTGGTGGTCTTCTCCAGCGTGTACGACGACCAGGGTGTGCTGCGGCCGGACACGGCCAGCTCCTCGGTAGGGACGGCGCCCGGCGGCTATTGCGACATGTACGGCTGCTACGACTACGGCTACTCGCCCTTCACCAAGATCACCCTGATCGACATCAGCCAGACCGCAGCCCCCGGCGTGGTGCGCGAGCTGTACGTGGAGGGAAGCTACCTCTCCTCGCGGCGCCACGAAAACATCGTGCGGGCGGTGGTGCAGGGCGGTTTCAAGGCGCCCAATTTCTCGGCCAACATCACCTACACCGATCCCTGGGGCAATCCCTACGACCGGGCCGAGATCGAGATGCAGGTCAAGGCCTGGCACGAGCGCATGGTGGCCGACGTCAGGGCCACGGAGCTGTCGGACTGGCTGCCGCTGGAGCTCGAGCGGCAGGGTGGCGAGATCGTGGAGGTCGAGCCCCGCTGCAAGGACTACTATGCGCCTTCGCCCGGGCTGACCCAGTACGGCATGACCAACATCTTTGCCTTCGATATGACCGATCCCTCGGGGCAGCCCGGCGGCGCGGTGATCCTGGGCGAGGCCGGCGAGGTGTACGCCAGCCCCAAGGTGCTGCTGCTCGCGCACAACGACTGGAGCTGGCAGGAGCGCGGCTACGACCGCGAGCAAACCGCGCTGCACCGCTTCGATCTGCACGCCGATATCACCACCAATTATATCGCCTCGGGATTCGTGCAGGGGCACATCAAGGACCAGTTCTCGCTGGACGAGTATAAAGGATACATCCGGGTGGCCACCGAGCTCCGGAGCTGGGGAGCGGTGCCCCTGCTGACGGATGGACCGTTCGCCGTCGACGTGGCAGAGCAGAGCGACGCCGCCCCCTTCGAGCCCGATCAGACGCCGGACAACCGGGTGATCACCTTGAAGACCGAGGAAGGGGAGCTCATCCAATCCGGCATCACCCGGGCGCTGGGCAAGCCCGGCGAGGAGATCAAGTCGGTGCGCTTCCTGGGCGACGTCGGTTACGTGGTTACCTTCCGCAACACCGATCCCCTGATCGCGGTCGACCTCTCCGACCCGGAGGCCGGCGACCTGCCCGTTCTGGGCGAGCTGGAGATCGACGGGTTCAGCGAGTACATGCACCCCATGGACGAGGATCACCTGCTGACCATCGGCCGCAACGCCGATCCCGCCACGGGTAGGGACATCGGGCTGATGCTGCAGATCTTCGACATCTCGGATCCGACCAACCCGACCCAGGCGCACCGGTACCCCTACGCGCAGGACGGCTGGTCCGAGGCCAACCACGAGCACAAGGCCTTCACCTACTACGGCGAACGGCAGCTGCTGGCCTTCCCCTATGCCAGTTACTCCTATCCCTTCCTGAGCACCCTGGAGGTGTTCCGGGTGACGGTGCAAGACGGTTTCACGGCGCTCGGCTCCATCGACCACACCGCGCTGCTGACGGCGGACTGCCCGAACGCGATGTACTTCGACTACTACACCTGCGGCCGGCCCGAGCCGGAGGTCAGGCGCGGGGTCTTCATCACCGGTGATGACGACGGCGACGGCGTCGAGAGCGACTTCGTATACTCGATCAGCTACGGCGGAGTGATGGTCCACGATCTCGCCGACCTGTCCGCCCCGCTGGCCGAGGTCGCGCTGCCCGCCTTTGATATGTACGACTACTACTACGGCGGCGGCCTGATAGAGCCCATGCCCGCGCCCGATCCCTGGATGGGCATGGAGGATACGGCGGGTACCGGGGGCTCCGCCGGGAGCACCCCCGCTATCGAGCCGGATGCCACTTGCGGGAACGGTATCATCGAAGCGGGCGAGCAATGCGACGGGGCCAACCTGGGCGGCGAGACCTGCGCCACCCTGGGCGAGGGCGAAGGCACCCTGGCCTGCGACTCGGTCATGTGCGAGTTCGACGTCTCCATGTGTTTCGTTCCCGCGACCACCTGAGGCTTTTCCTCCGACGTACGAACCCCCCTGAAGGAGCTGGTATCGGTTGCCGCCCGGGGCAGGACCCCGGGCGGCTCTTTATATTTGTGGGTAGCGCCGGGGGGGCTCGGTTCGCCATTTCGACCGCCCGATCTGTCATTTCGACCGAAGGGAGAAATCTCGACCTGGAACCACCGTACCCATTATCGGTACGCCGAATCCGCGAAAGCCGTTTTTTTGGCTGGTTCCCGCAACTGGTTTACAGCTGAAAGAGGCCCTTTTTGCCTCTAATGCGTATGTCGCTCCGACGTTCGTACACAGGCGCCGCCGCGGCGCTGGCCATAGCCGGGATAATGCTCGGCGCGTCCGGTCCCGCGCCGGCGCTGGCCGATTCGAGAGCCCTGGGCGTGCGCGGCGCTGCCGTGGAAGCGGCCGCGGTCGCCGAGGTGCCCGATACCGCCGAGCCGGGCGCCGGCGAGCGTCGCGACGGGCCCGAGACCTGGGAGGTACAGCCCGGAGATACGCTAACCGGTCTGGCCAGGCGCTTCGGCCTGGAGGTGGAGAGGCTGCGACAGTGGAACCGGCTGCCCGACGATCGCATCCGCATCGGCCAGAAGCTGCGCCTGGGGCCGGGGAACGGCCCGGTGACCGGCGCGGTCTCGGAGGTCTACCGCGTCGAGCCCGGCGATACCTTGAGCGGCATCGCCAGTCGAAGCGGCTATACCATCGAGCAGATCCTGAGCTGGAACGTCGATCTCGATCCGGATCGCATCCGCGCCGGCCGGATGCTGCAGATAGGGGAGGGCCGCCGCCGTACTACCTACACGGTTCGGTCGGGCGACTCGCTCTCCGCTATCGCGGTGCGCTACGGGGTCTCTGTCTCCGAGCTCAAGCGCTGGAACGCCAGGGTCGAGAGGGGCTGGCTTCACGTGGGAGACGTCTTGACCATCTACACCGAGCTGCCCGCGAGCTACTCGGAGTCGATCGGACTGCCCAACAGCGGCCGGCTGAAAAACGCCTACCGGTTGCCGCGCAGCCTGGCCTACGTGATCCGGGATCCGGACCGAGCCTGGTGCACCGAGGAGACCGCCCGGGCCATGGCCTCGGCCTTCGAGGCGGTGCGGCGCTCCTTCCGGGGCACTCCGCGGGTGATGGTCCACGACCTCAGCCATCGCCAAGGCGGGTGGATGAAGGGCCACCACAGCCACCAGAGCGGTCGCGACGCGGATATCGCCTACTACGCGCGCGACTGCGGATTGAGGCCTTGTGCTTTTCGCAACCTGACCGCTTCCGGGCTCGACGCCAGGCGCCAGTGGGCGCTGCTGCGCTACTGGCTGCGCCGCAGCCTGGTCGAGGCGGTATTCGTCGACTACGGACTGCAAAAGCCGCTCTACCGGCTCGCCCGGCAGCAGGGAGCGACGCGGGAGCAGCTCGAGCGCTGGTTCCAGTACCCGCGCGGCCCGAGCCACCCGGGCGGCATCGTCCGGCACTTCCCCAAGCACGCCGACCACCTGCACGTGCGCTTCGCCTGCCACCACACCGACCCCGGGTGTAAATCCCTGCGCCCCCTTCTCGTCCCCCCCCGTGCCCCCTCCGGGTCATCGGAACCGCGCGCCCGCGTCTCCCCCAACGGTTCACGCGGCACGGGCTCCCGGTAGGTCAGCTACGCGCGGTTCCGGTGACCCCGCGTACGACCCCCCGCGAAGTTGCGGGCGCCCCGCGCCGCCGCCAACCCTCGAGCCCCGCGAATACCCGGCTCCCCTGGATCGTCGAACAATGGCGAAGGCAAGGCAATCCACTATATTTGAACGAACGATGGTCCAGACCGTCCCGGCGCCGCGCAAAGCCGGTCTCGCCTCCTACGGAGCGCGGGCGGCCGGCTCGATCGCGGCTCTTCTCGCCGCCGCCTGCCTGCTTTGCCCGGCGTTGGCAGCCGCGGAGAACGCCGGGGCCGACGGCGACACCGAGGCCGATTCCCCCGGAGCACCGTCCGGTCCGCGGGTAGGGGCGGGGCCGCTCGGCGTCGCGCTGGACGTACCCGGGAAAGATTCGGTCGAGGGGCGGGCGGCCCAGGCTGGCCGAGCCCGGAAGACGCTGGCCGATAACCGCGGCCGCAGCCAGAAGAAGCGCAAGCCGCGCAAGCGGTCCGGGCCCAGGTGGATCCGCCACCAGGTGATCGATTGCGAGAACCTGACCGGGATCGCCGCGCGCTACGCGGTCCCGGTCAGGCACGTCGCGAGATGGAACAAGCTGAACGGCAAGAACCCGGTGATCAGGGTCGGCCAGAGGCTCCTGGTCCGGACGCGGTTCGATCCGCCGAAGCACGAGCGGCGGATGTACACGGTCCGTTCCGGGGATAGCTGGAACAAGATCGCGAACCGCTTCAAGGTCGACGCCAAGAGCCTCAGGTGCTGGAATCGCCGCCAGCCGCGGCGCCTGCTGGTGGGCCGCAAGCTTCGGATCTGGGTCGATCCGGACCGGCTGTCGCGAGGCAAGGGCAGCGACGCCTCGCTTCCGTTGAAGGGCGTACGCCGGAGCGGGGTCAGCCTGGGCCGCCCGGATCACGGGCGGTTGCTGAACGGGGTGCAATTGCCGGAAAACCCCAAGCTGTACCGGCGGCGCAATCCCAAGAACAGCTGGGGGTCGAGCCACGCGGTCGAGATGCTGCAGCTCGGAGTGGCCCGCTTCCGGCGCGATAGCGGTTTCGCCGGGGAGTTAGTCATCTGCGACATGAGCCGGCAGCGCGGTGGGCGTTTTCCGCCGCACAACTCGCACCGCAGCGGACGGGACGTGGACATCCGCTTGCCGCTGGCGGCCGGCGTCGCGCCCGGCACCGTGCCCAACCGGGTCTCCCAGGTGGACTGGGACGCGGTCTGGGGATTGGTCAAGGCGCTGGTATCGACGGGCCAGGTGAAATACATCTTCCTCTCGAGCAGCCGCCAGCGCTTCCTTTACAGTGCGGCCAAGCGCGCGGGCGTCAGCGAGCGCGAGCTCGAAAAGATGATCCAGTTCCCGCGGCGCGAGCGAGTGGCGATCGTGCGCAGTGACCCGGGCCATATCCACCACATTCATGTACGCTTTCGCTGCGCGGAGCACGAGGACCGGTGCAGGGACTGAGGTCCCGGGGCAGGAACAACGGGTGCGCTTTTCGGGCGGGACGGCACCGTCTGACGCGTATCTACTGCCTGCATTAGGGCCCGATATTCCTCGTCGTCGTGCCTTGCATACGGCGCCGTCGCACTCCAGAATCCGCACGAGTCGTTTCTGACCGGTCCCTGAAAGCGGGCGGCTGAAAGGAACCATCGGATGATCAGGGCGAAGATCGTGGGCGCCGGCGGGTACGGCGGCGTCGGTATACTGGAGCTTCTCACCGGCCACCCGGAGGCCGAGGTGGGCGCGCTGGTGGACGTGGAGAACGTCGGCAGGCCCATCGGCGAGCTGTACCCGCATCTGGCCGGGCTGGTCGACCTCCCCGTGATCGACGCCTCGCACCCCGAGGCCTCGAAGCCGTTCGACGTGGTGTTCATGGCCACGCCCGACGGCGTGGGCATGAAGCTCGCGCCGGTCGAGATCGAAAAGGGCGCCCGGGTGATCGACTACAGCGGGGACTTCCGCTTCAACACGGTCCAGGCCTACGCTCGCTACGCGAGCCGGATCGGCCGCAGCACCGAGCACGCCAGCGCGGCCTTGTTGCCCCGCTCCGTGTACGGCATCCCGGAGCTTCACCGCTCCGAGATCACCCCGGAAACGCGGGTGGTGGGCAACCCCGGTTGCTTTGCGGTCAGCTGTGTCCTGGGGCTGGCCCCGGCGGTGGCGCGGGGGCTGGTCCGGCGGCAGGGCATGATCTGCGACTGCAAGACCGGGGTGTCGGGCGCGGGCAAGAAGCCCGGGGCCGCCTTTCATTTTCCGGCCCGCCACGAGCAGATGAATGCCTACAAGCTCGCGGGCCACCAGCACGTCTGCGAGATCGAGCGGGAGCTCGAGCTGCTGGCCGGCGAGCCGGTGCCGGTCACCTTCACCGCCCAGCTGGTGCCGGTCAGCCGCGGCATCCTGTCGACGCTTTACGGCAGCCTCTCCAGGGAGTGTTCCGAGGCCGAAGCCGTGCAGCTGTACCGCGACTTTTACCGGGACGAGTTCTTCGTGCGCGTCTTCGACAGCGCGGTCGCCGTGGGCACCCAGCAGGTGCGGGGCAGCAACTTCTGCAACCTGGTGGTGAGCGTGGACGACCGCACGCGTACGCTGCGGGTCGTCTCCCATATCGACAACCTGGTCAAGGGCCAGGCCGGCTCGGCCTTGCAGAATATGAATGCGCTTTTTGGCCTGCCCGAATCCACCGGATTGACCCGGTCCGGGTTGTATCCCTAAATTTTTACCCATCTTCGGTACCACGCCGATCGAGAAGAGGTAATACAGCCATGTCCATGAACCGATCATTTCCCGCTTTTTCGCTCCACCTCGTTCCGATGGCGGTCGTCGCCTCGGCTCTGCTCGCCGCGTCGGCCTGCGGAGGCGCCCAGCGGCCGGCCGCCTCCGAGGAAGACGAGGCTCGGCCGACGCTACCCGCGCTCGACATCCCCTCCGACCCCTTTCAGCTGCTTCCGGCCGAATGCTTCGCCGGCCTGTTGCTCGATGTACGTGCCTACCGCAAATCCGCCCTTCACCGCGCGCGCGAGGAGCAGACCCGCCAGGCGCTGAATATGGACGAGGATCGCCTTTTTCAGTACTTTCTCGAAAAGACCGAATCGGCGGCCCTGGGGGTGGCCCGGGACGAGAAGCGTCCGGACAAGGGCGACCAGCGGGTGGTCGTGGTCCTGCGGGGCGACTACGAGCTGGTGGGGATCCTCGCCCTTCTCGCCGACTTGGCCGAGGCCGGCCAGGTTCGCGGCATCAAGAGCCCCGGACAGGGCCCGGACGACGGCTCTGGCCGCTTCCTGGAATTCTACGCCGATCGGAGACGCCAGGGGCTCATCCTCGACGAGCACACTATCGTGCTGGCCAGTCGCGACCTCATGCCCTCGGTGCTGGAGATCGCCGCCCGGCCCGACGGGGCCGCGCGATTCGCCGACTCGGAGCTGTGTCGCAGTCTCGGCAAGCACGCCGGCCTGGGCCGGAGCGCGCTGTCGCTGGTCTTCTCCGTTCAGTCCGGCATGGCCGATGCGGTCAAGGACGGCGCTCCGGTCCCCTTGTTGTTCGCCAAATACGAGGAAGCGGTCCGCAACATCACCGGGATCGGCGCCTCAATTTCGCTGACCGACGGCATCGAAATCGACGCCGCGGTGGTCACCACGGCGGAGAAGTATCCGCCCAACCTGGTCGAGCTCACCAATGCGCTCATCTTCGCCTTCGGTCTGGTACAGAAGGACAAGGAGCTCAAGCAGCTGGTCGACTCCATCAGCATGAAGGCAGAGGGCAAGCTGGTCCGCCTCGGCTTCCGCGCCAGCGAGCAGCAGCTGTTCGACGCGTTGGAAAAGATCGAGGAGAAGCTGACGGAGGCCGCGGAAGAGCGGGGAGCGCCGCCGGCGGCCAAAAAACCGTAGGTGCGTGCCATGCGCCCGCCCGATTATGCGTGCAGTCGCCAGGCGATTGCGTCGTATTGAAACGGTGGTCGTACGCGGGGTCACCGGAACCGCGCGATGAGGACGTTGGGGAATCAACTGCTGAGTAGAAGCTCGGAAGAAGGCTCGGGCGCGCGGTTCCGGTGACCCGGAGGGGGCACGAAGGGGGTTACCCCACCCCTTCCCACTGGCAGAAGCGGTCGCAGGTATCGCCGTCGACCAGGTTGCCGTCGTCGCACTCCTCGCCGTCTTCTTCCTGTAACACGCCGTCGCCGCAGCGGGAGCCCACCGTGCAGTCGGGCTGGCAGTCGCCGTAGTCCGTGCCGTTGTCGTCGCCGTCGTCGCACTGCTCGCCGAAAACGCTGTTGACCTCGCCGTCGCCGCAGTACCCGCTCCAGACGCAGCCCGGGGCGCAGGCCGGCTCCCCGGTCGTGCTGTAGGTGGTTAGGTTGACCCCGTCGTCGCAATCCTCGTAGCGGGTCTGATGGATGCCGTCGCCGCAGAAGCGGCCGCGCCGGCAATCCGGGGTGCAGCCGCCATAGCTCCCGTCGTTGACCCCGTCGTCGCACTGCTCGTCTCCCGCCACGATGCCGTCGCCGCACTCGGTAGCGCACCGGCTTTTGCCGCTGATGAAGCCGCCCACGGTCAGATTGAAGTTGGAGGCGTTGGTGTGGCGCTCGGCGTGGAAGAGCGCGATCTCGTAGATGTGGCCCGGCTCCATCTCCAGGTCGACGCTTCCGTTGACGAAGGTGTCGGAGTAGGTCTCCCGGTTCCAGTCGGCTGTTCCGTCGGCATTCAGCAGCAGGCTGCCTTCGCGTTGCGGGTGTAGCCCTCCGAGATCGAGCGCCAGGTGCCCGTTGATGAAGACCCAGACGTCGTCGTCACCGGAGAAGTGCAGGTACTCGCCGCCCTCGAATTCGAACCAGTAGCGAAGCTCGCTGGTGAAGCCGAAGTTGTGACCACCGCTGGCGTTCTCCTCGCCGCTCGCGTCCCAGCCGCGGCCGTCAAAGGGGAAGAAGGCGGCATCCGGGAAGTAATAGGTGTCGTCGGGCTGCCGGTCGAGCGCCAGCCGCTCCACCACCGTGATGTTCACCCCGGAGACGTCGTTGTACCACTGGTCGAAGTCGGTCTGGCTGGTGGACTGCTCGTCTTCCGGGCAGGGTCCGGGCATGGAGCCCGTCTCGCAGATACCGGTGTAGACGGGCTTGCCGTCGCTTCCCAGCAGGCTCTCGACCATGTCCACGGTGGGTTGCGAGCCGCTATACTCCTCGAAATCGGGATGGCGCACGGCCGGGGAGACGGGTAGCGCGATGAAATCGCGGTAGGTGATGGGCGGCTCGAGCACGTCCGGAAGCTCGCCCTGCGCCACCTCGCACACCCAGCCCCGCTCTACCTGGCAGTCGGACGAGCAGCCGTCGCTGTCCAGGTTGTTGCCGTCGTCGCACTCCTCGTCGTCGGTGGGCAGCATCAGCGAGTCGCCGCAGGCCGAGGTGCAGGCCCCCTGGCTGCAATCGGGCTCCACCTCGCAGAAGGGGTTACAGCCGTCCCCCACCACCTGGTTACCGTCGTCGCAGGGCTCGCTGCCCTCGCGCACGCCGTCGTTACAGACCGTCTGCCGGCAGGCTTCGCCCTGCTCGTCGCAGGCCCAGCCGTCTTCCAGCCGGCAGTTGCTCGAGCAGCCATCATCACCGTCCGGGTTTCCGTCGTCGCACTGCTCGGCGTCGGCCACGATCCCGTCGCCGCACTCGGCCGCCTCGCAGCGCGCGCCGACCACCGGGCAGATCCAGCCCTCTTCCAGCTCGCAGCCGAGCGAGCAGCCGTCGCCGTTCTGCCGGTTTCCGTCGTCGCACTGTTCGTCGCCCACCAGCAGGCCGTCGCCGCACTCGACGGTGGACAGGCACGCCTCGCCCGGGGTCGGACAGACGAACAGCTCCTCGATGCGGTTGCAATCGGCCGCACAGCCGTCCCCGGGCTGGTTGTTGCCGTCGTCGCACGCCTCGCCCGGCTGTATCTCGCCGTCGCCGCAGCCGCCCTTCTCTTCGCCGGCGTCCTCCTGGCCCGCGTCATCTAGCTCGCCGGGTCCGCTTCCCCCGCTGTCGCTCGCGTCCAGCGACGCGTCGCGCGCGAGGCCGCCTGGCCGCTCGTCGGAGGAGCAAGCGTTGAGATAAAACGCGGTAATTACCGCGACAAAAGCCGCAATCGCTCGAGGGTTACCTTTACCGGGCATGGCATCTTCTCCTCAGTTCGGGACAGTATACCGGTTTTTCATCCGATAGCGTAAAGCGTGCCGGGCGTCGTTCGGGGCACTGGATTTCCCCGAGGTCGCGGAGCGACCGCGGGGAAATCCAGTGCCGAAAGGGGGCAGAGAGGGGGGTCAGGGATGCTGCAGCGGCCTGCGCATCTCCTCCCGCTGCGGCGCCAGCCGTTCGTAGTATTTCATGTACGTATCTAGATCGGGAATTTCGCCCAGCAGCGCGGTCACCGCCGCCAGCTCGGCCGATCCGAGAAAGACGCGGGCGCCGGTGCCCATGCGGTTCTCGAAGTTGCGGGTGCTGGTGGACAGCGCGGTGCTGCCGCTGGCGAACCGTCCCTGGTTGCCCATGCAGAGCGAGCAGCCGGGTACGTGCAGGTTGGCGCCCGCCTCCATCAGGGCGGAGTAGATGCCCTCGCGGCCCAGCGCCGCTGCGCTCTCCCGGTCGGGCGGCACCGCCCAGAAGCGCAGGCGATGCTGGACGCGACCGCCGCGCAGGATGGCGGCCGCCGCGCGGAAGTCGGTGATGTCGGTCATGCAGCTGCCGAGAAAGAGCTCTTCCACCGGCGTGCCGGCTACCTCGGACAGGGTCACGATCCGGTCCGGGTCGTTGGGGGCGGCCAGCAAGGGCTCGCGCACCGCCTCCAGATCGACCTCGATCACGTCGGCGTAGCGGGCGCCGGGGTCGCGCTCCGCCAGCGATGGGGTCTGCAGCCAGCGGCGCATGGCCTCCATGATCTCGGCTACGACGGGGGCCCGATGGCGCTTGCTGAAGTTGTTCTGCAGGAAACGCAGGTTGTTCTCCACGTAGGCCACGACGTTTTCCAGCCGATGGCGGAAGGTGGCCGCCGCCGCGCTGCGCTCGGCCGAGGCGTCGGTCAGCTTGAAGGCTTCTTCCACCGTGAGCTGCTCGAGCCCCTCCATCTCCAGCACCCGGCCGGAAAAGGGGTTCTTTTTACTGCCGCCCGGTTCCAGGTCGAGCTTGCCCTGCAGAAGCGCCGCGCGAGGGATGGCGTTGACCAGGTCGCGCACGGTGATGCCCGGCTGCATCTGGCCGGTGAAGCGGACCAGCACCGATTCGGGCATCTCCAGCGGGAGAAAACCCATTCCGGCGGCCAACGCCACCAGGTCGGAACCGGCCGGGAAGCTCAGGCCGATGGGAAAGCGGGTGTGGCTGTCGCCTCCGGTGCCGACGAAGTAGGGCAACAGAAATCGGTTGCCGGTGGTGTGGATGGAGCCGTCGCCCGGCCGCTGATCGATGCCTCCCAGCCCGGCGATGAAGGCGCCCAGCTCGGACTGCAGGCGGGCGTCCTTGCTGCTCGGTGCCGCGGCGGTATGGCAGAAGGACTGCACGGTGGGAGCGGCAAAGCCGAGCACACCGAGCTCCATCAGCTCCTGCCGGGTCATCTCGCCGGTGGTGTCCTGGCTGAATACCAGGTGTACGCGCGGCTCCACGTAGTCGCCGGCCAGCACCCCGGGCAGGCCCGCGGCCGCTCCCACCAGCTTCTGGGCCAACGTGTACGGCTTACCCTCGGGATGGCGGACCGGCTCGTTCAGCGTGACCGCCGGCGGCTCGGTCTCGATGCCGAGCTCGCCGCACGCCTTACTGACCCGCTCGGTCAGCTTGCGGCCGATGATCAGCCGGTTGCGGCCCCCGGCGCGCGCCTCCTCCAGCAGGGTCGGCGGACGGATCTCGAACCGGGCCAGCACCTCTTCCTTTTCGGACCGTACCTGCCCGGTTTCCAGATCCACCGTCACCTTCTGCCCCTCGCCAAGGGCGTCGGTCGGGCCTTGCAGTGCGACCGCTCCGCAACCGCGTACAGTGTTGAAAAAGATGGGCGCGATCTCGGCGGCCATCACCATCCCACCCTGGCGCTTGTTGGGCACGTGTGGGATGTCGTCGCCGATCCACCAGACCAGCGAGTTGGAGGCCGACTTGCGGCTGGAGCCGGTACCGAGCACGTCGCCCACGAACAGCAGCGGAAGCCCTGCGGCGAGCAGCCGCTCCCGGCGTAGCAGGAACTCCCTGTCGTGCGGGCTGTTGCTGAGGATGCTCAGCGCGTGCAGCGGGACGTCGTCCCGGGTCGAGGCCTGCTGCGCCGGGGAGAGAAAGTCGGTATTGATCTCGCCCGTGGTACGGATGACCGTGCGCTCTTGCAACCGCGCCGTCTCCGGGCACCGCTCTAGCCAGCCGGCCCGAGCCCAGTCGGCGAGCAGCGCGCGGGCGGCCGGGTTGCCGTCGCGAGCGAGCACGACCACCTGGTCGAGATCCGGCTCCGAGATCAGCGTCAGGTCACCCAGCAGCCGGGCGGCCGCGCCGGCCAGCTGCCCGCCCTTGCCGAGCGCGGCGAGCAGCGGCGGCAGGTTGTACCCACCCATCATGGCGCCCAGCATCTCCAGCGCACCGGCTGCGGTCAGATAGGCGCAGACGTTCTGACCCAGGGTGAGCCCGCCCAGAAACTCGGCCTTCACCCGCGACGCCGGGTAGACCCCCGGGGGCACTCGCTCGGAGAGCAGGTACAGCAGCGAGGCGACGGTGTCGCTCTGGCCATGAACGCGCAGCAGCTCCAGATCGAGCCGCTGCTGCAGCAGGGCGGAACACACGGTCCGGGTTTGCGTCTCCGAAAGGGGAAGCGGGGGTATGCCGAGAGCTTGCCTCTGTTGCAGGTGGCTCTCGTATTCGCGGGCAAAGGTTTCGAGGTCAGCGGCCATGTTCGTTTCCGTGGATGCGCGTCGATATCGTACCCGGGATCGTACCCGGGCCGCCGGGTCCAGGCCTCCTGATATCGGGGCGGTACGGCGGGGTCGGGTAGCAAAAGGTGATACTGCATTCCGTGCCCTTTTTTCGGGATCGAGGCAAGCGGCATTTCCCATTTTTTTTCGGGGTCTTATGGCGTTTTCGCGGTTGCTTGACAGGGGGGGGAAAGAGTATACTTTTGTTCCGTTTCGGAGCACCCTTAACCTGCGCATATTGTCAGTACGACGGGAGCTCCGGCGACGACCGATCCAGCGATGGAAACCGAAGAACGACTTCCCGATCCTGACGGCGATTCAGCCGGCTCCGATTACGGCGAATCCTCCATCCAGGTGCTCGAGGGCCTGGAAGCGGTGCGCAAGCGTCCCGGCATGTACCTGGGCGACGTGCACGACGGCACCGGGCTGCACCACCTGGTCTGGGAGGCGGTGGACAATGCCGTGGACGAGCACCTGGCGGGCTTCTGCACCAGGGTGCGAGTGGTGGTGCGCGCGGACGGATCGGTCACGGTAGAGGACGACGGCCGGGGCATTCCCACCGGCGAGCACGAGAAGGGTCGCAGCGCCGCCGAGGTGGTGATGACCGTGCTGCACTCCGGCGGCAAGTTCGACGGCAAGAGCTACAAGGTTTCGGGCGGTTTACACGGAGTAGGCGTGAGCGCGGTCAACGCGGTGAGCGAGTGGCTGACGCTGGAGATCTACCGCGACGGCAAGACCTGGTACCAGGAGTACAGCCGCGGCAAGCCCCTGAACGAGATCAAGGTGATCGGGGTCACCGAGCGCACCGGCACCAAGGTCTCCTTCAAGCCGGACTTCGAGATTTTCACCGATGCCAACTTCTCCTTCGACATCCTCAACAACCGTCTGCGCGAGCTGGCCTGCCTCAACGCGGGGCTGGAGATCGTCCTGGAGGACCACCGCATCGCCAGGTCGGAGCGCTACAAGTTTGATGGGGGTATCCGCGAGTTCGTCAGGCTGCTCAACAAGACCAAGACGCCGCTGCACGAGCAGGTGATCGTCTTCGCCGACCGGCGCGAGGGCGTCGAGGTGGACGCCGCGCTGCAGTGGAACGACTCCTTCAACGAGCAGGTTCTGGTCTACACCAACAGCATCAACAACCTGGACGGCGGCACCCATCTCACCGGGCTCAAGGCCGCGCTGACCAAGACCGTGAACCACTACGGGGCGTCGGCCAACCTGCTCAAGGACCTCAAGACCGGCCTGGGCGGCGACGACGTACGCGAGGGGTTGACCGCGGTGCTCTCCATCAAGCACCCGAATCCCAGCTTTGATTCGCAGACCAAGAGCAAGCTGGTCTCCAGCGAGGTCAAGGGCATAGTCGAGCAGGTGGTCAACGAGAAGCTGGGGCAGTACTTCGAGGAGAACCCCGGCAGCGCCAGGATCATCGTAGAAAAAGCGGTGGTGGCCGCCCGGGCGCGCGATGCCGCGCGCAAAGCCCGCGATCTGGTGCAGCGCAAGGGCGTGTTGGACATGAGCAACCTGCCCGGCAAGCTGGCAGACTGCCAGGAGCGCGACCCGGCCCGCAGCGAGATCTACATCGTGGAGGGCGACAGCGCGGGCGGCAGCGCCAAGCAGGGGCGCGACCGCAGCTTCCAGGCCATCCTGCCCTTGCGAGGGAAAATCCTCAACGTGGAGCGGGCGCGGCTGGAGAAGATGCTCTCCAGCGTCGAGATCAGCACGCTGATCACTGCGCTCGGCTGCGGGATAGGCGGAGGAGGCAACTTCGACATCGAGAAGCTGCGCTACCACCACATCATCATCATGACGGACGCGGACGTGGACGGATCGCACATCCGCACCCTGCTGCTGACCTTCTTCTACCGGCAGCTGCCCGAGGTCATCCAGCGCGGCTACCTCTACATCGCGCAGCCGCCCCTGTACAAGGTCAAGCGCGGCAAGCGGGAGATGTTCCTCAAGGACGACGAGGCGCTTACCCGTTTCCTGCTGGGAGCGGGGACGGACAAGCTGGTGGTGCGCTCGGGCGACGGTAGCGTCGAGCTGGAGGGTGAGCCGCTCAGGCACCTGCTGGAGGAGCTGGTGCGCTGGCGCTCGCTGCTGGGTCGTTTCAACAGCGGAACCGATCCGGAGGTGATCAAGGTCCTGATCCGCAGGACCGATCTAGACCTGGAGAAGCTGCGCGACCGCGAGGCGGTCGAGCGGGCGCTTGAGGTCATCGTCAAGGATTTCGGCAAGCAGCACCCGGAGCTGGCGGTGAGCGGCGAGATCCTACGGGACGACGACCACGGCTGTTACCAGCTCGACGTGCAGACCTCGGCCGGGCTCGCCTCGCGTACCACGACCATCGATTTCGATCTGCTGAACCGGGGAGACCTGGCGCAGCTGCGTCGCTCGCACCGGAGCCTGCAGATCCTCGGGGACGGGCCCTTTCACGGGGTCGCCGCGAGCAAGGACGGCGACGACCTGGGCGCGCCGGTTGAGATCAAGGGCATGAGCGCGCTCTGGAACTTCGTCGACCAGCGCGCGCGCAAGGGGCTCAGCATCCAGCGCTACAAGGGCCTGGGCGAGATGAACCCGGAGACCCTCTGGGAGACCACCATGGATCCCGAGAGCCGCGTCCTGTTGCAGGTCCGCATCGAGGATGCGGTCAAGGCCGAGGAGCTGTTCACCGTGCTCATGGGCGACCAGGTCGATCCGCGCCGCGAGTTCATCGACGAGAACGCGTTGAACGTCAGGAACCTGGACGTCTAACCCCCCTCGTTCGCGAGCGACCTCTCGAAAAGACGCGGCGAACCGTCTCGCCTGAATCCCGTTCGCCGCCCGCCTTGACCGCAACCGTGGTCGCCGCGTCTTTTCGAGAGGTCACCTCAGCGCGGTTTTCCCGGTCCGCACACCGGTGAAATGTAACGTCCGGTTACCGCTTCTCCAGCACCTCTAGCAGCAGGTCGTGAATCCCCCCGAAAGGCCCGTTCGACATGGCCACCACCGTGTCCCCGGGCTCCGCCAGCTCCAAAACGCGTTCTACGATCTTCTCGATGCTACCCGGCGCCTCGGCGTGCCGGTTTGATGCGCGTATCTCATCGACGATAGCGTCGAGGTCGAGCTTCTGATCGTCGGCGATCTCCGGCCGTCCCACCGGCGCCAGCAGGACCCGGTCGGCCGGCGAAAAGGCTTCGGGGTAGGCCAGCTGGTGCAGGCGCCGGGAGGCGGTGGCGCTGCGCGGCTCGAAGATGGCGATGAGCTTTCCCGCCCGATGACGCTTCCTCATCCCGCGCAAGGTCTCGGACACCGCGGTGGGATGGTGGGCGAAGTCGTCGTAAACTCGGACTCCGCCCGCGGTTCCGCGCAGCTGCTGCCGCCGGCTCACCCCGCGGAAACCGGGCAGCGCGCGGCCGAGCTCGACCAGAGCAACGCCCGCCCCCAGGTGGGCCAGGGCCAGAGCCGCCAGCGCGTTGCGCAGGTTGTGATCGCCGGCGAGCCGTAGATCCATGCGCGCCTCGCACCGGCCCTGCACCAGCAAGTCGAAGCGCTGGCCGGCCTCGGATGAATCGATCGGTACCGCCTGCCAGGCAGGCGAAAGGGCGCCGCAGTCGTCGTCCGCCAGCGCCTGGGCGACGACCCGGCAGCGCGCCCGCTCGGCCAGCGCGCGCACCTCGGGGTCTCCGGCAAAGACCACCAGCAGGCCCGGCTCCGGGATCCGGTCGACGAAGCCGGTGAAGGCGGCGCGGTAGCTCTCGGGATCGGGGTAGATGTCGACGTGGTCGTGCTCGACCGCGCTGATGGAGGCGTACAACGGCCGGTAGCGCCAGAATTTGGGGCTCTTCTCGAAGAAGGCGCTGTCGTACTCGTCACCCTCGATGACGAAGGGACGGCCGACCGGAGCCGCGCGAAAGCTCTCCTCGAAGTCGAGCGGGATGCCGCCGACGAGAAAACCGGGTTTGCGGCCCGTTGCCTCGAGCAGGTAGGCCAGAAGGGCCGTGGTGGTGGTCTTGCCGTGAGTGCCCGCCAGCACGTACGGGTCGCGGCCCTGAAGAAAGAGCTCCTCGAGCGCGGCCGGCATCGAGCAGTATCGTAGACCGGCCGAGATGGCGGCGCGGGCCTCGGGATTGTCGGGGCGGCAGACGTTGCCGACCACCACCAGGTCGGGCCGCGGCTGCAGGTGCGCGGGATCGTAGCCGGTGCGGGTCTCGATCCCCCAGCGACGCAGGGCTTCGCCCATGGGAGGGTAGAAGGCGAGATCGCTGCCCGTGACGCGATGGCCCGCGCTACGCAGCAGGCCGGCCAGCGAGCCCATGCCCGTGCCGCACACACCGATCAGGTGCACGTGCATACGGTACCGGGTTTCAGCTACCGGGCTTGTTGCTGCAGGCCACGAAGCGCATGCGTAGGTCGAACAGCACCTGGTGCAGCATACGCTCCTCCTCGCCGGTGAGGTTGCCCCGGGTCTTGTCCTCGAGCAGGCCGAGCAGGTCGATGGTCTGTCGGGCCATGGTGAGGTTCACCTCGGGCTCGCTTCCCTGTTCGTAAGCTTCACCGAGGTGGACCAGCACCGAGGTGCTGAGCGATAGCACGAAAGTGGTGAAATCGATGGGCGGAACCTCGTGCTGGATCGCCTCGTAGGCCTGCTGTGAGGCGTCGGGGCTCTGCTCCCCGTTTTCATGCGTTCCGGGCGCCTCTTGCGGAGGAGCACCGTCCTTGTCGTTCTCGTCCATGGTCACGGCCCCGTTCGCATTGTCGAGGCGCTTCAATCGCCCGTCTGGGGTTCGCCGATGGCAGGCTCGTCAGTCTGCTGCGCCGGTGCCTGCGTCTGCAGGAGCTCTTCCGCCGGCGGTTCCCCGACCGCTTCCGGGCTCAAGAGCGGTCGCGCCTGCAGCGGCTCATCGCTGGCGCCCTGTCCCGAAAGCCCCTCCGAGCCCGCCGTCCGTAGTTGTCGCTCGGCAGCGCCGGATGTCTCGGCGGTCTGTTCCGCGCGCGCGGATTCCGGCGGGGCCGCGGGCTCGGACTCCGCGACGTTGTGCGAGAGGTCCGGTAGTTCGTCGAGCATGCGCTGGTACTCCCCCGCGCCGAGTAAACCCTTGGCAATACTGCGCTGTATGACGCGCTTGTCGAACACGCTCGGTGACTTGGCCATCTATACCTCCTTCGCCGCCATATTAAAAACCAAACGCCCGCTGTCAATGCGATCGTGGGATCAGAACAACCCGATGGAGAAGTGCAGGGTGCCGAAGGGCTCCTCCAGCTCCTCTCTTCGATCCAGTAGGATACCATAGTCAAGCGCAAGAGGCCCTACCGGCGTGGCCAGACGGATGCCGGCGCCCGCGCTGGGGCGCAGGCGGTACAGCTCGACCGGGCGCGAGTCGGGGAACCGACCGTAGGGGTCGGCCCACAGGTTGCCCAGATCGGTGAAGATCCCTCCGTCGAGGCTCCCGAACAGCGGGAAACGCAGCTCGACGCGCAGCAACAGGAACAGATCGGCGCTGCGCACGAACGCGTTGGGATTCCACTTCGACATCGTCTCCTCGCCTTGCTCGGTCTCGCCCGCCGCTTGCCTGCGCGCGAAGTCCTCGTTATAGAGCTCTACCTCCTCGTTATGTTGCAGGATCTCGTCGGCCGTGTCCTGCGGCATCATGGCGTCCTGGAAGTAGCCACGAATGGTATCGACGCCGCCCAGGTAGAAGGCGCGGTTGGGATAGGTCTCCGAGTCGGAGGAGAGGTGAAAAATGCTGCCCGCCCGCACCTGCCCGGCCAGCACCACCGATCGTCCCAGCGACAGATAGCCGCTGGTAGAAACCGAGGCCTTGATGAAACGGCTGACAAAGGGCTCGGTATCGATTTCCGCGCTTTCCAGCGTGCGCGCCCACTCCGCCTTCACCGACGCCCGGTAACCCCGGGTGGGGACGAAGGGGTTGTCCCGCTGGTCGTAGGTCAGCGAGGCGTGGGTGGACAGCAGGGTCGAGTCGCCGTCCGGCACCCGCAGCAGACGCAACAATCGGGGAGCGGCCGGATCGCCGATCAGATCGAGCATGTATTCGTCCCGGGTCTCTGCCCAGAACAGCTTGACGTAGTTGTTCTCCAGGCCGCTTCCCAGCGAGACCATCAGCCGGCGGGCCAGCGGGTAGCCGAAGCTCAGCGCCACAGCGGTGGTGTCGAGCACGAAGTCCCGCTCGATGTTACGCAGATAGATGAGATCGATGGTGGTGCGAACGCCGGTCAGCCCGGGGATGTGAGGGATGACGGTGGTCAGGTTCACGCGGCGCTCCAGCTGCTCCCCAAACGTGGGCAGCTCCTCCTCGAAGCGCCGCCACACCTCCTCCTCGGTCAGCAGAAAGAGCCGGTAGGCGAACTGGACGCGAAGCGAGGTTCCCACCGCCTGGCCGAACAGGTTGCGGTACCCGTACTCGAAGCCGGTGCGCAGCCCCTGCCCGGTGCTCACCCCGGCCGAAACGTTCACCAGCTGCAGCGTCCTTTCCGTGACCATGATCCGCACGCGTTTGACCGGAGCCGCCAACTCGGGATTTTCGGGCTCCACCTTGACCCCGCTGAAAACCCCCAGGGAGAGCAACCGCTCCTCGGTCTCGCGCGCCAGCGAGGGCCGGTAGAGGTTTCCGGGTTCCAGCAACGAAAGGCTGCGGATCAGCGACTGGCTGGTATTGCGCGCCCCTCGGATCACGATCTCCTCCACGTAAACGGGAAACCCCTCGTCGATGCGGATGACCATCTCCGCGCGGGTCCGGTCCGGCGAGAAACGCACCGAGGGCTCCACCTTGACGAACAGGTAGCCCTCTTCTTGGTAGAGCTTGACCAGCCGCAACCGCGCTTCCTCCATGCGCAGGTAGCTGAAGGGCATATCACGTTCCAGGCCGGCCTCGTTCAATAGCTCGCGGGCGCCCAGCAGTCGGTTGCCTTTCAGCACCACGCCGTGCAGCAGGGTGCGCGGCCCCTCCACCACGGGTATGGCTACCGCCGCGCGATTGCGGTCGATGCGCTCGATCCGGGCCGGGCCCACGCTGGCCGAGAGGAAACCGTCGGCCTGGTAGCGTTCCTCGAGATGCTTGATGGCCTCTCGGTAGGTGGGCGGGTAAAAGATGCGGCGGGGATCGGTCTCGGGCGGCGGCGGCACATCCCGTCGCGAGCGGTGGGCGGTGCCGGCGGTCAGGTCGTCGACCGCCTTGTCGTCGACCGGAAAGACGAAAGTCGAGCCGGGCAGATCCTCCTCCAGGTAGACGAACAGCTCGGCGGAAAGATAGGAGCGCTCGAAGTGGCGCGCGCCGGGAAAGGTGACCGCAACGATCTCGGTCTGCTCGCCGGCGTCGATGCGGACCAGCAGCGTCGCCCGGTCCGGCCGGTTGCCCGGTTCGCGGCTGATGCGGACCTGCGCGTCCGGATATCCGTTGCGGGCGTATAGATCCAGCACCCGCGCGTTCATGGCGCCGAGCGCGTTATCCGCCGATAGCGGCTGCTGCTCGATCTGCATCGCCTCCTTGATCGCGCTTCTTTCCAGCGGTCGTGAGTTGTGAATGGCCAGCCGGTAGCGCGGGCCGATGGTGCAAGGGAAGATCAGGCTCGCGCCGCCCCGTCCGATGGAGACCAGCGGGTTGCCGACCACCGCATCGTAGTACCCCCGCTTGCGCAGCCCTAGCTCGAGCCGCTTGACTCCCTCCAGCAGCTGGTATCGGTTGAGCACCTCGCCGACGTCAATACCCAGGGCCGATACCGCGAAGAGGCGATCGGGGGGCTGCTCGCCGCGAAAGCCGATCTCGCTCACCCGGGTGGGAGCGCCCTCGCTCACCTGTACCACTACCACCTTGCGCGCGACCTCGGCCGTGTCCCGCAGGCCGACCTGGACCTCGGCCTCGAGGAAGCCCCGGTCCGCGTAGAGCTTCCTGACCTTGTCGGCCAGGACATACAGATCCTGGTGCGACACGCGTGAGCCCACGTCCATCTCCACCGCGGACGCGATCTGCTTCTCGCTCACCTCGTCGTTTCCCTCGATGGCTACCCGATCGACCACGAAGCGCGGGGTCAGGCGAACCAGCAGCCGCACTCCGCGCGGCACCGCCTCGGCGTCGAATTGTACGTCGGCCCAACGACCGGTGCGCAGCAATCTGACGATCGCACCGCGGACGAGTGAACGGGTGAGCGGAGCGCCCGGGGGAATACCGATCTCCTGGAGCGAGGTGAGGTTGTCGGCCCCGCCCTCGACCTTGATCTCCACGATCTGGCCGCCCCGCAGCTCGGGCGGGAGGTAGGCGTTCGCCGGCAGGGGGGGGACCAGCAATAGAACCGTTATGAACAGGAGACGTTTCACGATCCGAGCGGCGGCGATTCGCCTGCGGCGACCATAACCGCTTCATGCGCCATTCACCAGACACCCCTCGTGTCCGCGAGTGACCTCTCGTAAAAAGCCGCGGCGAGTCGTCTCTTTGGTATAGGGGTCGATCGACCGCCTAGATTGCATCGTTTATCGCTGCGTCTTTTCGAGAGGTCACCTCAGCGCGGTATCCCTCCCACCTCAATCGAATTCCAAGCGCCAGGTCAAATCCACACCCAGGTCCCCGACGTTGGCGCTGCTGGTGGTGTCGTTCTGATTGTTGTAGACCGCTTCCATGCTGGTCTGATCGCTCAGCTGCCACTGCACGCCGGTCTGGAACTCGCGCGACTCGGCCAACCCGGTGCTGGCGTTGAGCCGGACGCGGTCGGCGATGCGCTTGCCGATCGACACCTGGGGCTCGGTTCGATGGGTGCTCTCCGAGTAGGCGCTCTTGATACGGAAATCGTCGATGGCCGGTACCGCCCGGTGTACCTCGCGGCCGACGCCGGTCACGCCCGCCAGCGCCTCCAGGGCGGCGGTTTCGGTCAGGTCGCCGGTCTGGCTCTGCTCGATCTCGGCTCGCGTCATGCCCACCGCCAGCAGAAGCGCGATGTCTTCCTCGGACAGGTAGGGGTCGCTGGAGGTCTTCAGATCGAAGGCGTCTGTGTTGCCCTTGGCGTGCATGGTGATGTGCCAGCTGGTCGCGGACAGCTCCCCGCCGCGTCGGATGTCGGTGACCGCGATCAGGTCAAAGCGCGGATCGAGCCGATTGGGATCCTCGAAGGTGATCTCCCCCTGGCGGATGTCGAAGTCCCGGTCGCGGAAGCGCAGCACCCCGCGCTTGAAGCTCATGGTGCCCAGGATACCGAATCGCTGGTCGGTGCCCTCGATACGGAACGGTTGCTCCGAGTCGCGGATCACCAGCTCGGCGTCGAGCAGGTTGTTGGCGATGCGCAGCGGCTTGTCGTGGACCACCCGGATATCCAGCGCCACCCGGTCGCGATCCGGGTCGTACCGTTCGGAGGTCGACCGCTGTCCGCCATACATGTCGCTCAGCACGGGCGTGGCCTGTACCGGCTTGGTGTAGCGCAGGCTCTCCAGCTGCAGGATGCCGGCCAGCAGCGGGAGCCGATCGCCGTTCTTCCAGCTCAGCCTGGTCTGCCCGCCGAACAGCACCTCGATACCGTGCTGCTCGAGGTCGCTGAGCCGCAGGTGGTCGGCCGATATGTCGAGCGCGTAGCTGCCCAGGCTGAGCCCGCTCAGCTCCGCGGCCCCCTCCAGCTCGACCCGTCCCCCCGCGGTGCGGGCGCTGAAGCCCTCCAGCAGGATCCTACGCGCGCTAAAGGTGATGTTGCCCCTCAGATCTTCGATGGGATCGGGGAAGCCGGCGAAGCGCAGGCCGGCGTCGCGCACCTCGGCCACGCCGTAGACCTCTGGCTGCCACATGGGGCCGGTGACCTTGAAACGCAGGTAGGCCTGCCCCCGGGTTTGAGAGAAGGTGCGGGTGAAACCGGAGAGCAGGCCGAGGTTCAGCCTGCCCTCGAAACCGAGAGCCAGGCCGCGCCCGAGCGAGCCGCTCCCGGTCATCTGCAGGCTGGAGGAAGGGGCGCTCAGCACCGCCCGCTCGATCTCGAAGCTGCCCCGTTCAAAGGCGACCTGCACCGGCCCCTGGTTGCGCATCTGCAGCTGCGGCGTGCCGATGCCTAGCTCGGCGACAGTGAGCCTTCCGGTCAGGGTTTCGGGCTGCAGAAGCGCTCCCTTATTCAGGTCGAGCCTTCCCGAGAGCGTTCCCTGCAACTGCCCCGGCTGCGCCGCTTCCGGCAGGAAGGGGTCGAGCCGAAGCCCATTGAGAACGATGGCGCCGCGCAGCGGATACAGCTCCGTCTTCCCGAAGGCCATGTCGATCTCGAACTGTCCCCCGAGCGCCCGGCCGCAGATCAAATACGCCATGGGCAGCGGTAGCGCCGGCTGCGGGCCGCTGATGGTTTCGAGCGGCGGATCGGCCGGCCAGTCGGCGCTGGCCAGGCCCTGGCGGGCGCGGCCGCAGGGCTGCGCGGCCGTGACCGCGTCCGACTCCCATCCGAGCGCCTCGCGCACCCAGGGGTCGTCCCGGTCGGCCAGCCGCAGGTAGAAACGACCGTCGCCCAGCGATCGGCCCCGCCAGCTCAGGCTCGAAAGCAGTACGTCGAAGTCGTAGCGCGGTATCTCGGCCGTTCCGCCGACCGAGCCGGTTATGCCCAGCGTTCCCTGCAGGCCGGGCATGGTCTCGGCAAAGGGCTCGATATGCTTGAGGCCGATGCCGTCGGCCACGGCGACCATTTCCAGCTCGCCGCCCGGCATCATCCGGCCGGAGATATTGACCGTTCCGTTCCCCTTCTTCAGCGAGAGCCTGTCCAGCCTGAGCTCGGCCGTGCGGTACCCTTGGTTGTGATCCAGCCAGTTGAAACTCCCGTGCAGACGGCCCTCGCCAAAGCCCAGGCGGCCGACGGTCAGCTCGGGCAGCTCCAGATCGAGATCCGCGCGCAACGTGCCCGAAGGCGAGTCTCCGGGAAACCCGAGGGTGTAGTGGATACGGGCCAGACCGCTGAAAGCCCCGCGGTAGTCCGTATACCGCTCGTCCTGGTCAGCGCCAAAGACGTGGAAGAAGTCCTCCAGCGTCAGGTGCTGCGCCAGCAAGTCGCCCGAGGCGGCGAAGCGGCCGTCGGTGAAGTCCAGGAAGAGGTCTTGCACGCGAAAGCGGCTGTCGCGTTTTCGACCTTCGACGGCGGGGAAGCGGACCGCCTGGCTCTCTTTCTCCAGACGAAAGTCCGACACCAGGTCGCCCAGCGGAAATCCGTCCAGCACGAATCCCTCGGCGTCGATCCGGCCCGCCACTACCGGCTTGCTGAAGGTCCCGCCGATGTCGACGGTAAAGCCGACGCCCCCTTCCAGGGATAGATCGACCAAAGGTGTGCAGTCCGCCAGCTCGAGCAGTTCGCTTCCCCCCTTGACCCGCAGCTTGTCGTCGAAGCCCAGCAAGACATCGGCCTGCAGGCTCGATCGCGGTAGCGCCACCTGCATGTGCTCCAGGTGGATTCCCGCCTCGTTCACCCGAACTCTCCCCTCCAGGTCCGCCGAGGATACACCGATCACACGATGCGCCGGCGCCTGGTGCCAGGCGTCCACCGTTACCCGGAAGTCGCGGGTGGGCATGGAGAGCGGCCCGGAGAGCGAGAAGGGATTCAGCGTGCCGTGCAGCTCGAATTCGCCGCCCAGGGTCCAGTTGACGATGGCGTCCGGGCTGACCGAGAGCTGCTCCATCAAGACGGCGAAGATCACGCGGTCGACCTCGACCCGTACGTCGAGCGGCAGGCTCTCGCCCAGCCCGAGCTTGCCGCGCAGATCGAGCCGGCCGCCTTGGCGGATCAAACGGGTGAACCCCTCGAAAAGGATCCGTTCGCCGTCCGCCTCGAAATCGATCTCTACCCGTTCGCCCAACCCGAATCGCTTGATGCGGGTCCGCTTCAGCACCAGCCGGCCCTCGCCGGCCGGACCGCTCTCGTTTTCGATGACCGAGGCCTGCAGGTGCAGCAGCCCTTCCAGGGGCGGCAGGTTCACGCCGTGCGGCAGCCGCTGCAGCTTGGCGATGTCCAGCTCTACGTCGATCTCGCCGTGATAGCCCTCGCCGATCGGGAAGTTGACCCCCGCCCGCTCTACCGCCAGCTCCAGCCCCGGGACCGAGAGCCGGAACAGGGCGAGCTGCAGGTTGTCGCTGGTGATTTGGCCGTCGACCTCGAGGCGCTGCAGCCGTTCGTGGCCGAGCGCGTGATCGAAAAAGCCGCTGGACGACGCCAGCCGGACGCGCGCCACGTTGCCGCGGGAGCCGTCCACCTGGGCGTTGATGTCGTAGATCTCTCCGCGGCCGTGGGGCGAGGCGTCGACCTGCACGCTCGATCGCTTGATGGTGAGCCGCTCGAAGGGCAGATCGAGCTTCTTACCGCCTACCGGCTCGCCCGACAGGACCGGCAGATTCAGCACGCGACCGTCGCGCACCAGGAAGAAGAGCCCGGCGTCCTCGATGTCCACGGCAGTCAGATCGATCTCTCCCTGTACCAGCGCGAGCAGCGACGGTCGGATACGCAGCAGCTTCACGCTGGCCAGTGGTCCGTGCTTTGGATGCCACAGCGCGATACCCCTCGCCACCAACGCGAGCCGGGTGGGCTCGATGTTCACGTCGTCGATGCTGGCGCGCAGCCCGAGCTGCCGGCCGATAGCCTCGATGGCCTGTTTGCGGGCGTAGTCCCGGACCGCTCGCGTCCTCAGCGAGGCGGCGGCGGTCACCAACATGGCGAGCGCGCATACAAGTAACGCGACGCGGCGCCACAGCCGTTTTCTGGGCTTTGCCGGCCTTCGGAACTGCTTCTGCATACCTTCTCGCACATCATAGCATGAGGGGGCTGTAGGCGTTAGTTACGGGGATTCTGCCCTCCTACGGCGGGTTCGGGGGCTATTGGTGAAGGGCGTGCCGTTTGTGGGTCTCCCCAGAAGAGGCGAACCGGGCCCGCGTCTGCAGGGATGTTATCTCGACCGGAGGGAGAAATCTCTGAGTTGACCGCGGCAGGGCGTGCCGTTTGTGGGTCTGCCCGAAAGGGGCGAACCGGGCCCGGCGTGCCTGCCTCGTCGTATCTCGATGCGGTCTCGAGGCCCGCGACTCGCGGCCCTTGCCGGCAGCTACCGCGGGCTCCGCGGACTTCCGTCCGCTCTGCTGAGCGGCGTCAGTCGACGTCCGAGGGGGTTTCGGTGGCCAGGCCCGTTTCGCCCCTTTCGGGGAGACTACTCACACAAGGAGCGATGCAGGGCAACGACAGCGGGATCGAAGGCCTCTCGGGTGACGATGAACTGCATGTTGGTCTGTCGCGCGGTCTGGGATACGGCGAGGATGTTGATCTTCGCTCTGGCCAGCGCGCCGGCGGCTTCGGCCAGAACGCCGGGCTTGGCGATGTTGGAGCCGATGGCGCACACCACGGCCACCCGGTAGGTGTTGACCTTGTCGAAGCTCCTTTTCAGCTCCTCGATCAGCTCCGTCGTGGCGTCCCGGTCCCAAATCGTGATGCCGATGGTGTTGGCATTGGTGGTCTTGCAGATGTAGGAGACGCCGTGTTCGGCCAGGATCTGCATGATACGTAGATCAAATCCGACCGAGCCCACCATGTGCGCGTCGTGGATCTCGACGTGGGTCACCTTGTCGTTTCCGGCGATCATCTCGATGCGGGACTCGGGGCAGATGTAGTCGGTGGTGATCAGCGTACCGGGGTGCTCCGGCTCGAAGGCGTTTTTGACCCGGATGGGGATGCCGGTCAGCTCCAGCGGTTTGGAGGCCTTGGGGTGGATGGCCTCCATGCCCACGTCCGCCAGCTGATCGGCTACGTCGAAGTTGGTGTTGCCGACCGGACGGATGTGATCGGCGCCCACCACCTTGGGGTCCCCCGAGCAAAGGTGGAACTCCTTGTGGATGACAGCCTCGGCCGCCTCGAGCAGCACCGCTACCTTGGAGAAGGTCACCTCGGAGTAGCCGCGGTCGAACTCGCGCATGATGCCCTCGGTTCCCTTGGTGTACCCGGTGGCGAAGCAGATGCTCAGCGACGGGTCCACGTCCTGGAAGCTGTCCCGGATCCGCTCGTCGATGGTCATTTCCCGCGCGTCCTCCCAGCCGCTCAGGTCGACGAAGGAGGCGCGGTGGCCGCGGTTGTTGAGGATGTTGGCCGAGTTGAAGGCGCTATGCGCTTCTCCGATCGAGGCCAGAAGCTCGCGCGAGGCCAGCAGGATCTCCTTGCGGCCGACATAGCCCGAGGCCAGCACCGCTCCCATGTTATTGAGGATGTCGACGGTGCCGTCGATGCGGTCGCTGATGAAGCGGTAGGCCTGCTCGAGGTCGAGTCCGGCCTGCTCGAAGCTCTTGTTCATCTCGCACAGGTACTGCTTGAGCTTCTGCATCGCCTCCTGGTAGTCCTCCTGGTCGGCGAACTTGCGGTAGATGCCCGGCTTGCCCGTCTTCTTGTGCTCGAGAAGCTCGTTGGTGACCCCGCCGTAGGCCGATACCACGTAGATGCGATCGTAGATGTCTTTCTGGTCGCGCAGGACGATGTTGTCGACGACCTCGGCAAAGCGAGTCATCGAGGTTCCTCCGATTTTTTCTACGCGAAGCCGGTTCCTGCTCATGGCTCTCCTCTTTTCGGCTGGAGTAGAATGGTGCAGATTCCACCGCTACAGCCGGATGTCAAGCGCATAACCTTCGCCCCGCTCCGTCCCGCTCTACTTCCTATTTTTCACCCGCCGGCGCGCCTTTTTCCTCCACGGCTCGGCGCGCTCGTTCCACCACTTGCTCTTCTTGCACCGGGTGAGCTTCCTCCTCAGGTTCCTTTCCTCGGCCGGGTCCCGAACGGCCTCGAGCGGCGAGGCGTGCGCGTTGACGAAGAAGCGCCAGAGCCAGTCGGCCGGCTGGCTCTGCAGGTTGTGGATACGGATCCGTTGGCCGTTACGGCGGAAATCGACGAGGAAGTAGCGGCCGTACTGCGAGTAGGGGTAGCAGGAGGCCAGCCGCCGGAGCTGCCTGTCCCGATTGCGGTTCGTCCGTCCGATCAGCACCCAGCCGTCGCTCAACTCTTTGTCCGGTTTAGCCAGCGGCACCAGCCGGTCGATGGGCCGGGTGGCGCGGTCCATGGTCGTGTTCAGCTGGATGCGTCCGGCCGTGCCTCCCGCCAGTGCTACCCCGGTCCTTCTGCCGGTCATCTCCCGTACCAGGTTGGCGAAGAACGCCTGCTCGTTGCCGGTGGGGCAGCGCTTCTGGCCCAGAACGCCGGCGCACCGGCGCCCCTCTTCCAGCCCGGGCAGGGCATGGCCCAGAAAAACGGCGAAGAAGGCCGCCAGCACCGCCAGAGTGAGCCCCGCCGGCACCGCTACCGGGCTCGACGTTGCGCCGGGACGCCCCGGGCGAGGGGGCCGCAAGAGCCTTCCGAGTCGATGCAGGAAGCGGGGGGTGGCCAGCACCACCTCGGCGGCGGCGATGGCCACGAAGGGGTTCAGGGGCCAGGGCCAGTACGAGTGGATGTGCGCGCTTCTCTTGAAGATGAGGGTGTGGGTGGTGCCGGCCACCAGAAAGGCGACCGGGATCAGGTCTCGACCCTTGAGCTCGCGCCTAGCCGCCTTCCGGAAGAGCCACGCTACCCAGAGAGCTCCCAGCCCGAGCAGGGGTAGGGAGAACATGGGTTCGATCGAGCGGCTCCAGAGCTTGCCGTAGGCGTTGCTGACCTGCTCCGTGCGCATGGCCAGCCCGGTGGTGATGCTGCGAAAGCTCCCCGCCTCCAGCTTGACCAGCAGCAAGAAGACCCCGAAGCTGGCCAGGGTCATCAAGCAGAAGGCGGCCAGGGCCGCGTGCTCGCGGTTGAAGGGCCCGCGGCGCGGCAGGGCGCGATGGGCGGGATCAAAGCTCGCGACCAGCCAGTGCAGCGCGATGACCAGCATCACGTAATAGGCGGCCCAGTCCCATTGCAGCGCCAGAAAGGATGCGCCGTACAGGGCCGCCAGCCAGGCCCCGCCTCCGCCCTTGCCGCTGGTCGCTTCCCGGTTCGCACCCGATGCCTGCGCGGTCCGATCGGCGGACTGCAGCCACTTCAGGTAGCAGTGAAGCGCGATCAACGCCCAGAAGATGAACCCGGTCGAGTGATTCGTCATGTTGGCGTAGATGGCGTTGATGGGCAGCAGCAGGTAGACGGTTCCGCCCAGCAGTGCCATGCCGTGCCCCCAGTGTCGGCACAGGACGAAGAGCAGCGCTGCCAGCGCCAGCACCCCGTTCACCGCCGGCACCAGCCGCACCGACAGCTCGCGGTCGCCGAACAGGGCCACGCTGGCGGTGGTGTGGGCGTGAAGCGCAAGGGGCGCTCTCGCGTACAGGGCGCGGCTGCCGGGACGATGATTGCCCCTGAAGTACTGAGCCGGCAGCAGCAGGCCGAAGCGTAGACTGTTGCGCGCGGCCTGGTGGTAGGCCGCGCCGTTGAAGCCGAAGTGGCCCTTTTGCCAGAAGCTGTCGATCCCCTGCGCGCCCAGAGCGCACTGCCCGATGATCAGTAAGGCGTATCCAGCCCTGGTGAAGACCTGCCGCGGCATCCCTGCCCCCGTACTGGAGCGAGCGCGAGTCTAGCACTTACTTTCCCCCGCGGCTTTCGATATTATCGCCGGCCGGGTCCTCCCCCGGCGACCCTAAAAGACCGATGAACGAACGGGAACGGGCAGAGCTGAGCGTACGGGTACGCATCCACATGGAGGAGGCGGACGAGGAGACGGTGCGCATCGTCACGGCCCTGGTGGGCCTGCTCGCTTGTACTGCTTACGCCGATCGCGAGTATGCTTGCAGCGAGCGCGATCAGGTCCGACGGGTGCTCTGCCGGGTCAAGGGCCTCTCCCCGGCAGGGGTGGACGCCGTCGCCGAATTGCTGGATGAAAAGATAGCCGAGCTGACCCTGACGGCCTTCCAGGGCTATCTGCGCGATTTAAGGGAGCTAACCGATCCGGAAACGCGTCTGCAGATGCTCGAGGCGTTGATGGAGCTGGCCGCGGCGGACGACGCGGTATCGACGGCGGAGACCAACCTGCTCAGGCGCGCGGCCAGCGGGCTGGGCCTCTCGTCGGACGACTACAACGCGGTTCAGGCTCGCTACCGGGACAAGCTGTCGGTGTTGAAGGGGATGTAAAAGCGGTGTCAATAAGGTTGTCGACTTATATAGTCGCGGGATTGCCCTGCGACCGGGATTGCCAGGTTGATATTGAGTAGAACCCATTTCAGGAATCCTCCCGTCGTCTTTCGGGCGGGGCGCCGCGATCTGCGGCCTCGCCTCACGCTCGAAAATACGCTGCATCTCCTCGGTTCGCCGAGGCCGCGTCTCGCGGCACCGCGCTCCGAAATACTCGGTCCGGATTCCTGAAATGGGTTCCAGCATCCGGAGCCGAATCGAGCAGGTTTCGAGGGGGCTGTCGCCGCTGTGGCTGGCTTGGGCGCTATCGGCGCCGTTGGCTCTCGTGCAGTGGGTTTCCATCAGCCTGGACTCCGATTTGCCGCTGGGAGAGAAACTGGCCGGCTTCTGGTTCGGGATGAATCTGCTGCTCGCCTGGGCCACGTTTTTCGGTGCGGTTGCGACCGGGTTGATGCTACTGCCGGGCCTGCGGCGGCGGTTGGCGAGCCGAATCCCCTCCGGGCCGTCACTACCGCTGATCGGGGCCGTGACGCCGCTGATCTGGTCGTTGCTTTGGCTCTGGCCCATTGCCCGCGTCACCGCGGAACGACCCGATGTCTACCTGATCATGGTGGATACGCTGCGCGACGACTACGTGAACGAGAAGCGTACGCCCAACATGGTTGAGCTCGCGCGCGACGGTGTGCGTTTCGGCGACGCCCACGCCTCGTCGCCCTGGACCCTGCCCTCTGTGGCCTCCATGTTTACGGGGCTGTTTCCAGAGGAGCACTTGGCGGGTAAAAACGCGACCAACGGCGCGGTCGGCACCCGCCTGCGCGGGGACATCCCGGTAGTGTCCGGGGAGCTGCGCGAGGCCGGTTACCGCAGCGTCGGTATCGTATCGAATTTCTACCTCGACGTGGCAACCGGGCTTGCCCGCGGCTTCGATGTCTACCGCGCGGCATATCGCAAACCGCTTCCCTTTCTCTTGAGCGGCAGCCACGCGCAAGACCTCGCTTATCTCAGACCTCCTGACCTGAGGGCGTAAGGGTCTGAAATCACGAGGGTCGTCCATTC
>CAYVFC010000058.1:0-45196 GCA_964450715.1 uncultured Sandaracinaceae bacterium | reverse complement strand
AGCGGCGGTTGGCACGCGGGACGCCCCCGCCGACCGGCCCCGGACCGCCCGCGCCAGGCCGGCGTCGCGCTGCTATCCGGGATATTCGGCCTGCAGAGTAGAATGGTGAGGCGCAAGGCCCGCCCCTACGCGTGACGCGTCGAAGACGGGGAAATATCAGGTCTTGCTGGCGATCTTGTTGCGCTCGGCTAGCGTGGTCGGGTACCAGACATCCGGGCCGCGGAGCGCCCGCCGCCGCAGAGAAGCGCGCTCGAAGATAAATTCCTCGGGTAGTCCGTCGAAGCGCTCGAAGTACTGCTCGTGCTCGGTCGCTTCTTTCAGGCCGGAGGCTTTGGTTACCTCCATCAAGGTATGGAAGCTCTCCTTCGGGTAATCGAGCCCTTTCCAGTGCAGGTCCTCGTAGGCGGGCATCCAGCCGATCGGGCTCTCGAATGCGTGGGCCCGGCCCAGCGCCCGCTCGACGATCCAGCGGAAGACCCGCAGGTTCTGTCCGAACCCGGGCCAGACAAAGCCGCCCTTCTCGTCCTTCTGGAACCAGTTGACGCGAAAGATGGGCGGCGCCTCAGCGATATCCCGACCTAGCTTCAACCAGTGCACGAAGTAGTCGGCCATGTTGTAGCCGCAGAAGGGAAGCATAGCCATGGGGTCGCGACGAATGGCTGCCTGGCCCTCGGCCGCGGCAGTGGCCTCCGAGCCCATGGTGGCGCCCAAGTAGACGCCGTGGGCCCAGTTGAAGGCCTGGAAGACCAGCGGCATCTCCCGGCTGCGGCGGCCGCCAAAGATGAAGGCCCGCACGCGCACGCCCCTGGGGTTCTCCCACTCCGGGTCGTAGCTGGGGCACTGCTGGACGGGCGCGGTGAAGCGCGCGTTGGGATGGGCGGCCGGCCGGCCGCAATCCGGGGTCCAGTCCTGCCCCTTCCAGTCGATCAGGTGCTTGGGCGTCTCGCCGTCGATACCCTCCCACCAGACGTCGCCGTCGTCGGTCATAGCCACGTTGGTGAAGATGCAGTTCTTCTCAAGCGCGATCATGGCGCTCGCATTGGTCTTCATCGATGTGCCGGGCGCCACGCCGAAGAAACCCGCCTCCGGATTGATGGCCCGCAGGTGGCCGTTTTCGTCGGGCCGGATCCAGGCGATGTCGTCGCCCACGGTGGTGATCTTCCAGCCGTCAAAGCCGTCGGGCGGCACCATCATGGCCACGTTGGTCTTGCCGCAAGCGCTGGGGAAGGCCGCTGCCACGTAGGTGCGTTCCCCCTCGGGGTTCTCGATTCCAACGATCAGCATATGCTCGGCCAGCCAGCCCTCGTCGCGGGCCTGAACCGAGGCGATACGCAGTGCAAAACACTTCTTGCTCAGCAGCGCATTGCCGCCGTAGCCGCTGCCGTACGACCAGACCTCCCGCGTCTCCGGGAAGTGGGCGATGGTGGTGTTCTCGGGATCGCAGGGCCAGGCCGCGCTCTTCTCACCCTTGGCTACCGGAGCGCCCACCGAGTGCAGGCACCGTACGAACTTGCCCTGGTTGCCGAGCGCGTCCAGGACCGCCTTGCCCATGCGGGTCATGATGCGCATGTTGACCACGACGTAGGGCGAATCGGTCAGCTCCACGCCGATGTGGGCCAACCGCGAGCCGATGGGGCCCATGCAGAAGGGGATCACGTACAGGGTGCGGCCCTTCATGCATCCCGTATAGAGCTTGCTCAGCTTGGCCTTCATCTCGGCCGGCGGGAACCAGTTGTTGGTGGGCCCGGCTTGCTCCTGCTGCACCGGGCAGACACAGGTCCGGTGCTCGACGCGGGCCACGTCCCGCGGATCGGAGCGGCAGAGGTAGCTATGGGGGCGCTTCTTCTCGTTCAGTCGGATGAAGGTCCCGGCCTGCACCATCTCCTCGCAGAGCCTGTCGTTCTCCTGCTGCGATCCGTCGCACCAGTGGACGCTGTCGGGCTGGCACATGTCTGCGATCTCTTGGACCCAGGCGATGAGCTCGCTGTTGTTCGTCATGCCGTTGGCGTTGATTTCCATTTTCCTCACCTATCTCGTGCTCCCGAGCGGTTGTGCCGCCAGCGGTTGCCGCGACCTTTGTGGACCTTTGTGGGACCGGGCTATATAGACGTACACGCCGCCAGGCTCAACCCGTTTTTCGTAAATTCGGCATACACGAAAAATCCGAGTTCCGCGTCTATCCCGGAACGTATTCGCAGTAATTTCGGCGATTTGTCGCGCCGCGGGGCAGTAACCCGTCGGACACCCAGATGGTTGGCGCTTCACCCCACTCGCTCGCTAGTACCGAAAGCCGCCACGGCTTGCCGACGGGTTACAACAAACAGGGGTGTCAGAACCCCACCCGATCCCGCCCGGTCTGGGGAAGCCGGGTATCCAGCGTAACCATGGGTAGGTCTTGTTGCGCCCGATAGGCCGCGTAATGGGTGAGCACGCGGCGCACATACCGGTGCGTCTCCCGCAGGGGAATGCGCTCCAGAAAGCTATCGAGCGGCATGTCCCGGTTGCTTGAACGCAGCCAGAGGTAGACGTTATGCGGTCCCCCGTTATAAGCCGCGATGGCCAGCGGCAACCTGCCCTGGAATCGATCGAGTAGCGAACGAAGGTACCAGGCGGAAAACCCCAGGCTCACCTCGGGCTGCAGCAGGTCGACCATGGTGAAATCCCGCCTGTTCAGCTTCTCCGCGATCAGAGCGCCGGTGCGCGGCATGATCTGCATCAACCCTACCGCGCCGGCGTGCGACACGATGCGGCGGTGGAAGATGCTCTCCACCCGCATGACCGCGAAGAGCAGATTGGGGTCCAGCCCCTGCGCGCTGGCGGCCGCCTCGACCTGCTCCGCGTAGGCCCTGGGCCTGGCCCGTTCTTTCCGCCCCCCCATCGCGAAGGCTACCCCGGGATCGCCCAACAGGTCGGCGACCCGAGCCAGCTGCATACGTGCGGACGGGCCCAGCGCCCGGCGCGCGTGGCTGAGCGCCCAGTTGGCTGGCCTGCGCGGCGGCGCCGTCCCCCGGAAGAGCGCCTCCAGCCCGCTGCGCAGCCGAGGGCTTCCGCGAGCGTCGCGCCAGGCCAGGTAGGCCTCGTGAAGCTCGTCGGCCGCCCGCTCGAACATGCCGAGCTCGGCGAGCTGCTGCGCCCGCACGATCCAGGGATAGGCCTTGCCGTGACGCGCGACGATGGGCTGTAACAACGAGGCGGCTAGCGCGGCCCTGGAGAGCGGATCGAGCGTCGCCGGTCTTTTAGCGTCGCCCCGCGAAAGCCCGGTCCCGGCCGCCGGCGGTCCGAAAACGCCTCCCACCCACAGCTCGTCTACCATCTGCAGCGCTCGGGTCCTGGCCGTCTGCTCGTCCGCTTGTTCGTCGCCTCCGTTGCCCGAGCCCTCCGACGGCTGCTCCGCCGCCCCGCCCCTTGCTTCATCGCCCGACAGCTCCCGGGGCAGGCAACTCAGCATCATCTGGTCCCGCATGGCCCACAGCCGCAGGTCAGCCCACAGGGCGTAGTAGCGGGTCGCGCTTCGGTCCTGCTCGATCACCTCCAGGTACTCGGCCTCCGCCTCGCCGCTGCGCCCCTGCCTCTCCAATGCCCGCGCCAGGTGGTAGCGGGCAGCTACCCGAAAGGAGGGGACGCGGAGCAGGCCCTGCAGCAGCTCGGCCACCAGTCGGTCGGAGGCCAACCCGGCCATCCTCATGGCCAGGTCGAAGCGCTTCCCGGCCGTCAATCCCTTGCGAGAGCGCAGCGCTGCCAGGGCCTCGTCCGCCGGCTCGCTCAGACCGTACTGGACGGACAGAGCTAGGATGGCCAGCAGCTGCTGGTTGCGTAGCCGTTTGATGGGACGGCCGCGGGCAATGTCCTTGATCCGGTTCAGTCCCTGCCTGCGGAGCTTTTCGCTATCCGAGATATCCTTGTCCGGAGCAGGGGGAGGGATCAGATTGCCGGCGTCGATCGCCGCCCACTGGGCACGCGCCCGGATCACCTCTTGCCGCGCCTTTTTCCAGCGCGCCTCCTTTTTCGCCATGCTGGCCGCCATCAGGTGCGCGCGCGCGCGTAGCTCCGCCGGAAGGCCGCGCGCTTCCAGCAGCTCCCCGACCGCCTGCCGCATCAGCGCCAGGGGCCCCGTCCGCAGCAGCCGCTCGGCCCGCTCCACCCGCTCCTCCCAGGTGTGCGCGCTCGGCCGCGCCCCCTGCAGCGCCAGCTCCTTCATGCGCTGTCGCGCCTTGGCGGCCGCGGCGCTTCCGGGGTGCATCAGGTCGATGCTCCGGTACAGCACCAGCGCTCCCCAGCGGTTTCCCCATCCCTCGCGCGCCCGGCCGAGCTCGTAACGTAGATCGGGGGCCTGCGGCAACGATGGATAGCGGTTGACCAGCATCCGAAAGGCCGTCTCCCCCTGCCGGTCGCCCGACCGCAAGAGGCAGATTACCCGACCGACCCGCCCCAGGGCGGCCACGTCGCGGTTGGGACTGCCTGCAGCCACCTCGTAATGGCTACAGGCCTGTTCCGGCTGATCGAGCCCGAGCAGGGCCTCGCCCTGCGCCAGCGCCGCGTGGTCCCGGACGGCCGGAGCCGCGTTCTGCACCAGCCGCAGCAACAGCACCGCCCGAGCGGCCTGGTCCCTGTCGCTCGAGGCCAGCTGCAGGGCCAGCTTCCCGGCCTCGCGCGCCTCGGCCAGGCTGAGCGGCTCGGTCCACGGCTCGGGACGAATCCGTCGGCAGCCTGGCTCGGCGAACAGAGCCCCGTACGACCCGGCTCCCCCGCCCGTAGGGGCGTGGGTCGCGTATAGCGCGCAGGCCGGCGTCTCGCTCCAGGCCAGCGCGGCCGGAGACGCGACACAGAGCGCCAAAACGACGCACAGGAGTCCGTAGCTCGCCTTGGTCATGTCATCCGCCTATATATTTACTGTGCGCGTTTGCGCGCCGCGAGGCAAAGAAGATCGTAGGGCAATGCGGAAACGGCCTCGACGCCCACCCGCGTCCCGAGATGGGCGGGGGCAAGCCCCGCCCCTACGGTCGCTGGCTGCAACCGTTCGGAGGGCGGGCTTGCCCCCGCCCCCCGATACCCGTCGACTGCCGACGACGAGCCCTCGTCTTATCACCCGAAGATGAACTTCGGTTTGATGAGGGTAACCAGGGTGGGCAGCAGGATGAGCCCGCCCAGCATACTGATGATCATCCAGAACAGCAGCAGGGTGCCCATGTCGGCCTGGAAGCGGAGGAAGGAGAAGGACCAGAAGACCACGCCGAAGACCATGGTGCCAGCGGTGAAGGCCACCGCTTTGCCCGCGGTACAGATGGCGGTGACCACCGCGGTGTCGACCTGCCCGCTCTTGCGGAACTCCTCCTGTATGCGGCCGATGACGTACAGGCCGTAGTCGACCCCCAGGCCCACGCCCACGGCCACCACCGGTAAGGCGTTGACGTCCAGGCCGATCTGCCGCGCGCCCATCAGGGCATAGGTCAGGTAATTGGAGAGGATGAGCGGCACCAGGAAGAGCAGCCCGGCCAGCAGCGAGCGGTAGGCGATGGCGCAGAAGATAAAAATGATGCCGAAGGCCAGCACCGTCACCTGGGCCTGGTGCTTGGTCACCTCCTCGTTGATGGCCGCGGTCAAACCGCCCAGCCCGCCCGCCAGGCGGAATTTCGCCCTCTCTACCGGGTGCTCGTCGATGAACTCGCGGGCGTGCGCCACCACCTTGCGCAGGGTCTCGCCCTTGTGGTCGCGCAGGTTGCAGTTGATGTTGGCGTTCTGGCTGTCGATGGTGATGAAGCGGACCAGATCGCCCGGCTGCGAGCCCTGGAAGATGAGCTCGGTGAACAGCCCCGTGCTCTGCGGGTCGTCCGGAATCAGCTCCCACTTGGGATCGTCGCTGTGCAGCCGCGAGATGGTCTGGGGCAGGATGTCGGCGATGGACGAGGTGGAGCCCACCTCGGGAATGGCCTCCATGTGGCGCTGAAAGAGCGCCATGGTCTTGAGCACCTCCGGGGTTTTGATGGCGTCGCGGCTGTCGCCCTCCACCACCACGGTGAACTGCTCGGTGTTGCGAAACTTCTTGGCGATGCGATCGGTATCCTGGTTGTACTTGGAATCGGGCCAGAGCATGGGGGTACCGGGATGCACGTCGCCCACCACCAGGTTGCGGGCGAAGAGGAAACCGACCGCCATGACGACGCCGGTGACGGCGAGAATGGTCACGCGGTGCTTGCCCAGGCAGAGGTTGCCGATGGCGTACAGCAGGCGGTCCATCCACCCTTTCTTCGCCTGCTTGGGCTCCTTGGGCGCGGGCAAAAAGGAGAGAAAGACCGGGTTGAGGATCATGTCGCTGACCACGATGGACAGCACCCAGAAGCCGCCCATCACCGCCAGCTTCTGCAGCAGCGGTATGGGGGTGAGCCAGACCAGCATCACGCCCGCGGCGTCGGTGACGATGGCCACCATACCGGGCTTGAACAGACCGCTAAAGACGGCTACCGAGGCCTCGGTCTTGTCCCTTTTCTCGAAGTACTCCTCGATGTAGCGCGCCACCAGCTGCACCGAGTGCGACAGGGCGCGCGCGCTGATTATGAAGGGAACCACGATCACCAGCGGGTCGAAGTTGTAGCCGAGCACTCCGAGGAACCCGATACCCCAGATGGCCGAGACCAGGGCCGTGGTCAGCGGGACCACCACCCCCCTGAGGTCGCGGAAGTAGAGCAGCAGCAGCAGCAGGATCGAGCCCACCGTGGCCAGGAACAGCACGATGAGCTGCGGGTACTGGTGCAGGATGGTGCCCAGTAGGATGGGCCGGCCGATCATCTGGAAGGAGTGGTTCTGGTCCGCCTCCTCGGCGATGATCTTCTCGATGGCCAGGTAGGTCGCCTTGGGGTCGAGCTTGTCGGCGAAGAAGCCGCCGATGATCAGCGTCGCCTTGTCGTCCAGCGAGACCAGGCCGCCGTGGAGCCGCTCGTTGCGGTAGACGCGCCGCCTGAGGTCGTCGAGCTGTTCCTGCGTCTCCGGAACCTTGGGCCACATCAGCGGCACGTAGCGCAGCCCCAGCACCGAGTCGTTGACCTGCTCCTTTACCTTCTTCTGAGCCAGAGAGAGCACCTGGTAGTTGTTGACGGCGGGCAGCAGCTCCAGCGCCTTGGTGATGCGCTGCACCTTTGCCAGCGTCTCGATGTTGAAGACGTCCCCGTTCTCGACCTCGAGCTGGATGACGACCCGGTCGGCCCCGCCGAAGACCGGGCTGTACTTGATGAAGGTCTCCACGTAGGGGTGGGTCGAGGGGAACAGATCGATGACCGGACTGGAGATCTCTGTCTGGCTCGCCTTGTACCCGAAGAAGCCGGTCAATCCGAGGATTACCAGCAATACCACCACGCGCTGGCGCAGGATGAGCCTGCCGATGTTTTCGACCATGACTACCTACCTTCCGGTGAGAGGCGCTGCCAGCCGGCGCCCGCGTCAGTCGTCTTGAGCAGAAACCCGCGACCTCCGGCCACGAAGCCCGTCTTGTCGTCCAGGAAGCGGACCGTGCCCAACCAGGCGTAGATGCCCAGATCCAGCCGCTTGAACGGTTTATCCGCCCCCTGGCGAGCCAGCACCACGCCGTCCCGGCCTACCACGTAGTACCCGTCTCCCACCGGCCAGACGTCCAGCAGGTGCTCCTCGACCCCGGCGTCCACCGTCTCCCAGGTCTGTCCGCCGTCGCGGGTCTCGACCAGGTTGCCCTCCACGCCGGTGGCCAGCAGGTGCCGGGCGTCGACCGCGCGCAGGGAGAAGAGCAGCTTGCCCGCGCTGTTAACCTGCCGCTTCCAGCTCTTGCCGCCGTCGGTGGTGTGCAGCACCAGTCCGAACTCGCCGCCGATCCAGCCCTGCTGGTCGTCGACGAAGCAGACCGCGTTCAGCCGCGCCTCCTCCACCGCGCCCTCGTTCTCCCACTCGGCGATGGAGATGCGTTCGTCGCGCCCTTCCCCGTGCTCGCCCTGTTCCCCTTCCGCCTCGGGAAGCTCGGGCAGGCTGGCGTCGTATTGCTGCGCGGTCCAGCTCTTGCCGCCGTCCGTGCTGTGGATGATGGTGCCGAAGTGGCCCACCGCCCAGACCTTTCCGCCCGGCCGCACCTGCACGTCGAACAGGTGCTCCTTAACGTCGCTCTTCTGCCGGTTCCAGCTCTTGCCGCCGTCAGAGCTGGTGTAGACCGTGCCCGAGCGGCCCGTGATCACCCCCTTGCCATCCGCGGCGACGTCGACGGCGAACAAGGCGTCCTCGGTGCCGATATCGATGAGCTCCCAGCTCTGGCCGCGATCGGCCGAGTGCAGCAACAGCCCGGGAAAGCCCACGGCGAAGATCTCGTCCCCGCGCATGGCCATGTCGTAGATCTTGTCGCGGTGGGAGATGCCCTCAAGCCCCCCGGCCAGGACCGGGGAGGCGGCCAGGGCGAGCGCCAGCAGCGCTACCGCCAGGTAGACGGGTGGTCTGGAAAACATGGTGTTCCCTTTCATGGGTAAAAAGGGAAAGCCTGCATGGCCAGCATACAGGCTTTCGTTACTTCCATATACGCGAACAAAAAGGGGCGCCCGGGTTCGCTCCCGGGCGCCGACGAGCGGGGTCTAGCGGGAGGTCTTGCGCAGGTTGGAGATGGTGAACTTCTTCGGGCTCAACCTCGAGTTCACGTAGGTCTTCTGGATGTTGGTCAGGGTGGCGTGCTCGGCCTGGAAATCGACCACGATGGCGATCCCGGGATCCATGGGAGCCGTGTTCATGTCCGGGGGCTCGTTCCAGCCGCCCAGCACGATCTTCCACAGGTCGCCCTTCTTGTCGTAGGACTCCTTGTACAGGATGCCGAAGGTCTCGGCGTCCACGTAAAAGGTCTGCCGGCTATAAGGGTAGTCGGGGATCTTGGGCCGCACGTCCAGCACGTAGACCGGCCGCGGCTCCCACTTGGCCTTGGGATTCCAGTGCGGCCACTTGTCGATCTCGTAGTTCCGCTTGGGGTCCTTGCTCCGCCTGGTACCGTCGTGCATGGGCAGCAGGATGGTCTTCTTGCCGATGAGCTTCCACTTCATCCACTCTGGGTAGCCCATGTAACCGCGGACGTCCTCGTAGAGATAATCGGTGGCGTTCCAGGTGTCGCCCCGGGTGCCGAAGGTGTTGCGGATGATGCGGCGCATGGCCGGTACGTAGACGTGACCCTGCATGTCGAGGGGCTCGACCGAGCGGGAGTAGACCGCGCTGAAGCCCTTCTTGTCGTAAGGGGCGATGCACTTGGTGGTGGATACGTACTTGATCCCCTTGGCCTTGTACTCCGGGATGGCCGGCTTGGGATCGATGTCGGTGCGGCTGATGGTCCGCATGATGAAGGACCACTCCCAGGTCTCGGTGTGCTCGACTCCGGTCGACGCGGACACCCAGATGGTGTCGTAGATCAGCTTGCCGTCGTCGCCGCCGTACATGGAGTCGTAGTTCCAGGCCACCTCCAGCCCGTTCTTGGGCTGGGGAAAGGGCAGCCCGGCCACGTATCCCTTCAGCCCCCGCTTGCGGATATCCTTACCGGTCTTGATGACCTTGGCCTTGCCCCGGTACTTGTTGGTGGCCGCGATGTAGCCCTGCGACGGATGCACCGGCTTGTACTCGCGGAGCGTCATGCGCAGCTCGTACTTCTTGATCATCCGCATCAGCCCCGGCGGGACCATGTGCTTGATCTTGTCCACATTCCACTTGGCGATGACCTTGCCCGGCTCGAACGGAATGTTGGACAGATCGGGCTTGAAACCCACCATCTCTCCCCAGTTCTCGGCGGTGATCTTGCCGTCCGCGCTGGCCGGGGTATCGGCGTAAGCGAAACATGCGGTCAACACCGCGACCGCTAAGATAGAGCGAAAAACCCTGGTCCTTTTTGTATCCATTTTTCCCATCCTCATTTGCTGAAAAGCCCCGCCAGTAATCCGTGCGTGGGCGACCACCCGCTCGATCGTGAGCAAGCCGTGGAAGCGATACCGGTCACACAGCTACGACGTTCTCCGTACAGGCTTTCTTCAACTTCGCGCGCTTTCGACCGGGCCCGGATGGAACCGCGTCGATGTGGTAAAATGTACACCCCGCACCTAGATCACCCACTATCCCCCGCGGACAAAAAAATTGTTAGTTCCGGTCAGGGTTATGGCGAAGATTTAGCGATTCGTCCCTAAAAAAGGCCGTTTGGGGGCGCGCGCGTCGGCGCCCCTGTCCCCGGATCGGGTCAGCTCTCGTCTTCTCTACCCCGCGGCCCGGGCCGGTTCCGCCTTGCCCGCTTCCAGCATGCCCAGGACCGTCTGCAAGCAGCTGTCGACCGGCACCAGCTCCGCGCCCGCGCTCCCGCTCCGGCGTTTGATCTCGATGCCGCCCTTTTCCAGGCCCCGGGCGCCAACCGTGATGCGCAGCGGAATGCCCAGCAGATCCGCGTCCTTGAACTTGACCCCCGGGCGCTCGTCGCGATCGTCCAGCAGCACCTGGACGCCTCGCGACGTCAACTGCTCGTAAAGATCGGCCGCCACCTCGGCGATGCGCCCGGCGGCGTCGAGCCGGGTGATGATGACCTGGAACGGAGCGATGGAGGCAGGCCAGCAGATGCCGTTGTCGTCGTGGTTCTGCTCGATCACCGCGGCCAGCAGGCGCGATACCCCGATGCCGTAGCAGCCCATCACCAGCGGCTTCTTCTCCCCTTTTTCGTCCAGGAAATCCGCCCCCATCTTGGCGCTGTAGTGGGTGCCCAGCACGAAGATGTGGCCGGCCTCGATGCCGCGGTACAGCTCCAGCGGCGAACCACAGCGGATGCACGGGTCTCCCTCGTTCACGTTGCGTAGATCGCAGAGCGGCGCCTGGAAATCCCTGCCATGGCGTACATTGCGCAGGTGCGCGTCCTTCTCGTTGGCTCCGGTCACGCCGTTCGTTACCTGGCCCACCGCCAGGTCGGCCACCATCTCGCCCTCGAACCCCACCGGGCCGGCGAAGCCCACCGGAGCGCCCGTGACCCGCTGCACCTCGGCGTCGTCGGCCAAGAAGACCTCGTCCACCCCCAGGTAACGCGCCAGCTTGACCTCGTTCACCTCGTGGTCGCCGCGGACCACGGTCATCACCGTGCGGCCGCCCCCCTGGTAGATCAGGCTCTTGAGCATATTGGCCGGGGTCAGGCCCTCGCCCAGGAAGGCCACCACCTCATCGATGGTCCGCTTGCCCGGCGTGGCCACCTTTTCCGGCCGTCCGGGGGGCTCGGCGATCGCGTCGCCGGCCGGTTGCTGCGCGGCGGCGGCGACCTCCAGGTTGGCCGCGTACTGGCACTTGCTGCAGGCCACGATGTTGTCCTCGCCCGTGGCAGCCAGCACCTGGAACTCGGCGCTGGACGAGCCGCCCATGGCGCCCGAGTCGGCCTCCACCACCCGATACTTCAGGCCCAGACGCCGGAAGATACGGTGGTAGCACTCCCGCATCTTCTCGTAGCTCAGAAGCGCCGAGGCATCGTCCGCATCAAAGCTGTAGGCGTCCTTCATCACGAACTCGCGGCAGCGCAAGAGGCCCGCGCGCGGCCGCGGCTCGTCGCGGAACTTGGTCTGGATCTGGTAGAGGTTGAGCGGCAGCTGCCGGTAGCTGCGGACCTCGCGCCGCGCCAGATCGGTGATGATCTCCTCGTGGGTGGGGCCCAGGTGGCAGTCGGCCCCCTTGCGGTCCTTGAGCCGCAGCAGGTTGTCGCCGAAGCTTTCCCAGCGCCCGGTCTCCTTGAAGTACTCGGCGGGCAGCAGGGCCGGCATCAGCAGCTCGTGCGCGCCGGCCCGATCCATCTCCTCGCGCACGATGGCCGCGATCTTGTTGAGCACCCGCAGACCGAGCGGCAAAAGCTCATAGATGCCGGCGCCCACCAGGCGGATATAGCCGCCGCGCAGCAACAGGATGTGCGAGGGCATGGTCGCGTCCCGGGGGACTTCCTTGACCGTGGGGATGAAGGCTCTGGAGTAGTGCATGGCGCCCCAATTAGCAGACGCTGGCGCCGCGCTCCAGGTCGTAAAGCACGGCCCCGCTGTCTCGATGCAGGAACAGTCCGCCGCCCGCCGAGAAAAAGCTCTTGCCCAGGGCGCGTAGATAGAATTCCGCGCTACGCAGGTACACTTCACCGTCGGTGACGCCCCGCTCGCAATTCTCCTTCCAGTCACGGTCGGTCAGCGCTTCCAGGTAGAGGACGCCCGAGGTGAGCCTTCCCAGGTTGGCGATGGCGCGCCGCGCGTCGCGCGCGTTCAGGTACTGCAGCACGCCCTGGCAGATGACCAGGTCGGCCGGCTCGTCGGCGCGGTAGTCCACTACCGAGCCCCGTACCCACCCGTGCTCCCGGCAGAGGTAATCGCTGTACTCGACCCCGGTGTACTCGGCAGCGGGAAAGTGGCGGCGGATGACCGCCCGCCAGTACCCGAGCCCGCAACCCAGGTCGAGCACGCTATCGACCGGAAGTTGCAGGTACTTGAGGTAGGCGCACACCATGTCGCCGAGACGCGCGATACTCTGCCGGTCGGCAACGCTGCAGCCCGGGTCGCCGTAGAAGCGGTCGTAGTAGGCCTTGTCAAAGGAGCGGTTTTTCATGTTCGCGATCCGGCCGCAATAGCCGCGGTCGAGTATCTTCCTTTTAAAAGGAGAAAGGAATCCCTGCAGCGCCAAGCGGCCGCGTCGAGAACGACGCCTGCGGTCCGTCGGGTCGGCCGCCGTCTCGCCCGCGATCCAGGGGCGGCGCACCAACCCGCGCTTGCTATACTACCGGCCTCCGGAAATGACACCGTCATGCCCCGCTGGCTCTCCTTTCTCATCTTCTTCTCGGTCTTCCTCGCGGTCTGGGGTTCGGCCAACACCTATATCTTCCGTCGAGGCTGGCAGGCGCTGCGGTCACACCCGCGGCTCCGGCGGCTGAAGCGCTGGTACGTTGCTCTCGCCCTGTTCCTGGCCAGCGGCTACGTCCTGTACCGCACGGTCGACAACCTCGACTTCGCGGGCAAGGGGTGGGTGCTCGCGCCGCTGGCCTGGATCGGTTCTATCTGGCTGGGGTTCGCTCCCTACTTCTTGCTCGCCTGCCTGGCGATCGATCTCGCGCGGCTCGGCAACCGCGCCTTTGGCTACTTTCCCGCCAGCTGGGCGGAGGAACAGAAGCGCGCGCGCGTACGGATGACCACCGCTGCCGCCGTGGTGACGGTCGTAACCCTGGCCAACCTCGTGGGCTATCTCAATGCCCTGCGGACAGGCGTACGGACGGTGGAAATCGCGGTGAACAAGCCCTTCGAGCCGGCCAGGCTCCGCATCGCCATGGCCTCGGACATCCACCTGGGTACGGTCGTGGGCCCCGCGCGCCTGGCTCCCATCGTCGCGGCCCTCAACGCCCAGCAGGCCGACCTGGTGCTGCTGCCGGGCGACGTGGTGGACGAGCACCTGCGGCCTGGGACCCACCCCGAGATCTGCCGCCTGCTCGACAGCATCGAGGCGCGGCTGGGCGTGTACGGCTCGACCGGCAATCACGAGTTCATCGTGGGCGCCGACAAGAGCGTCCCTTTTCTCGAAGCCTGCGGCGTAGCCATGCTGCGCGACCGGGTCATCGAAACCCGAGACGGCTTCTACCTAGCAGGGCGCGAGGACCGCTCCCGCGACCGTATGGACGACAGCGGTGCGGGCAAGCGCGCGCCGCTGTCCGAGATCCTCGCCGGCGTCGACCGGTCGCTACCTGTCATCCTCATGGACCACACCCCGATCGACCTCGACGCGGCCCGTCGCCAGAAGGTCGACCTACAGGTATCGGGCCACACCCACAACGCCCAGCTCTGGCCCTTCCAGCTCATCACCGCCCTCGTCTACGAGCAGGACTGGGGCTATCTCCGCAAGGGCGACACCCACTACTACGTCTCCTGCGGCGCCGGCATCTGGGGTCCACCGGTCCGTACCAACAGCGTATCCGAGGTGATCGTGATCGACGTCGCCTTCGAGGACAAGACCTCCTCGACAACACCTGCCCCTTCATCTACGCTCGATCTCGAAAATTTGGCTTTGTTTGTCCTATCGCGTGAGAGAAAGAAAACAAGCCAATGGCTCGAATAACCGTGTTGTCCGCGCTGGTGCTGATAGGATACATGCCCGGAATCCTGGGGGCCTGCTCCAGCGACAAAGGTTCGCCGTCGGATGAAGATGCATCAGGTGCCGGCGGCGAGCCTGCCACGGGGGGTAGTGGCGGCATCGGCGGCACCGGCGGAACTGGCGGAACTGGCGGAACTGGCGGAACTGGCGGAACTGGCGGTGGCAGCGGTAGAGGCGGAACGGGAGGCACGGGCGGCACAGGCGGCAGTCTGCCTCCGGACTTCGAGCTGGCGCCTACTCATAGCGTGAGCTTTACGGAAAGCAACGAGGAGTTCAACAATCCAGAGCGCGGCTTTTATCGCTATACGGATATCGTTGAAGATACAAACTTGAACTGGGTCTACAGCGACGGCTACTCCCTGGTGTATAGCTACGTTAGACTCGATGACTATCGCAACGCACCCATTGCCCAGGGTCTTCTGGACAACATGGACCGGGGATTATCCGCGGCTCGCAACGCGGGCGTCAAGGTCATCGTGCGCTTCGCCTACAATTTCGGGCCCTATCCCGACTCCGAGCCTGACGCGTCCAAATCGCGTGTTCTGGAGCATATCGGCCAGGTGGCTCCTTATCTCCAGTCGAACGTGGACGTGATCGCCGCGGCACAGGCCGGTTTTATCGGGGCCTGGGGCGAGTGGCACACCTCCACCAACGACCTGCTGGACGATCCTCAAGACCGCAAGGACATTTTCGAGGCCTTGCTGGACGCCATTCCAGCCTCGCGCACGGTTCACCTTCGCTATCCGCCCCACAAGGACGAGATGTACGGCGGCCCCCTAGCCGAGAATCAGGCCTTTGACGGCAGCCATGCCGCGCGCACCGGCCATCACAACGACTGCTTCCTTTCCAGCGATACGGACGTGGGCACCTATCCGGACGGACAGGTCGAGCAGTGGAAGACCTATCTGGAACAGGACACTCTTTACGTGCCCATCGGCGGCGAGACCTGCTCGGTTCACGACCGGAGCCTGTGCAGCAGCGCGCTCGCCGAAATGGAGCGCCTGCACTGGAGTTACCTGAATCGCGATTACCATACGGGTGTCATCGACCGCTGGATCTCTGATGGATGCTACGACCAGATCAAACGTCTAATGGGGTATCGCCTTGTGCTGCAGCAAGCCCGGGTGCCTGACTCGTTACGTCCTGGCGGCGCATTTGTCCTGGAGGTGGATCTCGAGAATGTGGGCTGGGCCGCGCCCATCAATCCTCGGCCTCTGGAGGTGGTGCTGGACGGCACGGGCGGTAGTTATCGCGCGGCGGTTGCTGGAGTTGACCCGCGCTGGTGGTTACCAGGTCAGACGGTCTTGCTGCGCTTGAGCGTCCAGCTTCCCAGCGGCGTCCCCTTTGGCGACTACAGGCTGGGGCTCGCCTTGCCGGACGCCGAAGCCTCCATCGCCGATCGGCCCGAGTACGCAATACGGTTTGCCAACCAGGACGTTTGGGTGGCTGCAGGCGGCTATAACCAGCTGGCTACGGTCCAGGTGGACGCCGGTGCGCCCGGCGATAGCGCGCCTGACGCCGGCGAACTGGTTGCCGTTCTCGAGCCGTAGGAACCTCTCACTTCCCCCTGGTGGTGGACTTCACGGTTTCGGGCTCACAGTACCGCGACGTTGCCGAGCAAGCCAGGCCTTACGGCGCGATCAGTCGTCCTTCGGGGGCATATACAGAAGCAGCCCGGCGAACAGACAGGCCATATCCGTACGCTCTTCCTCGTCAAGGTCGCGATGAAGCCAAATCCTTCCATCCCCGATAACCTCGACCGCGCCAGCCGGCCCGTCACCGTCTACGCGATAGCCCGTAGGGTCAGAACCGCTGAGACCGCCTTCACGTTCATAAATTGCCTCGATGGCGTATGACGAGGCGCGGGTTTTCAACTCACCAGCGTAGTTTTCAGCCGTTTGCGCCGAGATGACTACCGAGGAACTTCCGTCGTCACCGCTGCACGTACAGCCTAGCTTTGCCACCTGGTTGCTGAAGCTTACCCCACCGCCAAGGCTAAAGCCTGTATCCTTGGCCTCGGTAGCACACTCGCCACGGAGAACACCGGCCTTGGTTTTGAGCTGAAAAGCATATCCACCTTTGGTTGAGCCTTTAGAGAAACCGAGTGCCGAGATACTCGAACCGTGGCTCCAGTCCCTGTCAACCTCGGCCACCTCGTAGGGACCCATTTTGAAGTCCTCGTCAGCCAGCGCACCCTTGAAAGCGCTTCGGTCGGTTATGTTGATTTGCTCCGTGTTTTTTGCCACATCGGGCGGGACCACCATATGCGCCTGAGAACATCCTGTTGCGGCTGTGCCTAGGCACAAAGCCAGGATCAGGCAGGTTCTTATTGTTCGCTCCATTCCTATCCTCCCTCCTGAACGGCAGATTATTGAACAAGTAAGCCCCCGCCAAGACAGACCAGCGACAGGGCGCACCTTCGCCATCTCAGACGATGACATCGAGATTTACATCAATCCCTTTCGACGAAAACCGTATTTTTTAGTAATCTTCTTGTACGCGGCTGACGGCCTCGAATGAACCCGGCCACGTCTATCCGGCGCTCCGAGAGCGTTCGACGGAACCTCTCTGACCCCGGCGACCTCTTTGCCGGGTAACCTGTGAAAGGTCGGGCGCTTTTCGGTATTCTATAGAGCGGGTCTGCGAGGGGAGTACCAATGTATCCAAGCCGCGTATCGAAGTCGAAGCTGAAGACAAACCCCATGGTGCCAGTGCCGTTGCTGATGGCCGGCGCGCTCTTCCTGCTCTGCTGCTGCTCGGACGAGACCTGCGCCGATTGCCAGCGGGAGAAGTGCTCCGACCTGCTGGCGTACTGCGAGCGGGACGCCGGCTGCGCCTGCGTGGCCGATTGCGTGGGCAGGGAGGGGATCCCGGGCGTGGGCGGCTGTCTCGAGCAGTGCGGTCTGGCCGAGCGGCCGACCGGTTACCTGCCGGTGCAGCAGTGCGTGGCCACCGCCTGCCCGGATTCGGACGAATGCTCTGTGCCTTCCGGATACACGGTTGAACCGGTCGCCGGCTCCGGGGCTTCGCCGACCGAGGCCGGCGCGGGCGGCTCGTCCGGTAGGGCCGGTATTGGAGGAGGGGATCAGCCGGATTGTGGCTTCGATCCCGAGATGGTCTTTAACGCGGACGGCGAGATCCTTCAGCTGCAAAGCACAGACCAGGACCTGTGCGTCCGGCTGCAACGGCGTAACGACGGCCAGGGCAGCCTGGCCAACACGAAGTGGACGCTGCTCGAGATCAGGGTGGGTCCGCTCGGCGAGGCCTTCCTGGTCGACGATCCCTCCGCCATCTGCTGGTACTCGAGCCACCATAATTTCTCCGACTGGGCCCACGCCTGGACCGGCAGCCGGCGCTTCGATCTGCAGCTGCACGAGGACGGGCACGGCGGCGCCCGCACCTACGAGCTCTGGGTCTTCGAACAAGGGCCGGTCGATCCGGGCGTGTGCGCTCCGCTGGCCGACGGAAGCGGTTTGATCGCAGGGCCCATCGAGCTATTTCCGTTTCCTTCTTGAACGGCGATCGGCGGGGATTCGGGCTACTCGATGAAGGGACGGACCTGCTTGATCGCCAGGCGTCCGTCGGATCGGAGCTTCCACTCTGTATCGAGCAGCACCCTGACGGTCGGAAGCAGGTCGGCGTCTATCGGGTAGACGTCGACGATGGTCGAGAGAGCCTCGCCCAGCTCCCGTAGGCGCGCGTCGTCGAGCACGAACTCCCCTTCGGCCAGCTCGGTCGATCCCCGGGCGCGCTCGATCCGCGTGACCGACCCGTTCTCGAGCGTCAACAGATCCTTCTCCGGCCATACCCCCGGCACCGCCGCCACCACGTCCAGCTCGCCCGCCTGCGCGTTGACGAGATAGCGCCGGTCGCCTCGTAACAGGGGGTTGCCCGAAAAGGCGACGATGTTGGCCAGCTCCCCCTTGGTCCTGGTATTGACCAGGATCCCCATGGCGACCTGTCGGTGATCGATACCGTACCAGGCCCGCTCCTCGAAGGCTTTTCGGTTCCACAATGAGGCCCAGACGCGCCGCAGACCCCGGCAGACGTCGCGCTCGTTCGTCTGGTCGGGATCGCAGCGACTGGGCCCCGAGGCGTCCCCGTCGTTCTCGTCGGCCAGGCAGACGCTGGTCGAATCGTACAGGCCCGCCCCGTTGAAGCGAAGCGCGTCTTCGGCGTTACTGCTGCTGCGAAACCGCACCATGACGTCGTCCCGGCCGTCGTAGGTCGCCCGTACAGCGGCCTCGATGGCTGAGACGAGTGCCCGATCACAGGGAGCGCTCTCCATCGCCGCCTGCAGAGCGGCGAGCCGGTCGCGGCGCACGGCTCCGTCGTTTAGGAAGGCTGGGTCGTCGAGCAGGCGGTCGATGCTCTCCGCGAAGGTGATCCTCTCCGTTCCCGAGTCGAGAACGACCGACCAGGAGTTGTCGCGGACGAAGGCGTCGTAGTAGTGGGCAGGGATGAGGAATCCGGTGAGCTGCAGCTCCGGATCGATACGCTGATAAAGTACGGCGAGGTTCGTGCCCTTGGAGCCGAATCGCCCCACCCCGGTCCGGCGTTCTTCGGCGGTATCGGTGGGCAGCTCGAGAAGCGGGACCAGCTCGCTCCAGTTCAGATCCGCTGCAACCACCTCGACGGGTTCGGGTCTGAGCCCTTCGTTGCACCGCGCTGCCTCCTCCGGCGTGACTGGGACCACGACCGCGCGGGAGGGACCGCACTCGAGTGAGACCAGTTGACCGTCCCACCGCGCCAGCAACTCGTGGGCTTGCTTGACGTAGCAGTTCGGAGTGCCCCGAGCGGCGCTGCGCACGTTGAGATGCGATAGCTCGCCCTGGCGGGTTCCGGTCACGATCCCGGCGATGATGGTCTGGATGTCGAGCGGCGCCTGGTCCGTGACCAGGATGTCCTGCCAGCCGAACTCGGCTGCCGTCTCGGCCGCGGCGAGCTCTTCGAGCGTGTACAACCGGACCGTTCCGCATCGCTTGGCCTGGGTGTAGAACTCGTAGTCGAGGGCGAGAGAGGGATCGTGCGTGCACACGCTGCAGCTCGAGAGCACCTGCCGCTGCAGATCGTTGGCCGGGACCGCGGCGACCGGGCCTTCGATCGCCAAGCGTCCCGCGACGATCTCGTAAACTCGTAGGAACTGCTCGCAGGTGATGGTCGCCGCCGGATCGGTGCCCCGATCCCAGATACCGAACCCGAACAGGTTGTCGCCGCCCGGAATGATGTACTCGGTTACGTTTCCGGCGAACCACTCGCGTAGCCCGGGATCGAAGCCGGCGGGGCCGGGCGAAGCGCCGATGAGCTCGAGGTACTCTTCGTATTGCATCAGCTCGAGATCGGGGACCGACTCGGTCAAGAACTTGAAGTGCAGCGACTGCTCCGGGGCCTCGAAGGCGTTCGCGTCGACGAAGAGCGGCGGCGCGCGGGCGTCGTCTCGAGCGGGAACCAGATAGGTGGTGGTTCGCTCCTGATCGATGGCCGAGGCGGCGAAGGTGATGTCGGACCACCTCCTGGCGTCCGAGACCTCGTGCACGCAGACGCGACGGCCCAGGCGCGCCTCAGCGTCCGCGCACCAGGCTTCGCGCTGCGACGACGGGGGCGTCTGCGCGCTGGTACGGCAGACCTGCTCCTTGTCCTCTCCCCCGTCGGCAAGCGCGTCGGGCGGCGCCTTCTGACCGCAACCGAATCCGAGCAGGCCCGCGACCAGGGCGACCAGCCAACTGGTTCTCATTGCACCGACCCGCGCCGCCTGGTCGTGAAGCGGTTGGCTCACGGCACCGGGAACAGCTCGATGGGTGACCCGACGGGACAGAGGCCGTCCGCCGCCGGAGCGCATCCTCCGCCGAACGGCGCACTCTCGAAGACGTGGAGGCGGAAGGTGGGCGAGGGGTTGGTATTCTCCCGGCCGCAGTTCTTGGCTACATTCAGGTCGTAATGCCGGTTGCCGCAGGACGCGTGGGCCCAGTCGGCGTAGTTGTGGTGGCTCGAGAACCAGCACAGGGCCGCGGGGTCGTCGGTGTGGCAGACCTCGCCGAGCGGGCCCAGGCGCACGTCGAGCAGCGTCCAGGTCGTGTTCATGTCGTTCCCGTCGCCGTCGTTGCGCCGCTCGATGCGCGCACAGATGGTCCCGTCGGCGCTCTGCAGCTGAAGCACCGGGCCGCACGGATCGTATCGCAGGCTCGGATCGAAGAAGCAGCTCTCGTCGGTGCCGGCTCCGATGCTCGCGGCCGAGCCCGCGGGCTCCTGCAACGGTTCGGCGAGGGTGCCGCAGCCCTCGTCCCAGCACATGTCGGCCGCGCCGTTGGCGAACTCGGCGAAGCCGGGCGGCAGCGCGGTCAGACCGCACTGACCTAGGCAGGTCTGCACTCCGCCCACGCCAAAGGTTCCGATGCACTCGGCCATGCACACGCAATCGGCGTTGCGGGCGCACTGGAAATCGAACAGCGCGCAGGACTTCTCCCAGAGGCAGCGTCCGCAGGCTCCCGGCAGAGCGCAGTCCCGGAGCGGCGGACCGCCGAACGGATCCTCTGCCACGCAGCCGGTCTCGCCCGCGCCGCCGCCGGCCACCTCGCCTCCGGTTCCCGCCGGTAAGCCGCCGGTTCCTGCCGTAGAGCCGCCCGTGCCCTCCGGCGCGCCGCCCGTTCCTCCGCCCGGCACGGGCTCGACTCCGGTTCCGGAGACGGCGCTGCCGCCGGAGCCGGACATCGGTCCTCCCCCGTAGCCGGCGACCGTAGACGTCTCCCCGCCGCTTCCGGCTCCGCCCGAGAAGCCCGCGCTGCCCGAGCCGCGGTCAGACGAGCACGCCAGCAAGACGACCGAGACGGTCGCGATAGACGCCACCCGGCGGCAAATCCCCCAACCCCTTTTTACTCTTTTCGAGATCCCCATAGTCCTCTTATACCTGGAATGATAGCGTATTTCTTGTTCAATTGCGCTGGTGACGAAGGGGACAGTTGTATATTCGAGACATGAACGCTGGCAATATCGTCAGAATCAAAGGAAAAATTTCCAACGTCTATCTCATCAACGAGGAGAAGATCTGCATCGTTGATTGCGGCAGCCCCAATGATTTCAAGCTGATAAAAAACACCATCGAAACGGAGCTCGGCAGATCGATGAGCGATGTCGATTACATCCTCCCCACTCATTCCCACGTCGAGCACCTCGGCAATGCTCCCAAGCTGAAGAGAAAAACCGGAGCCCTGGTGGTTTTACCGTACAGGAGAATCAATCCCGCCAGGGGGAGCTTCGACAGCATTGGATTCCTGAAAGACATGCCGGCGGCCATAATCGCGGGCCTCAGGAACAATCCCGCGCTTCTCCTGTACCCGCATCTCAACTTCGCGAGGGTGACGGCGGACGTGGTTGCTTCCGACGGGATGAAGATGCCCGGCCACCAGGGGTGGACCGTGCTCCATACCCCGGGCCACTCTCCGGAATCCGTCTGCCTTTATCAAGCCGAAACCGAAAGCCTCATCTCTGGCGACACCATCATCACCATGGACGGCAAGGCCTCCCTTCCCTATGGAATTTGGAGTCGGCCAAAGATGAAGGACACCATAGAGCGACTCAAGAAGCTCGGACCCAAGCGCCTTTATCCGGGCCATGGAGACCCGCTCGAGGGCGATGGCTTGCTGGATCAGCTGACGGTCGAGCGCTAAAGCCCCGGCTTCCAGCGCCCCCGCTTCTAGCGCCCGTCTGGGTCGAAGGTCTTGACCGCCGCCTTCAGCTCGTCGTCGACGCTGGTGAAGCGCTTGGCCGGCCCTGCCGCCTCCACCAGGTAAATCGTATCGTCCACCACGAATAGGGTCTCGTTCAGCACCCAGTCCTCGGCGCCGAGCGGCGCCAGGAAGCTCAGGGTGCAGCCCTCGAGCTTGCGCTCGGTCTCGAAGCAATCCTCGGAGCGGACCAGGTAACCCTGTTCGGTGAGGTGCAGCCGCATCGCGTCGACCCAGTACTTGAGCTGCGCCCGGGGGTAGTTCTCCACCTCGCGCACCTTCAGCAGCATTCCGTCCGCGGTGATGAGCTTGTACTCGTCGGACTCGTGATAGCGCTTGAACGAGGGGGGCTCGTTCATGGAGTAGCTCGGGCCGCAGCCGACCGGCAAGAGGAGGAACAGAGCCGGGATGAGGAGATGCCTGATGGCGGCAGTCATAGAATGTGTCATCTCAGAACTCCCTCACCAGCCGTCCGAGCGACACAGTGTTGAGCCACTCGAAGGGCGAGGCGCGATATTGGATCCGGTCGCGCTGGCGAAAGCGGAAGTTGACCGCGAGCACGGCCCAGCTCGTCCGATCCTGCGCCACCCTCAGCTTGCCCTTGAGCCCTTCGATCTCCAGGACGAGAGCGTTCATCTCCCGCTCGATCTGCACCGTGCCCTCCACGTCGGCCTGGTCGAAGAAGGCTCTCAGCTTCTGGTAGACCGCTTGCCGGGAACGCAGACGCGCCTGCAGGTCGGCTATGAAGGCGGTCATATCGTTGCGCGCGAGGCTCCTGTTCACCACCTCCCCCTCGGCGGTGACCAGGGTGAGCGCCTGCGACAGCTTCTGCGGCGGTAGCTTGAGCTTGAGGTGCTGCTCGCTCATGAAAACCACGAATCCGCCGAGCGCGGCGATCTTCTCCTCGATGATCTTGCGCTTTTCCCCGGGGTTGTTGACCAGCAGGTAGACGGTCGAGCTGAGCGCGGTGAGCCGTTTTTCCGCGGCCGGCTCGGGTGTCGGCGCCGGGGCCTTCTCCTCGTCGGCCGGGGCCTTTTCCTCGTCGGCGGCAAGCACCACCGAGGTGCTGAAGAGCAACAGCGAGGCGGCAAGCAAACGCGTGAAGTCACCTGGTCTTTTCATGATTCCGTTCCTCACTTGATCACGAGGGACTTTAGGGCGTCGATGACGCTCTGCCGGTGAGTTTCGAGAGTCTCGAGATTGGGGAAGAAGGCCTCGATCACGTAGATCTCGTCATCCCTTACGGTAACCGCCACCAGGTAGTAGCGGGGCTTGACGTCGGGAGAGGCGAATATCCGGTAGATTAGCCGACCGCTCTCGCCGCTGGCCTCGATCACCTCTCCGCGCCCCTCCATCTCGTATTCGACCGCCCGCATCCAGAAGGCCGCGTCGCCCAGGGGCTCGCTGGCAACGACGCCGCCGCGGATGACCGTTGTGTCCGACGAGCGGGCCCTGTACACCTCGTCCTCGTCGAAGAGCACGAAGGCGTCGGGCAGTTCGAGCTCGAAATCGCCCTTGCCCTCCTCGATGCTGGTCCCGTGGGGCATGAGCCCGCGCACCCAGGGAAAGGGCGACTGCTGTGCCGCGCGGGGAAGGCGATCGCTGACCGCCACCAGCTGGATGGTGATGGTGTAATAGCTGACCAGGTTCTGCAGCGTTCGCAGGTTGGCCTCCAGCGACTCTACCTGTTCCGAGAGGCGCTTGATCTCTCTCAGGATCCTGAGCCGCTCCTTGACCTTGGTCACCTTCTCCAGCAGCGCCTCCAGCCGCATAAGCGCCGCCCGGGCAACGTCCAGCCGGGCCACGAGATCGGTGTATCGTTCGGTCACGTCCACCGACTCGATCCGCCGGTCCATGAGCTCGCCGATCTTGGCAAAGGCCTCCATTACCGCCTCGAAGTCGCCGGCCGGGATGCGGACTACCATCACGTGCCGGGTGAGCGACGCCACGTGTCCGCCCCGCTCCTCGGTGAGCTTCACGATCTCGTCGATGGCGGGCTCGCGCTGCGGCACCCGGAGCTTCAGATACCCCGTGTAAACCACCTTGCGCTCCGGTTTCTTTTCGGGCTCGGTCGAGAGGTTGGCCCGCGCCCGGATCTTCGCCTTTTCGCTCGCCTTCTTTCCCTCGCGGTCGGCCATGGCCAGGGCCCGCTGCCTCGCCCGCTCGGCGGCGGCGGCCTTCGCCCGCTGCCGGACCTCCATCAATTCCGACTCGGTCATGCGGGGGCCGTCCGAGTCATGCGAGGCAGCCTCCGGCATATCGAGCGACGCCTCGGCCGCCATCACCGGCGGCGCCGCCGTCCGCATCATCGGCGCTATCTCGGCCGCCGCCACCTCATCTCCCACCGACTCCTCCGTCTCGAAGTCGCCGTATGCATACATGTGATCCGACGGCGGCGTCTCCGCCTCCACTTCCTCGGACAGCTGCGGAGAGTACCCGCTTCGCAAGGGGCTCTCGTAACTAGGGCGCGAATGTCCCCCGCACCCGGTCACCCACCCGGTCCACAGCAGCCAGGTCAGCGAAAACAGCCACGGCGCGCTACCCCGTCCGTTCATTCTCATCGATCACCTCCCCTTTTGCCCGCTCACTCGAAAACCAGCTGCACGTCCACCACCTCGCCCTCGCCCACCGTGATCTCCTGATCCGACAGTGACTCGAAGACCGTCTCCGCGTCGTTCATGGAGTCGTAGACCTCGATGGATATGAAGTAGCTGCCCGGCTCCACCCCGTCGATGGTGAAACTCACCTGGTTGCCGCAGGTCTCGCTGGTATCGAAGATGCTCTCACCGAGCACACCGAGCCCCATGCCGCCGCTGTGGATCATCAAGTTGATATTCATCCCGTCCGGAACCGAGTCAGGGATGAAGGCAGTGCCGGTGATGGTGCCCGTTCCCTCCATGCCAAAGGGCTTGCCCGTCACTTCGGGGGTACAGCTCGCAAACCCGTCGTTCCCCGCCCCGCCGCTTCCGGCCCCGCCGCTTCCGGCCTCGCCGCTTCCGGCCCCGCCGCCGCCATTGTCAGAGCCGTCATCGCCGCAGCCGAGCGCCACCGCGACGACCGCTACCAGCGGGACTATCAAGAGTGCGCGCATTCCGGACCTCCCCGTCGCCGAGCATCATACCGCCTCCGCGCGGTTGCGGGCAAACGGCCCCCGGGTTCTGAATACGTCGCTAGAGAGGCGATCCGCTAAATCGTGCGCAAGCGGGCTACGGAGCATCCTGAGTCAGGCGATTTATGCACGTGCGCGATACACATATACACTCGTTCCGATGCCCCATATCGTTATGCTCTACAACCAACGGGCACCAACCGCCAACGGGCTCTGGCTCTTGATAGTGCTTTCGAGCCACGCACTGGGTCGTAAAACAGGCGCCTGGCTGAGGAACGCAATCCGAGTCCTTAAAGCAGCGTTGATATCCGTCAGGAATGGAATCCGACCGCGCGGATTTCAGGCCTTGGTGGTAGTGCGCACAGCCACCAAGCGCCAATATGAAAGCCACCGCCGCTACAGACCGAAATGGTAGCAGGTATCGGTTTCGGCGCAGCACCACGGCCCGCTCACGGCGCCATGGGCCCGATGTAAGCGGTCGCGGCGACCACGTTGTCGACGTACTTCGTGGTGGCAACGCCCGGGTTGGCGCGCGCGTGAAACATCACGCTGTAGCGATCGATCTTCACCGTGGGGTCGTCACGCAAGAAGAGGTTGCCGAAATCGGCGATGAGCGCGCCGTCGAGCCACAGCGTGATGCGCCCGTCGCGCGCGCCCACCGTGTTGGCGTGCACCATCAGCTCGTGGCAGTACCAGCGGTCGAGCTCGGGAGTGATGTCCTGCCGGGCGACGAAGTCGGGACCGAAGTCGAAGGCGAGGCTCGTATTCGGCATGACGACCCCGGTCGGGAAGAAGTGGTCGCCCCAGATATCGCGCTGGTCGAAATGGTAGACGTAGGCGTTCAGGAGGCCCGGCGAGACATCCGCCTCCTCACCGCGCCAGGACTCGTAGGCGACGAGGAAGTGGTTGGCGTCTTGCGCTCGCTGCCCGGGACCCTGGTAGTGCGCCGAGATGCCGCCCCCGTTGTGATGCGAACCGACGATGTCGTCGTTGCCGTCGATCTTCTGATACCAGCGCAGGTACAGCCTGTCGACCTCCGGCGCTACGATGTTCTCCAGCGCGTTGCTGAGCTCCTCGTCGTTAGGGGGCAGCGTGAAGGAGAGCGACCGGTTTCCGGCGTATACGTTCGCAAAATCGGTGACGATGTGCGTCTGATCCTGCTGGTAGGTGTTGGCCCAACGGTCCCACAGATCCCCGGCGTCGCCGTAGCTCTCGAAGTCGTCGGCGAAGATTACGGCGGGATCGCTCGCGATGGCCTGATCCCTCGGGTAGCGCTCCGCGATACCGCCGCCTGCCACCGTGCCGCCACCTGAGCCTCCGGACGGGTTATCGCCCTCGCCCGAGGCCCCTCCCTCGCCGCTGGTTTCTCCAGAGCCGCCCGTGCCGCTCGTGCCGCCCGCGCCGCCGACTTCTCCAGCTGCGTTACCGCCACCTCGACCGCCGTCTTCCCGGATGGCGCCACCGGTCCCGCTGGTGGCAACGCCGCCTCCGACACTGCCCGCCGTTCCGCTAGCGCCACCCGCACCGCCGATACCGCCGGCACCGGTTACGCTATCAGTATCTCGATGATCGTCTCCGCAACTAATGACGACCACCGCGATAACCCCCGCCAATAACGCTCTTTCAACTGCTCTGAACAAGTCCCCTCCTCAAGTTGGAGATAATATAGCATCTAGCAGAGGGACGCTAGCTAGGTTACGTGCTACTGGCGGAGTTCGGAGCTGCAGTCGATCGAAAAAACGTGCGGCTTATGCCGAGCTCGGAATAAGCCGCGGTTTCGGGAGATCGTCTACATCCCTAGGCGACTTTGAACCATTTATGCCTCCCACAAGCGAATTGGTACCGTATGGAATGCTTGGCGATTCTGTGCGAGTAGGCGGCAAGTATTATCCGTAGGATGAGGCCTCAATTCCTCATCGACGCGCCGGACTGGATTTCACTCCGCTGTGCACGCGAAACCGACGAGCAGGGCTAACCACAGTACAGAATTGCTAACGCCGTTGATTCCGCCTGCTGGTTTCACTACTACGAGCTGTCCAGCACTACTACGAGGCGTGAGTAAAACGCTGAACATGGCAAGGAAACCTTGACGAAGATGACGGCAAGATCAAGGATAACTAGACTATCTAGCTTTTAAAAGGGACAGGGGATATAGCGATGGGGGAGCTCGTCAGACTTTTCAGCGATTTTATCAAGTCGGGTAGACACTGGCACCTGGGACTGCTTCTTCTCATTCCCGCCTCGTTCGAATTCTTTCGCAACTACGATGAATCACTCACGTTCCGAACGACGCTGAGCGATGAGAGATTCCTGTTTTCGACCGCATGCGTCGTTGTCGTGACAGCGCTGCTGCACGTATTTATTACTTATCGGCATCGATTACGGCTGTCGTTGTTCTGGATGCGTCCTCTTTTCCGCCGTCGCGGAGAGGTAGAATGGATCGCTGTATCCAATTCGATCGCCTGGTACCCCCTTCGCTGGGTTGGCCCGAGCGGGAAACTAATGGAGAGACCACTGGCCCAGGAGCTGGCGGTGACCCTATCTGACTATCCGTTTCGAGTGGTCGTCGTTCCGCAAAAGCTTATCGAGGGGGCGGAATTCGCCGAAGAGTACTATGCCGACGCTTGTGTCGTGAAGGGCCGCATCGAAGGCCAAGCGGTAGAGTTGAAGGCGCAAATGATCCTATCCGAAGATCGAGTAAATAAAATCTTCGGCCAGTTAAGGTCGAAACAATTGCACTTGGATCTCGACGAGCTCGTTCTTCCCATCGCTAGCTTCATCGACGATCCCTTCTTCGCGTCCAATTTCCGCGTATCGGTCGCACTTCGGCAATCTAACGCCAAGCACCAGGCCGCGGTGGCGCGCCTGGTATTGCGCCAGGCGGCGGCGACGGCGCTCTTCTACCGAGACGATCCGAGAGCGGGCCTGTTGTTTGGGAGCGTCATCGACGGGATTCGGCTCGAAGATTTGCCTAAGATAGAAAACCATGAAATCGCGCGCATCTTGTTTCAAGTTGGCTACTACTTTATGACTCATAAACAGGACTCCGCAAAGGCGATGTCAGCCCTCGAAACCGCCACCCATTACGCGCCCGAGAACGTAGATATTCGCCGAGCCATGGCGATACTCTCCATGGCGGAGGGCGAAAGCGATCGCGTGGAGGAGCACCTGGCCGCTATCAATACCGATCCCTTGACGGGTTTGATACGTGCCGCTAACCATTGCCGCTTTAAACGTATCGAAGAGGCCATAGAAGAGTACGAAAAGGTTTCTCGTAGCAACCTTGCGACCGCGGTCTCGGAAGAAGAGATCGAACGATTCTATTCGCTTCTCCTTCTTCGGATCGGGCTGACGTACGGCGCTTCGGATCGGCCCCGAGGAGAGGTGGCCGCTAGAATCATTCAGTATTCGGAAGATATAATCCGCATCCAACCGGACATGATAGCGGGATACTTACTGCAAGGCTACGCATGGGCTTTACGCGGCAACGAGGAGAAAAGCAACGCGCGCTTCGTAAAGGCGCGCGCGCTGGCCGAAAACGAAGGCGATCATCATTTGTGCGAGTACTGGGAAGCGCGCGCCCAGAGTGATCTCGGCGACCTCGATGGAGCCGCAAATAGACTAAAAGACCTCCTCGGTGGAGACAATTGGGCCGAGTCCGACGACGCCAACGCTCTCGTTCGACTGGCCCAGATTCTCAACCGGACGGACAACGGCGCAGTCGAAGCGTCCCTGGCAGCGGGTCGGGCCATCGAGATTGAACCCGACAACGGCGCTGCGCACCTCCAGAGGGGAATAGCACTGTACATGCAGCTCGTAGGATTGGACATCACGTCCGTCGAGGGGAGCAAGTTGTGTAGCGAAGCGCGGGATTCGTTCTTCAACACTATGCGGCTGGAAAGTAGTCGAGAGAACAAAGTTCGGGCGGCTATTCTTCTCGGGAGCCTCTATCAACAGGACGGAGATCTGGTCAATGCGGTGCGGTACTACGAGGATGCCTGCGAAATAGAACCGGCAGCTGACAATTGGCTGCTGCTGGCGGGAACCCTGATGAGGTCAGGCAATGTGGACCGCGCGCTGGAAAAACTGGAGGCTGCAATGCTCCACTGTAAAGACGATCCTAAGATTCATCTGATGGAAGGCGTTGCCTGGCAGAGGAAGGACGACCTTGCGCGAGCCAAGCAGGCCTATGAACGAACGTTGGCCATCGACGAGAATTTCGGCGACGGGAACGTCAACCTGGCGTTCGTGCTCTTCGAAGAAGGCGATTACCAGGGCGCGCTCCAGCACTTCGATCGCGCCGTCGCGGCCGATGGAGACAGCGCCGATTGTCTGGCGGGAAGGGCGATTGTCTTACGCGCCATGGGGCGGGAGGGCGACGCCGCCGACTCGCTCAGTCGTGCGCTGGATAAAGACCCGAGATTTAGCGACCTGGACGTGCTTCGCAGCGAGTACATGTGGTCAGACAACGCGTGCGAAGCGCTAAAGCCGATACTTAGTGGTTGATGCATCGTTTCGCGGTTTATGAGACGAAGACGAGTCATGCAAAGGGAGTCGCGGACTGTGGCCCCACTGGCTTGCTTAGATAGAAGGACAAATTAGCTGGATTTCCGGGATCGAGGAGAGAAGAACGGACGGACGTTGTCGACCGCCTTTCTGAGTACCCGGATTTCGAGAGTGGAGAGCGACACCGAAACCGGAAAATAAAGTAGCGCCGGAATTGAAGCGGGACCCGAAAACGAGCCGCAGAACGCCCGGGTATCCGACAGACGGATCCCCGACCAGGTCGCGGTACGGTTTGACTATGGCGACTCGCAAATCCCGGTACAATCTTCCGTGCGAGACCGTCCCGGTTATCTTTTCGTGATCCGTCAGGACCGTATATTCTCTCGGGGAGGGGCGTACGGCGGGTCAGATGGGATCGCAGTGCGTGCCGTCGGACATCCAGCCGGACAGCCCACAGGTATACGTTACGTAGACGTCAAGACTGCCGCAACCGGGGGCGGGATACTTGCATTCGAATCCGATCGGCAAACACAGAGAGCCCACCGCTGGCCGCGTCTCCGCACAATCGGGGCAGCGGATGTGATCGGACGTCCATCCGCCCTCTCCGCAGCTGAAGGTTTCGGTCAGTCCCAGCTCCGGGTCGCAACCCGGTGCGGGATAGTTACATTCGGTTCCGATGGCCTGGCAGGTTCCGTTCAGCTCGGGACGAGCCGGCGGACACTCGAGTCGATCCGTCGCGTCGAGACCATCGCCCGCATCCTCATGGTAAACACTCGCGTCGGGATAGTAGAGACTCGCATCCGTGGACTGGCCGCCGGCGTCTCCGCATCGCGCGCCGTCGGAAACCCACCGCGACGATTCACAGGTGAAGATCGTCCAGATACCGGACGACGCATCGCAACCGGGAGCGCGGTACGAACAGGGACCGAGTAACGGATAGTTGCAGGGCGAACCGAGCTCGGGAAGCGACATGGGACAGGGGGGCATCGAGGGATCGCAATGGGTGCCGTCGGTCTGCCAGCCGCTTTTCGTACAGGTCATCGTGTCGATGGAGCCGCTACTGTCGCCGCAACCCGGTGCCGGGTACTCGCACTTCAATCCGCGATCATCGCAACCCGAGCCGATGCTCGGGCGAGCGTCCGGACACTCACCGGCGCATGCTGATATCAGCAGCAAAAGGATGCTCATGGCCGAAAGTCCGGCAGGACAGGAGGCGGGGGCTTCGAAGGAAAATCTCATTTGTCCCTGCTTGCCTCGCGGAAGTATCCGTCGATGCCACCAACTCAAGCACGATTCGTGCCGTATCGGATTGCTGAACGGCGCTGCCTCGAAAGCTGCTCCCGCGCTCGATTACGCGGCGAACGCGACTCGTCTGCCAGCATCGAGCCCCGGGGTTGGCGGTTCGGGAACACCGACATTCGTGTCGCCCCTTGCGAACCGAGTGTGCCAATTCCGGCGCCCGGCCGCAGGCGAGACGGGCGTGATGTCTAGCGGCACAGATAGTCTCGGTAGAGCCAGAAAAGATAGACGTCCCTATTTCCCGGCAAGATGCGCAACTGGTTGCGCGTTTTGCGAAATAGTGACGTCTGTCTTAAAACGGTACCCCACCGCGACCAGGCTCGATACGATAAGCACGCATAGCGCGTATAGCATCGGCTGCATCAGGATGGCTTGGTGCGATGCATCGGGAAAGCTGGCGATGATGATGGCAAAGGCCAGTGGGCTGTTCTGGATGCCGGTCTCAAATGAGACCGCCCGCTGCGAGTCGACCGGCATCTTCAATATCCAAGCGACCAGGTAGCCCAGAGCCAGCCCCAGGGCTCCCAGCCCGATGGCCGCGATGTACATCTGCGCCGTGAGCTCGGCGAAGAGAGCGGCATTGCGCACCACGCTGCTACCGATGAGCAGTAACAGGACGGCGAAACCGGAGAGGCTCCCGATCTTCTCGGTGATGCGCGCCGCTCGCTCGCTGCGGTGGCGGATGGCCGTGCCGGCCATGACCGGTATCAGCACCACCACCAGGGTCGTCACCACGTTGCCGTAGGGGATGCTGAGCGCCTGGCTGGTAAAGGGCGTGGCGTAGACCAGCAACACCAGCGGCATCAACAGCACCGCCACCACGGTAGACGCCGCGGTCATGGAGATGCTCAGCGCCAGGTCGGCGCGCGCGTAGTAGGTGAAGAGGTTTGAGGTGGTCCCTCCCGGGGTACAGCCCACGATCACCAGCCCGATGGCGGCTTCAGCCGAAAGCCCCAGCAGATGCGCCAATATAAAGGCGATCAGCGGCATCCAGCCAAACTGCGAGGCCAGTCCGATGAAGACGCCGCGCGGGCTCTTTGCGATCTCGCGGAAATGGCCGAGGGTGAGAGTAGCCCCCATGCCGGTCATCAGCACCAGCACCAGTACCGCCAGCAACCCTTTTTCCAACCCCGTCAGCATGACGCAATCCGGCGGGTACCACATTTAGTAACTTACTGAAACCCTTCCGAGGAGTGCTTCTATTGTTCGAGAAAGGAAACGGGAGTACCTATCCCATTACCGCGCGCCGTACACGTTTCCGTTCATCGACTGCGCCAGACGCGATACCTGTCTTCTCAAGCTATCCTGAACAGCCAGGCTCCCCATTCGGGGAATGATCAGTAGCGACGTCGAGGGCACTACCAAATAACGAGGAAGCTTCTCCGGAGGTCGCACGGCCGCATTCAGGGCGAGGCGTAGCTCTGACGGAATGGGAATATGTTTTATCGTGGATAGTCGAGCGGCCAGCTGCTTGAGCTGCTGGACAGCACGGCTTTTCCCCCAATCCGCGGGTAACGCTGCGGCTCGAAGGTACTCGAAATCGCGCGTCAGGGTTTCGTCGATGACCAGCGCAACCTGGCCCCGCGCAAGCCAGGAGTGCCGAACGTATCGCACCGCCTTCTGGCACGCCCCTCGATCGGGAAATGATAACTCCAGAGCGTAGTGCAGAGGCCAGGCCATCACCGGGAACGCGGCCCAGGTGCCCTGCGCGCGACGTCCGAGATCCCACAGCTCCGCGAGCGGTCGACTCTCGGCCAGTCTTGTCCGCGGAGCCGGCGCCGTCTCGGCGATGCGTGCCCGGAACGGGCCGAAACGGTTGGCCATCAACAGGTCCGCGGCGCGGAGCGTAGGTCGAACGGCCCCCAGCAGGGTCCGCCGGGACTGCTTCCCCTGCTCGCGGGTAAGGTCAAACACCAGAGGGCTCGCGCTTGCTTCGGCGCCAACCACTAGCCCTTCGAGCTCGTCGACCACCGATTGAAGCTGCTCCTCGGGCGTCGAGTGTATCCACAGCCACACTCCGGATGGCGGCGCCTTCGCCGTGGGTAGGCGGGCGACCCCGACCGATAGGCTCTGGTTCCAGAGCTTCGGCGGGGCCGTCGTATCGCCGGTCGATCTGTCAGCCCGTTGGCTACCCCAGATAACTACACCGAACACCACAACGCAGAGCGCAAGCCCCGTCCCTAACGCCCTATACTTCACAAATCCCCTTCAATTCTACGGAGTACGTCGAAAGGCCGAGAACTCGAGCCCCGATGTCATGCATCCGCTGATCACGCCGTCCCCGACGACTACCGTCATCCGCCCATCGTCGCCGCAGTCTGCCGTACCTCGATTGCCGGCCACTTCCAGCGCGCATTCGGTATTGTCAGCCATGAGCCGCCAAGATCCCGCGAATTCGCCCAGCACGGACTCTCCCGATGTCATTCGCGCGAGGGTCACGTAGCTGGTCGGACTCGTTTCGCTCCACTGCATCGACAAGAGCGTCGGCTCAATGGTGACTTGCCCGTCGTAGTCTTGCGAGGAAAAGGTCCAGTCGCCGCCTATTTCCCAGGGAATTATCCCCAGATTCACCGAGAATGCCCCCGTGCTTACGACGACAGTATCCTTTGAAGTGCGGTTAGAGGTCTTGGAATAGGTCCCAAGATAGCCGCTGTCCGTCTCTTGTGCAACCACGGCTTCGTCGTTCCATTGCAGCGAGAGACCGGTGGGCTTGACTTCGATCACGACGAGCTCGCCGTCGATACTCGCGTCCCATACACCAATCAAGTCGCTTGCAGTGTCGCTACCCTCCGCATCCTTCAGCACGTCGCAACCGCTGGGCAGACTGGATAAGTCGTGAAAGTCCGGCAGACCGGGTTCGGCTCCGCCCGTGCCTGCGCCGGACGCTCCGGCCGATCCCGCCGCCCCGCCACCGGTGGCCGTCTGACCCGAAGTGCCGCCCGATCCCGAAGCGCTCTGTCCGACCTGGCTGCCCTGGTCCGGCGGCTCGCTGCCTGTACAGGCGCCGCCCAGCAGCGCCGTCAGAATAAAGAGCGCTCCTGAAGTCCTCCTGCCGCGCATTCTCTTCAGCGTATCCCTTTCCATTTTCGATATTCCGGTTGGCACGACACCTGTCTCCTCTCCCCTTTTCCGCCCCGTCAGTATGACGCAATTCGGTCGTTTTCACACCGAATAATTTGATAACGACGTCCCTGACGAGGGACGCCTCCGATCCTCTCAATCCCCCCGCCAAAGGTCTGGGCTTCCTGGTGTCGTCCGCGCCGACTAGATGATTGACATTATGATCGAAGCGTGAAGCGGAACATGGTCTTTAGCTTGCGCAATACTCGAGATCGTCTCTGTTTTCAAATTGTCGCATCCGGATTCGTTACAGACCTGTTCGACGTAGCAACTGCCCTGCTGAACGTAGTCGGTATTACCGCTGACCAAGATGCCCTCCACGACCCCGGTAGCGGCGTTGATGACTGCAGAGCCGCTGTTGCCGCCGATAGCATCGACGCTCGCTTCAAAAAAAACGTCCGCCGGTTCGTTCCAGTAAACCGAGCCGCCCGGGTCGATCTTCTTCGACAGTGCAGAGGGGTGACCGATCAAGGTCACATTATCGAAGGTCGGAACGATGCCGGTATAGCGAATACGAAAAGGTATACGTCCGGTGACAACGCGGTCAAGCTTGACTACCGCGTAGTCGACATCCCCCGCCAAACCGCGGCTTACGACCGATTGACAGCGGTAACGATCGTCTTTGCCGAAATATAACTCCGGATCGGCGCCCGGAATGTCATTATGAAAGCCGAATACGAAAGTCGTATCGCTGCAATCAGCGGTCGACTCGATGCAGTGTCCCGCCGTCACCGCGAGGTCTGGTCCAACGAGGAATCCCGAGCAATATCCACCTAGCGATTGCCGATCGCCGTAAAACGCGACAGTCGAACAGAGGTCTTCGTCCGCATTACCGTCGCCATCGCCGTCCACTAATTCGTAGGAATCGACCAGTAGATAACACTCCTCATCGGAGGGCGTACATAACCCGCCGCCGTCGTTCTCCAAGCCAGAGTGGCTGGTAAGTAGCGCTGTAGCGTCTGACCAGCGCTGCTGTCTCGCCGAGGCTTCGTGGTACTCGACGCGCGTGTCAGTTCCATAGATGACCGGCGAGCGGGCAAGATCCGCTGCCTCCGACTCCATGGTTTCGGCGATGCACCCCGCTAGGTGTGTCGCAACGACTATAAAGAGAAGTGCGCTCGTTCGAATCATCTTTCGTCCCGCTCCTTTTGGCTCAATAGCGTCAATAGCGTCTTGGTGCGATATCAACCGCGGAGTGTGTTCTCACAAAGAACCCGCCTCTAGTCTTGTATGTATTAGCTACCAACATCGTTACTACTTATTGTCATTGCGAATAGACATCCGTCAAGTGCGAAAGGGAACTCGAAATGTTAAGAAATTGCCGTGAATAAAGCCTATCGTAAGGTACTAACTTGTTAAGAAAACTTAACAAATCAGACATTGATCCCTCCGTGAGCCGGAAGTACAAAGGAACAGTCGTAGGGATGGGTTTATGCTTACTATACGCCCGATTTGGCTAATACCGCAGCGGACGCGTCCGTTGCGAGTCGAAGGCACGAGAGTATGCGTCCTTCTATCTGTACCTCGGCTCGAGCCACGCGGGGCCGAGTAATTGACATTGACAGTCAACGTATACGACCCGGGGTAGCAACCGCCCCGCGTTAGAAAGGGAACAGCGATGTTCATCAAGAAATCAATCATTTTTACTATGGGCGCTTCCCTCGCACTCTTTGCGGTCGCCGGCGCTGCGTCGGCTGCGTCTGGATCCGTAGAAGGGCTCGTCAGACGCGTAGGAGTCAACGTCGAGTATACCAGTGGTAACTACGTTACTTTGGAGGCCGGAGTCACGGCCGGCAGCTGCAGTAAAAGCGATAATGAGGTGCTCTTCAAGATCGCCAAAGACGACGAACGAGGCGAAGCTGCATTGCGGGTGGCGCTTGCGGCCCAGGTGGGCGGCAAACGGGTCCGCATTTCCTGGGACGACACGCTCACATCCAGCGGCTACTGCAAGCTGCGCTCGATCCAGATTCTGCCCGACTGAGCGCCCTTTATCGCGGGGCGGTCACACGGAATGCCCGCGTTACGCGAAGAGACCGTACCGGTGCACGTTCATCTGGAGGCACAGCGCCGGGGTTTACTACTGGTCGCTCTGGACGACCGGGCCGCCGCCGTCGGCTTCGCGCTTACCCGCCTGTTCGCCTCCGATCTATATCTGGTCGAGATCGACGTTCATCCGCGGTGCCAGGGCCGTGGAATCGGTAACCGGTTGCTCGACCGCGTCCAGTCGCTGGCCGATGAGCACGCCTGTCGAGCGGTCAGCCTGGTCACCTTCAGCCGGGTTCGCTGTAATGCGCCGTGGTACAGGCGCCACGGATTTCGCGCCGTTGCAGCGGCCGATATGCCCCCTTACCTGAAGGCGATCCTTGAAAGGGATGCCGAGAGGGGGCTCGACTTGCAGAGGCGCGTAGCCATGCGCAAGGTTCTGTGCAGAACGTCGGGAAAGCGGTAGGTCGAAGGAAGCGCGGTACCGATTCGCTTTTTTCCTCTTAAAGCGGTCGGGCGGTGTGGGAGTCGCAGGATTCTCGGGGAACGACGGCCGCCGGTACGACGGCCGCCTTCCCGCCCGGCTTCAGAAGCGCGGAAAGGGAGAGCGTGCGCAGCTCGGCCAGTCCAGGCTTGATCGCGATCAGGCCGATGAAGGCGTGGGTCATGACGCGGCCGAACGGCATGAACAGCGTGAGCGCCGCGATGTTCTCCGGGCTTCCATAGGCCCCGAAGAATATCATCCAGGACATGGTGGTGGTGCCGAATCCGGAGAAGCTGATGGGCAGGTCGGCCACGAACATGGCGGGGATGGCTAGCACCACAAACTCGAAAAACGGGATGTTCACATCAAAAGCGAGGCTGAGCAGGTAAGGGCTGAAGAGAAACATGAAGTAATTGGGCACGGTAATGGCCAGCGTCCCCAGCCAGTGCCTGGGTTCAGCGCTACGGGCGACCGTCCAGAGATCGTTCGCTTTCTCCTCGCCCAGCAGCAATCGGGTGAAGAGGAAGAAGAGCCTGGTGACTCCGATCAGGCGGCCGCTGCGGTGAAAGGAGAACCAGGCCTCGGTGAACCAGTAGATCCCGAAAAGGAGGATCGCCCACCATACGTAGATCCAGAGCCACCCGTAGACATACCCGTCGAGCTGAAACTTCCCGACCACTTCGTACAGTCCGTAGTAGTGCCAGGTCAGGGTAAGCGGCACCAGGAGAAAGGCCATCATCCCGAGCGGTATCAGATGGTAGAAAAGGACCATTCCCAGCAGCTTGAACCAACCTATCTGGCTCTTCTGCTTTTGATAGATCAGGTTGACCCCGCCGCTCACCGCCGGATTGATGAAGTCCAACATGTGGACCGATCCGTGCACCCAGAAGTACTTCCAGTAGGGGAACGGTCCGTGGAACCATTTGAAGTAGCGCTCGGTGAGCAGCGTGCTCAGAAACCACCAGGCGATATGAGGTACGGCCACCGAGGGCAGGGCTAACCAGAGGTTGGCGCTCGCACCGGCCGACCAGACATCCGCCCACTTCAACTCGCTGAGGTTATAGAAGATGATGCCCGCACTGATCAGGATGGGCAGCGCCGTACGATCCCAGGGCGAAACGCGCCAGCGTTCGCGCGGCGCCTTGTCGATCGCGCGTAGCCGGTCGCTCAGCCAGCGGCCCAATCGGTCCCGGAGCTTGTCCAGTCTCGATGCAAAGGTCCCTTCTTCGACGGTATCAGACATACGAGCCCGTATGTGTATTCTTTTTTCACATACGAAAACCGTATGTCAAACCGCGACCCGGACTTGGGCGGCGCAGTACCGCCATTGGGAGATCCGCGCCAGAACGGCGAGGTGAGTCAGGCGACCCGTCGTCCCTGAACGCTGATCACCGCGGGCTCGGACGCGGCCCGGTCCGGATCGCGCGAGCGGCGCCTGCTCTGCAGGAAAGCCTCCACCTGCTCGCCGCGCTCGGACCACCATCGCGCCGCCTCGATCAATCCCCAGGCGCTGGCGTCGCCGCAGGCCCCGAGCGCTGCGCGCAGCTCGTCCGCGCTCTGGAACCTCTTCTCGGGCGCCTTTTCCAGGCAGCGGAGCAGTACCGTTGATAGGTCCGCGGGCAGATCGAATCCCGCTTTGACCGAGGGCGGCTCGGGTGTGCTGTTCAGGTGGTGGCTACAGACCTCGACCACGGTCGCGCCCTCGAAGACCGGTTTGCCGGTCAGCATGAAGTAGCCCACCGCACCCAGCGCGTAGATGTCAGTGCGCCCGTCTACCCGCTCCGGCGCGGTCAACCCCTCGGGCGCCAGGTATTGCGGCGTCCCGGTGATGGCATCGGTGGTGCTGAGGGCGAGCTCCCGAGGAGCGCCGACGTCCTTGACCAGCCCGAAGTCGACCACCTTGGCCATGTCGGCCACCCCGCCCCGGTCGCAGAGCACGATGTTGGCCGGCTTGACGTCCCGGTGGACCAGCCCCTGCCCATGCGCCTCGGCCAGGGCGTGGGCCACCTGACCGAGCACGTAGATAACGCGACCGGGCGGTTGCGGACCCTGCATCTTCACCAGCTCCTCCAGGGTCAACCCGTCCAGGTACTCCATGACGTAGTAGAAGATGCCGTCGGGCGTACGGCCGTAGTCGAAGATACGGACCGTGTTGGGATGCTCCAGCCGGCTGGTCTGCTGCACCTCTCGCTCGAACCGGGCCACGTTCTGCTCGCCCGCCTTTTGCGGAGGCAGCAGCTTGAGCGCGGTGGGTCGCGTCAACAGCGCGTGGCGCGCCAGGTAGACCGTCCCCATGCCGCCCTCGCCCAGCTTCTGCTCCAGCGTGTAGTTGCCGAGCTGCATGGCCTCGCGCACTTTCTGCTGCAAGCCGTAGATCACCCGGGAAACGATCACGGTGGTGATGCTGAAGATCAGCCCCCAGCCGATCACACCGGCCCAGGCCCAGTGCTGGAAAAGGTCCAGCTCGGGGTCGACGTTCAGGCCGCGCAGGTAGATGGGCAAGGCGATGATAGCGGTGCACAGAGCGCCGACCAGAACCGTACGGCCGGCGGTGCTCGGCACCAGCGCGGCGCGGACTACCAGCGCCAGCACCATGACCAGAACCAGCGCGATCTCGGGGTAGCCCGGCGGAAAGAGGGGCACCAGCATGGCGACCACCGCAATACCGCCGACCGTGCCCGCCGACTCGATCAGATGCACCACGGCCACGGGTCGTCGCTCCCGTTTCAGGTACACCCACCCGGCGCCGAGCGCGCCGAGCAGCCCGACCATGATGAGATTGCCCTGTTGCGTGGCGTCGAGCCACTCCGGTTTCAGCCTGGGAACCAGGACGTAGGCCTTGGTCAGGCCGATGCCCAGAAAGAAGAGAAAGAAGTAAAAAAGGATCTTCAGGTAGAGCTTGACCCGTGCCTGCAGGAATCGCTGGGCGTCCGGCAACAGGGAATCGTCGCCCGATCCCAGGATCCGTATCAGCAGGGAGTGGGGCGATTCCGAGGACATTCGCAGCAGTATAGCCCTGCCCCCGAGTGCTGTCTCTCCCGGGGCGTGGCGGGGTCGCGGACAGATCCGAGACCGGCGGGAATAGATGAGCGGTGTACAGGTGTTGAAACGGTTGGTATGGATCGAAGCGAAGGATAGCGCGGGCGGAAAGAGCCCTGCAGAAGGCGGGATGGCCATGTTGCGTGAGACGATTATTCCTTGCAGGCGGGCCGTGACCTCGGTCCTGGTCACGGTAGCGCTGGCGCTGGTGTCGGTAGCGGCCTGCGGCGCGGCGGGCACCAAGACCCGGCCGGCGAACGAGAGCAAGGGCAAGAGCAATAGCAAGGGCAAGGCGCCGCTCAAGCCCTTGACCTACGATCCGCGCGTATCGCTCGCGCCGCTGGTCGAAAGGGTAGCGCCCGCGGTGGTGAATATCCGGACCAAAACGCGGGCGCGGGGGCTGCCGGGGCTCTCCCAACCGGAGAGTCTTTTCGAGTGGTTTTTCGGTCCCCGCGGCCGCGGGCAGCCGCCCTTCCGCCGGCCCGAGCGCTCGCCCATGCTGCAGAGCTCCGGCTCCGGCTTCATCATCGACCCGGGGGGGTTGGTAGTGACCAACCACCACGTGATCAAGGACGCCGACGAGATAGAGGTACAGGTGACCGACGAACGGACCTTCGAGGCCAAGCTGCTGGGCTCCGACGAACGCACCGATCTGGCGCTGCTCCGGCTCAAGGGCGCGAAGAACCTGCCCTCGGTCGACTTCGGCAACAGCGAGGCGCTGCGCGTGGGCGACCACGTGGTGGCCATCGGCAACCCCTTCGGTCTGGATCACACCGTGACCTCTGGGATAGTCTCTGCAAAGGAACGTGTGATCGGAGCGGGGCCCTACGACGACTTCATCCAGACCGACGCCTCCATCAATCCCGGCAACTCCGGCGGGCCGCTGTTCAATCTCAAGGGCGAGGTGGTGGGCATCAACACCGCCATCGCTCCGCGCGGACAGGGCATCGGCTTCGCCATCCCCTCGGACCTGGCCCGGGGGCTGATCGATTCGCTGCGGCGGCGGGGACGAGTGGTGCGTGGATGGCTCGGCATCACCTTCCAGCCGGTGACCCGGGAGCTGGCCGAGGCTTTCGGCCCCAAGAGCCGGAACGGAGCCGTGGTGGCCAACGTCACCCCGGATTCGCCCGCCGACAAGGGGGGGATGAAGTCGGGCGACGTGATCGTCAAGGTAGACGGCAAGCGCCTCGAGTCCGGCCGGCAGCTGCCCACGCTGGTCGCCGCGCTCTCTCCCGACAGGACGGTTCCCATCGTAGTGGCACGCGAGGGCAAGCTGAAGACCCTGCGCGTCACCATCGGCGAGATGCCCGACCACGCCGGTTCGGCGAGCGAGCCGAACGCCGGCCCCGAGGCAAAGCCCGACGCCACCGAGCTCGGTATCCAGATTCGTCCGCTGGGCAAGCGCGAGCTGGAAATGCTGCGCCCGGAAGGGGTCGAGCACGGCTTGCTGGTGGAGCGGGTCGAGCCCGGCTCGCCGGCCAGCGGGCTATTGCAGCCGCGCGACGTGATCGTCGAGGTCAACCGCCAGCCCGCCCGGGACGTACAGGGATTCCGCGAGGCCATCAAGAGCCTCGGGGCGGGAAAAAGCCTGCTTTTGCGCATCTTCCGCAACGGCTCCTGGATCTACCTGGTGCTGCAGGTCTGATCGCTTCCCGCCGAGAGCGGAGCCCGAATAGGCTTGCAAAAAGGTCCGCGGTGCTTCAATGCTTCCCGTGCCGATCGCCGTCCGGAGGCGTCCGATGCGCTCTCCATGAGCCTGGCGGCAGGCCCCGGGAGTGAGTGATGTCCGCCGAGATCGAGAACCGGACCGAGACCGCGACGGAACCGACCGTCGTCCCCTGGTACCGCAAACCCATGCAGTGGGTGCGCTGGCTGTACGACTGGACTCTCTCCTGGGCGGACACGCCTTACGGCACGCCCGCTTTGTTCCTGCTAGCCTTTGCCGAGGCCAGCTTCTTCCCCATCCCGCCCGACGTACTGCTGATCGCCCTGGCGCTCTCCAAGCGCGCCCGCTCCTTCTACTACGCAGCCGTCTGCACGGCCGGTTCGGTGCTGGGAGCACTGCTGGGCTGGTATATCGGCTTCGGCCTCTGGAAGGGGCTGGGTGTCTACGATGAGTGCCCCCAGTTCGAAGGCGGCGCCTGGTTTTTCAGCCACATTCCCAATTTCTCCTGCGAGTTCTTCGGCATGGTGCAGGAGCTGTACGCGGACAACGCCTGGTTGGCCCTGTTTGGCGCGGCTTTTACTTTCATCCCCTACAAGGTGTTCACGGTGGCCGCCGGCGTGTTTTCCATCAGCCTGACGACACTGGTGGCGGCCAGCCTGGTCGGACGCGGGGCGCGCTTCTTCCTGGTCGGCATCCTGATCTTCTTCGTCGGCCCCCCTATCAAGAATTTCATCGAAAAGCGCTTCGATCTCATGGTCTTCATCTTTACCGGGCTGCTCATCGGCGGATTCGTGCTCATCAAGTACCTGCTGTGACCTCGAGCGCGTCCAGGTAGTCGCGCAGCCGTCCGCCCCGCTCCACCGCCTCCAGGACCTGCCGGCCCTGCCGGGCGCCCCCCTGGGCGAGCAGGTATTCCACCCGGGCCCAGCGGGCGCCGGTAGCGCTGATCTGTACCCGGTCATCGAGCGCGCGGTTGAGCCGCCGCAGTCGGCTTTCCAACACCCGCACGCCGGCAAAGGGGGCGTCGGCCAGGGGGGTGCCCAGCTTGGGCACGAAAGGGGCCAGGCTCAAGCAGAGCGGGTGAAGGGCCGCGAGCTGCCGGGATAGATCGATCAGCTCGTTCACGTCCTCGTCCGTCTCCCCGGGCAGACCGACCATGGCGTAGAGCTTCAGCCGCTGGTACCCGTGCGCGCGTGCCAGCCGGATAGCGGACAGCAGGTGCTCGGCCCGCACCCTGCGCCCGATCCCGTCGCGCAGTCGCTGGCTCGCCCCGTCCAGGGCGGTGGTGAGCGTGCGGCAACCGGCCTGCCTGAGCGCCGCCGCCAGCTCATCGTCCAGCCGGTCGGGTCGCAGCGAGGAGAGGCCGACCTCTCTACCCCGCTCTGCCAGCTGCCGCACCAGCGCCGCGATACGGGGATGGTCGCTGACGCCGGCGCCGACCAACCCCACCCGGCGCGCGTCCTCGGGCAGCAGGCCGAGGATGGCGCGCTCGTCGATCACTCGCATCCCTCTTCCGGGAGCAGCTCGCATCACGCAGTAGGCGCAAGCACGCGAGCATCCGCGGACCGCCTCGACCAGGAACATGTCGCTGAGCTCGGTGTGCGGCGTACGGATTTGCGAGCGGGCGGGTAACCCCTCCACCGGGCAGCGGGCCATCGGCACCGGCCGTTCGCCGTCAACGGCCGGCACCAAGCAGGAGTCGATCTCGCGCGCCAGCGTCTCCCGCGCCCGGCGCTTGTCGGGGCTCTGGGCGATGATGTCGAGCGCCAGGTGGATGGTCTGGTCCGCCTCGCCCATCAGGATGGCGTCTGCGAACGGCGCCAGCGGAAGCGCATTGGCGAAGGTCAAGGGGCCTCCGCAGAGCACAAAGGGGTGTTTCGGCCCCCGTCGCTCCCACAGCGGCGGTATGCCCGCCAGCCGTAGCGCCTGCACCACGCCGCCCAGCTCCAGCTCGTAGGCCACCGAGAAGGCGACCAGCGGAAAATCGCCCACCGGACGGGACGACTCGTAACAGAGAAGCGGCGTACGGGCCGCCCGGACAGCGGGAAGATTGTCGGGCAAGAAGGCGCGCTCGGCAGCGCCGCCCGGACGGCCGTTGATCTCTCGGTACAGGGTCTGGAAACCGAGGGACGACATACCCACCCGGTAGGGGCTGGGATAGACGAGCGCCACCCGCTCGGGCGCCTCCTTGAAGAGCGTACCGCTCTCGTCGCGCAGCCGCTTCCGGATGCGCTCTCGCTGCTCGCCGGGTCCGCGGCCGGCAGCGTTCCGGCCCGATGACGGGGCTCGGCGCGTTTTCGAGCGTGCTGCTCTGCTCACCGCATCTTCCCGCCGCGTTCAATCGACGGAGCTAAAGACCCGCCCCCAGCGAAAACCGTCCTCGCCGCTCGACCAATAGATGGCCAGCGCCTTGCCCTTGAGCCGGTCGAAGGGGATCACCCCGATGCTACGGCTGTCGTTGGAGCTGTCGCGGTGGTCGCCCAGCACGTACACGTGCAATTCCGGGACCCGGACCGGCTCCCGGTTCTGCATGAGCGGTACGCCGCTGATACGAAAGGGCACCTGGCCGACCTCGGTAGCGAACACGCGGCAGGCGGGCGCCTTTTGCCGGCCCCGCCCCTTGTTGCAGGCCCCCTCGTCCACGGCCTTCATGGGCTGGCCGTTACGGTAGACCGCGCTGCTGCGAAAGGCGATGGTGTCCCCGGGCAGGCCGATCACGCGCTTGACGATGTCCACGTTGTCCGCCGGGCTCTTGATGATCACCACGTCGCCCAGCTCGGGCTTCCCCCAGGTTACGGCGCTCTGCCTGGCCAGCGGCAAGAAGAGCCCGTAGACAAATTTGGCCACCACCACCCGATCGCCGTTCAGCAGCGTGGGCTCCATGGAGGGCCCCTCGATCTCGAAAGCCTCGAAGAAGATGGTGCGGATGACCAGCGCCAGCAGCACCGCGCCGCCGATGGTCTTCAGATTGCTGGAAATGCTCTCCCAGCGCATCTCCTCGCGACTCTTCTCGCCGGCGGCCGCCTCGGCTACGGTTTCCAGGGGCATCTTGCCGGGCTCGTTGTGCGCGGATTGGACCATGATGTGTGACGACTACTTCTATTCTAGCGCCCAGGAACGACGCGGGCCATTTTCTCCTGCGGGCCGATTGCGGCCGTTCGGCGCCGATCGCGGTTGGGACCGTTCAGGGGGTATACCGCTACCGATGACGCTGACGGCGCACTGTACACGCACCGCCGCCTTTTTGCAGCGAATTGTTCATCCGCCGCCGCTGCTTGCCCCCTGACCCGGCCGCCTGCTATTCCCCCTGCCGGCGCCGCGCGGAGCGGTACGACGGCGGCCGACCGGCGAACCTCCCATGCGTATACTGGCTTTCGATACCTGCACCCCGACCGCCTCGGTAGCGGTGGTAGACGGGGAAGTGACCCTGGCCGAGATCAACGCCAGCGTCGAAGCCCGCCACGGCGAGACACTTCTGCCGCGCATCGAAAAGGTGCTCGAACGTGCGGGGCTCGACCTGGCCTCGCTGGACCTGCTGGCGGTGGGTATCGGTCCGGGCTCCTTCACCGGCGTACGGGTGGGTCTGGCCACGGCCAAGGGGCTGGCGCTAGCCAGCGGCAAACCGCTTCGCGGCGTGGTCTCGCTGCGAACCATGGCGCGCGGCGCGTACGGAGCCGATGTGCCGCTGGTAGCGCCCGTGCTGGATGCCTACAAGGGCGAGGTCTATTCGGCGCTTTACGCGTACAGTGCGGCCGGCGAGATCGAGCAGCGGCTCGCACCGCTGCACGCACCGCCCGAGCAGGCGGCGCCGGTGCTGGCTCGGGCGCTGGACGGGGCGCCGGTGCTGCTCTGCGGCGGCGGCGCGCGGCGCTACTCGGAAACGCTCCTCTCGCCGCTGGACGATGGCGCCCGGCTGGCCGACCCGGCCCGCGATCTGCCCAATGCGGTCCACCTGGCGCGCGAGGCACAGCTGGCCTTCGAGCGGGAAGGCGCCTCCGATCTGTTCGCGCTGGAGCCGCTGTACCTGCGCCCGAGCGACGCCCGGCTCCCGGCCGAGAAGGGCTAGCAATCCGTTCTTATTTACTCGCCGTAGCCGGCTCGGCTGCGGCCGGCTGCTTAGGAGGCACCGCAAAATAAACGATCCGGTTGCGGCCGCGTGGGCGGGCGCA
>CAYVFC010000057.1:0-45842 GCA_964450715.1 uncultured Sandaracinaceae bacterium | reverse complement strand
TAAATCGCCGTCAGAAACCGTTTGGGCCGGCTGTTAAGCGATCACGCGTGGTTGCATCTTTTATTGCTTGCGCCTGCCAGACGTAAATGCTCTTTTCCTCCATGGCGACGGTTAGCCGGCCGTTCACGTCGCGCGTGGGTGTAGCGCCGTCCGATAGGTCTACGTACAGATCCGTATCCTGAGCACCTAGCAGGCGAACGGTAAGAAATATCAGGTAGCCACCATCAATGGCGATGGTGTGTGCGTCTAACACCTCCGGCGCCGCGCCGTATCCGACTCCTACAGCGGTTTCTTCTACGGTACCGTCCGAGAGGTTGACGACACATACGCCCCATTCTTCTGGCCAGTTTCTATGTATCAGCCGCAACTGTACGTAACCCCGGTCAATATCCTTGACCCAGGCTACGCCACTAGCCGTATCGGCAGTTGTTGTAACCAGTCCGCGAACGTACGGGCTACCGGAGCCAGACGTGTTTTCGGTTACTCTGTCCGCCGTTGAAGCGCCATCGGGGGCAGTCGCTTGATCCGCGGTAACGGTAACGTCGTTGCTGGTCCATTGGTCTATCTGCTGAGAGTACGGGGGGCCTACCGTCTTCGATTCGAAAACCCCTACGTAATTCCGCCCATCGATAACTCCCTGCGGGATCTGGTCATCTCCGAACCCCCCGACTACCTGCGGGGTCACCGGATCGAAAAAGTAGCCGCCATCGGAAGATACGATTAGGTCGGAGTAGCGGACGATAGTGTCCTCTACCGGCTCGCTTTGCTCGGGAGGTTCGGGGGGCTTATACCGGTCGTAGTAAAACGTCCCAATCCCGCTAACGGCCTCGAATACCGTGGTCGTACCTCCCACGCTGTTACTCGTCGCGGTCAACCGTAGGTTCCCGCCGTTCACCTCGAATGGCGGTATTCCCGCGGTCGTAAGAGACGTTATTCCCTGAACTTCGCCTCCGTTGCCGGCCGAGCTACCCACGACCAACTCGAAGCTCGATTCCCACGCGCCTTCGGCGCCCTCGCCTTCCATCACGGCACCGCTCGAAAACGTGACGTTACCTTGCCCGTCCGGCTCGAGAACGAATTGGTACGCCTGGCCGATCAGTGCCGGCCCCACGACCGCCTCCACGTACGAGTCGCCGAACAGCTCGATGATGGCTGGGCTCGTGGTTATCTGCCTCTTCCCATCGACGAACGCGTCCCCTTCGATATTGAAGAGCATCACGAAGTCGACTTCGGCCCCCTCCAGCTCGCTCAACGGTCCGCACGGTCCCGAGCTCGAAGGAACGCAAAGCGCTTCCGAGTTGAGCACAACCCTACCGGTCAGAGAGTGAACCTCACCCGCGCTCAGATCGACCCGCACCCCGCCGTCGGTATCGATGTCACCGATGAGAAAATCGAAGGCTACGGTTACCGTCTCCCAGGGGCGTACCACGAACTCCAGCGGATTCTTTACGACTGTGGCCTCTACCGGCTGGTCCGTGGCTTCGTCGTAGAGCTGCCAGCCGTCCTCCAAGGTGATCGTATACCGTCCCGGCTCCAGCTCGAATTCGAGATCCGACACGTCGGTATTCTCGTCGACAACGATGCTCCTAATGACGTCTCCACCGTCAACGCCATCGACGTCGCCCCCTCCCCGGACCTTCAGCGTCCCTTCTAGCCTGTATTCGCCCCCGTCATCTACAGTTATCACCAGGGGGAGCTTGACCCTTCCGGTTTCCCCGGATCTGGCAGACTCTTCACCGCCGCAGGAGCCGAGCAATATTCCCAGGATTCCGACAAGAGCGACGAAAACCTTCATCGTAACCAGTTGCGTTCCGTAGGGACGAACCGCCTCGCTATTCATAGGTCAACTCCCATTTCGCTGTTGACATCGAGCTTCTCTACAACTCCGCCGTCGACCGCTCTTCGAGCCGCCGACTCTTTCCTGCGTTTCTATACTTCGCGTCTCGGGCCGATCCCCCGCACCGAGCTGTGCCTGCGTTTCTGGCAAACCTCTCCGTAGTCCTAGGCACTTCGGCGGGATATCGCTCAAAGAATCGATTCGCTTTCTTCTATTTCGCGACCTGAAAGCTACGGCGATTACCAGAAGCACCGCGACGTAGCTCATCGCGAGAGAGGGTTTTCGCTCCGTCCGAAAGCCGGATGATACGGTGCAGCTTTTCCACGCGTCGACGTAAGGAGGGGTGCAGACCGGACGACCTTCGGCCTCCGCGCAACCCCAGCTCGACGGGCAAGCCGGTTGGCTTCCGCCGCAGAGACGGGTACAGATCGGCTCGCTGGTCGCGCCCTCGACACACTGGCCGCCCAGGCACTCTGACGCATCTTCGCAGATCTCGCCGCTGGGTTTCCCGTCTCCTTCGCAGACGCCTGAACCTCCACCGTAAAAGATGCAGAGCTGGCCGGGCAGACAGGCTTCGACACTGCGACAAGAGCGCGCACAGTAGGAATCGACACACACTCGGGATTCGCACTGCCTGTCACGCGCGCATGGATCGCCGCCAACGAGGAGTTCTTCGGTCGATTGAGTTGTAGGGGCCTCGTCTTCCGACGATTCGGGAAATAGGCATTTCTGGTCAATGCAGCGTTCGTTCGGGGCACATTCGATGTCGTGCGAACATGAACGTGTAGTGGTATCCCGCCCCTGTTCGTAGGCGTCGATCTCTTCGACGGTCATACAGCCGAGCGGTCCGCACTGCTCGTTCGTTCCGCAGACCTCGTCGGCGCACTTGGAGACGCACCCGTCGGTGGTGCAGATTTCGTTGGATGCGCAGCCGGTCTCTTCACAGGGAAGAAGGGGGTAGAGGTAGCAGGCGCCCTCGACGTCGTCGCTGGAAAGGACGGCCTGGCCCGAACTGTAGATCGGGTACATCGTGGTTTCGGCGAACGCCTCGTCGTCCGCGCAATCCGGCGCACCTTGGACACCGTCGGGCTCGCAGGGATGCATGAGGCCGATGGCATGGCCGAGCTCATGGATCAGGACGCTGAGTATGTCGCGCTCTTCGACTGAACCGTCGCCCGAGTGGATCCAGTCGAAGTCATCGGCGTTCAGATAGATATCCGCCTCGACGATGCGCCAGAGTCCGTCTTCGCCCTTTTCGTACTGGACGTCGGTGATACCCGGAGCGGTAGACGAATAACCGAGCTCCGTCCAGCCGCTGCTCAGCCACTCGATGGTATTAGTGCCGTCACCAGTAGCGCCCGGAAGCGGGGTGAGGCCCTGATACCGAAGGTCAAGGCCGCCGCATTCGATCGCGTTCCACGCCCGGAGCGCCTCGATCAGCGTGTCCTCGACGGTACTGGTTTCGATACCGGGCGGGATGTTTTCACCGAGGCGAAAGACTAACGATTCTTCCTCCCAGTGGACGACCGCCGTTCCCTCGAACTCGGGGAGGTCAGACGCCGTTCGATAGGCGACCGCGGGTGATACAACTCCGAACACCCCGAAGGCGACGAGAGCGGGGACTAAATAAAACAAACCCGAGTAGTCTCGATGTCTAGTCGGCCCGTCGACGCTCTCGTAACAAGTAACCAAAGCCTCTACCGCTGCCCTTCCATGAGTACGCTTGGCGGGGAAAAACTAACCGGAAAGAAACGCGGTTGTATATACGTAGAACTACGTAGATTCGAGACTTTCTACCGCTTCTTAACAATTTCGTTCTTCGTATAACATTACATGTATTATGAAAAACGCCTCACGGGTTCGCTGGTAGGAGAACGGCGGGCAGGGTTGGTCCTGCAGACCGGTAATAGCCCGTTCGGGCTATATACAATGGAACGTTCCGGGCGCGTGTCAGGCTCGTGGCACCATCGTAAGAAACGCCCGCCAACGCTCTACTAACTGCTATCGACAATACCGTTCACGAGCAATGCGCTTGCCAACGATCCTTCGACGCGCGAGAACGACGAAGAATACCGCGAGCAGGTACGAGACCGAGAAAGCGGAGCGATCTCGCGATATTCCGACGAGTTCACAACCGCATCCGGCGCCGCACTCGGACGACAGGCAGGACTCCCCGGCGTCTGCCTGAGCCGAGACTCCCGCGTCGACTGAACTTGTATCTCCGGCGTCGGGAAGGCCACAGTCGAATCGGCAACAGGCACCGTTGATACAGGCGCCCGCCAGGCATTCGGCGTTCCGGCCGCAGGCATCGCCCTCGACTCTGTCGAATCGATAGACATATGCGGCTCCGGTGTCAGTGTAGGTGATGTCCCGAAAATGGGACCCGACCACGAGGCTGTTACCATCTATTGCGACCGCCCCTCCGAACTTGTCGAAGGGTGCGGCGTCACTCGGACCGAGCTTCGCGCGCTGCTCCCAGTCGCCGGTAACCCCCCGAAATAGATCTACCGCGGTCGCATCTGGCGGTTGCCCGACGTCGTCCAAGGCGGGCTTCATCATGAATAGATATGCGGCGCCCGCGCTGTCCTCGAAATCGTCATGAAGGTGGGAACCGACCACCAACGCTCCGTGATGAATGGCCACGGCAAAGCCGAACTGATCGTCTTCCCGGGCGTCCCCGGCGACCAGCTTCACGTCCTGGACCCATCCGTCCGCACCACGCGAGAACAGGTATGCCGCTCCAGCGCTCGTGCCCTCCTGGTTGTCGTGGAACGCTCCAACCAGGACCGACTCTCCGTCCAGAGCGACCGAATGGCCGAACCCGTTGCCGGCTTCGCCATCGCCAGCCCTCAACTTCGCCATTTCCCTCCAGTCCGAGCCGTCGTACTCAAAAACATAGACCGAGCCTTCTAGGGTCCGATCCTCGCCGCTACCCGGAGCGCCCACGACGGCGCGGACGCCCTGAATCGATACGGACCGGCCGAACTCGAGTTCAGCAGTGGCGTCACTCGCTAATAACTCGGACTCCTGAATCCAACCCCCGTCTTCTTGGCGCCTGAACACGTAGGCCGCGCCGGAGTCGACGCCCGTTCGGTCGTCGTAGCACGCGCCTACCAACGCAATGCCTTCGTCGATAGCAACCGAAATGCCGAAAGCGTCACCCGATCGAGCGTCGCTCGGCGATATCCTCGCCGCTTCAGTCCATATCGATCCGTTCCTCTCGTACAAACATGCAGCACCCGCGCCATCGTCTTTCTGAAATGCCCCTACGATCGCGACATCCTCGGCAAGCGCTACCGCTCGCCCGAACCTGTCGCCGGGCGCGGCGGCGTCCGGCGCTAGCTTCGCCTGCTGCGTCCAGATGTCTCCGGTGCGTACGAACACGTATGCGGCCCCGGCGTCTTCGCCGCGCTCGTCGTCCATCGGGCTGCCAACCAGCGCGATATCTCCGCTTAGCGAAACCGAGATACCGAACCGGTCATCAACGTCCGGGTCACTGGCGTACAGTTCTGCCTGTTCGATCACGTCTTGCGCGTTCGCGATGCCCGTAAGTAGAAAGGTAAGGAACAGCAGAAAATGTGCCGAGAAGGCCGTTGATATCGACGAGTCGCTGTCGTTCATTTTTATCGAGGCCTACAAAAAGTGCTCACTACATTACCGCAGGGGTCGTATCGGTGTAAACCCGAGTATGCTTAGCCAACTCGCCGGGAACCGCTCGCCGAATGGGAACGCAACCGAGGCTATCAACTCCCGATATGCTCCTTCGCCTTTGGAACCGTTGCGCTATAGACGGAACGCTATCGGTTCTCGGTGTAACGTGGTGTTCTCTTGTACGCGGCTCTCTAATGAAATATAGATAACGATGCGGTATCAATTCGGGGAGGATGACGTGACGAGGGAACGTTTGCTCGATATCCTTCTGACCGACGCCGGGCGTCTCCCGAAGGACGCTGAAGAAGAATGGATGGACGATGCCGGGCGATACTTTGCTACCGAGACCCTGGTTGTAGGCGCGGATTTCAGACCCTACGAGTAGAAACGATGAAAAGGAACAGCTTGATCTCGATCATTATTGTGTTGGCAGGAATCTCGAGTTGTACCGAGGACGATCCTGCGGGCAGGCCGGTCGATGGCGGGGTGGATGCCTCACACGATGGCGGGGCAACCAATACAGGCTCGACGCAGCCGGGTACAGACGGCGGGGATAGCGGCGGAAGCGAGGGCCAAGACGATGGTGGCGGCGGACGGGGAGATGGCGGCGGGGGTCAGGGCGACGGCGGCGAGGGCGACGGCTCCGTCGACCCCGTCACGGAATGCAGCACTGATCAGGACTGTGAGACCAACGGTCGTTTCTGCGACCTACTGGACGGGCAATGCGTGGAATGCGTGTACGACATCGATTGTGAGGCTGATTCCGAATGCCTGGACGAGCTGTGCGTAACGACCAAGAGCTGCGGGGAAACGGCCGATTGCGCCGACGACGGTCAAGGGCGTACGGCGTGCGACCTGGCGACGGGAGAATGCGTCGAGTGCACCGCTGCTGCCGATTGCGCGGATAGCCACGACTGCGTCGATAATGGTTGCGTGGCAATACACGAGTGCATCAACTCCCTCGACTGTCCGGGCGGGATGTTCTGCAATCGAGATCTCGGCAGGTGTTTCGACTGTACGAAAGACGCGGATTGTGGAGACGGGAGTCTTTGCGTCGACAACAAGTGCCGGCAGAGCTGTGACTCGGACGCCGATTGCCTGTCTTCGGGACTGCTGTGCAATGACGCGGAGGGGTATTGCGGCGAGTGTGTGACCCATCGGGACTGCGACGAGGCTTTCTTCTGCAGCAAGGGCGATTGTGTTCTGGACGTCTGCCGTGCGGAGACGAGCGACTGCGAAGACAACGCCATAGTGGAATGTAGCGACGAGGGCGACCGTTTGCTCTCACCTTCTGCTTGTGACGAACGGCAGACGTGCTTTCGGTCCGAAACAACCGCTAGCTGCGAGGACTGGATCTGCCAGGAACCGGGAACCCGGACGTGTGATCTGGCGAACGAGAAGATCATCGAGTGCGCGGAGGATGGACTGTCGACGATCGAGGTGACGGATTGCACGGCCACCGATAAAGCTTGCGTGGACGGTTCGTGCATACCGGTCATCTGCGCTCCGAACGGGAAGTCGTGCGACGGTGACGACAAGGTGATGGCATGCAACGAGTACGGTACCGAAGAGACGGAGGATGAAGACTGCGCGACGGACGAGTTCTGTGACGACGCCGACCCTGCATGTAAGGCGCAGATATGCCTGCCGGACCAACCGGCCTGCGACCACGTCGAAAACGTCGCCACGACGTGCAACTCCAGAGGCAGTGGCTACACGGGCGCCCAGACCGACTGCGACGCAACGACCGATATCTGCGCCGAGGGCGACTGCGTGGATCCGTTGGTTTGCGGCGACGGAACGATCTGCTACCCCCTGAATGTCTCGTGCAACACAATTACCGACGGTTCGACTACAGGAAACTACTGTAGCTGCAACGCGAATTTCAGCGGGAGCCGGACGCTATGCAGTACGTCCGTGGACATCGGATTTCCGCCGGCGGGCGTTAGTTATTCGGCCGTAGGATTGTGGTTCCAGGCGCCTAGCGATTTCACCATTACGGGGGTGCGAGTATCGAGCTGGGGCTCCGATGAGCCACAGACCGTTCAGGTGGTTCGCATCAATTCATTCGACCTCAACCTATCGACGAGCGACATCGTAACTCTGGAAATGTTCTACCAGATCGACAGCTCGGCAAAGATCGAGACGAATATACCCGTATCCGCTGGTCAGTATATCGGCCTGCTCGGCACACGAAACGGAGAGACCCCGGTTGGAGCCGACGGATACTACGAAACCGAAATCGACGGACTACCGGTAACGCTGAATCTACTCCAAGCCGGGGGATCGATTCCCGTGGGTGGAGTAACCTCGGTAACTCTCAGAGAGGTTGCTGGGCAGTTTGCCCCTGCATACGGAAGCATTGATTTCATGTGGCAGAAGTGACTACCCATTACGAATGGCGGGAGCGGACGGTATCCTGGAAGTCGACGGAAGCGGCGAGCGACGAGCAGTCTTCTCCGCTCGGACGAAGACTGATATAAGACGCATGCGATGAACCGCGGTCGAAATCCGTGGTAGAAACGCGTGGTGTTCGGCGTGCTCGGTTATCGATTTTTATTCTTCACCGTCGCAATCGCTAGTGGGTGTATCGGAGGACCGACGCCCGAGCCGGAGCAGGGTTCCAGGGCACCTGGGGAGCGGAAACTCGCGCTGGTGTGCGGAGAGGATGAAGACGGTGACGGTATAGAGAACTGCGCGGAGCGGGATGACGGGGCGGAGTGGACCGATCCGGAGCAGTTCAACGGGGTGCTCGTGAGCCGTGCGAAGAGCTGCCACGTGAGACCGAAGTGCGGCAAGATCGACGAGCTTTTCGAGGTGAGCGCCTGCGAACGGAGCGACGAGGAGCTATTGCAGTCGGGCGGCTGGGACTTCGACACCGAGGATGCGGACCTCTGCGACGAGGGGTTCGGGTTTCGACCGGGGTGGAGCGACTGCGGGGAGGAGTTCCAGCTCGATACGCGGGGGTATATCAGGCTGGAGGAATACGGTTTTCACTGCTTCGGGGTTTCGGGCGGGGGTGAACAGAGGGGGCAGTGCGGGTCGCTTTATTTTCACAAGCAGACTGAGGGAATCGTAACGAACGGGAGTAAGGGGTGTTTCTTTACGACGGCCGGGGTGTATCCGATCCGGTGGTTCTACGAGACCACGAACGAGGATGAGAGGCGGTCGCTACGGGTGAGCTACTGCTACGGTGGTGAGCAGGAGTGCACGCCCCAAGAGGCGATACCCCCGAAAATGCTGAGGCCGAGCTATAGCGGCTGCATTCCCGACTCGTGCGCTTCAGAAGGCGCGGAGTGCGGCGAAATCGAGGACGGATGTGGGGGCACGCTCGATTGTGACCGGCAAACCGGAGGCTGCACGGGTGTCGAGACCTGCGGAGGCGGCGGGGAGGAGGAGGAAGAGGAGAACCGGTGCGGTTGCCAGGGGCCGAGGTGTTGCCGGCTGGGCGTGGACAGCGACGGTGACGGTTCGGAGGATTGCGAGGAGGTCGCCGACAATGACGGGTGGACCGATCCGCTGGTCTTCAATGGGATGTGGGCGAGTACCTCGGATGTCTGCCATGGGGATCCGGATTGCACTCTGGTGGACGAGCTCGACGAGGTCATCGCATGCGAGGTGAGCGACGAGGAGCTGTTGCAGTACTCCGGGTGGGACTTCGAGTCTTCGGAGATGGAGATGTGCAGCGAGGCGTACGGATTTCGGCCGGGGTGGGACTCGTGCGAGGACGAATTCCAGGTCGATGCGCGGGGGTTCATCAAGCTGGACGACGATGGGTTTCACTGCTTCGAGGTCGCTGGGCCGGATGATGGGGATGGCAGAGGGCAGTGCGGGGCAGTCTACTTCGATGACGAGGAAGAAGGGGTCGTAGACGGAAACGGGCGGCGGTGTTTCGAGGTGGCGGCGGGGGTCTATCCGATACGCTGGTTCTACGAGGCCACGAACGAGGCTTCGGTCAGGGCGCTACACGTCCTTTACTGTTTCGGACGCGAGGAGCGGTGCGAGCCTTCGGAGGCGATTGCTCCAAAAATGCTGCGGCCGTTCTATGGCGGGGACGAGGAGCTCTGCGTGGCAGACCCGGTCGAGTATACGTGTACCGATCTCTGCCGCTGCAGCGGCGGGCAGGGGCCGTGCGATGATGATGGGGAGTGTCTGCCGGGGCTGGCGTGCGGGGAGGATAACGGACAGCGGTTCGGCGCGGCGGGCGACGAGGACAGGTGCTGGGCCCAGGGGTGCGATATTGATCCGGTCGGTACGGGTTGCGGCAGCCCGGAGGAACCGTGCGGGTACTGTCCGGAGGACTGTATAAACGACCTGGACGACGACCAGGACGGAAGCACGGACTGCGACGACGCGGAGTGCGTGGGGCTGATCTACTGCGAGCCGGAGGAATGCCACAACGGTATCGACGACAACCAGGACGGACGGACGGATTGCTACGATCCGGACTGCCTGGAAGACCTGGAGTGCTCGTGCGGAAACAACGTGCGACAGGCTAATAGCAGCGTGGTCCCGCGCGAGGGATGCGACGACGGCAATAACGAGGGCGGCGATGCCTGCTCGCCCGAGTGCGTGCCCACGGTGCTGGTCGTTCGTTCGGAAAACGTGACCCTGGAGGTGCCCGACTATGCTCCGGCCCGGGTGGGGATCGATTCCGAGGGCAATCTATTGATGGTCTGGAAGGAGGATGCCGAGGACCACTGGGAGATCCGCGCCCGGCGGTTCAGCCGCGGGGGGGTGGCTCTCGATGCGGAGGACGCGCCCATCGTCATCGCCGATAGCATCGGTCTGGGCTGGCCAGCAGAGCCCACCGTGGCCGGAGTGGCCGGCGGGGGATGGGTGGTGGTCTGGACCAGCGATAGCGTGGACGGAAGCGGAAGCGGGGTCGCGTACCGAATGGTGGCGGCGGACGGGGAGACCGGGAGCGTGCGCAGAGCCAACCAGCAGACGCTGTTCGGCCAGTCGTCCGGACGGGTGGCGACCACGGACATCGGTTTCGTGATGGTGTGGACGGACGAAAGCGCGTCTGGGCCTGGCGAGCCCCGAGCGCGGATTAACGGGAGGATGTTCGATAACCAGGGCAACCCGTTGGGCGACGAAATGGCGGTGGGAACCGCCAACGCGGGCGACGAGGCGCAGCCCGAGGTCGCGGCAAACGGCAACCAGTGGATGGCGGTCTGGACCAATGCGTCGGATCGGAGCGTGCGGGGGCGCAGGTTCAACGGGGTGACGGCCGTGGATCTCGCGGAGTTCAACCTGGGTGAGGAAACCCACTCGGCGAGCGTGACCGCCATGAGTGAGCAGGGCGACTACGCGGTGGCCTGGACGGGCATCTTCGAGGGCGAGCCCGGGCCGGGCGATGACCTGGCCTTTGCGACCTACGCGATGCTGGTGCTGGACGGCGAAACGCCCGGGTCCGGCGATGGGGCGCGGGTGGTCGAGGTAGCGGACGGGCGGCCCGAACAGTTTCCCTCGGTCGCGGCGCTTTACCCGGACGTGTTCCTGGTGGGCTGGCAGTACGGGCCGGTCTCGCAGGACGGGGATTTCGCGATCATCGATATGTCTTCCGGGCAGTGGCCGGGCATTCCGGAACAGAGCGCGCTCAGCGACGAGTTGGGCGGCGACTCCAATCAGCAGAACCTGGAGACCACGCCCACGGCGGACGGCGTCTGGTTCACCTGGACTTTCGATGGCCTGGGCAGCGCGCAGGGTGTATCCAATGCGTTGATGGCTTATCTGCTGCCAGCGGACTAGAGGTAATGGGCGAGGGTGTGTACAAGGTCGGGAATACCGTGCTTCGATTGCGGTCGCGCGGAGTAGCTTTCTTCGCGTTACTGGTGTTGCTCGCGTCGGGATGCGGGGGTGACGACTCGGATGACAACGGAACCACCGTCATCGATGGCCAGGACTCTGGCTCGGACCCGGAGGGGTCGGTGGATAGTGGAAATGGCGAACCCGAGATCGACGGCGGCAGTGGTGGGCCGGGCGCGGACGCCGGTACGGCCGGCGATGCCGGCTCCGATGGCGGAGAACCGGATAGCGGAGAGCTGAGCGGTTGCAGCGCTGGCGAGTGCGACTTGCTGCAGGCCGATAGTTGTGGTGAAGACAGCGCGTGCAGGTTTCTGCTTCGGGAACAGGGAAACGTTCCCGAGGCGCAGTGCATCGGCGCGGGCCAGGGGGCTGAAGGCGACGACTGTTTCGGTAATTCCGACTGCGGACCGGGCCTGGACTGCACGGTGGAGTGCGATCCCGAGGCAAGGGACTGCACGGCCCGGGCAAACGCGGGCAGGTGCCGCGCCTACTGCTGCTCGGTGAACAAGACGGCCGGTTGTCCTGACGGGCAGGCGTGCCTGATCGAGCTACTGGACCTGAACGATGAGAGCACGGGTGTGGGGCTCTGCGATATATGCGATGGATGCGACCCCCTCGTCGAAAACGATTGTGGCAACCGGGGCGGCTGCTATCCCATTCCCGACGAAAATACGGGCTCGATCAGCTCCTGCTTTCTGTGCCTCGGAAGAACGGAAGACCTCGAAGAGGGGGCGCCGTGCGGTTCGGCGGCGGAATGCCGACCCGGGCTCGGGTGTCTGAACGTGGGCGTTCAAACCAATACGTGTACCCGTTTCTGCGACCTGGCCTCGGGGGCGGCTGGCTGCGACTCGGGCGATGAATGCCAGGATCTGCTAGGGGCGGCTTCCAGGGACGGCTCGCTGGGCATCTGCGTTTCGGGGTAGATTGCCTTCGCGGAGGGTTATAACGTAGGGTCCGCGAGCTATGAGATCTCTCCCTTCGGTCGAGATGACAAGGGGAGCAGGAGAAAGAGAATATCCGGATGCGCTTCAGAAGACGCTGGGGATCGACGATCGCGCTATTCACGTGGCTATTTCTGGCGCTCGGCTCCACGACTTCCGCGCAACAGGATTCACCGGCCAGCGCGCCCGAGGACCGAGAAACGTCGCGCGACCGCAGGTTCATCCTGCATAACAGCTGGGCAGGCCCGGTGGGAGGCGTGCGGGCGGTGGATGCCGGCTCGGGGCCGGCGCAGACGTTTCGTATCCAGCTCGCCATGGACTTCTTCGGCGCTGACGACTACCTGTACCCGCCGGTCGCGGACCAGCCGGGCGACAAGAACCGGTACACGGGAGGGGCGCTCTCGCTGAGCTTCACGCCCGCGGGTTTTCTGGAGATCTACACGGCGATAGAAGCGCACCTGAACGACAACGACCGGGCCGAGCCAGAGGTCTACAAGGCGCTGGGGGATACCACCCTGGGTTTGAAGGCATTTGGCAAGGCGGCTCCCTGGTTGGTCCTCGGCGGCGACCTGCGCGTTGCACTGCGTAGCCCGATAGACAGCGTTGGCATTGATCCGGACGCGACCAGCCTGGGAATTAGGGGCAATGCCACGGCGGATCTGCGCGAGACGGGCGCGGGCGTACCGATAATCGCCCGCCTCAACCTGGACTACTTCCTGGACAACTCGGCCGAGCTGGCGGAGGACCTGGAAAACGAAAGGATGTCCGCGCTAGACGATACGTTACTCGGAGACGAGCTCGAGCACCGCCACCTGGTCATGCCGGTCGAGCGGCTGGCCATGGGGATCAACCGGGTGGATATGTTCTCCATCGGCCTGGGGGTCGAAGCGCCGCTCGCCCTGATCAGGGATTTCTACGTCAACCCGATCGCGGAGTGGAGACTGGGGCTGCCCATCAACCGGCAGAAGTTCAGCTGCCTGGTCGTCCCCACCCTGGAAGAGGAGAGCGCGGGAAAGGACAACTGTCTGAGCAAGGTGGGTTTCGAGGCGTTCCCTCACACGCTGACCCTGGGCGCCCGAATACTGCCGTCCGTCAAGGGGCTGGCGCTGATGGTCGCGGCCGACATCGGGCTCGGCAGCTCGTCGGTATTCGTGAGGGAGCTGGCGCCCAACCGGCCCTACAGCGTCATGTTCTCGCTCGGATACGCGTATGACGCGCGCCCGGCGAGGCCGATCGTCAGACGGGTCATCAGGGCTGCCGAGATGCCGGGCGGCGGGACGCGGGTCGGGACGCGGCTTCGAGGGCTGGTGGTCGACGCCAAGGAGCAAACGCCGATAGCCGATGCCAGGATTCAATACAACAACCGCGACCTCACCGACCAGATGACCACGGACCAGGGGAAGTTCGTGAGCTGCGGTCTGGAGCCGGGCGAGGTGCAGGTCCAGGTCAGCCATCCCCAGTACGAGAGCGCGGTGTGCGTTGCCGAGATACCCGATCGTACCGGCGCTGACGCAACGGGCGGCGGCGAAGAGCGGGACGGTGCGGGGGCGGATATCGCGGCCAACCCGTTTGACGACGAGTCGGACGGGTCGACGGAGAAAGGTGAAGGCGCGGACGAGGGATCGTTCGTCAGCCTCCGCTGCGCGCTCGAGCCCCGGCCAGAGGTGGGCTCGCTGGTGGGCCGCATTCTGGACATGAACGATGCGCCGCTACCGGATGCGCATATCGAGCTCGATGGCCCGGTGCTTCGGTCCGCCACCACGGATGAGCTCGGAGACTTCAAGGTCGAGCGCCTGCCGCCGGGAAAGTACACGGTGAGAGCCGAGGCCCAGGCTTACTTCATCAAGTTCACCGAGGTAGAGATCGCCGTCCGCGAAACGGCCACGACCGAGATACGGCTGATAGCCAAGGCCGGCAAGCCGCTGGTCAAGGTCATCAAGCCGGAGATCCGGCTGCGACGTCAGATCGAGTTTACCCGCGATAGCGCTGAAATCGACAGGGAGAGCGAGCCCATCCTGGCCGCGGTCACCGAAACGCTTCTGCGCCACACCGAGCTCAGCCTGATAGAGGTGCAGGTTCACACCGACGACCGCGGAGGAGCCGAGCGCAACCTGGCCCTGTCGCAAGAGCGCGCCGACGCAATTCAACAGTGGTTGATCAAGGCCGGTGTGCCCCCCGTGCGCCTGGAGGCCAAGGGCTACGGGCAGTCGGAGCCCCTGGTGCCCAACTCCTCGTCGGCCAACCGCGCGCGCAACCGCCGGGTGGAGTTCGTCATCAAGGAGTAGGCGAGCGCGGCCAGAAGCAGCGCGAGCCATACCGAGAACCCGTTCGCGGGGCGGGACTGGCCGGCTACCGTGCAGCCGCAGCCGCCTCCGGTTACCTCGTAGGGCGTATCGGAAACCGACGCATCGCCGGCGTTCGAAGCGTCGGTGACACAGGCATCGGGACCATCGCTCGCGTCAACGTTGCCCGCGTCGCCAAGGCTCGCGTCGAGATCACTCGCGTCACCCATTTCGCCCGCGCCGTCCCTGCTGCCGGCGTCCGCGGGTCGCCCGTCCGTTCCGGCGTCAACCACGGCGGCATCGTCCAGGCCGCCGTCAATACCGATCGCGGCATCCGAGCCACAGCCGATCGAATCGAAGACGCACTCGCCCGTACCCGGGTCACAAGAATCTTCGGTGCACGGGTCCTCGTCGTCGCACACACGCGGCGTACCGCTGCACGAACCGGCCGTGCAGAAGTCCTGCGTCGTACACGGGTCGCCGTCGTCGCAGGACGTATCATCGTCCTCGTCGACGCATGCACCGTCCAGGCAGTACCCGCAGGCGCCGCAATCCATTGCGTAGCACGGATCGGGAATACATACACCGAACGCGCACAACTGATCCAGGCCGCAGGTATCGCAGAGCCCGCATGCATCGATACAGCAATCGCCGAGCTCGACGCAGGACGCATCGCAGAAGCAGAGCCCGTTGCCGGGGGCTCCCTCACAGTTCCCGCTGCAGGTGAGGCTGGGCGAGGTAATGTTGAGCCGCTGGAAACCCGGTTCACCGCCATACCCGTCGATGACGATCACGACCCGATCGCCCTGATCCAGGTCGACCGCGACGAGCTTCTCACCGCAACCGAGCTCGGTTCCGGTGCACGAGTTGGACAGCAGGTAGAGCGCCCTCCCCTGACCCGAATTCCAGTCGGCCATCGAAAACCAGTAGGTCGCGTCTACCGGAGCGGTCCAGAGATAAGAGGTATCCACCGTACCCGCGCCGCCGCAGGACCCGGCCAGGAGATCGCTACCTCCCTCGGCCTGGACCTCGACCATGTAAAGGCCGAGCGCCGAGCCCAGGTCACCGGTCGGGCATCGAGCACGGTGGATGTTGAGATAAAATTCCCCCTCGTCGAAGTCACCAGAACCATCGACAAATGCGACCACGTTCTGGCCGGCATCGAGCTGAACGGCCACCGAGGAGGTCGAGACGACCGCGTCATCGTTACAGCCGAGCTCGGCGCCGCTGCAGGTCTGCTCCCGAAGGTAGAGCGCCGTATTGAAGGGAGAGCCGTGGGTGGAGAAGGTGTAGGTACCCGCCGAGGGAGCGGTCCAGGCAAAGGAACGTTCGTCTGCGTCCGCACCGCCGCAGCTTCCAGCAAAGTCGTTGGCGCCCTCCAGCGTGGTACCCGATACGATTGCCGCGCCCAGCTGCGATCCCAGATCCGCGCTCGGGCAGCCGCCCGACCAGGCGAGGCACTGCCCCGAGTCGTTGCAGTAGTCTCCGGCGGAACAGCGGCCGCACATCTGTCCACAAACGGGATCCGGTCCGCAGGCCCGGCTCGCGCAGTCGGGCTCGCAGGTCAATCGCAACAGCACCGCTATCTCTCGGTCGCCGCCAGGATCGTCGCTGCTCACGATGATCGTGCCTTCGTGCTCCCCGGGTTCGGCAAAGAAACCCGAGTCCGCGATGACATCGAAGCCGTCCGGTGCGGTCCCGCTGGACGGGTCGACCGATAACCACGGCATCTGTTCGCTGGCGCTCCAGGTAAGCGTACCGCCGCCTGCATTGGCGATAGAGACGGGAAACGGGTCCGCTGCCTGACCCACCGGCGTCTCGATAACGATGCGACGCGGACCCTTCAGGACTGGCCCCTCGGGGCCGGTGAGCGGTACGCCGGATACCAGTGCATAGGCCTGCGGCTCGCCTCGTCGCAGCTCTCCCTGCACATTCACTTCTACGGTCCAGATCCCGTCCCAGGCATTGTCCGTTCCGTCCACGTCCACGACCTCCACGTTGTCGACGCGGTTCGGCGCCGATCGCGTTGCAGCAGCCGTAGGGCTCTCCAGATCGAGCGACCAGGGATGGAACTCGGTCATCCCATCGGGCGCGATGAGGGTAAGATCGAGATCGTTGACCAGAGCCGGCGTGGCGTCATCCGTGCCGCCGTTGTTGGGCGACCCTTCCGGGTCGGTCCAGACCAGCGTCACCCGGAGCGGCGTTCCAGAGGCGACGCTTTCGGCAGTCTGCAGCGCTTTGACACTACCGCCGTCGGTCACGTCGACTCGCACCAGCTTGGCCGAATCGGGCTGAGCGCCGTCCTGATCGAGCAGGTCCGCCGCCGCGCGCGCGTCGAACAGCCCGAACCCCATCCGGTAGTCAGGCCCTGGATCGCTCCCGGCCTCGGCCGCGGTATGGATCAGCAACGCCTTGATCTCGGCAGCGCGCGGGTCGGCGCCGCCGTTTTCCTGCCGGTACTTCTGCGCGACCAGCGCCACGCCCCCGGTGACGGTCGGGGCCGACGACGACGTACCGCTGTAGATGGCGTAAGCATCATCGCCGGCCGACGAGGCGGAGGTCAGGTTCTCGCCACCCGCAACCAGATCCGGCTTGATGCGGCCGTCGTCCGCCGGCCCGAAGCTACTGTATCCAAAGGGCACGATATCGCCGATAAGTATCGGATCGTCGGTGATGTTCGCCACCCCGCCGACCGTGACCACGTTCTTGGCCACCCCTACCCCGCTCAAGGAGTCGTACTCGACCACCCCTTCCTGCGCGTGCGAATCCGTATGGATCGTGCTGCAAGAGGGGAAGTGGTAGTGCTCCTCGCCCGGTGCCGCTCCCATGTCCGCCCGCTCGTTGCCGGCGGACCAGACGGAAACGACATCGGTATCGCGTACCACGCCGTCGATATCGGACGCCGTGATCCGGTATTTACCGAACAGCGGATCTTCGAAGTTCCCCCCGCCCCCTATCCACATCGGCTTGTCCGGGCACGCTTCGTTCTGGTACCAGCCCATCGCCATCCCGTAGGAATGGTTCGAGGCAGCCAGATGCCCCCCATGGTTCAGCATCTCGATCGCGTCGAACTGCCACGAGAACGCCCAGAGCCGCGCCTCGTAAGCCATCCCCCGCGCGCCCGCGTACCCCCCTCCACTTCCCATTACCGTGCCCGCGACTAGCGTCGAGTGTTCGAACAGCCCCGCGCCATCCCGGTTGACCACCCTCCCCTCGAGGTCCACGTGAGTCTCCCGGACGCTCCCCTCGTCCCACACCCCCACCAGTACCCCGGCTCCCGTAAGGTCAAACCCCGCCGCCCCTCCCGGATAGACCTCGTCCACGTTAGAGGTGTCTGCCGCATCCGCGTTGTGCGGCCTTACCAGATAAGGGTGATCCAGAACGCGGACCGGCCGTACGACCTCCACTTCCACCACCCCTTTATCAATCATAGATCCGAGCAGCCCCCTGACCTCGTCGGTCAAGAAGACGTTCAGGCGGCCGAACCGCCGGTAGTACTGCCGATTGAAGCTCCGCTCCTCGGGCGCCAGTGCATTTAGCAACGCCTCCGCCGCCGCCGGGTCGAACTCGCCTCCTGGGGCGGGTAGCACCGTCGCGCGTACGGCGTCTTCTGTCGCCAGTTCTTTCGCATCAACCGCCGTCTTTCGGGCCTGTTCGGCAGTTCTGTCGGGTTCCGACGGCCGTGACTCACAACCGAGGAGCCCTGCCAAATTCACGACAAGCAATACGACAATCGAACGATATCGCACGGAGATCCATTCCGGCCGCCTCGTCGAGAATCTCGGCGCAATCCGGGAGCAACTGGATATCACTTCCGACGAAAAAGCTGAAGCGCCGTACCGTCCGTACCGCGCTTCGCCAGTGGAGATATTAGGAGATATTAGCCACGGGCGAACATTCCCGGTTGGAGTGCCGCCGTTCTTCCGGTCACGGGCCGTCACTCATTCACCTTACTCGTTACTTCGTCTTCACTTCTCGAGCCTAATGTGAATCGCAAATGCCCACGTTTTAGATTGCTGCGCGCAAAAGACGAAAACACTCCTCTCTCGGCATACCCGAATTGAATCCGCTAATCGCCGGGATTGTTCAGCCTTCACACGAGACCGGATGCGGCACGCCCGCGCAGCTTTCCCATTCGGAGACGCAACCGCCGGAACATATACATGAACTGCATGACGACTGGTATCCTGGAGCACATTCGCAATCAACTTCGCAATTTACTCGATCGATCAGACAACTCATACAACTCGTCGAAACGAGTTCCTCATACACCGACCCGATACATTGCGGCGCCGGCAAATGTCCCGGAGCAGAATCGCCGTTCACGCAAATGAAGATCCATTCGTCTAGACTCAATTCGGTTTCCTGTTTGTCCGAATAGATCTTTTCGTTTAGTACACTCTGATCGGACGGCCCATTGCAGCCAATGTCGCAAATCCCGTCTTTGCACACCGGCTCTTCGCTCGAAGGCAAACCACAAGAATCGCTTGCCTCGGGCTCCTCGTCGGTCTGCCCGTCAGCGTCGTTATCCATACCGTCGCAAATGTCGACGGCGCCCGGATAGCTATCCGAGTTGGCATCATCGAAATCATCCCCGGCGCAGCTCTCCGGAACGTGCCCATCCGAGTCGCCGTCCAGCATTTCCCAAATGCAAACCCGAAGCGAAGGGTCGCAGCGTTCGTTTCGCGTGCAGGGGTCGTCGTCCTCGCAATCGGGATCGTCTCCGCAAGGACCCGCGGATATGCAGCCGCCCTGACGCGGGTCGCATACCTCTCCGGAATCACAAACGTCCGCGTTAACCGCATAAGTACAAACCGCGTTAATACAAGCGTCTTCTGTACAATCGATTCCGTCGTCGCAACCTTGAACCGTACACCCGACCTCGGCGCCTCCACTCGAACCGCCATCGCCTCCATCGCCGCCGCTAGCACCGTCTCCGCCGCCACCGGTTTCCCCACCAGTACCCCCATCGTCACCAGTGCCACCAGTGCCACCAGCACCTCCATCCCCCGACTCTCCGCCTTGGCCGCCTCCGCCTTCGCCAGCGTTTCCTTCCGCTCCCCCATCACCAGCGACTTCCGTGGCATCGACGCACTGGCCATTAGCGCAGACACGGTCGCCATTGCATTCGACATCCGTTGCGCAACCGGCTACCGCGCCATCCGAGTCGGACGAACCGCCATCGCTTCCTCCCCCGCATCCCAATGGCAATATGGCAATCGTAACAACGAGCGCTCTAAAACCTAGCCGCATATTAGACCTCCTAGTCGACAGGCATCGTACATGCAAACGCCGGACGTTCGCAACGCCGCTCACCAAGCCGTTCTGCTCCCTGTCGGTCCGCCAAACTCGTTCGGCCGTCCGTTCCCTCTTCCCAACACTTACCAGCTAGGCACGAAGGCCGATTTCGCCTATTTTGATCCGGGAACTAGCTACTGCCTCACGGACCTCGAAATTTGGATAAGAACAGTAGGGCATGTCGGGGTCGCAGTCCCACATCCAATCGCCATCGCCTCCTATTCGGTCGTAAATGGAATTGCGGGCTAGCTCGATAGTAATGCGTAAATCATGAAGTAATGCTCTGGTTTCACACTGCAAGCAGGCGTTATCGAAAAGATCGTAGCGAGTCTGAGCGTCTAGACGTTCCAGTTTTGTTTTCCATTTTCTATCCCAGACTCGTATCTGTCCGTTTTCATCTGCCGGTGTAACTTCTATAGCGCGAAGCTCTTCCGCCGCGAGTTTCATTTTCTTGAATACCGCTCGCGCTTTGGCGGGTGCAGTTGGCCGACTTTCTCGCTGTGCTACCGCTCCGGAAAATATGCTGAACCAACATATACAAACGATCGGTAGTAGAATCTTTGGTTTTGCCTTCATGCCACATCTCCCCATTTAGATATATGATACCTAAGTGGAGCGCCTTTAGCTAACGACGAATATTGAATTCGCCGGAAGCCTATTCTACCGTCCTTCTGAACGGGTACTCGTGGGTTGATAGAATACCGGGAGCGAGAATCTTGAGTAGGGACGATAATAAATACGAACTCAAGCGCAGCGATCTAAAAGATCCGGAAAAAAGGCTGATCAGGCAAAAGAGCATGTTCGGCTGCATCGTCTGTGGCCAACTCCCATGGCAGTACGCCCACATCGATCCGCCGTTTGAAGACGCCCAAAAGCACGATCCCGAAGGCATGGGCCTACTCTGCCACAAGCATCATTCGGAGTTTGACGCACGGCCTCGACTTCTTTCTCCAGAGGTGGTTAAGGCATCTCTGAAAAATCCATATAACGCCCAGAACGAGCCATGGTGGGAAGCGGGACTTGCCGGTAACAACGTGGCTATGCTTGTCGGCGGGCAGACCGCGATGGGGAAGTCCGTCCAAATCAAGGTCAACAACTACACTGTTATCGGTGTCAGGGGGTGAAGGAAGAACGCCGCCCTATTGGCATTTCGAAGGTCGCCTGTACGGACCAGATGGCGAACGGCTCGTCCAGTTTCGCGACAACGAAATTCGGGTTTGCCCAGATCTTTGGGATATTGATTTTTCCCGCTCGCAACTCGTTATCCGGCGTGCGAAAGGCGAGATCCTTTTACGAATATTGTTCGACGCGGAGTGTGGCATCATCACTATAGACCGCCTTCACATGCGACTCGGAGGCGGCCACTATATATATGTGAACGAGCATCGTATTGAGGTAACGGGTCCGACGGTAAGCTGCTTACTCTCTACGCCGCAATTTGACTCTCGCATGAAAAATATTGTCCTAAGTACGGAAGCAGACCGTGAGAGACTGACAGGAAATGTGTTTTTACCAGGGGCACAATTAAATCTTCAAATTTACTCTATCGGTACTCGACGCTCCTACTACTCCGGCAGCAGCTGCCCATCCGAGGCCGCCAGTCGCTAGACCCAACAGGGCAAAAAAGAACCCTCTACCGCCCGCTTCATCCTTTGTTTTCTCCTCATAGGCCCGCATGAAACCCTGATAGCGGTCGGCGATATCGTCTTGGGGGGCTGTAACGTACATGCTGCCGATCAGCGCCCCCATGCTCGTACCGGCAACGCAACCGATTTTCAGATCCGTATTGGCAGCGATGGCTTGAATCGCTCCGATGTGCGCAAGGCCTTTCGGACCGCCTCCGGATAGCACCAAGCAGACGGGTAGTTCTTCTGCCTGATGGAAGGTCGGTTTAACAGCGGGTGTCGGAGTTGTTGGCTCGCCCTGGGAAGATCCGCAACCCGTGAGAAATAGAAGAACTGCAACGGTAGGGAACCGGAGGAAGGCCGAGCGGCGCAACATGGGGGTAGTGGGGATTGAATCCATCTAAGGGGACCCTTTATGCCTATCAGAAGCCATTATAGTCAGCTATTTCTTACCAAAATGTTGGATTGCTACGGCTCTAAATCGCCCTCGGGGATTGAATCCGGGACCTCGCTGGCAATACGCTGCGGATCTTTCCTGTAACTGCCGACGAGGCGGGCGGGTGGCTGTACGGGGTGCTCTCCCGCCAACTCAGTGCTCACGGGACGGCGCGCTCGGCGCACCAACACACCATCGTCATGCACCTCGATACCGGGACCGACCGCAGGTACGGCATCCCGGTACGGGCTACCGTACCAGCTGATCCACGTCGGAATGTCCGGGATGCCGATCCAAGACGGTCCGCGCCACACCCAGTCCGTCAAAGACGCGCAAGCGTAGAATGCCTTGGTCGCGGCGCTGACCGCAGCGACGAAACCGGCCAGCGCGTCCGCCCACTGGTCCGAGCGGAGAGCGGGGGTCGAAAGCACGGAACCCGTGATCAACGTCCTAGGTCGTATACGGGACCGGCCGGGATCATGGCTATTGGAAATATGGTAGGCATAGCGACGATGATCTCCGAAGAAAACGGTCGTTTCTTCAAATGGGGTCGTACTCTTCCAAAAGAAACTTCCTCCGTATCCGACCTGCCACTGCTCTTCCGCCAACTGTAAAAATTCGGCGTCGTCCTCCGGGCCATTCAGGCGGTGCTGCATCGGTTCATAGGTGCCGTAGCGCCTGGGAACCGCCTCCGGCAGATAGCGCCGACAGCACCGGAGATACTGCTCCATGAGCTTCGCCCCGCCGGTTCCGGCGGGGATGAAGAACGCAAGCTCAATAGATGGTCCCGGTGACTCGTCCCGTTTCTTTACAAACCGCTTAGGTCTGGAGCGCGGCCATAGAATGGCATCCTCCTGGGGGTCGTGGACCGCTCCGTCTCCGGTCTTCGCGATCTGTTTGGCAAGTGCCTGGATAAGGGCGACATCCCTCTCAGGAAGATCCGCGCTGTAAGTAATCTGAAAAAGCCATCGAGGGGCGAGAAGCATCGCGAGCAGGGCCTCGTCCAAATCTTCTGGCTCGACGCGCAACGGGCCATCCACCGTACAGATGTGTGCAAGCCGTCCGCTACGTTCCCGCTCCAGACAAAAGCCCCCTCCCTGCTCCCCCAGGCCAGGAGCACCCGTTACGATCCGGAGCCGCTTTTTGGCAGCGAAATCTTCAACGCACGCGGCGGGTACGTCGTTGCTGACTGCGATGTTCAGATCCAGCGACACGCCGTCTATCTTACACGGTTCCATTTCCCTGCATACCGGAACGGCGGATACTCTGGCGCTAGTACCTCAGGGGGAGCCAACACTGAGCGCGGCGTTCTGGGCATCCGACCTCATCCCACCAGCCGAATCGGGGGCAAAGCGTCTCTGAAATCACCCCAAAAACCGGGGGGTTTCGGCCGGTTCCCTACTGTGCACGTCCCCCCCGGGATTCTATCCCGCGTCGAGGCACAGCAACTACTTGCACTTTTCGAAAGTATGGTCGCGTCAGGGAACGGGCCGGGAACTCCGTAGAGAGATGATGGGTATTCACAGGACGGCCCTTCGAGTTAAGTCGACTATCCGTTTCTTGACCTCTTCCGAGTATTTTGATTCACGCATTAGGGACTCGCCCCGTTTCACCAAGGGACGTGTCCACACATCAACTGGAATATGTCTGAGTTGGTGGCCGGGCCGGGAGGTCCGAAGTAAGCTATAGAAAGGACATGGGGACCTCGGCCAATATGGCGCAGGAGCGCTACGATAAGTTAGACCGGTCGGGCTGGCGAGCGGCCTCGTGCTGGGGGATCGCGTTGGCGGTCGAGCAGACGCTGAACGTTGAGCTCATGCGAGCGATGCGGCGGGAGGCGCGGCGGCGCGAGGGGCTGAGGGGGACGAAGGCGGAGCAGATGGCGCCGTGGGTGTCCATGGCGCTGCCGGAGGTGGTGGAGGCGGCGTCGACGGCGGCGGGCTCGGGGGTGACGTTCGTGCACTTGCTCAGGAATCCGGAGTTCTTGAGCATGGTAGCCACGCTTCTCCGGGAGGGCTCTCTGGACGGCTGGTTTCGCGGGCTCGATGAAACGAAGCGGGCGGCTTTCGAAACCAAGGCGCTACCGCTCGTGCGGAAGGCGGTTGCCGAACGCAAGCCGGCGGAGCGCCCGGAGTTGCGTGCCTTCTATTTCGGTGTCCGGGCCTACTACCACGTGCGCGGGTTCGGCGAACCCAGGCCGTCCGCGGTACGGGATCTGGCGGCGGCACGCGAGCTCGAGCCGATCGACGGGAACCTCGGAGATGCTCGCGTCCTCTGGGAAGACCGAATACGGCGGTGGCGACGCAAGATCGATAAGGAGTGGACCGGGTGGCGTGACGTGCTCGATAACACGATACCGGCCTGGTAGAGGACGAGCAGTCGAGGGGATTTTGGCGATTACACCCCCCCGGTATTCGGCCGCACTCCGAATACCGGCGCTGACGGGTCTCTGAACTGGTTTTAGATTTATTCCGTGGACGAGTTGCGACCACGGAAGCGAATGCGGACGGACGCTGCCGGCCGGCCAGGGACGGAAAGCGACGATCTTGGCCGGGGGGCCGGAGCGCGGAGGTATTTGACCACCGCGGAAGCGGCGGAATACTGCGGATTCAAGAGTACCGCCGCAATTCGCAAGGCGAAGCTGGAGGGACGGCTCGTGCCGGCCGGGCGGCGGGGGGGGGCGGGGTACCTGGATGTGGGCGCTGGCGGAGCTGGACCGCTTTTTGCGGGGAGGTGCTCCTGCTACATTGGAGGCGGATCGTCCGGGTGCGCCTCCACATGGAGATGGAGATGCACATGGGCAAGAAGAATGCAGAGAACAACTGGACCAGGCGGTGGAAGAGGTGGGTCAGGTCGACCCGGTTCCCCGGCGTCTGGGAAATGAGAGGCGGAGGACATCTGGTGCGCGCGCGCGTCACAGACCCGACGACCGGACGCCTGAAGGAGATCAAGAGGGTGGTGCCGGACGCCACGGCTGTGAGGGCGTTCAAGTGGCTGGAAGAGGAGCGCGAGCGCGTTCGCGCCGGGTTCGTACGGGACCGGCGACCGAGCGTGCACTTCGGCGATTACGCGGTCTCGACGTTTGAGAAGAAGCGAGCGCCGGGCGGAAAGATCAGGAGCAGTGCCGGTCGGACCCGCTGGAAGTGCACGCTGGAACACCTGATCGCCGGAACCTACGGCGAGAAGGCCAAGAGGCATGTCCCCGGCTTCGGGGAGATGTACATCGATAAGATCCACGTCACGCACGTGGAGGAGTGGCAGCGGGGCATCTGCGAGCTGATCGCCGCCGGCGATTACGCACCCACCACGGCCAACGGGTGGCTCTCGATCCTGAGGGTCATCATGAAGGCCGCCAAGCGCGAGTACGATTTGCCCCGGCTCGCGACCGATGGCGTCGAGAACTTCGACCTGTCGGAACACGTCGTCTATACGGAGGAGGAGCCCAACTCGCTCACCTGGGAGTTAGTGGGTCCCTTTCTCGAACGGCTGCGGGCCCTGTACCCGCAGCACTACGCCATGTCCTACCTGGGCTTCATAACGGGGCTGCGTCCGTCGACGCTTCGTCCCCTGCGCAGGTCGGGACCGAAAGCTGACGTGCTCTGGGACCGGAACCGCATGCGAGTGCGGCGCTCCCAGACCCGGGGCACGGAAGTGATGAACACCACGAAGCAGAAACGCCGCTACAGCATCGACTTGCCCGAGGAGGCCATGGAGGTCCTGCGGTGGCACGTCGAAACCCAGCTCACGACGGACGAGCAGAAGGACTCGGAGTTGCTCTTCCCGTCGACGACGGGCGGCTTTCGTGCGCCCACGGTGCTCAACAAGCCGTTCGCCGACGCCGCCGCGGAGATGGGGCTGGGACACCCGTTCACGCAGCGGGGCATGCGCAGGACCTTCAACGACCTGGCACGCCGCGCCAACATGGAATCCATCGTCACCCGCAGCATCAGCGGGCACCTCACCCAGCGCATGCAGGACCACTACTCGACCGTCAACGCGGACGAGCAGCGCGAGGGCATCGCCAAGGTTATCGAGCTGTTCACTCCCAAGGAGGGGGCGGCGGCTGGAGCTTCGCCTACAGGTGGTGCTCCAGGGACGGGTGGTACCGCGGAGCACCACAATGCCGTTGAGATCGAGGAGGGAAAAGCTGCTTCCAGGGTTCGTGGTGGTGCTCCCAGTGGTGCTCCAAACCCCGAAGTGGTGCTCCCAAAGAAAAAGCCGGCTAGAGGCGTTCTCTAACCGACTGATTCTCCTGACTTATTCGGAGCGGGAGACGGGATTCGGACCCGCGACGTCAACCTTGGCAAGGTTGCACTCTACCACTGAGTTACTCCCGCGTGGCTCGGGCCTGGCAGATGACCGGAGCGAAACAGGAGGTAAAACATGGGGGGGCGGCTGTCAAGGTGGAGGCGGGGTGGAGCGGGGGGATGGCGTCGGAAGGGCGCGGAATGACTGGGGAAAGAGGTCGAGCGCAAGGCACGCTACTACTGCTGGTAGCGGATGCCTTCGGCTGGTAAAAGGCGGGCAGCCCACCAGCTGGGGATGAGGGTGGCGGCCACGCAGATGACGACGGAGATGAGGGCGGTGAGGATAAACTCCCAGGCGCTGACGCGCAGGGGGAGGTGGTCGATTAGGTAGACCTTGGGATCGAGGGGGAAGCGGTAAGCGGTGAGGTAGACGCAGGTGGCCGCTCCGACGGCCAGGCCGATGAGGGTGCCGAGCAGGCCGATGGCCGTTCCCTGAACCAGGAAGATGCCCATGACGCCGGTATCGGTGGCGCCCATGGCCTTGAGGATGGCGATCTCGCGGCGCTTCTCCAGCACGATAATGATGAGGGTGGCGATGACGTTGAAGGCGGCGACCAGGATGATGGTGGTCATGACCAGGCTGAGCATGACCTTCTGGATCTTGAGGGCAGTGAAGAGGTTGTGGTTGAGGTCTTCCCAGTCCAGCGTGTGGTAGGGGCCGCCGCCAAGCTTGCGCTCCAGCGCGGTAGCCACGGCCGCCGCGCGGTCTATGTCGTGTAAGGTGATCTCGACGCCGGTGACGGTGTCGCCCTGGTCGTAGAAGGTCTGCGCTTCGAAGAGGTCGACGTAAACCAGACGGGTGTCGTACTCCTGGAAGCCGGCCTCGAAGATGGCGATGACGCGGAAGTCGCGGGAGCGGGGGGAGATGGCACCGGGGCGCCACAAGGAGGTGTCCAGGCCGGATAGCGGGGAGATGACGCGGACACGCTCACCCACGCGGATATCGAGGTTCTCGGCCAGGGTCTTGCCGATGGCGATGCCGGGGAGCTGGCTTTCGGGGGCCTGGCGCTTTCTGGCTTGCTCGTCGCGCTGGTCGAAGAGGGCTTGTTCGTACTCGTCGCTCGGAAGGTCCGGAAGGGCAGCGCCCTTGAGCGCGGCCTCGACTTCTTCGGGGGTGGGGACTTTTACTTGCGGTAGCGCCTCGGGCTCGGCCGGGGAATCTGCGAGGGCGGGGGCAAGCCCCGCCCCTACGGGCGGGGGCGAGGACGGGGCCTCGGCATGGGCGGGGGCAAGCCCTACGGGCGGGGGGGGCGAGGTGGAGGCGGCGGGCGCCTGCGAGCCGGCGTCGGCGGAGGCTTCTTCATCGTCGGCCTCGTCAGCGAGGTTGGTCAAGTACTCGTCCAGATCGAGCTCCTCGGCGCCGGTTCGCTCGCGGTCGAGGTCGTCGGGATGCACGGCCGGCGCTGCGTCCGGGCGTCGCAGGCCCTCGAGCGAGCCCGCGACGATCTGGTTGGGCAGGTCCAGGACGCCGTTCATGAGCTCGGGGTCAACGCCCTTGACGAGCACGCCGGAAAGGCGGTCCTCGCGGGCTAGCATCATCTCGGCGATGAAGAAGGGGGCGGCGCCCTTGACCTCGGGCATCTTGCGGGCACGGGCGACCACGTCGCGGTACTCGTCGAAGTCGAGGCCGTACTTCATGACCAGGACGTGGGCGTTGACGCCGAGGACCTTGTCGCGGAACTCCTTCTGGAAGCCGGAGGCTATAGACATGACGGCCAGCAGCGCGGCCACGCCCAGGGCCACGCCGGTGACCGCGATGAAGGTGATGGCGGAGACGGTGGCCCGCTTCTTGGACCTGAGGTAGCGAACGCCGATGTCGAAGGTGTAGGACACGTTGCAGGGGGGTGGCTTACCACAACCGGGGAGGCGTCGCGAGAGGGGGCGGGTCGCGAGAGGGGGCGGGGGCGAGACACGCCCCTACGCGGCGGCGGGGGGCTTTTGTCCCGGGCAAGCGATCGGTTAGATTGAGGACGCTGGTTCGAAGCGGAAAACGGAAAGCGGGAGGACGGGGATGGATTTAACCGAGAAGGTCGCTTTTGGCAAGACGGGGCTGATGGTGAGCCGCATGGGGCTGGCTTCCGGGTACGGGGTGCCGGCCGCGGCTATCGAGAAGGCGTTTCACGAGTACGGGGTGAACTACTTCTACCTGTCGCTGCTCAAGCGGGGGGAGATGGTGAAGGCGATCCGTAACCTGGCTCCGGCGCACCGGGAGAAGATGTGCATCGTGCTGTCCAAGCCGACCGTGGGCGGGTTCTTTCTGCAGGGATTTGCGGAGCGGTGGCTCAAGAAGCTGGGCGTCGAGCAGGCTGACCTGATGGTGCTGGGAAGCGTGAACAAGGCGCCGCAGGGGAAGCTGGTGGAGCGGGTGCGGGGGCTCCGCGAGAGCGGCAAGGTGCGCTTCGTGGGCATGTCCAGCCACAAGCGGCCGCTTTTCGGGCAGATGGCGCGCGGGGAGGTGCAGGCGCCGATCGACTTTTATCAGATACGGTACAACGCGGTGCACCCGGGGGCGGAGCAGGACATCTTCCCGTTTCTGCCCGAGGAAAAGCGGCCGGGGATCGTCATCTTCACGGCGACCTGCTGGGGCAAGCTGCTCAAACCCAAGCTCATGCCCGAGGGCGAGCAGCCGCTGGAACCGGCCGATTGCTTCCGTTTCGTGCTGTCTAATCCGGACGTGAACGTGTGCGTGACCGGGCCCAAGACGGCGGAGCAGATGGAGCAGAACCTGAAAGCGCTCGGGGGTGGGCCGATGGACGACGAGGAGATGAAGCGGGTGCGGCGCATCGGCAAGCACATTTATGGGAAGTAGCGGGCGAGGGCAAAGGCGAGGGAGCGAGGCGAGGGCGAAGGGTGAAACGCGAGGCGGACGGGCTCGAGGCGGTGCAGAGGCTGCGGGAGGCGCGGCAGCAAGAAGCCGAGCAGGAAACCGCGCAGCTTAGGGAGGCGCTGGAGCGCGCCGAGGCGGAGCTCGGACGGGCGGAGCAGAGGTGCCAGCAGCACGAGCGGGCGCGGCGGGAGCTGGTCGAGCTGGGGAGGGTGCCGGTCGAGGGGCGGAGCGCGCTGTGGCTGCAACGGCAGGCGGCGTACGCGGGGCGGCTGTCGGAGCAGAGCAGGAAGCTAGGGAGGGAGCGGCAGCGGGCCAAACGGGCGCGCGACCAGCGGCAAGCGGAGCTAGAGCAGGCACAGCAGGGGTTGCAGGAGGCGATCGGGGAGCGCAAGGCCGTGGAGACGCATAGGCGGCGGGCGCAGTCGGAGCAGAGCAGGCGCGAGGAGTTGCGGGCGGAGATGGAGGCAGAAGAGGTGTTCACGGCCGGGCGGGGGCGGCGGGGAAGATATTAAAAGAGGAGGGGACGGCGGGGACGGGCCGGAGGCGAGGGGCGGCCGGGGGTGGCGGTGCGCGGTCTTCGGTATTATAAGGAAGACGCGAGGGGCGGCGCGGGCGCGGGAATGGCGCGGATGCATGGGTAATTTGCGCCTACCCGGGGCTCTCTCTAATCTGTGCCCATGCGCCTTTTAGCTATCGCCGTCGTCCTGGGGGCGGCCGTTGCGGTATTCACCCTGAGCGGTGATGCGCCTCGCGTGCAAGCCGAAGCCGAGCACATGGACGCGGCCGCGGCAGGCCCCCCGGCCGATCCGAACCTGTTCGATCCGGCGGTGGTGCGGCCGGAAGAGGGCTCGGTGCAGTTGGAGATCGAAAAGGCGCTGGCCGCGAGCGACAAGGCCAGGGCGCTCGGGCTGGCGGAGGGCGCGCTGAAGCAGTCCAGGCAGCCCGTGACCGGCAGGTTGCACTGGCTGGCGGCCAGAGCAGCGGGCGACGACGAGACGCGGATGAAGCATCTGGGGGAGATCGCGCTGTCGGCACATCCGCTGTCGCAGTGGGCGCGGCTACAAAGAGCAGAGCTGTTGTTGGAGCGAAGCGAGAAGAGCAGCTCGATGGGAGGCAGGAAAGGCGCGAAAACCGGCAACAAGGGGGGCAACCGAAGCGATGTAAAAGCCGATGCAGAGGCCGCCGCGGTAGAAGCGAACCTGCTGCGCGAGGGGTGGCCGGGCGCGTGGCGGGCGCGCAAGCTGAGGGCGCTCGCACTGATTAAGCTCGGGCGCAACGAGGAGGCGGTCGAGCTGCTGCGGCGGCTGGTGCGCCAGTCTTCGTCAAAATGGAGCGCGGCCTCCATCGCCATGCCGCTGGCCGACCATCTGGCCAAGAGCGGGGATACCGAGGACAGGCAAGAGGCGCTGCGGCTGTACTGGAGGGTCTCGAGCCGAGCGCCGCTGAGCGCTGCCGGACGCGAGGCCGAGGCCAAGGCGAAAAAGGTGCTGACCGGGCTTCCGGCCAAGCTGCGCAAGAGCATGGCCGAGCCGCCGGTCGAGGAGCAGTTCGTACGCGGTGATGCGCTGGTGCGCGCACGGCGCTATAAAGATGCTGAGGCGCTCTACGCCGGGCTGGCCAAGCAAGCCAAGAGGGACGCGGCAGCGCTCTGCCAGGCTCGGCTGCAGCAGGGGCGGACGCTTCTACTGCAACGCCAGCGTACGACCGGCGCCGGATTGCTGGCCAAGACGGCCGACAAGTGCCCAAAGGGGGACGATCGCGCCTGGGCGCGATACTACGCGGGGCGCGCCTACCTGCGTACCGGCGAGTACGCGAAGGGGATCGAGCAGTACGAGCGGTTGCAGGCCGAGGCGCCGCACCACCGGCTGGCGGACGACGCGGCCTACAAAGCAGCACTCTGCGAGATAGACGCGGATGACGAGCCGGCCGGGCTGGGAAGGCTGCGCAAGCTGATCGGCAAGTACCCCGGGGGCGATATGCGGCCGGTGGCGCGCTTCGAGCTGGCGCGGCGCGCGCGGCAGGCGGGCAAGCCGGCGGAGGCGTTGGGGCAGTTGGATAAGTTGATTAAAGAGGGTCCGGACGAGTTCACCGAGGGCATGGAGGGGCGCGCGCTCTACTGGCGAGCACGGGCGCTGGCCGACCTGGGACGGAAGGCCGAGGCGACGAAACAGTACGAGGAGGTCATCCGCTCCGGGCCGCTCAGCTACTACGCGCAACAGGCGCACGGGCGGCTGGCCGAGCTGGACCCGACTATCAGCGGACAGCTGCTGGCGGAGCTGGGCGGCTCAGAGCCGGAAGTGGCGCTCACCTTTCCCAAGCGACCGCTGATGCAGCGACAGGAGTTCGTGCGCGCTCTGGAGCTATTGCGGGTGGACGAGTACGAGCTGGCGCAAAAGGAGCTCAGCCGAATGGGAGCGTTGGGGGAGAAGGCGGACCGGAGCACGCTGTGGCTGGTGGCCGCGCTACTGCACCAGGCCGGGGCGCACCCCGAGGCGGCGCGCCTGGTGCGGCGGCGGCTGCGCTCGTTCACGACTACCACACCGCGGGGCAAGGCCAGGGCCATGTGGCGCATCGCTTACCCGCGTGCCTACGAGCCGCTGATCGAGACGGTGGCCGGGGAGTCGGGGGTACCGGCCGCCTTTATCCGGGCGGTGGCGCGCGAGGAGAGCGGGTTCGATCCCAACGCGGTGTCGCCGGCCCACGCTTACGGGCTGATCCAGCTCATCGTGCCCACCGCGAAGACGCACGCCCGTTCGCTGGGGCTGGCGAGCGATCCGCGCTCGCTGCGCAAGCCGGAGATCAACCTGCGCATCGGGGCGAGCTTCATCAAGTACCTGTGGCAACGCTACCCGAGCAACGCGGGAGTGGTGCCGTCGGCCTACAACGCCGGGCACGGGGCGGCGGACAAGTGGCTGCGGGAGCGTTCGGGGCTGGAGCTGGATGCGTGGATCGAGAGCATTCCCTACCCGGAGACCCAGCGCTACACGCGGCGGGTGTTGCAGACTTACGGCGTGTACAGCTGGCTCGACACGGGCAAGCTGCTGGGGCTGCCGCGGGTGTTGCCGGCGGCCGGGGGGAAGTCGAAGGATACAGAGAACAAGCCGTCCGGCCCCTAGGGGCGGGCCCTGTGATTGCGCGCTTCGGACGCTGTAGGAGCGGGCCTTGCGCCCGCCCGGGTTAGCCGGCGTCGCGGGCCAGGGTTTCGGATAGCTCCTTTAATAGCTTCTTGGCGCGGGAGGAGAGCTTCTTGGGTACGACGACGCGTACCACGACGATGAGGTCGCCGCGGCCGCCGCGGTTGAGGTAGGGCATGCCCTCCCCTTCGATCACCAGGGCCTCGCCAGGCTGGGTGCCGGCCGGGACCTTGAGTTTCCTTTTCTCTCCGTACAGGTTCTCGACCGAGAGCTCGTCGCCCAGCGCGGCCTGGGGGAAGGTGATGCGCAGCTCGTGGATGAGATCGACGCCCTCGCGTTGAAAGCGCGGGTTGGGCTCGACCCTGACGGTAACGTAGAGATGGCCGGGCGGGCCGCCGCGCAGGCCGGGCAGGCCCTGGTTGGAGACGCGCAGGGTCTGGCCGTCGTCGATGCCCTCGGGAAAGGTGACGCGGACTTTACGCTCGACCGGGACCTCGCCGCTGCCCTGGCAGTGTCCGCACGCCTTGGTCGCCACGCTGCCCATGCCGGCGCACTCGGGGCAGGTGGTCTGCAACAGGAACATGCCGCGGGAGTGGGCCACCTGGCCCTGGCCCTGGCAGCGGGGGCAGGTGGTGCGCTGCCCGCCCTCGGCGCCAGTGCCCTGGCACTCGCCGCAGGGCCCCGGGTGGCTGAGCTCGATCTCCTTCTTCACACCGGTGGCCGCCTCTACCAGGGTAATGACGGCCAGGGTGCGCAGGTTCTCGCCCTGGCGCGGACCGTTGCGCCTGGCCCGCCCGCCAAAGCCGCTGCCGAAGATGTCGGATCCGCCGAAGAAATCGCCGAAGATGTCGTGGAAATGGCTGAAGATGTCGCCCACGTCGGCAAAGCCGCGGTAGCCGGCTCCCTCCAGGCCGGCGTGGCCGAAGCGGTCGTACAGCGCGCGCTTCTCCGGGTCGCTCAGGACCTGGTAGGCCTCGGAAACCTGCTTGAACTTCTCCTCGGACTCGGGGTCGTCGGGATTGCGGTCCGGGTGCAGCTGAAGCGCCAGCTTGCGGTAGGCCTTCTTTAGATCCCTGTCCTCGACCGAACGATCGACTCCCAGTACCTCGTAGTAATCCCTCTTTTCCATGGTTCGGTCGCGCAACTCCGGACGTTCTTAGCCGGCTAGAACGTAAGCAGCAAGTCGGCGGGGTCAAGGGGTGGGATGGGCGAGCGGCGAGAAAGATCCGGCGCCCCTGGAACCGACCGCGGTAGCCAGCAGCCGGGACAGGCGCTACCCTGACCCGCGATGGTGCCCGATTTTGACAGGGTGGAGGGCCGCGGCCTGGTCAAGGTATTCGGCAGCACGCGCGCGCTGGCCGGGGTGGACGTACGGTTCGAGGCAGGCGCGGTCACGGTGATCGAGGGGCCTAACGGCTCGGGTAAGAGCACGCTGCTCAGCTTGCTCGCGCTGCTCAGCCGCGCCACCCGCGGCTCGGTGCTGTTCGGCGCGCACGAGGCCGGGCAGGCGGGATGGGCGCGGGCGCGCATCGGGATGCTGGCCCACGAGTCGATGCTCTACCCCGACCTGAACGGCGAGGAGAACCTGCTGCTGTTCGCCAGGCTGTACGGGATCGACGATCCCGGCGGGCGGATAGCGGAGCTGTACCAGCGGTTCGAGATAGGCGCCTGGAGCCGGCGCCCGGCGCGCACACTCTCGCGCGGGCAGCAGCAACGGCTGGCGGTGGCCAGGGCGTTGCTGCACCGGCCGCGGCTTTTGCTGCTGGACGAGCCGTCGTCCGGGCTGGACGAGCGTTCGGTGCAGCGGCTGGTCGAAGCGGTGGGCAAGGAGCGGGCGCGCGGGGCCATCGTGGCGCTGGTAACCCACGACCCGACCCTGGCCGAGCGGCTGGCCGACCGCCGCTACCGGCTCGAGCGCGGGCGGGTGCAGGAGCCGTCGTGAGCATGCTGCGGACGGCCTGGATCCTTTTCCTCAAGGATATGCGCATCGAGCTGCGCAGCGGCGAGATCGTGACGGCGACGACGCTCTTTGCCGCGCTGATCGCCATCTTGACCTCTCTATCCTTTTATATAGACCCCTCCACCTCGCTGCAGCTGGCCCCGGGCGTGCTCTGGATCGCGGTGGCCTTCTCCGGCATCTTGGCCATGAGCCGCAACTGGAATCGCGAGCGCGACCTGGACGCGCTGCGGGGGCTGCTGCTCTCGCCCGTGCCGCGAGCCAGCATCTACCTGGCCAAGGTGATGGGCGCCATGGTCTTCCTGACCGCGGTGGAAGTCGTGCTGGTGGTGCTGGTGCAGGTGCTCTTTCAGGTGAAGCTGCTGCAGGTGATAGGGCCCCTGAGCGCGCTGCTCGGCCTGGGCACGGTGGGCTTCACCGCGGCGGGCAACCTGCTGGCGCCCATGGGCTCGCGCACGCTGGCGCGCGATCTGGTGCTGGCGGTGGCGTTTCTGCCGCTGGTCGCGCCGGCGCTGCTCTGCGGGGTGGTGGGAACACGCGAGCTGTTGGCCGGGGCGCCGCTGGGCGAGATCGCGGCCTGGATGCGCATGCTGGCCGCGTTCGATCTGGTCTGCCTGGCGGTGGGGGTGAGCCTGTTCGATCCGCTGTCGTGGGATTGAGGGGGGGGGTCAGAGGAATAAACCGAGTACGTCCAGGCTCAGGGGATCGGACCAATCGCGCGCGCCGTCCACGCGCAGGCGGATGATGCCGCGCGCGTCCACCACCCAGGTTTCGGGGTAGAGCAGCGTGCCGTAGGTGTCCTTGACCACCTTCTTCTCGGGGTCGAACAGCACCCTGAGGCCGGTGTAGGGCGCCACCACCGCGCGCACGCGATCGCGGTCGGCGTCGACGTTGACGGTCACCACCTCGATGTCGCCGCGACGCCTGGCCTCGCGCGCGAGTCGCGTCAGGCCGGGCAGCTCCTGCAGACAGGGCGGGCAGTCCACGCTCCAGAAGTTCATCAGGACCAGCCGGCCGCGGTGGTCGCTCAGCCGCCAGGGACGGCCGTGGGCGTCTTTGAGGGTGAAATCGGGCGCTTTCCGGCTGTTGCCCAGGTAGTGATGCTCGCTCTTTTCTCCGCGGGCGAGCGCTTCGTAGGCGGCGTCTCCCAGCACCGCGCGCAGGGGCGCCTGGCGGCGGACGGTCTCGGCGCGGGTGACCGCCTGAGCGAAGAAGAAGACGAGCGGCGCGCCCAGGCAGAGAGCGATGAGGGTGGGCGCGGCTTTTCCGACGAGCGTCATCCCTTTTCCGGCTTTGGTCCCGGCGCGGCTGCGTCGGGCGGGTTAGGATCGCTGGCCTGGACCGGCGGTCGGCGCACCGGGCCGTCGACCACGGGCGGGCGTACGATCTGGCCGCCCAGCCGCAGGTAAACGCCCTGCTCGTCCTCGTCGAGCAGCTGCTCGAGCTGCATCATGGCGGGACGGTCGAACCTGGCGGTCAGGGAGGGCTCGCGTACGTCGCAGTAAAGCGCGCCGTCGCTCCCCTGCCGGAGCGTGGACGGGTCGAGCGGGTAGCTGCGGCCGTCCGAGACCAGCAGGGTTACCTCGCCCGACGGGCCGACGGTCAAGGTACGGACGAAGAACGGCGGGCCCTCGATGGTAATGTAGGCCCAGTTTATCTCGTTGCGCAGGCAGTAGCGGCCGTCCTCGGCAAGGTCGATCCAGCTGTCAAACGCGCGTATCAAGCCCGCGTGCCGAAGCGGCTCACCCTCGTTGAACCAGCGCCCCTGCTCGTCGCGCCGAATGCGGGTTTCGCGGGAGAGCCCCTCTAGCGGGCCGGTGGGTTCCATGCGGCGAGTCTAACACCGGAGATCCGGCCGAGCATCCGGCCCCGCGCCCCGGGCTCGTCGCGAAAGGAAGAAAACCGGGAATTCTTGAAACCCAGAAGCTCCGGAGCTGATTGACACGAGAAGATTCTCTCCCCATCATCGTCCAACCGGGGGAAATCGGGGCATTTTGCGGCGAAATAATCCACAAAGGGAGGTTTTTCCATGAATAAGGCGATGTTCTGTACGCTGGCGTGCGCGATCTTCGGGCTCTCCAGTTCGGCGCTGGCGCAGCCCTTGCCGGAGCTCTGCCAGCAGAAGGAAAAGGAGATCGCGGCCCAGGAGGCTTCGCTCGGTGAGATCGACAAGCAGATCGCGGAGCTGCAGGCCAAGCTGGACGAGCTCAAGAAACAGAAGGACGAGGCTACCGCAGCCCTGTCCGGCAAGAAGGGCGAGAAGGGGAAGCTCGCGGCCAAGATCAGGATGGACACGGCGAAAAAGAAGCGGATGTGCGCTCCCCTGGCGACCTGCGCCAAGTACGAAAAGGACCTGGACTCGCTGAAGGAAAAGAACGGCGAGATGGTCAAGCAGCTGGCGCAAATCCGCAAGGCCGGAATGGAGCAGAAGAAGGCGGCCGTCGCGCTCAAGAAGGCGGTGAAGGAGATCGAGGCCGAGTACGGCAAGCTGGGCTGCGACAGCCTGGTGCTGGGCGAGGACGAGCAGAAGACCGTCGACCGCTGCCAGCAGCTGTTCGCGGACTGGACGGCCAAGCAGGCCGAGCTGGACAAGGTCAAGGCCGCGATCAAAGAGCTAAAGGCGAGCTACAAGAAGCAGAAGACGGCGCTGAGAAAGGCGTTCCGGGCCTACGCGAACCTGCAGAAGAAGATGCGCAAGACCTGCTCCTTCAGCGCCCGCCTGCCCGAGGTGGATACGGCATTCAAGGAGTACGAGGGGTACACCTTGATCGACAAGGAGATCAAGGAGGCCGATACCGAGGTAAAGGCCGCTTCCCGCGTGAAGATCATCAAGCCGAAGATCATCGAGAAGAAGAAGCCGGATAAGAAAGAGCCGGCGGCAAAGCCCAAGCCCACGGAAAAGAAGCCCGCGCCGGGCCAAACCAAGGGCAAGTCCGGCAAGGGCAAGTTCGGCATCAAGCTGAAGCTCGACGCCAAGGGCGGCGCGGACACCAGCCAGGGCACGGCCGGCGGTAGTCTGAAGGCCAAGGGCGAGGTCACCACTCCCGACGGGAAGAAGAAGAAGGGCAAGATCGACATCAAGAAGAAAATCAAGTTGCGCTAAAGCTAACCGGTAGCAACGGATCCTACGGCCGCCGTAGCCCGGCCCGAGGCGCGGCGGCCGTTCCGTTTTTGATTCGCGGGAGGGGGCAAGCCCCTCCCCTACCTTCCTGCGCTTAAAACGCTGTAGGGGCGGGCATCGCGCCCGCCCGTCTTCGCGTTAACGCGGCGGCGAGAGATACTTCGATTAATATAAACCAGATTTCCACCCCTATCTGGGGGCGCTCGGTACGGAGTGGACAGCGAGCGGCGGCGGAGCCCAGCGGCGAGTCGGTGCGCCTCCGCCGCGAACCGAGGCTTTCGCTCGCACGTCGCTGCGACTTGGAGTCCCCCGGCGATCCGTGATATGCAAAGCGAATGGATTCGCAGACGCTGGAGCTCATTCGCATACTGCAGGCGGGCCCTTACGATAACGCGGCTTTTCAGCGGATACGGCAGCTGCTGCCCGATGCGCGCAACTGGCTGGCGGCCAGCGGTGACCGGGAGACCCTGGCGGACGTGACCGAGCTGCTGCAGGAGTGGGCGCGCAACGCGGTGGACCCGGCCGCGGCCTCGCTGGCGCTGTACGAGAGCGGTGAGCTGGCCGACCAGATGCTGGGCGACCCGGAACGCGCGGCCAGGATGTTCGCGCAGAGCGTGGCCGCCAATCCGCGCAATCTCAAGGCGATGCAGCGCGCCGAGAGCGCGCTGGTGCACCTGGGTCAATTCGTGCAGCTGGAAGCGATGCTGAGCGAGCAGGCGCTAGCGCTGGCGGCCCTGCCCGAGGCTGAGCCAGAGGTCCGGGCGGCGGTCTTTCGCGCGCTGGGCTCGGTGCAGGCGGAGCAGACCGGAAACGTGGACGGGGCCATAGGTGCCTTTGAGCAGGTGCTGGACGCCGAGCCGGACGTCACGGTGATCGCGGCGCTGGCGCAGCTGTACACCGGGCGCAACCGCGACGACGACGCGAGGCGGGCGGCCGACCTCTACTGCGCGCTGGGCGAGGTGTCCGACGGAGCGGAGAGCGTCGCCTATCTCGAGCATGCGCTGAACCTGGCGCCCGACCATGAGCAGGCGCTCGACGAACTGGAAGCGCTGGTACCGGAGGCGGAGCGGCCGGCCCGGCTCGGGGGCAGGTGGACGGCGTTCATCGCCGCGGCGCCGGACGGGCCGGGTACGGACGCCAGGCGCAAGGCGCTCGCCCAGGCGTTCATGGAGGAGGAGCGCTACGCCGAGGCTTTACAGTGGATATCCCCGGCGGCGGCGAGAGGCGATGCGGCGGCGATGAGCATCCGCGAAGGCCTCTACCACTTGATGGGCGTCGATCCCGCCTCCATGCAGGCGCCGGAGGCTGTGCGCCCGGCCCAGGACGAGTGGAGGTCCGCGTCCGGCCCTCCGCATAACTTCGACGAACAGACGACGCGGGACTACGGGGCCGTGGCGCAGGCCGCGCGGGCGGAGGCGGCGCAGCCCGCGTCCGTGCCACCGCAAGCACCCATGCCCGTATCCGCGTCCGCCCCGCGGCAGGCGCAGGGAGCGCAGCCAAGGTTTACGCCTCCGGCCACGACCATGCCCGGGGTCGGAAGTCAGGCAGCAGACGATACGAAAACGCCGCCGGTACAGAGCGGCGCCACCCTGGTGGGCTACGCCGTCTCGCCGGAGCTCAAGGAGCTGTACGGCGAGGCCATGGAGATGAAGCCGCCCGCGCCCGAACCGGCACCGGCCACCGGCGAGCCCCAGGCGCCCGCTCCGTTTCCAGCGACGGAAGCGCCGACTTTGGTGCTGCCCGCCAGGCAACAGCCGCCGGTACGGACCGCACCCGAGGCGATGGGAGCGCAGGCCGTACAACCGCAGGTCGCTGCCGCTGCGGCGGGGGTGACGCCCGCCGCGGCTGCTCCGGCGGCCGCCCCCGCGGCCATGGACGCGGCGCTTCTGCCCGACGATATAGACATCAAACCCAAATCCGCTCTACCCAAGCTGCTGATCGGAGCGGGGCTGCTGGCGCTGGTAGCGGGCGGCGTCTTCGTTTACATGCAGTATTTCGCGAAACCGGCAAAGCAGGCGGCCACCGCGGTGGAGACCGCAAGCGGTGAAGCGCAACCCGGGGCGGCCGAGACCGGCGCCGCAGCGCCCGGAAGCGAACAACCGGGTGCCGCGGCCGAACCGACGACCGCTGGCGCGGAAGAGGCGGCGACGGACGAGGCGAAAGAGACCGAGGCGGCCAAGGCCGAGAGCGCCGAAGAAGCCGCGACCGACCAGAAGGCCGAGGCGGCCGAGACCGAGACCGGCGGGGCCGAAGAGAAACAGGGCAGCGTGCGCATGGTCTCCCAGCTGCTGCGCGTGCGCGGCGGAAAGATCGACCAGGGCGAGTTGATGGAAGCAGCCGAGGAGGCATTCCCGGAAATGGAGCGCTGCTACGCGAAAGCGCGACGGCAGAGGCCGCGGTTGAAGGGGCGGGTGGTCCTGTCCTGGACCATCAAGACCAACGGTCGGGTGAGCGCCGCCAGGCGAGCCGGGGGAACCATCAAGAGCCGGACCTTTGCCAGCTGCCTGGCGAGTGCTATCAAGAAGACCGGTTTTCCCAAGCCGAGGCGCAAGGCGGCCCGGGTTTCGCTACCCTTCGTCTTCCAGTAACCCTGAACGTGAGCCCAGAGGACGTGTCCGAATCGAACCCACACCCGGGGGAGGATCCGTACCCGAGCGGCCGCCCCGTGGCCCTGCTGCCGCTCGCCCTCATCAGCCTGGCCACCCTGGCGCTGGAGGTCCACCTGACCCGTGTGCTCTCTTACGCGGTGAGCACCAGCCTGCTCTACGTGATACTGGGCATCGCGCTGCTCGGTTTCGGCGCGGCCGGAAGCCTAGTCACGCTGGTTCCGCGCTGGCTCGATCCCGACCGGGTCGAGCGGATGCTGGTCTGGGCGGCGCTCGCCGCCGTGGCGGTCTTCATCATCTCACCGGCGGCCTTTCTGCGCTTGACGCCCTGGTTGAGAGCGGAAAGCCTGTTCTCCCTGCTCGCCGCCCCCGTCCTAACCCTCCCCTTTCTAGCGGCGGCCGTGGTGGTAACGCTGGCGCTCTCCTCGACCGGCGGAGCGCCCGGACGCGCCTATGCCGCCAACCTGATCGGGTCTGGCCTAGGCTGTTTCGTTCCGCTCTGGCTGCTGGGGCCGCTCGACGGCCAGCTGCTGCTCGCACTGCTGGCCGGGCTGGTCTGGCTGGCGGCGCTGCTGTATCTGCGACGGCTCGACCCGACCGCACGCAAGCGACCGCGGACCGTCGCCCTGGTCGCCCTACCGTTGCTGGTGCTGACCGTGCTCTATTCGCACCGGGTATTCCTCGTACATCCGGAGCCCTCTCCCTCGGGACAGGTCGCGCTGATCCGGGAGTTCAGCCATAAGATCGGGGCGCGGATGAAGCGGGTCTACGACCGCTGGAACGCCACCGGGCGCATCGAGGTCTTCGCCTTCAGCGACGTCCCCGACGCGCAGGACCCTTACCCTTACATGTTCTATGCCCAGGACTCCACCGCGGGGTCCATGCTGGTGCGCTGGGACGGACGCGACAGCCGGCAGGTCCAACCCTCGGCCGCCGGCGCCGGCTCCAACCTCTCGCGGCTCTGCAGCGAGACGGTTTACGCCCACGGCTATTTCCGGAAGCGGCCGCGAGTGCTGGTCATCGGGCTGGGCGGCGGTCCCGACCTGCAGTGCGCGCTCTACCACGGGGCCCGCTCCGTGGACGTGGTCGAGATCAACCCCGACTCGATCCGGTTGGTGAGGGGCAAGTTCAACGACTGGCTGGGCGGCGTGGGCCGGGATGCGCGGGTGCGTTTCTACAACCGGGACGGGCGCAGCTTCGTGCACGGAGCGAAGAAGGGGCGTTACGATCTGATCCAGCTGAGCGGAGTGGATACCAAGCAGGTACTGGCCTCGGGCTCACTGGCGCTGAACGAGAACAACCTCTACACGCGGGAAGCCTTCCTCGACTACCTAAAGAGCTTGAACCCGGGCGGAGTTCTCTCCATCATCCGTTTCGGTGAACCGGAAACGCTGCGGCTGGCCAACACCGCGGTCTGGGCGCTGCGACGGCTGGGGGAGCGGCACCCCGAAAGGAACGTCACCATCGTCAGCAACCAGATCGTCTACGCCGTGCTGGTCCGGCGCACCGCCTTCCCGGAAGGGGAGCTCTCCGCGCTGGTACGCACCATGGCGCCTCCCCATTTCCGCGGGGTTAACCCCTTCTTTTACAGCATCTATTTCGCCATCGACAAGCCGGTGCTCTTCCAGTACCTGCCCGGCAGCCCTATCTATAACCATTTTTTCCACTTCTTCGCCCAGGTTGCCGGGGGAGATACCAGCGGCTTCATCAACGCTCACCCCCGGAACATCCAGCCGGCTACCGACGACCGCCCTTTTTTCTTCGATGTCCACCGCTACGACCGGTCGGACACCTGGCGCAACTCGTCGCATATCATCATGCTGCGCAACTTGCTGTTCGCCATGCTCTCGCTGTCGCTGCTGCTGATCCTGCTGCCGGTGGTGCGCACCCACCGGCAGCTGAGCGGCATCGCCGCCCGCTTTCTGGTTCCGCTCTTCTTCGCCTGCGTGGGCCTGGCCTACCTGCTGGTCGAGGTCTGGATGCTGAACCGCTTCGGCATGTATCTCGGCCATCAGACCCGCGCGCTGGCGGTGGTGCTCTGCACGCTGCTGGTGAGCAGCGGCTTGGGGGCCTGGGGATCGGAACGCGTGCTGGCGGGCAGCCGCCAGCGAGCCTGGCTGGGAACCGGCGCCATCGTGCTGATGCTGGTGGCGGCCAGTCAGGCCTTGCCCTGGCTGATCGAGGCCACCTGGCATCTCGGGGATCTGGCGCGGTCGCTGCTGACCATGGCACTGGTGGCCCCGGCGGGCATCGCCATGGGGCTGCCCTTCGTGGCTGGGTTGAGCTGGATCCACGCCAGGTACCCGGCCGCGGTGCCCTGGTGCATCGGCATCAACGGCTTCTGCTCGGTGCTGGCTACCGTACTGGTTATCCCCCTGTCGGTCACCCTCGGCTACTCGGCCGTCCTGGCCACCGGCGTCGGCCTCTACGCGCTGGCCTTTTTACTCGCCTCCAGCATGAGCGAGCGGCTTTCGTCGCCCCAGAAAGGTTGAAACGGCGTAGCCCGCGCAGAGCAGGCACCCCAGGGCATAGAGCTGGTAACCCGCCCAGAAGTAGCGGGCCGGCTGAGCGCCCGGTGCGTAAAACCAGGCCGCCAGGCAGAAGAGCAGCGTCCCGGCCAGTGCCGAGGGCCAGGCGATGCGCTGCGAACGGTCGTGTGCCCCTAATAGGAACAGCAGCACCCAGGCGCTGGCGTAGTAGCGGGTCAGAGTGACCGCCAGAAAGACGGCGAAGAGCATCAGGATCATCGCGTCGCGGTCCCGCCGTCGCCAGAGCGCGCCGAGCAGCAGCAGGCCGCCCGCGATGCGCAGGCCGAGCGCGACCGAAACGGCGTCGCCGGCCGGGTCGGGAAAGGAGGCGGCGCCTCGCGAGGCCCAGAAGTCGTCGACCGCGGGCCGGTGCTGCACCAGGCGGCCCACGCCGATCTGCATGGGATCCAGGTCGAGCGCTGCGCGGTGCAGGGTTATCTTTTCTACCCATTCCGACCAGGCGGGCCAGTCCCGGCTGTTGGTCTGCGAGAAGAGAAAGAGAAAGAGGCAAGCCGTGCCCAGGCCCACCAGCAGGCGCAGCCGCGCCAGGCGCGGCCCCAGCCCGGGAACCTGTCTGCCGCGCAGCAGATCGAAGGGCGCCCGCACCAACAAGGGTAGGACCAGCAAGAGCGGGAACACGCGGGTCATCACCGCCCAGCCGAGCGCGGCGCCGGCCAGCGCCGGACGGCGGCGATGAAAGAGGGAGAGCGACACCACCATGCTGGCCAGCCAGTCGTACTGCAGAAATCCTCCGGCCAGCCTGCCGCGGTTGAAGTGGATGACGTTGATCCAGATGGTAGCCACCAGCGCCGCGCGCAATCCGAAGGCCCACCAGAGCGCGACGAACATCAGCCCGAACAGCGGCAGGTCACTGTTGGCGATGAGCAGAAATGCCGGACTGTCGAGCGCGATCCGGTTACCGAGCGCCTCGCCCATGGCGATCCAGACCGGGGTCGGGTTCAGGCCCCAGTCGGTCAGCACCGAACGCCAGCCCTCGGCGTGGTAGCGCGAGCGCAGCCAGCGCGTATCCTCCCCAAAATGTTGCCAGCGCTCGGGGCTGAAGGCGCCGCGATCGTACCCCTGGGTCTGCTCGCGGCGCGGCACCACCCGGTAGGTGCGCATGTCGCGCGTGCGGTCGATGTGGCTGTAGTCCTGGACTCGATCGGCCCGCTCGCGCGCGCTCCCGGAAAGCGCGGCCTTGTGCGCCTGCCAGTCGTCGTCCGCGGCCAGGGTGGCCGCGTACAGATCCTGGTAGCCCAGCTCGGCGAAGTACTTGGTGCCTAGGTAGTAGTGGTAGACATTCCAGGTCCGCAAATGCTCGCCGCGCAACGCGCCGTGGAAGAGCCCGGCGTTGTGGACCAGCACCGCGGCCAGCGCCAGCGCGCCCAGCAGCGCGTTGAACAGGGCAAGCGTACGCCCCAGCCTGCGTTCGACCAGAAAGGCGGCCGCCCAGACCACGGCCGCCGGCCCGGCCAGCAGCGGCATCCAGTAGCCAAAGCGGCGCGGATCGAGCGCCCCGGGCTCGATGAGCAGCACCAGGGAGACCAGCGCCTTGCCGAGCCCGAGGGACACCAGCAGCCAGCAGAACTGTTCGAGCCGAACCGCGCCGCGACGGTAGGCCATCCAGTACAGGAGCGCTACCCCGCTGCCCGTCCCGGCCGCCGCTGGCAAGAGCGTTCTGGCGTACACCTCGGGCAGAAGCGCCGGAGAGGCGCCCCCGACCGCGACCGCCAGCAGAAGCGCGGCGAGCGCGGCCAACATTCCGACCCGCGTCAACAAGAACGACCGCACCCTACCCTGCCCGATCCGCGCGCTTCATCTCTCTCGGTTCCGATCGCCTGATGCATCTATCCCTGTTCACCGCTCCTCAGTAGCTCGGCAGGTTTATATACCGGAACGAGGTGTTGAAGCCCTGGTGGCTCACGTTGACGGTGGCCGTGGGGGAATAAGGGGCGCCCTGCACCAGGGAGAAACGGATGATGGTGTCGTCGAGCGGGAACTCGCCCGGGGTCATGGGCAGGATCTCCAGCTCGAGGTAATCCGAGGACTCGCTCCAGCTCGCGTACGAGTTGACCTTCTGCCGGTCGAAGGTGTTGTAGAAGGCGGTCATGCTGATGGTAAAAGTAGCGGTGGGATCGTCGCCGTCCACGAACCCCGAGGCGTCGATGTCGATCGAGCCGTTCTCAACCGCCATCTGGGTGTGCCACTTGCGGTAGCCCTCGCGGTCCGGATCGTCCACCCAGTAGTTGAATTTGTAGTGCTCGATGGCCGGCACCACGGGCAGCTTCTCCAGGTCGAAGGTCATGACCGGCCCGGCCTGGGATACGTTCTTGATGGTGTAGCCGCCGATGCTGAACGGTTCGTTGTGCCCGGCCACAAGGTAGGTGTCGCAGACCTCGGAGCTCTGCGGGTCGTAGTCGGTGAGGTCGTGCTCGGACTCGAGGGTGGCGATGCCCAGCGGGACCAGATGGGTGTTGGTGACCGTGGCGAACAGGCCGCCGGTATGCCCCTCGCAGAAGGGGATCGACGCGTCGTAGCCGCGCGCTTCGCGGTTCTCCAGCAGCAGAAAGGTGCCGTTGGCCAGCGGGATACGGATGAGGTTGTACTGCCCGGTATGCGCGCTGTGCAGCTCGATGCCAATGGCGGGCTCGGATACATCGGTCATGGAGGCAAAGCCGCACTTGACCTTGTTGTACCCGACCAGGTGGGTGGGCACGGCGTTGTTGCCGCCGTAGGCGCCCTGACCCATCAGCCCGTGATCGGTGGGCGCGACGAAGTGGTCGAGGTCGAAGATGTGATGCGCCAGCTCGTGCATGTGCACGCCGATCGCGATTTGCCTGTACTGGCCGCGCGCGAAGCGCTCCAGGATGGGCCCGGTACCGGCGATGGTGTGGCCGGTGGTGGTGATCCAGTCGCCGAGCAGGATGTTGGCCTGTGCGGCCGCCAGGGCGATGTTCTCGTACTCCATGTTGAGGATCAGGTGCACGGCAAGCTCGGTGTTGCCGAGCGATCCGTCTCCGTCCGTGTCGAAGAAGGCGAAATCCACCACGCCGTCGGTGGCCAGCTGATCCAGCGTGTCCTGGAACCAGCCCTGGTCCTCGATGACCAGCTGCCCGTCGGCCGAGGTGGGCCGCAGCTCGGGCCGCTTGACGTGCACCACCCCGTCGTTCGGCGTGCCCCCGTTCTCCTCGGCCGGCAAGAGCTGGAACTGGCCGTGCGACACCTCGTACCAGAAATGGTTGCCCTGGCTTATCTCGGTGCCGAACAGCAGCTCGGCCCAGTCGGCCTGGGCCTGCTCGGCCGAGGGAACGAACTCGCTGTCCGCGAAGTCCATCAGGACCACCAGCAGCTTGCTCGACAGCTGGCTGGCAGCCGCCTGCGCGTATTGCTCCGGGGTGACGCCGCCCGCGCCCGCATCGGCGCCGGCCGTTCCGCCCTCGCCGGCCGCGCCGCCCTCGCCGCCCTGGCCTGCGCTTCCGGC